>JAEZWW010000104.1 GCA_023442945.1 Pseudomonadota bacterium | reverse complement strand
CGCCGAAGGCGGCGTGCTGTGGCCGGCGCCGCGCCTGGCCGTGGGGCGGCTGCCGGTGTTGGGCCTGGCCGTGCTGGCGCTGCCGCTGATCGCGTCGCTGCAGTTCTACGCCGGTTACCCGCTGCGCGTGGTCACGGCCGAAGCCAGCCGCTGGCTGCTGGCGCCGTGGTTCGCCGTGGTGCGCGAAGGCAGCAGCCTGAACGTGAACGGCGTGCTGGTGATCGTCGACGCGCCGTGCTCCGGTGTCCAGATGGCCTGGGCCGGTTACTTCACGGCCTGCGCCGTGGCGCTGTGGGCCGGCCGGCGCGACCGCGACTTTGCACTGCGCCTGCCGCTGGTCGGCGCGGCCGTGCTGGTCGGCAACGTGCTGCGCAACAGCGTGCTGGTCGCGCTGGAAGCCGGCCCCGGCGCCGCGCCCTGGCTGCACGAAGCGGTGGGCCTGGTGGCGCTGGCCGCGGTCTGCGCGCTGATCGCCTGGGGCATGGGCCGGCGCCCTGTCACTGATCGCTTCTGCTCTTGATTCAGTAGCTGCCCGCGCAGATCTCTCTAGGGCCAACAAGGATTTTGATCATGAAACTGTGGACCAACACCTTCAGCCACCGCGTGCTGGGCAAGGGTGCGTTCGGCGCCGCCATGCTGGCCTGCGCGCTGGCCGCGGCCATCGGCCCTGGCACTGACGGGGCGGCGGCCAGCACCGTCCCCAGCGCGCCGGCCGAGTTGCCCAGCGACTGGGACGGCCAGCCGGTGCGGCCGCTGGCGCTGTCGGCGGTGGAACAGCGCTTTGCCCAGGCCTTCCCCGGCCACATCGCCCGCCTGACCGACGGCCGCCAGATCGTCGTGCTGCGCGAAGTGCGCCAGCCCACGCGCCTGCTGCACCCGGCGGTGGACTGCTACCGCGCGCTGGGCTACCGGATTGAGGGCGAGCGGCTGGAGCGCGTCTCGACGCCCCCACGCTTTCCCGCTGCGCGAGGTCCGCTGCCCCCGTCCGTGGAAGGGCCCACGGGCGCGCCGCGGGCCGGGGCCCTCGCCGCCTTGGGGCGGCCCGGCGGCGGCTCAAACGCGCCCACCGCGACTGAACCGCTGCTGCAAACCATCGCCCTGCGCGTCACCGACCGCCTGCCCTTGGATGAGCCAGCCGCCGCCGCGCCCGCCGCGTCGCCCACGGACAGCGCCCAGGTCCAGCGCTGCTTCACCGCGCGCAAGGAAGGCGTCGCGCTGCGCGTGTGCGAACAGATCGAAGACGCCGCTGGCCGCCGCTTTGCCGACACCTCGGCCTGGTACTGGGCGGCGGCGTTCGGGCAGTCACCAGGCCCGTGGCGCGCCATCACGGTCACGCGGCCCTGGCAGGCCGGTGATGCATGAAAATGGCCTCTGGCCCTACAACCATCTGCGCGAGCAGCTTCTGAAGTAATAGCAAAAGAACTTGCTGACATCCGCACCGTTTCACCCCAGGAGGCCACCATGGACCCCGCCACCGCACCGCAAGACACCTCGCCCGACCAGCCCCCCGCGCCCCCGCCGCGCCGCTGGCGCACCCGCGTGCTGCGCGGCCTGGCCGTGATCGGCCTCACCGCCGCCGTGCTGCTGGCCGCGCTGTGGGCGCTGCTGCGCGTCGCGCTCATGCCGCAGACCGGCGAATGGGCGACCGAGCTGGGCCGCGGCCCCCTGGCCTTGCGCGCCGGCGTGCCGCAGCTGGTGTGGTTGGCCACCACGCCGTGGATCGGTGAACGGCTGGACGGCGTGCGCATCGCCACGCGCCTGGGCCCTGTCACCCTGGGCTGGCGCCCGGCCGGCGCCGAAGGCCCGCAGCCCACGCTGATCCTGCACTGTGAGCCCTGCACCCTGCCGCTGCCCGCCGCGGTGGGGCAGGACACGCTCACCGTGCCCGCCGCGCAACTGGCGCTGGCGCGCGATATCAACGACGTCAACGGCCAGCACCTGCGCGGCAGCCTGCTGCTGGGCGCGCAGGCGCCCGATGGCGACCGCCCGGTGCTGGCGGCAAATTGGCGCGCCGAGCGCGACGGCCCGGGCTGGCGGGTCAATCTGAAATGGCAGGACGCCCCCGCGCGCGACTGGGTCGCGCTGCTTGGCCCCGATTTGCCCGAATTGGCCAGCGCGCGCATCGACGGCACGCTGGCGCTGTCGGCCGAACTGACGCTGCCCGGGCGCGCGCTGAAGGTGCAACCGCAGCTGACCGGCTTCGCCGTGCAGGGCCTGGGCACGGCCGAATGGGCGCACCTGCGCCCCGCCTGCGGCACCGCCGTCGCGCACGACCCGCGCGGCTGGCTGGCGCGCGCCGTGCTGGCCGCCGAGGACCAGAACTTTTACGAGCACCCCGGCTACGATCTGCCCGCGCTGCTGCACAACTGGCAGGGCAACCAGCGCGCCGGCACCATCGCCGGCGGCGGCAGCACGATCACGCAGCAACTGGCCAAGCTGATGGTCGCCGGCGGCGACCGCACGCTGCAACGCAAGCTGCGCGAATTGCTCTACGCCGTCGAAATGGAACAAACCCTGGGCAAGGCGCGCATCCTGCAGCTGTACCTGAACCTCGCGCCCTGGGGCGAATTGGCCGACGGCCCGCCCGCGCGCCGCAGCCTGTGCGGCGCTGAAGCCGCGGCCCAACACTGGTTCGGCGTGCCCGCGCGCCGCCTCAGCCCGCGCCAGGCCGTCACCCTGGCCGCCATGCTGCGCAACCCCCAGCACGAAGCCCAGCGCTGGGCCCGCGAAGGCAGCGTCGACCGCGAGCGGATGGCCTGGATTGCGAATCAGACGCGCGGCGTGCCGATCCGCACGCGGCGGGCGCTGGCCGCGCAGCTGGCGGGGGGGCGGGATAAGTGGGTGGCGCAGGCCGGCGTCGCGTCGACGGGGGAACCGAAAGTGGCCGAGGCGCCGCCATCGGCGGCCAGCGTGGAAAACCCGGTCACTCTGGCGGCCAAGTGATCTGGATCGCGAACCGCCCCAAGTGCATGGGCAGCGGAATGGGTCGTCGCCGGTCATCAAGCGGCGGTTGCTATTGCATCGAGCTCAGCCCAAATGGGTTGCCTTCCGTGTCTTCGCAAAGACAAATCCAGCCGAATTCGCCGATGGAGGTTTTGTCGCGCAGCAGCTTGCCGCCGGCTTTGACCACGCGCGCGGCTTCGACGGCGCAATCGGTCACACTGAAATAAACCAGTGTGCCACCGCCGCCCGGCCGCCCATGGCGCGCCTTGACCAGCGCGCCACCCGCGCCATAGCGGGTCATCTCGGTGGAAAAGGCCATGGTTTCGGTTTCGCCCGTCGGGTCGGGCAGTCGCTCCAACTGCTGCTGCAGCACTTGTTCGTAGAACTGCACGGCACGCGCCATGTCTTGCACGTAGATATCGAACCATCCCACTGCGTTGCTCATCGTCATACAAACTCCTTCGTTGTTGATTGGAGTCCGCAGGCTATCGAGCGCGGGGCGGCCTGTCTTGTGTCAATCAGACATGAAACTTTTGCTGGTAGCGCGTCGGCGTGTAGCCGGTGACTTCGCGAAACGAATGGATGTAGTGCGACTGGTCGGCGTACAGATCGAGGTAGTGCTGCGAGAAGGAGCGCTGCACCCGCAGCACCTTGAGCAGCTCGCGCGGCGACAGGCCCGTGGCTTGCGTGAGCCGGCGCTGCAATTGCCGGGGTGACAAGTGCACGGCAGTGGCCATGTCCTGCACGGTGCGGATCGCGTCCATGGAAACCAGAATGCGTTCGAGCACCGGATCGGGCGAGATCAGCCCGCGGTCGGTCAGCTCGGCCACCAGCGCCGCCATGACGATCTGCATGCCCGCGAAATCCTGCTGCGCCATGGCCTGGTTGGCGGCGCGCAGCGGTAGGGGGCCGGCGTACGCGCTGTCGACAAAATGGTCGCGCGAGGCGCGCGGGTCGCCTCGCCACGCGCCGGGCATGAGTTGCACTCCGACGTAGTGAAAGTGGCGGCCCAGGTTCAGCGCTTCGCTGCGTGTGCGCAGGGCGGTGACCGCGGCGATGTCGGGGTCCAGCCGGTTGAACAGCAGATTGACGCAGGCGTCGGGCACTGCTTGCAAGATGAACTCGTTGGCCAGAGCGCCGTCGCTCTTCAGTTGCCAGAAGCCGTGCACACAGCGCCGCAGCGCCGGCGGTGGCCGCTGGAAGTCGTGACGCACACCCCGCACGCTGCGGTCCATGCCATCGTGGATCGGGTCGTAGATCGACAAGGTGGAAAGGCCAGACGCGCCAAGGAAGCGGAAATAGGGGTTGCGCAACGCCCAACAAGGGCCGCGCGCCAGTATGCCCGTTGAGCAAGCTGCGGCAGGGCTGGCGTAAGCGCTGGCAGCGCGACCGCTCAGCAACCCCCCTACCGCTATCATTCCGCCAGGCCGTCATTTCACGTCGGCCTTGTCGTTACGACCCGCCTGCGCCATGACCGAAGACACCGTCGCTGCCGACCCGTCGGACCGCCCCTTGATGCCGCCCGAGCCCGAATCGGGTGGCGGTGCGTTGCGCTGGGTGATCACCGGCGTCGCGCTGGTGCTGCTGGTGGTGGGCGCGTGGCGCGCCTACGAATGGTTCATTGACGACGTGGCCAAGCGCCGCGCCGTGGCGTCGGGCGCGACGCCCACCTTGCAGGCCCCGCCCGATGCGCAGGCGCCGCCGGCAGAACCGCCCCCGGTGGCCGCTGTTCCACGCACGGTGCAGCCGCCTGCGCCGTCGCAGCCCGCCCCGTCGGCCGGGCCGGCGGTGACGGGGCTGGAAGGCGTCAACAAATGCGTGGTGGACGGGCAGGTGACCTACACCAACACGCCGTGCCCGGCCGGGTCGACCTTGGAGCCGCGCAGCTCCGGCATGTCTGCGGCCGACGCGGAGCAGCCAGCCGGGGTGGACGCCAATGGCGTGACCGGCTCGACCGGTGACAGCGGCCCGGCGGTGCGCGTGGCGCGCCCGGCGGTGTTCACGGCGTCGGGACACGACCCGTCGCAGCAGACGTCGTTGTGCGGTTACTGGTCGGCCGAGATTGAGCGGCTGGACTTTGAATTCCAGCAGCCGCTGCCGCCGCCGGTGCTGGACCAGATCTCCACCCACTTGGCTGATCTGCGCGGCCAGTACACCCAAGCCAAGTGCGGTCCGGCGCCCAAGTCGGCCCAGGCCAAGGCGTCGGCACCCGCCCAACCGGTGACGCGCAAGAAAGCCGCACCCAAGCCGCCGCCGGCTGCGGTGGTTGAGGAAAAGAGCACCGACTGACGCAACGGCCGGCGCCCAAGCGGCCTCAGCTGGCGGGCGTGTGGGGCGCGGCCGGTTCCGGCCGCCAGCCGCCGCCCAGCGCCTTGTACAGCTGCACGCGGTTGTCCAGCTCGGCCTGGCGCAGGCGCACGACTTCCAGCTGCGCGGCGTACAGGTTGCGCTGCGCGTCCAACTCCTCCAGGTAGCTGGCGTAGCCCGCTTCATAGCGGTCGTGTGCGTAGCCCAGCGACTGCTGCAACACATCGCGCCGGCGCACGGCGTGGCGCGACTGGTCGGCCAGGCGCGTGGTGGCGGTCAATGCGTTTTCGACGTCGCTGAACGCATTCAGCACCGCGCCGCGGTAAGCGTAGGCCGCCTGATCGCGCTGCGCGGTGGCGGCGTCCATCTGTGCTTGCAGGCGGCCGCCGTTGAACAGCGGGGCGAGCAGGCTGCCACCCAGGCTCCACACGGTGAGCGGGTTGTAGTGCAGCGCGTTGATGAGCAGGCTGCCGACGTTGGCGCTGAGCGTCACCTGGGGCAGGAAAGCTGCGCGCTGTGCGGCCAGCGTGTAATCGCTGGCGGCCAGCAGGGCGCTGGCGCGGCCGATGTCCGGGCGGCGGGCCAACAGGGCCGACGGCAGCGCGGCGGGCACTTCCGGCAAGTGCAACTGGTCCAGCTTTGGCGCACCCGCAGCGCGCCAGCGGGTGCTGCCCCCGGCTTCACCCAGTAGCAGGTTGAGCGCGTGCTGTTGGCGGTCGATCTGCGCCGCAATTTGCGCGACCTGCTGCTGCACCGCTTCGTATTCGGCTTGCGCCTGGGTCAGCTGCAGGCGCGAGGTGTAGCCGACATCGGCCTGCCCTTGTGCCAGCTGCAAGGCTTTGTCCCGCGATGTTACGGTGGCCTGGCTGATGGCCAGTTGTTCCTGCAGCGCGCGCAGACTCAGGTAGCCCTGAACAGTGGTCGCGGCCACGGCCAGCCGCACGGCGTCGCGGTCGGCCTGGCTGGCCTGCACGCGCGCGGCGGCGGCTTGGCTCTGGGCGGACAGGCGGCCCCAGACATCCAGCTCCCAACTGGCTTGCAGGCCCGGCTGGGCACTGCGCGAGTGCGTTGGTCCCAAGCCACCGAGGCTGCGCCCGGCCTGCGCGCCGAGCGCGGCGTTGACGACCGGCTGGTGCGCCGCGTCGGCCAGCGCCAATCCGGCCTGCGCTTCGCGCACGCGGGCCATGGCGGCCAGCACATCCGTGTTGCGCGCCAAGGCCTGGTCGACCAGCGCGTCGAGCCGCGTGTCGCCCAGTTGGGCCCACCAGTTGGCGGCGATGGTGGTGTCGCCGGCGGTCGCGGCCTCGGCTTCGTACTGTGCCGGCAGGCTGATGGCAGCTTCAGGCGGCACGGGCGGGTGCAGCGGCGCGCAGGCGGCGCACAGGGCCAGCGCGGCGCCGGCTATGGCGAGGCGTGTCGGGGCGCTCATGTCCGCTGCTCCGGTGCAGCCGTGTCCACGTGGACGATGACCGACATGCCCGGGCGCAGCCGTGGCGCCAGGGCCTGGCCCGGATCGATCGCGATCTTGACCGGCAGGCGCTGCACCACCTTGGTGAAGTTGCCGGTCGCGTTGTCGGCCTTCAAGACGCTGAATTCCGAGCCCGTGGCCGGCGCGATTTCCAGCACCTGGCCTGTCAGGCGCGCGCCGTCCAGGCCGTCCACCGTGAAGCTGGCGTGCTGGCCGATGCGCACGTGCGCGGTCTGCGTTTCCTTGAAGTTGGCCATCACCCACAGCTGCGGCGGCACCACGTACAGCAACTGGCTGCCGGCGGCGACGTACTGGCCCTTGCGCACCGAGACTTCGCTGACCTGCCCGTCGCTGGGCGCGTGCACGGTGGTGTTGTCTAGGTTGATGCGCGCCTGCTGCACCTGCGCGTCGGCCATCTTGACGGCGGCCGTCAGCGCGGCGCGGTTGACGGTGGTCGCCTTGATGGTTTCGTGGCCGATGGTGATGTCGGCGCGCGCCTTGTCGACGTTGGTGGCTGCCAAACGCGCGGCGGCGCGCACCTTGTCGCGTTCGTTCAGCGAGACAGAGCCACGTCCGGCCAGCTCTTCCACGCGCTGCAGTTCGGCCTGCGCGCGCGCCGCTTCGGCCTGGGCGGCGGCCAGCGTGGCCTGCTTGGCGCCCAGCGTGGCCTGGTTCTGCGACTGCGTCTGGGCCGAGTTGGCCAGCTGCGCCTGTGCGTTGGCGCGTTGCGCCTCGGCCTGGGCCAGCGCGGCTTCGTAGCTGCGCGTGTCGATGCGCACCAGTGCCTGCCCGGCCTTGACGTGCTCGTAGTCCTTGACCAGCACCTCGGTCACATAGCCATTGACCTGCGGCGCCAGCACCGTGACCTGGCCGCGCACGTAGGCGTTGTCGGTCGACACGTCGGCGGTCTGGAAGGGGCCGACGTTCCACGCCTTCAGCACCAGCACGATGCCGATTGCGCCAACGACGGCAGCGAGGACGGCGCTGCGCAGCGAAGGCCGGGTCTTCTTGGGCGTGGGCGAGGGGCTGACCATGGGCGCGGCCGCAGGGGCTGACGCGGGTGCTGGCGAGGCTGCGGGGGTGGCAGGGGTGGCAGGGGTGCTCATGGCGGATCGGTCAAAAGGCGGGAAAAAAGGGGTTTTGTGGGTGGGCGCGCTGTCATGTGGGCGCGGGGACGGCCGGTGGCGACCGCTGCTCAGCGGGTGCGGCTTCGCGCGCGTCGGCGTCCGCGTCGGTGTCGTCGTCGTGGGCGCTGGGGGCCTGCACGGCGGCGTCGGTACCGACTTCGGCGGCGGTGTCTTCCAGCCGGCGGGCCTGGCGCGCGGCACGGGCGGCGGCAGCGCGGGCCTGGCCCAGCATCAACAGCGCCCAAGCGAGGTAGACAAACGCGACCAGCGCCACCAGGTGGAACACGTCGTTGTAGGCCAACACATTCGCTTCACGCCGCACGGTCTGCGACAGCTGGGCCGAGCCCTGGGCAGCGCGCAGCGTCGGGTCGGTGATCACCGGGGCCAACGCCTGTTGTTGCAGCTGCAGGCGCGCGGCGACTTGCGGATTGGCCGGGTTGATTTGCTGCACCAGGGCGACGGAATAGGCCTGCTCGCGGTAGGTCTGGTAGGTGCCCAGCAGGGCCGAGCCCATCAGGCCGCCCAGCGCCTGCGTCATCGAAATGGTCAGGATCGCCGTCAGCATGTGGTTGGGGCCGTTCTTCAGCCCCTGCACCACGCCCAGCAGCATCAGCGGGCCCATGAAGATGCCCGAACCCACGGCCAGCAAAAACTGGCTGACGTAGAAGTCCGCCGGGCGGTCCAGGCTGGTGCGGTGGAAGTCCATGACCGCGCCCACCGCCAGCAGCAGCAGCGCCGCCAGCAATTGCTTGCCGGCGTGCTCCAGGCCGAAGCTGGCGGCCGACAGCACGACGCCCAGCAGCGTGCCGGCAAAGATCACGACGAAGAGCGGCTGCATCTGGTCGGGCGTCATGCCCAGCGAGCGCAGCATGCCGACCACGCCATAGCTCTGCTCGGTGGTCAGAAAGCGCAGCACGATCGCGCCGATGACAAAGCGCACCGTCGCGCTTTGCATGAACCAGCGGGTGTGCAGCAAGGGGTTGGGCCGGTGGTGTTCCAGATACAGCCCGGTCCCGATCAGCGCGATGGCGCCGCACAGCATCCAGGCCAGCTCCGGTGCGTTGGTCCACCAGCGCAGCGTGCCCTGCACCAGCACGGCCACCAGCAGGCCCACGCCCGGGATCAGCAGCGCCATGCTGAGGAAGTCGCGCTTTTCAAAGGCCTTGACGAACAGGCCGGTGGGCAGCTTGAGCAGCACCACGGCGGCGAACGACATCAGCGCCAGGCCGGCTTCGAGCACGTACAGGTTGTGCCACTGCCCGTGGTTGAGCAGGCTGGGCGACAGGATCCAGGCCAGTGGCGTAGCCAGCTGGCCGACGCCCACGCCCAGCACCAGCATCTTCAGCACATAGGTACGTGGCATGCCCTGCAGCATGTACAGCGTGCCGAGCGATGTGCAGGCGGCGGCCACCAGCCCGCTGGCACCGCGCAGCCACAGCAGGCTGGCGGGGCTGCCCAGCAGCAGGTGCAGCACGCACAGCAGCGCGTACAGCCCCAGGCCGATTTCGGCGAACAGGCGCATGCCGAACTGCTGGCGGAACTTGTAGACCAGCATGTTGGCCGTGACATTGAAGGTCACGTAGGCGCCGGACAACCAGGCCGCTTCGCTTGGCGTCAGGCCCATCTGGCCCTGGATCGTCGGCAGGTTGGCGGTGAACAAGGCGTTGCCCAGGCCGCCGGTCAGGCCGACCAGGATCGCCACCAGGATGTAGCAGGCGCGTTCCCACGGCGGGTGGTGGGGCATGGCCGGCGAGCCCGGCAAGGCGGGCTTTTCGTGCTCTTCCCAGTCGGGTGGGCGGCGCAAGTAGACGGGCGTGGCGCTCATGCGCTGTCACCTTGGCTGGGCGGCGTGTCGGGGCGCAGGCCGCGGCGCAGCAGTTCCAGCGCCTGTTTGGCCAGGCGGCGTCGCGCCGCGTCCGTGTCGCCGCGCAGGGCGGCGCCCAGCATGCCCGACAGCAGCGAGATGTCGCGCAGCTGGACGTCGTCGCGCACCAGCCCCTGCGCCTTGGCGCGCGCCAGGGCCGGGCCAAAAGCATTCCAGGCCTGCTGGCGCGCCGCCGCAAAGCGCGGGTCGTTCAGCGAGGCGGTGCGCCAATAGTCCGACAGCGCGGGCGAGCGCACCGTGCGCTCGGCCAGGTAGGCCAGCAGGGTGAAGAAAGCGTCGGGCGCGTCGCCCAGGCTGTGCGCCTTGTCGGCCAGGCGCTCGGCCGAGCGCTCCAGCAGCGCCTGCAGGAGCGCCTGCCGGTCGGGGAACTGCCGGTACAGCGTGGCCCGGCCGACGGCGGCGCGCTCGACAATCAGGTCCAGCGCCGCGTTGACGCCAAATTCGGTGAACACGGCGTCGGCCGCGTCCAGCAACTGGGCACGGCGGGTGGCGGCATCGGGGCGGCGGGCGGTCATGGTCAGGCAGTGGGATGAGCGTCAATTATCGGACAGAAGTGTCCGATAATTGCTGCACTGCGATAAAACCCTGCCGCCATGTCAACGAACACGTGGGTCCGTTCATGCAAGCTGCTTGCTATGAATTGAGTAGCTGCCTGCGCAGATTGATCTAGGGCTGACGGGCGATATGGCTCACATCCTCGGCACTCGAGGTCGGTGCGGCAGATCGCCCTGGAACATAAAAAAGCCCCGGATCGCAGCGCAACAGCGGCGCGACTCCGGGACATGGGCGGCGCAGGGCCGCCGCTCTGAGAACCTGATGACCGACGCGTGCGCCATGGGGCGCGCGCGTCAGGTTTTCACCGCGTCAGGGGCGCGTGGTGGTGGCCGGCTTGGTGCCGGCGGGGGCGGCGCCGCGCGGTGCGGTGCTGCTGCTGCCGGCGTTGCCGGGTACCGCCGGCTCAAAGCCGGGGGGCAGGCCGTTGGTGCTGGCGCCTGGCGGCGTACCGCTCGGCGCGGGTGCGGCCGTGCCGCCAACAGCGGGGCCCGGCGGCGCCACCTGGGCGTTCGGGTGCAGGCCACTGCCGCCGCCCATCGAGGGCGCGGCTGCGCTGGCCGGGCGGGCGGGCGCAGTGCTGCTGCCGGCGCTGGTCTGTGCCAGCGAAGGCAGGCTCCAGGACAGGGCGGTGGTCATCAGCAGGGCGGCCGGCACGAGGCGCAGGTTGCGTTGCTTCATGGGGTGGGTACCTTTCGGTCGTTGAACACAGGACGCAGTCTGCCGGCCAATCGCGTTACATGGCGGGCGAAGATGTTGGCGATGTAACGATGTGAACGTCTACTAACTTTACAGTTTGCTAGGAATTGTGAAGCACGGGTCAACGGCGGATACTGTGCCGGCGGGGGTATGAGTCGGCGACGAACGCAGCCGGTGAGTCGACCGCCTGGCTTTCACGCGCAGCCCAGCACGCGAGCGACGGTCTGAGTGCACCACGGCGCCGTTCAGGCCCCGTTGGCCCAGAAGTTGGCGAAAACCCTCCTCCACAGTAAAATACGCAGTTACCTTCACGGGCCCCCAGGCGCGACAAGGTGCGACGGCGTCAGCGCCGCCTGGTGGGACACGGGCCAGGCTGGCGGGCCGTCACGCCGCGCACCAGCGACCGGTGGGCGGGCGCGCACCAGTTGCGCGCCGTTGCTGCGATGGCCTGGCCCGCAGCCGTCGCCCCACTTTCACCAACCGCTGGCGCACCACAACCTGCGGCGTCCGTGCCATCCACGGGTGCGGCTGCTGGCGACGGCTGGCGGTGCGGCACCTCGCTTCCACGACGTCCTTGTCCGGCCGGCAAGACGCCCGGGGCGGGATGGTGGCAGCGTACGCACAGCACGCCGCGGGGTCCGTATCACCCATTCGCGCGCGGCGCTGCAAGCGCCCAAGGCCTGGTGGACGCACCGAAGAATCGAATCAACCACAGAGACCGTACATGGCCAAGGAAGAACTGATCGAAATGATGGGCATCGTCAACGAAGTGTTGCCCGACACCCGTTTTCGCGTGACGCTGGACAACGGGCACGAGCTGGTGGCGTATTCCGCCGGCAAGATGAAGAAGAACCACATCCGCATCCTGGCGGGTGACCGCGTGACGCTGGAGCTGTCGCCCTACGACCTGAGCAAGGGCCGCATCAGCTTCCGCCACCTCGAGCGCCGCAACGACGGCGGTGGCGGCCCGCGCCGCCGCTGATCGGCGCTGCGCGTTGGCGCACCGGGCCTGCCGTCAGGCCCCGCGATGCGCCCCGCGCTGCCGAAACGGCAGGTTTTCGGCACTTCACCGTGCGGCGTACAACGGTGAGGGTTTTAGGTTGATTCGGCCTGTGGCCCTACAACTACCTGCGCAAGAAGCTATTGTCTTTGTAGTATCGGGCGATCGAACTCATGCTGCCCGCCCGCCCGCAGCCCGCCTTCTGCTACCGTCCGCACATGGGGGCTTGGTTGCGCGACAACGGGTGGTGATCTGGGGCGTGGGGGCGTCCAGCGCGTACGTCGCCTGGCGCATGCGTCAATCGCCGACGCAGGGCCCGCTCCTCCGGCGGATCTGGTGGGCGCTGGCGCCCGAATCGAACCCGGACGATCCCCGCTACCGCCCGATTTCCGCCAAAAGCGCCTGGTTGATCGGTGCCGCCCTGGTGGTCGCGATGCTGAGCTTTCTGCTGCAAGACCCGTAGCCTGAGTCGCGGTCCCAACAGCCGCACGGCGGCCGATGGCTCAACCGCCCACTTAGCCGCGCTTCGCCCGCCGCTCCCGCACCGCCTTCGCCAGCCCGTCCAGCACCGGCACGGTCTGCTCGAAGCTGATGCACGCGTCGGTCACCGACACGCCGGGGGTCAAAGCCTGGCCTTCGACGATGTCCTGGCGCCCTTCCTGCAGGTGGCTTTCAATCATCACGCCCATGATGCGTTCGTCGCCCGCGGCGACCTGCGTGGCCACGTCTTCGGCCACCTGGATCTGGCGCGCGTGCTGCTTGCTGCTGTTGGCGTGGGACACATCGATCATCACCTGCTCGCGCAGGCCGGATTTCTTCAGCAGTTCGCACGCCGCGTCCACGTCGGCCTTGCTGTAGTTGGGCGCCTTGCCGCCGCGCAGGATGATGTGGCAGTCGGGGTTGCCGCGCGTGTCAAAAATGGCGGCCTGGCCCATCTTGGTCAGGCCCAGGAACGCGTGCGGCGATTCGGCCGCCAGCATGGCGTCGGCCGCCACCTTCACGCCGCCGTCGGTGCCGTTCTTGAAGCCGACCGGGCAGCTCAGGCCGCTGGCCAGCTGGCGGTGGCTTTGGCTCTCGGTCGTGCGCGCGCCGATCGCGCCCCAGCTGACCAGGTCGGTCACGAACTGCGGGCTCAGCAAATCCAGAAACTCGCAGCCCACCGGCAGACCCAGCGCGGTCACTTCCAGCAGCAGGCGCCGCGCCATCTCCAGCCCGTCGTTGATGGCGTAGCTGCCGTCCATGTGCGGGTCGTTGATGTAACCCTTCCAGCCCACCGTGGTGCGCGGTTTTTCAAAGTACACGCGCATCACCGTCAGCAGCTCGCCGGCGTGGCGTTGCGCCTCGGTGCGCAGGCGGCGCGCGTAGTCCAGCGCCTGGGCGTGGTCGTGGATCGAACACGGCCCGACCACGACGACCAGCCGGTCGTCCTGCCCGTGCAGCACGCGCGAGATGGCGTGGCGGCTGGTTTCGACCAGGTCTTGCGCCGCCTCGGGCGCGGGCAGCCATTCCTGCAGGATGGCGGGGGTGAGCAGCGGGCGCACCGCGCGGATGCGGCGGCCGTCGGTGCGGGTGGTGTCGAGGGTGCTGGGGGTGTCTTGGGAAGCCATGGCGAGATTATCGCCGTTTGTGCCGTTGGCCCTAGAGCCACTTGCGCGGCCAGCTATCAATTTTGATGATCTTCAGCGGCGTCCTGCGCACCGCTGCCGCGCCGCGTGCGCACCATGGCGATGGCGTCAAACGGGCAGCGCAGCGCGCACAGCGCGCAACCGGTGCACCCGGCCGCGTCGTCCAGCGTCGACGTCTTGCGACCGTCTGCGCTGTGCAGGCTCAGCACGTGCGGCGCGCACACGCCGACGCACCAGCCGCAGCCGGTGCAGCGCGCGGCGTCGACCACCGGCAAGGCCTTGCGCGGCGCGGGCCGGGGCGCGGTGGTGGCGTCGACCATGGGCGGGCGCGCGTCAGCGGCCCAGCTGCGGCAGCCGCGCCATCACCTGGCGCAGCAGCTGGCGGCTTTGCTGGAGGACCTGCGTGCGCCAGGCGGGCGAGCGGGGGTTGAACATCTCGACGTAGTCGCGCTGGATGCGTTCGCGCTCGGCGTCGCTGGCGTAGCCGTGCTGCGCGCCCTGGTTTTCCAGCACGCCGAGGTGCAGCGACTTGATCGCGCCCAGCGTGCCCTGGCTGTCCATGGTGCCGTACTCGAACACGCCGGGCAGGTGCGTGCCGCCGTCGCGCAGCGTGCCGATCCAGGCCGTCACGTCGCCGGTGACGGTGTAGAAGTCCTGCCCCGTGCCCCAGTCGATGGCGTGGCCCTGGAACACCTGCTCCAGCCCCTTGCGCACGCGCGCATCGGCCGGCGGGTTCAAAAACACGTGCAGCTGCCCCCGCGCGCCGTAGCCGGTGTGCAGGTCGAGCGACATCGACAGCGGGTAGGCGTTGACGATGCGGCGCAGCGTGGGCGCCAGCGCCTCCAGTTGCGGCGCCAGCGCGCTGCCGCCGTAGTAGATGCCGCGCGGCTCGGCGTACTGGCCTTGCAGCACCGCCTGGCGCAGCGGCGCCATGCCGTGCCGCGCCAGCATGGCCAGCGCGCGCAGCAGGAAGAAGCGGTGCGCCAGCGCGCCGGTGTCGGCCGGGGCCTGCGGGTTGATCAAGCCGTCCACCAGCGGGTAGCCGGGGTTGTCGGTGAGGTACAGCGCGGTGGTCGCGGAGGCGTTGCGGTTGAGGTCGACGTTCTGCTCGGTCACCCGGCGCTGGCGCGCAAAGCCGTAGGGGTTGAGCCCGTGCAGCAACAGCACGCCGGTGTCGGCCAGGGCGGCGTCGCCCATGAATTCGTCCATGAACAGCCGCGTGACCGCGCTGCCCGCCGGCCCCTCCACGCCGTGCGTGCCTGACAGCAGAATCAGCAGGCGCTGCGGCGTGCGCTGCGCCGGCACGTAGACGCCGTCCACCGTCAGCCCCGGCACCTGCGCGCTGGCGACCGGGATGCGCAGTCGTTCGACCCCGGCAAAGCGCGCGGCCAGCGCGTCGGCCTTGCGCACAAAGGCCTCGCGCGACGGGGCATAGCCGTCGATGAAATAGGCCAGCGCCGCCGCGTCGGGCAGCACGGTCGGATCGGGCGGCTGGTAGTGCCCATAGCGCCACAGCGCCCAGGCCGCGCCCAGCACGAGCAGCACGGCCACAAGCAGCAGCGTCCGGGAAAGCCATCGAAGCGACATGGGCAGGCGCTCGTTCAGGGGCGCGGCGCGACGGCCGGCGCGGGGTGAAAAGGTGCTGCGTATGATGCCCGAGATGTTTGACACGATCACCCGCCTGCTGCGCGTCCACGGCCGCGTGCAAGGCGTGTACTACCGCGCCAGCACGGTGCAGCAGGCCGAACGCCTGGGCGTCAGCGGCTGGGTGCGCAACCGCGCCGACGGCAGCGTCGAAGCGCTGGTGCAAGGCGCGCCCGACGCCGTGCAGGCGCTGATCGACTGGGCGCACCAGGGCCCGCCGCACGCGCAGGTGGAGCGGGTTGAGGTGAGCGACGCGCCCGCAGAGGCGCTGACCGCCTTCACCCAGGCCGACACGGTGTAACGCGCCCGGGCCGACCCGGCGGACCGCCACGAAGCCCTGCCACCGGCGCGGGCATCGTCCGCGGGGCTGGCAAGCCGCGCGGGGGCGCCCAAGAATGCGCTTTTGGCACACCGGCACGGAGGCCAACGCCATGTCCGACACCGCATCCGTCCACCTGCACCGCGTTCTGAGCGCACCACCAGGGCGCGTGTACCGCGCCTTTCTCTCGCCCGAAGCCTGGGCCAAGTGGCTGCCGCCGCATGGCTTCACCGGCCAGGTGCATGAGCTGGTCGCCGAAGTCGGCGGCCGCTACCACATGAGCTTCACCAACCTCACCACCGGCCACAGCCACGGCTTTGGCGGCGAGTACCTGGAGTTGGTGCCCGAGCAGCGCCTGCGCTACACCGCGCGTTTTGACGACCCGCAGCTGCCTGGGCAGATGCAGACCACCGTTACGCTGGCCAAGGTGTCGGTCGGCACCGATGTGCGCATCGTGCAGGAAGGCATCCCCAGCATGATCCCGATCGAGGCCTGCTACCTCGGCTGGCAGCAGTCGCTGCAGTTGCTGGCGCTGCTGGTGGAGCCGGAAATCCGCGAGTAGGTCCGGCCGCCGAGGGGATCGTCGCCCCCCAAAGCGTGCGCCGCGCCGCGGCGGGGGTACAGGGCCAATTTTCAAAGAAATTGGCCATTAGCCTTACAGCCACCAGCGCGGACAGCTATTGATTTAATAGTATTTTTGATGTGACGAGCGGTCGCTGCCAGGACCTCGTCGCCTTACAGCGAGCGTCCCATCGGCGCCACACCGATCCAGGCCGCGTGCAGCCAGAAGGCGAACACCGCCCACGCCACCAGGCCCACCACCACGGCGATCAGCGTGCCGCCGATCGTGCCCGGCGCGTAGACCGTGCCCAGCGCGCGGTCGCGCTGGCGCGCGGCGCGGAAGTCCAGCACCGCCCACAGCAGGAAGGCGCCAAACAGCACGATGTCCGCCAGCTTGCCCGTGGCCAGCAGGTGGCCAAAGGCCCACAGCTTCACGGCCAGCACCATCGGGTGGTGCAGCTTGGCCCTGATCTGGTTGCGCGGCACGTAGGCGGCCGCCAGGAAGATGAAGGCCAGCAGCGTGAACAGCGAATTCAGGTGCTTCATCATCACCGGCGGCGACCACACCACCACCGGCTGCTGCCGCGCCAGGCCATAGCCCCAGATGATCAGCCCGAAGCCGACCAGCGACACCATCGAATACGCGGCCTTCCAGCCCTTGTCGCCCAGCTTGGCAGTGGTGCGCGTGCGCCAGCCGTCGGCGAAGATGCGCACAGAGTGCGCGCCCAGGAACAGCAAAAGACCGAGAACGAGGATCAGCATGGCATCGTGGCCGTCCGGCGTGGCCGGCGGCAAAGGCAGGGTGTGGGATGCGGGCCATTATGCGGTCCGATGGGTGCGCAGAATGACCAAGGCCGCGGCCGCACCCGGTCCACAACGTGGTCAGGGCCATGCGCGCGCCACTGGCGGGGGCCGCCCTCGCATGGGAACATGGGCAATCACCGCACGGCGGCGCAGCTGCCCCACCCCCATGATCGAAAGCGACACCCCCTTCACCGCTGTCAGCCTGATCGGCGCGCCCACCGACGTCGGCGCTGGTGAGCGCGGCGCTAGCATGGGCCCCGAGGCTTTGCGCGTGGCCGGCATCACCGAAGCCCTGCGCGCGCAAGGCCTAGCGGTGCACGACGCCGGCAACCTCAGCGGCCCACCCAACCCCTGGCAACCACCGGTCGATGGCTTTCGCCACTTGGCCGAGGTCGTGGCCTGGAACCGCGCGGTCCACGCCGCCGTCCTGGCCGAGTTGCAGGCCGGCCGCCTGCCGGTGTTGATGGGCGGCGACCACTGCCTGGCCATGGGCAGCATCAGTGCCGTCGCGCGCCATTGCGCCGACCGCGGCGTGCCGCTGCGGGTGCTGTGGTTCGACGCGCACGCCGACTTCAACACCGCCGCCCTCACCCCCAGCGGCAACCTGCACGGCATGCCGGTGGCCAGCCTGTGCGGCGACGGGCCGGCAGAGTTGGTCACGCTAGGCGGCTTTTCCGCAGCGCACTCGGCGCTGCGGCCGCAGGACCTGCGCCAGATCGGCATCCGCAGCGTCGATGCGGGCGAAAAGCAGTTGGTGCACGCCGCCGGCATCGAGGTGTTCGACATGCGCTACATCGACGAATACGGCATGCGCGCCACCATGGACCGCGCCCTGGCCGGCATGGCGCCAGGCACACACCTGCACGTCAGCCTGGACGTGGACTTTCTCGATCCCGAGATCGCGCCCGGCGTCGCCACCACCATCCGCGGCGGCCCCACCTACCGCGAAGCGCAGCTGTGCATGGAAATGGTGGCCGACACCGGCCGCATGGGCTCGCTCGACATCGTCGAAATCAACCCCGCCTTCGACACCCACAACCGCACGGCGGAGTTGGCGGTGGACCTGGTGGAAAGCCTGTTCGGCAAGAGCACGCTGATGCGGGTGCGGCGGTAGGGCGGGCGCGGTCCTGACCAGGGCCTGAACGGCGCGGCGCGGCTTTTTTTGCGCCGCGCGCTAGCAGACGAATACTTTGAGTTGCGGAACGCCGGAAACGCCGCCAACGGATGCCACAAGCCGCCCCCACAATGTGTCGCACCCCATTTCCAGGAGGAGTCGATATGACCGTGTGCAAACTCTCACGTGGGCGCCGCGCCCTTTTGCTCGGTGCTGCTGCGCTGGTGGCAACCGCCGCCGCCCAGGCCCAATCCAATTTCAACGGCTGGCTGTGCTGCAACATGCGCACCGACGGCGGCTGGATCAGCGAGATCAATTACGACAGCGCGCGCCGGGTCATCCCTGCGGGCACGCCGGTCCAGATCACGGGTTACGGCCGCTACCGCGTCCACACGCTGATGAACGGCGAGGCGCAAGACCTGGGCAACGACTACAGCCGCGAGATCGACATGGGCACCTTCGCCCACCGTTACGTTGTGCCTTACAACCCGCAGCGCCGCCTGCGCGCAGCGCCCCCGGCGGTGCAGCAGGCCGTGCGCGCCAGCCGCGTGCGCCAGGGCATGACGCGCGAACAGGTCGCCATGTCGCTGGGCTACCCCATCGCCAACGAGACGCCCAGCCTGGACAACCGCGTGTGGAAGTACTGGCGCAGCAGCGGCGAGGAATTC
The DNA here is from genome assembly GCA_023442945.1 of Pseudomonadota bacterium. Classification (GTDB taxonomy): domain Bacteria; phylum Pseudomonadota; class Gammaproteobacteria; order Burkholderiales; family Burkholderiaceae_C; genus Ottowia. Next base: position 3,390 of record JAEZWW010000104.1, on the reverse strand, counting down.
CACGTCGTCTTCAACCGCCGCGGGGTGGTCGAGTACGTCCGCGCGGACGACCCGAACCTGCGCGCGCGGGTGACGGCGCGCTGAGGCGTCGGGGCCGCGTCGCCGCAAGGGCGACGTGCCCAACGGTTTGACCCGTAGATGTCGGACGCGCTGCCGCCGTTAGCGCTGCGCTCCGTGCGCTTGGTCGGCCAGCCAGGCTTGGGCCTGCCGCGGGTTGGGCAGTGCCACCCACTGCAGCTGCGGCCACGCGCCGTGGGCGCGCAAGTCGGCGTAGCGCCGTCGGTTCTTGTCAAACGTGGTCAGCGACCACAGCAGGATGCTGTCGCGCGAGAAGAAGGCGCGGCCCAGCGATTCGCGGTTGCCCGCCCACAGCGGCGTCTGCCACACGCCGCGCTGCAGCGTGCGGCGCAGCACCTGGCTGAACACGCGCAGGCGGCTGTAGTCGAGCCAGACGATGTGCGTGGCGCGCGGCCACAGCAGGTCGCGCACGGCGGTGTAGTTGCCGTCGATCACCCAGCGCTCGCCGGCGCTGGCGGCGTCCACCGCGGCGCGGAATTGGGCCAGCGGGTATGGCGTCCAGTCCGGGCCCCAGTACAGCGCGTCCAGCTCGGTATGCGGCGCGCCGATGGCCTGCGCCAACTGGCGCGCGAAGGTGGTCTTGCCGGTGCCGCTGGTGCCGATGACGATGGCTCTCATATGCTCCCAATAGCATAGCTGCTTGCGCAGGTGGTTCCAGCGCCAGGGCGCGATTTCTCTCAAAAATCTGGCGCCGGCCCGGGCGTGCCGACTACGCCTTTGCGTCGCCCTGGCTCAGCCGGCCGAGGTCAGCGGCAACACCGCCGTCGACTTCACCTCTTCCATCACCGCATAGGTCCGCGTTTCGCGCACGCCCGGCAGTTGCCACAGCACCTGGCCGGCAAAGTGGCGGTACGCGGCCATGTCGGCCACGCGGGTCTTGATCAGGTAGTCGAAGCCGCCCGCGACCATGTGGCATTCCAGGATGTCCTCGTGCACCTGCACGGCGGCCTTGAACGCGTCAAACACGTGCGGCGTGGTGCGGTCCAGCAGCACTTCAACAAACACCACCAGCCCGCGGCCCAGTTTGGCTGGGTTCAGGCGCGCGGCGTAGCCCTCAATGAAGCCGTCCCGTGTCAGCCGCTGCACGCGCGCCAGCACGGCGGTGGGGGACAGGGCGACCTGCTCGGCCAGCTTCAGGTTTGACAGGCGGCCATCGCGCTGCAGGGCGTCGAGGATGCGCAGGTCGATCCGGTCGAGCGGGGCGTCGGCAGGGCTCATGGCCGAATATTAGTCGGTGCAGTGGGTCAAATACAGCGAATAACTCAGACAAATGCGCTGAACAATGGCGCCATGTGCGGTGCTGCCGCCCAAGAAGGCCTCTCCCGCCCAGGGCGCTGGCCTGCCCGATCCGATTTGCCGATCCCGACCGCGCCATGAGCCTGCTGACCGACCCGACCTCCGCTTCGCCGCACGACCCGACCGACCTCGCCGCCCCGGCCGCGCAGAGCGCCATCGCCCAGGCCGCCGCGCCATCGCCCTTTGACGCGCTGCACGCCGAGGTCCAGGCGCAGCCCCCGCTGCGCGCCGCCATCACCGCCGACACGCGCTTGCCTGAAGCCGAGGCGCTGGCCGCGCTGCTGCCGCGCGCCCGCCTGGCGCCCGCGCAGGCCGACGCCGCCCACACGCTGGCGCAGCAGCTGGCCACCACGCTGCGCCAGCGCAAGCGCGCCACGGGGCGCGCCGGCATCGTGCAGGGGCTCTTGCAGGAATTCGCGCTGTCGTCGCAAGAAGGCGTGGCGCTGATGTGCCTGGCCGAAGCACTGCTGCGCATCCCCGATGCGGCCACGCGCGACGCGCTGATCCGCGACAAGATCAGCCGCGGCCAGTGGGCGCAGCACCTGGGCCAAAGCCCCTCGCTGTTCGTCAACGCGGCGGCCTGGGGCTTGCTGCTGACCGGCAAGCTGGTCAGCACGCACAGCGAACAGTCGCTGGGCAGCGCGCTGACGCGCCTGGTCGGCAAGGGCGGCGAGCCGCTGATCCGCAAGGGCGTGGACATGGCCATGCGCATGATGGGCGAGCAGTTCGTCACCGGCGAAACGATTGGCGAGGCGCTGAAGAACGCCCGCCCGCGCGAGGCACAGGGCTTTCGCTATTCCTACGACATGCTGGGTGAAGCCGCGCTGACGGCCGACGACGCCGCGCGTTACCTCGCCAGCTACGAAGCGGCCATCGACGCCATCGGCGCGGCCAGCGCTGGGCGCGGTATTTACGAAGGGCCGGGCATCTCCATCAAGCTGTCGGCGCTGCACCCGCGCTACAGCCGCGCCCAGCGCCAGCGCGCGCTGGACGAGCTCTACCCGCGCCTGCTGGCGCTGGCCGTGCGCGCACGCGGCCACGACATCGGCCTGAACATCGACGCCGAAGAGGCGGACCGGCTGGAGCTGTCGCTCGACCTGCTGGAGCGGCTGTGCCACGCGCCCGAGCTGGCGGGCTGGAACGGCATCGGCTTCGTCATCCAGGCCTACCAAAAACGCTGCCCGCGCGTGATCGACTGGCTGATCGACCTCGGCCGACGCAGCGGCCACCGGCTGATGGTGCGCCTGGTCAAAGGCGCTTATTGGGACAGCGAGATCAAGCGCGCGCAGGTGGACGGCCAAGCCGACTACCCGGTCTACACGCGCAAGCCGCACACCGACGTCAGCTACCTGGCCTGCGCGCGCGCGCTGCTGGCCGCGCCCGACGCGGTGTACCCGCAGTTCGCCACGCACAACGCGCATTCGGTCGCCGCCATCGTGCAGCTGGCCGGCGCCAACTACTACGCCGGGCAGTACGAATTCCAGTGCCTGCACGGCATGGGCGAGCCGCTGTACGAAGCCGTGGTCGGCGGCACGCTGAAGCGCCCCTGCCGCATCTACGCGCCGGTTGGCACGCACGAAACGCTGCTCGCCTACCTGGTGCGCCGCCTGCTGGAAAACGGCGCCAACACCTCCTTCGTCAACCGCATCGCCGACGCCGATATCGCCATCGACACGCTGATCGAAGACCCGGTGCAGACGGTGGAGCGCACCGCGCAAACCGAGGGCACGCCCGTCGGCGCGCCGCACCCGCGCATCCCGTTGCCGCGCGCGCTGTACGCCGCGCAAGCGGGCGCGCAGACCGAGCGGCCCAACTCAGCGGGCATGGACCTGGCGGACGAATCGCAGCTCGAACTGCTATCAAAAGCGTTGCTGCCCGCGCAGGTGGATGTAGCGCTGGCGGCCCCTTTGACCGCCAGCCACCCGCACCCCATGCCGCCGCTGCCGGTGCTCAACCCCGCCGACCACCGCGACGGCGGCGGCCAGGTGCACCACGCCAGCGCCGGCGACGTGGCGC
>JAEZWW010000100.1 GCA_023442945.1 Pseudomonadota bacterium | reverse complement strand
CGTGCTGTTGCGCAGAGCATCCAGCGTGGCGCGAACCATGTTGTAGGGATTCGACGTGCCGTGGCTCTTGGCCACGATGTCGGTGATTCCGACGACCTCGAACACCGCGCGCATCGGGCCGCCGGCGATGATGCCGGTCCCGCGTGGCGCGGGCGCCATCATCACCACCGCCGCGCCATGGTGGCCGGTCACGTTGTGATGAATCGTGCCGTCCTTCAGCGCCACCTTGGCCATGTTGCGACGCGCTTCTTCCATCGCCTTCTGCACGGCAGCGGGCACTTCCTTGGACTTGCCCTTGCCCATGCCGACGCGGCCGTCGCCGTCGCCCACCACGGTCAGAGCGGCGAAGCCGAGGATACGGCCGCCCTTCACCACCTTGGTCACGCGGTTCACCGCGATCATCTTCTCGCGCAGGCCGTCCTCCGGACCGTCACCTTGCGTTTTCGCTTGAAACTTAGCCATTTGTCTGTCCTGCCGTCTTAGAACTGCAAACCGGCCTCACGGGCGGCGTCGGCCAGAGCCTTGACGCGGCCGTGATAGGCGAAGCCCGCACGGTCAAAAGCCACCTTCTCGACGCCCGCCGCCTTGGCACGCTCGGCGATGCGCTTGCCGATCTGCTCGGCCGCAGCCACGTTGCCACCTTTGCCGGCGGTGCCGAACGACTTGCGCATCTCGGCTTCGGCGGTGGAGGCGCTGGCCAGCACCTTGGTGCCGTCTTCGGACACCACGGTGGCGTAGATGTGCAGGTTGGTACGGTTCACCGACAGGCGCGCCACGCCCTTGTCGGCAATGCGGATGCGTGTCTGGCGTGCCCGACGAAGACGCTGCTCTTTCTTGGTCATCATGATGCAGCTCCTTATTTCTTCTTGGTTTCCTTGATGACGACGCGTTCGTCGGCATACCGGATACCCTTGCCCTTGTACGGCTCGGGCGGACGCACAGCGCGAATCTCGGCCGCGATCTGGCCGACGCGCTGGCGGTCGGCGCCCTTGACGATGATCTCGGTCGGCGCCGGCGTGGCCACGGTGATGCCGGCCGGCATCTCGATGTTCACCGGGTGCGAGAACCCGATGGCCAGGTTCAGCTTGTTGCCCTGGGCCTGGGCGCGGAAGCCCACGCCGACCAGGTTGAGCTTCTTCTCGAAACCCTTGCTGACGCCCACCACCATGTTGTTCACCATCTGACGCATGGTGCCGCTCATGGCATTGGCTTCGCGGGACTCGTTGGCCGGCTCGAACGACAGCTTGCCGTCCTTGGCGCTGATGCTCACCAAGCCGTTCGGCACGAGCTTCAGCTCGCCACCGCTGCCCTTGACGGTGATCTGGTCTTCCTTGATCTGGACATCGACGCCTTGCGGCACCGCGACGCCCATTTTTGCGATACGTGACATGGTGGTTCTCTCCTCAGGCCACGTAGCACAGCACTTCGCCGCCCACGCCGGTGGCGCGCGCCTTGCGATCGGTCATCACGCCCTTGGGGGTGGTGACGATGGCCACACCCAGACCGTTCATGACCTGGGGAATCGAATCGCGGCCCTTGTACACGCGCAGGCCGGGACGGCTGACACGCTCGATGCGCTCGATGACCGGACGACCGGCGTAATACTTCAGGGCGATTTCCAGCTCGGACTTGCCATCTTCGGACTTGACTTCGAAGCCGTCGATGTAGCCTTCGTCTTTCAGCACCTGGGCGATGGCCACCTTCACCTTGGAAGAGGGCACCGACACGGTCTGCTTGGCCACCATCTGCGCGTTGCGGATGCGGGTCAACAGATCGGCGATGGGATCACTCATGCTCATGTTGTTCTCTCCTGCCGATTACCAGGACGCCTTGGTGACGCCGGGAATCTGGCCTTCGAAGGCAAGTTCGCGGATCTTGGCGCGGCCGAGGCCGAACTGGCGGAAGGTGCCGCGCGGGCGGCCGGTCATTTCGCAACGGGCGCGCTGGCGCGTCGGGTTGGCGTTGCGCGGGAGCTTCTGCAGCGCCAGGCGGGCCTGCGCGCGCTCATCGTCGCTGCGCTTGGCGTCACCCGCGATGCCTTTCAGCTCGGCGTGCTTCTTGGCGTACTTGGCGACGAGTTGCTCGCGCTTGAGTTCGCGTTCGATCAAAGCTTTTTTTGCCACGTCGTCACCTTAGTTCTTGAACGGGAAACGGAAGGCCGCGAGAAGCGCCTTGGCTTCCTCGTCGTTCTTGGCCGTCGTCGTGATGCTGATGTTCAGGCCGCGCAGGGCGTCGACCTTGTCGTACTCGATCTCGGGGAAGATGATCTGCTCTTTGACGCCAACGTTGTAGTTGCCGCGACCGTCGAACGAACGCCCCGAAATGCCGCGGAAGTCGCGCACGCGCGGCAGCGCCACCGTGACGAAGCGGTCCAGGAATTCGTACATGCGCACGCCACGCAGCGTGACCATGGTGCCGATGGCCTGCTGCTCGCGGATCTTGAAGCCAGCGATGGCCTTCTTGGCCTTGGGCACCACGGGCTTCTGACCGGCGATCTTGGTCAGGTCGGCGACGGCGTTGTCCATCACCTTCTTGTCGGCCACGGCCTCGCTTACGCCCATGTTCAGCGTGATCTTGGTGATGCGCGGCACCTCCATGGGCGACTTGTAGCCGAACTTCTTCATCAGTTCGGGCGCCACTTTTTCGCGGTAGTGTTGTTGCAGTCGTGCCATGATGTTCCTCAGGCCTTGATCTCTTCGCCGCTGGACTTGAACACGCGCACGCGTGTGCCGTCCTGCAGGGTCTTGATGCCGACGCGGTCGGCCTTGCCGGTGGCCTTGTTGTAGAGAGCCACGTTGGACTGGTGAATCGGCATGGCCTTCTCGACGATGCCACCCGTGACGCCCTTCATGGGGTTCGGCTTGGCGTGCTTCTTGACGAGGTTGATGCCGTCGACCACGATGCGCTCTTCGCACACACGCAGGCTCACGGTGCCGCGCTTGCCCTTGTCGCGGCCAGCCAGCACGATGACTTCGTCGCCCTTGCGAATCTTGTTCATGGCGCTTGTCCTTACAGAACTTCGGGGGCCAGGGACACGATCTTCATGAAGCGCTCGGTACGCAACTCGCGCGTGACCGGGCCGAAGATGCGGGTGCTAATGGGCTCCATCTTGTTGTTGAGCAGCACGGCGGCGTTGCCGTCGAACTTGATGAGCGAGCCGTCGCCACGGCGAATGCCCTTGGCGGTGCGTACCACCACGGCGCTGTAGATCTCGCCTTTCTTGACGCGACCACGCGGTCGCCGTCCACGCGCACAACGTCGCCCTTCTTGCCCTTGTCCTTGCCGGTGATGAC
>JAEZWW010000063.1 GCA_023442945.1 Pseudomonadota bacterium | reverse complement strand
TCCTTTTTCTCCCGAAACCCTATAAAAAAAGTCTGAAAAGGCCCGGAAATGAGCCAATTACTACCCGGTATGACAGAACTTGACCCACCCATGGTCAAAGCCGTCCTAACCACTCTGGACGCTAAGCGCAGTGCGGGATTGATCCGCCCTGAGCATGAAGCCTTATGCCAGTTGGCTATAGAGCTAGCTATCGCTATCGCTGCTGGTAGCCGGCAGGGGAAAACATCGACCCCGCATTGTGCCCAGCAGCTGCTAAACACTCTCGAAGCCTTGCCCGCATTGCCTGACGAGGTAGCTAATGACGTGCTAGCGGAAGCTATGCGGGCATGAGCGCCCCCGCACGGTACGCGACCGCGCCAACGCCCGGTGCAGCTCACGAGCTGGCGGCGGTGGAAACGATGGCGCGGGCACTGGGGACACCCCTCATGCCGTGGCAAAAGGAAGTGACCAGAGTGGCGACCGAGCGCACCCCGGACGGGAAGGCCTGGCGGTATCCCACTGTAGTTTTAACCGTGCCGCGACAGTCCGGCAAGACTACACTTATGCGGGCTATCATGGCCCAACGCACCCTACGCTATCCGGGCACGCAAGCGTTCTACACCGCGCAATCCGGCAAGGACGCCCGGGAACGCTGGGCGGACTTGATTGCCGCAGCTGAGGCCAACTTCAAGCACCTGGTGAAGGTCCGGCGCGGCGCTGGCGCCGAATGCATGGAATGGAAGAACGGTGGCGGCCAAGTGCGGTGTTTCGCCCCCACCCGCACTGCGCTACACGGGTACACCCCCGAAACCGTGATGCTAGATGAAGTGTTCGCCTATGACGAAGACCTAGGCGAAGCCCTGCTAGCCGCCATCGTGCCCTCTCAATCGACTTTGGCTAATCGTCAGCTATGGATCGTTTCAACAGCTGGTGACCTGAACTCAAGCTGGCTACGTAAATGGGTGGACCGTGGCAGGGAAGCCACCACCGACCCCGCTAGCAGCATCGCCTATTTTGAGTGGAGCGCCGCCCCAGAACTGGACTTAGCTGACCCCGCTAGCTACGCACGTTTCCATCCTGCAATCGGGTACACTCAGCAACCCCAAACCCTGGCCGACGCTAGGGAAACCATGAGCCTACCGGAGTTTGAACGCGGCTTCGGTAACCGCTGGCAATCCACCCGCACCCAGCTAATACCCACGGACGTTATCGAAGCATCCACCAACCCCGACCAAACACCCCCCGACGGCCCCAACGGTGTGATCCTCGCTTACGACGTGGCCCTAGACCGTTCCTGGGCTACCATCTGGGCCGCGTGGCACGACACCACCGGCGCGCACGTCCGCCCGTATTTATCGCGCCCCGGTATCTGGTGGCTACCGGGCGCTATAGCTGATGCCCGGCGCGATGGCTTTAACACTATCGCAGCTGACGATGGTGGCAGCACCCGCACCATCACCACCCGCTTACGGTTGGACGGCATCGAGGTAACCACCTTGAAGGTGGGGGAGTTCGCCACCGCCACCGGAGACTTCATCGACGCGCTTAAAGGCGGGCGGGTAGACCACCCCGGCACACCCGCCCTAGTGGAAGGCCTACAAGGCGCCACACTGCGGAAACTGGGTGAGCTGGACGCATTCTCCCGCAGGGAATCCACCGGCCCCATATGGGAAGTCATCGCCGCTACCGTTGCGCATAGAGTGGCCACCCACCGGCTAGAGCTACCCGCCCCCATGGTGGTCGCATGAAAGCCATGTTTTTCGACACCTCGGAACGTTCCTGCCTGGCGGTGTGCCAGTGCGGTTGGCGCTATATATCAACAGATAAGCTCATCACTGCCCGTGTTGCAGCTGCCCACGAACGCCAGTGCAACCCCGCATCACAGATAGCGCGTAATGTGCTGTACGTGACCAGGACACGCCGACGCCACGGGGAAATGAAAGGTGGTCGCTGCAAGCTGGAAGCGTGAACATTACGCGACTGTTTGGTATCGACCGGGCTAACACCGGTGTGCTATCGCCGTGGTCTGACCGTGCCGCCCTGGAAGCGGCCGTATTTTCTCACCTGCATGACCTGGACATGGACACCGTGCCGCCAACGCGGGGGGATGCTATGGCCGTTGGCAGTGTGGCACGTGGGCGTAACCTAATCGCCGGTACCATCGCCCGCCTTCCGCTGGTGGCTATGCGTGGTACAAGCCCCCACCCCGAACAGCCCGCACTATTGCAGCAACCCGAACATGGGCGCGCCCGCTACCTAACCCTGGTGTGGACTGTGGACATGCTGATCTTCTACGGGCGGGCATTTTGGCACGTCGTAGAACGCGATTCCACTAACACGGCGAAACGGGTACGGTTCGTACCCGAATGGCAAGCCCGTGTAAATGCTGAGGGCAACCTGACCCACGTTAACGACCGCCCCGTAAACCCCGCCGACACCATCCGCTTCGACGCGCACCACGAAGGCCTACTGGCCTACGCCGGGGTAGCCATTAGAACAGCTAACCGGCTTAACCGCGCGGCCCTAGTGGCATCTGCCAACCCGGTTCCAAGTGTGGAGCTGCACCAAACCGGCGGCACCCCGCTGAGCCTGAAGGAGGCTAGCGACTTCGTAGCCCACTACGTGGCCCAACGCCAAAAGCACGGTGTTTCCTACACCTCCCAGAGCATCGAGACCAAGACCCACGGCGCTAGCCCCGAACAGCTCCTAATCGACGGCAGGAAAGCCGCCGCCCTGGAAATCGCCCGCGCCATGGGCCTACCGGCCTGGGCGGTGGACGCACCCACCGAAGGCAGCTCACTGACCTACAGCAACGTGCCAAGCCGGGCGCGTGAGCTGATCGACTACGCGCTAGCCCCCTACATGGAATGCATCACCGCAAGATTGTCTCTCGATGACATCTTGCCCCGTGGCACTTGGGCACGGTTCAACACCGACAGCCTGCTGATAGAAGCATTCCCTGAACGCATGGCCGCATACAAAACCGCCATCGACACCGGCGTTTACACCATCGAAGACCTACAACGCCGAGAACTCGGCACCCCCTTAGAGCCGAACGGAGAAACCAAATGAGCCAACCCCAAATCCCGCAGAAAGTCACCGCCACCCTAGCCACCGCTAGCGCCGACACCGGCAAACGCACCATAACCGGCATAGCGGCATGTTTCAACCAGCGGGCGGGCGCATCCACCGGCGCGCTGATATTCGCCCCCGGTTCACTGAACTTCGGTGGCGACCTACGCCGCGTAAAGCTCTGCCTAGATCACGACTACACGAAAGCCGTGGGCTACGCGACTTCCGTGGAGATGGACGACGCCGAGCTACGTATGAGTTTTTATCTTCCCGAAACCCCGGCAGGAGATGAAGCGCTGGCATCGGCTAAAGCCGGTATCAGAGATGGCCTATCCGTTGGCGCATACATCGAGCCCGACGGCGCCGAATACGACTACAAAACCGAAACCCTGACGATCCATAACGCGACGGTTCGTGAAGTCAGCCTAACCGCCGTGCCCGCCATCGACTCGGCCCGAGTAACTCACGTTGAAAACTCTCTACACGACCGAAAGGAAACCACCCCCATGGAACAACCCGAAACCCCCACTGTGGAAGCCGCCGCGCCCGCCGCGCCGCCGGTAGTGGCCACCGCACCCCGAGCGCCCCGCACCGTGGCCGAAGCCGCCGCAATGGTGACCCGCATGACCATGGACGGAGCGTCAGCGAACGCTATCCGCGCGGCGCTAACTGACATCACCCCGGCAAACGACCCCGCCGGAGCCACCTTGAAAAAGGATTCCTGGATTGGGGAACTATGGGAAGCCCGCCGCACCGACCGGCCCCTAATCGACGCTATCGGGGTAAGCCCCCTGCCGCATTCTACGAAGATTAAGGGCTGGCGGTGGAAGACCCGCCCCACCGTAGACACCTACGCGGGCAATAAGGCCGAAATCCCATCTTCGACCGTCCTCACAGAGGAAATCGAAGTAGCGCCTAAGCGCATTGCCGGTGGGTGGGACATCGACCGTATCTACGTAGACCTTGGCGACAGCCAGATGATCGAAGCCCTGTGGCGTGGCGCCCTTGAGGACTACCTCGCTAAGACCGAAGCGGCCGTATCGAAAGACCTACAAGCGGCCGCCACAGAAGTGGCAGGCAAGCCCGCCACCGCACTCGACGCGCTGACCGCTATGGGCACCACCGCCGGGAAACTAGGCACCCGCATTGACTTCATCGCCTTCGGCGCTGACAAATGGGGCGAACTCCTAGACAAGCCCGCCGACGAAATGCCCTGGTGGGTGACGCGCGGGGACTCTATCAAGCTGGACACCGCTAGCGGCACCGTAAACGGCCTACGCCTGTTCATGGATCCGTCACTACCGGCAGGCAGCATCCTGGGCGGAGACAAGCGGGCCGTAACCTTCTACGAAGAAACGCCCCCGGTGCGGGTAAACGCCATCGACCTGCCCCGTGGCGGTGTTGACCTGGCATTATTCGGCTACCATGCCATGATCGTCCATGACGCTAAGGCGCTTCTCAAGGTCACTACTGCCGGGGTGGGCGGGTAATGACCCCCGCTGAACTAGCCCAACGTGCCGCCGAGTGGTCCAAACTACCCGGCGGCACGGACACCGCCCTGCTAGCCTGCGCCGAAGCCGTGACCGCCCTAGTGGGCGGCCTTGACCACGTAGGCGACCGGTGGGATGAATCCACCCGGCTGGGCGCAGTAATGCTCACCGCCCGCCTGTACCGGCGGCGCAACTCACCCAACGGCGTGGAAAGCCTAACGGAGATGGGCGCGTCCTACGTATCGCGCTATGACAGCGACATAGCCCGGCTACTACTGGTGGACAGTTTCGCAAAGCCGGTGGCGCTATGACCACGCTAGCCGACATCATTGCCGCCACGCTGACCACGCTAGCCGACCACGGCATTACCGCCACCACTGACCCGCGTGACCTGACCGTGCCCGGCGTGCTACTCATGCCCGACCGCATCGAGATTAACTCTTTAGACCGCACCGGCATAACCGCCAGCTGGGAAATGTGGCTAGTAGCCCCCGACACCGACCCATGGCCCCACTTATCGCAGCTAGCTGAAAAAGTCGCCGCCACCGGGTATGTCACCACCTTCAACGCCATAAGCGTAAACCTAACCAACCATTCGCCGGACCCCCTACCGGCGCTGCAATGCCAGCTAGAAATGAGGTACACCAATGACTAAAGTCACCGCCGTGTCGCTAGGCCCCGGCACCTTGACGTTCACCCCAGAAGGGGGAAGCCTGTTTGAAGACTTCGCCCACCAAGTCACCGAATGCGTAGTAAAACCATCGGTGAACAAAACCGAAGGCAAGCGCGTCCTAGACGGGCAAGCCACCCCCGGCGCACGCACCGAAACCTGCTCTCTGTCTCTGACGTTCTACCAAGACCTAGGAGAACTGAAATCCGTTAGCGAATGGACGTGGGATAACCGGGGTAAGGTCACAGACTTCGTATTTACCCCCTCCACCGCTAAGGGCAAAACCATTAGCGGCAAGCTCACCGTGGAAGCCACAGACCTGGGTGGCCCAACCGACGGGGATCACCTCGAAGCGCAAGCCGAATGGGATTGCGTTGGAA
>JAEZWW010000037.1 GCA_023442945.1 Pseudomonadota bacterium | reverse complement strand
GCCGTGCGCAGGCCGTGCGGCGCGCCGCGGCCGGGGTTGGCGGGCTGTATGGCGCTCATCCCTTGAAGGGGTTGGCGGTGGCGAACCACAGGCCGATACCGGTCGCGATGATGAAGGCGCCGTCCAGCAAGCCGGCGGCGATGAAGAAGCGCCCTTGCAGCTCGGTCCCCAGTTCGGGCTGGCGCGCGCTGGCGTCCAGCAGGTGCGCCGCGGCCAGGCCGATGCCGATGCAGGACGCCGCGGCCGGCACACCGACGATGAAGGCGACGGCCAGGGGCAGAAGGTCGAGGGTCATGGTGGGTTCTCCTGGGACAAGTGTCGTCGTTCCGGCAGCTAGGCAGATCAGGCGCCGGCGGGGTGCAAGGCGCGCTGGCCACGGGCGCGGCGCAGGCCCCACCATTGCAGTTCGGCGAAAACGACGACGATCACGGCGTTCAGCACCAGGTAGGCGCGGCCCCAGCCGTTGGCTTGCGCACCGACGTCGCCCAGCAGCAGCGCGATGGCCGCCAGCGCCCACAGGGCGTTGCCGCCGATCACGGCCCACACAGCGCCCGCGCCCACGCTGGGCGTGCGGCCCAACCAGACCAGCGCCACGCCCCAGCCGACCAGGAAGACACCGGTGCCGAACACCAACGACGGCGGCAGCGCCAGCCAGCGGGCCAGCAGCACGCCGGCCAGCACATGCACGGCGGCGGTGACCAGGCCCAGCGCGCCGTCGGCCACCAAGACGCGGCGCAAGAAGGAAGAGGATAGTGCGTTGGACATGCTTTTCTCCTGTCACGTTGGCCCGACCCCGATGGCCCGGCCTGTGCAGCAGTGTCGGCAAGCGCCCGCCGCGCGGCAATTACCTGGGAGGTAAGGCGCGCAAGCCGCGTCGACCCAAAACACGGGCAAAAAAAAGCCTTCGACTCGCGCCGAAGGCAGGCAGGTCTGAGGACCTGGGAACCGGTCAACCCGGCGGCGTGTGGGCCTTGACCCACTGCACGATCTGCGCCGGGTTGGTCATGGCGCCGGGCTGGCGGGCGACTTCCTTGCCGCCCACAAACAGCGCCAGCGTCGGGATGCTGCGGATGTTGAAGCGCGTGCCCAGGGCGGGCGCGGCTTCGGTGTCGACCTTGGCCACGCGCACGTGCGGCTCCAGCTCGGCGGCGGCTTTTTCGTAGGCGGGCGCCATCATGCGGCAGGGACCACACCACGGCGCCCAGAAGTCGACCAGCACGGGGATCTGGTTGCGGCCGATCTGCTTGTCGAAGGCCGTCACATCGTTCAACGCCACCGGGTGGCCAGTGAACAAGGGCTGTTTGCACTGGCCGCAGGTCGGGTCGCTGCCGAGCTGGTCGGCGCGCACGCGGTTGGTGGTCTGGCAGTGGGGGCAAACGATGTGCAGGGCTTCGGCTTCGCTCACGGCAATCTCCGGGTTAGGCGGCAGGGGCAGCGTCGGGGGCGGCACTGTCTGTGGCGGGGCCGGGGGGCGGCGCACGGCGCGCGCCGTCGATCGCCTTGCGCGCCATCAGCTCGGCGTTCATGGCGGCGTCCAGCGGCGAGCGGCACAGGCCGGCCTCGTTGTAGAACATGTTTTCGTACACGGTGGCGGCGGCCGGGCTTTCGTCCAGCAGCGGCTGCCAGTCAACGCTGTCGTCGGACAGCATGCGCGTCAGGCTGTCGACCACGGTGCGGTACTGGTGCCCGTCCACGGGGACGCGGCTCGCATCCAGCCGCTCCAGCAGTTGCGCCAACACGGCCGCGGTTCGAGAGGGGGATTGCAGGGTTTTCATAGCTCAGCACGTGGGGGCGACGGGGGCCATTGCAAGGGGCTGGCGGGCGGCGTCGCACAGGGACAACCGCAGCGCCGAACTGCCTTGGCGATCGCCTGCCAACGCTGCTCCCAACGCCGCTGCGGTACCCCCTTAGAGCATGAGCTTAGAACGCGATCTTCGTTGGCGCAGGCGACACGGGAATGTAGGATATTCGAGTACGTTGGTTTTATTTTCTCGATCGATTGGAGAAATACCCATGGCCCGATCCTCTGCCCGCTTTCAACCGCTGCAGCCGCGTCTGGACGCGCTGGCGCAGGCGCTCGGCGTCGAGTCGGTGCTGGTCATGCAATCGACGCCCACCCACATGCGGGTCGAAGCCTCCGGCGGCCCGCAGGAAGCCACCTACGCCATCGGCGCCGAAGGCCGCAAGGGCGCCGCCTTTGCCGACGCGCAAGAGCTGTACTGCGAACGTGTGGTCGACCAGGACGCACCCCTGTTTGTGCGCGATTCCACCCAGGACGTGCAATGGGCGGGCAACGAGGACGAGGTCGAATTCGGCCTGCGCAACTACCTCGGCTACCCGCTGCACCGCCCGGACGGCAGCGTGTACGGCACCGTTTGCGTGCTGCACGATGCGGCGCGCGACTATTCGGACGCCGAACGGCAGGCGCTGGAGCAGCTGCGCGACGAGGCGCAGGCGCTGCTTGAGAAGGAGGAAGTGGCCCAGGAAGCCGCCGCCCGGGCGGGCGCCTGAAGACCGGTCGCCGTGGAAGCCGCCGGCGCCCCTGCAGCGGATGTGGCCTGGGTAAGGGGTCGCCCGGGGAATCCGTGCGCAGCGGCGGAACGGGTGGCGGACGGCGGGGCGACGCCTTGTTCGGCCCCGCCAGGGCGCCAGACCAGCGCTCGATCACTCACTTTTTTATAGCTGCCCGCGCAGATTCTTCTAGGGCCAACGGCCGATTCGGCTTATTTTTCCGCTGAACGCCCCCGCAGCGGCCCCAGCAGCGCCCGCGCGCCAGCCTGGTCCACTTCGTGCATCAGCGCCAGCAGGCGCCCGATTTCGCCCTTGGGAAAGCCCTGGCGTGCAAACCAGTCCAGGTAAGCGCTGGGCAGGTCGGCCAGCAGCTGGCCCTTGTACTTGCCGTAGGGCATGGCCACGGTGACCAGGCGCTCGAGCTGCGCCGACGCGCTGGGCGGCGCAGCGCCCTGCTCTGCCGCGCCCTCGCCCTGCGCCATGGCCGGTCAGCCCAGCGCCTTGACCAGGCGCTGCACGCCTTCGCGGATCTTGGCTTCGTCGGCGGTGGCAAAGGACAGGCGCAGCGTGGCCGGGTCGGCGTTGGTGGCGTAGAACGGCGCGCCAGGCACGAAGGCCACGCCCTCGGCCACGCCGCGTTCGTTCCAGGCCTTGGCGTCCCTCAGCGCGCCGCCGGCGCCGGTCAGGCGCGCCCAGACGAACAGGCCGCCTTGCGGGCGCACGAATTCCAGCCGGTCGCCCAGGCCTTCGGTCAGCGCGTCGCACATGGTGCGGGCGCGCTGGCCGTAAGCGGCGCGGGCGTGGTCGAGCGTGGCCGCCAAGCGCCCGGCGGCCAGGTACTGCGCGGCCGTGGTCTGCGCGAAGGTGCTGCTGTTGGCGTCGCTGAACTGCTTGCACATGACGGTGCGCGACAGCAGCGCGGGCGGCGCGATCAGCCAGCCCAGGCGCAGACCGGCCGACAGAATCTTGGACAGCGAGCCGCAGTGCACCAGGTAGTCGCGACTGCCCGGCACCTCTTGCGACAGCGCCAGCAGGGTGGGCGGCGGCGGCGCGTCGAAGTACAGGTCGCCGTACGGGTCGTCTTCGATCACCAGGGTCTGGGTGCGCGCGGCCATTTCGAGCACGCGACGGCGGCGCTCCAGCGTCAGCGTGGCGCCGCTGGGGTTGCCGAAGGTGGGGATGAGGTAGACCAGTTTGGGTTGATGCTGCTCGACCAGCTTTTCCAGCGCGTCGACCTGCACACCGTCGGCGTCGATCGGCGCAGAGATGACTTCGGCGCCGTAGAGGCGAAAGCACTGGATCGCGGCCAGGAAGGTCGGGCCTTCGACGATGACCTTGTCGCCGGGCGAGATCAGGCTCTTGGCCAGCAGGTCCATGCCTTGCTGGCTGCCGGTGGTGACGATAAGCTGGTCGGCCGCCACGTCGGTCGCGCCCTTGCCCTGCATGAACGCGGCCAGTTGCTCGCGCAGCGGCTGAAAGCCTTCGGTCGCGCCGTAGGCCAAGGCGGCCGCGGTGTCCTGCTTCAGGGTCGCGTTGGCCGCTTCGGTGATGCCCGGCGCGTCGCACAGCGACACGTCGGGAAAGCCGCCCGCAAAGCTGACGATGCCGGGCTTGCCGAGCAGCTTGAACAGCTCGCGGATGGCGGAGGTTTCGACGTTGTCGAGGCGTTTGGCGAAGGTCAGGGGCATGGGGCGCTCAGGTGGTCGGTGCGGAACGGCATGTTAGCGCGTGGCCCGCGCCCCACGCCAGGACGCCACGCTGGCGCATACCCGGGCACTTGCGGGCATCTGCTGGCGACGGCGGGCGAATACCTCCTGCCGGGCAGGCGCCTTACACGCCTTACAGCGCGGCCGCCGCTTCGGTGGCGGCCGGCGCCACCGGCGTCGATGGCGGCGCGGCCGCGTCCTGCACGGGCGCGGCGGGGCGCGCTGGCTCGGGCACGGGCGCTGCGGCGGCGATGCTTTGGTGGCCTTGCAAGGCCACGTA
Source organism: Pseudomonadota bacterium (assembly GCA_023442945.1). Taxonomy (GTDB): domain Bacteria; phylum Pseudomonadota; class Gammaproteobacteria; order Burkholderiales; family Burkholderiaceae_C; genus Ottowia. Next base: position 59,698 of record JAEZWW010000037.1, on the reverse strand, counting down.
GTCCCCGTCCAGCCACAGTGCGACCGGCCAGCTGTTGGCGCGCAACAGGCGCTGTTCGCGCAGCAGCGCGTCGGGCGTGCGGACGCGGTGCAGGCTGGCGGCGCGCTTGAAGGCCCTTTCGATGAAGGCGATGTTGCGCGGCTCGACCTTGGTCGGCGCGCGGTCTTCCGCGCCCACGATCAGCAGGTCGCTGCGCGATTGCACGGCGGGCAGCAGGATGTCGTTCAGCGCGCGCGGCGTGAGCGTGTCGCAGCCCAGCAGGAACAGGCTGGGGGCATTGCCGGTCTGCTGAAGCCCCACGGTCAGCAGGCGCTGCATCTGCGTCTTGGACAGGGCCACCAACTCGCCCGCGAAGTAGCCGTTTTCATGGTGGCCCGACACGACCACCGAATGCCAGCGCCGGCCGTCGGCGACCAAGGCGTCCAGCTCGCCCAGCAGCGCGTCGCCCGTGTAGCCGGCCAAGGCCGCCAGGCGGTTCAGCTCGCTGTCGCGCAGGCCGGTGTCGACGGGGTCGCACACGGCGGGGTTCGTGCCCGGTTCGCCGGTCGCGCAGTCCTGCGCCAGGCGGGTGAGGCGTTCGTTCTCGACGCCCGCGCGCGAGGCCTGTTCGCGCTGCTTGGCAGGCAGGCGCTCGTACGAGGGAATCACCCACAGTTTTTCACCCGGCGCCAGCGTGCGCTGCACGGCCTGGATTTCCAGCGGCGCGTTGTTGGTATCGACGAACAGCACGTCGGCGTGGACAGACAGGCTGGCGGCGAGCGCTGCCGCCCACAGACCGGCTGCGCGGACACGTTGCCACTGGCGCAATCGGGCTCCCACCTCGACGGCCGCGGCGCAGGCAATGCTTCTTGTCGGCATCCTCTCTCCCTTCGACGCACTGTTGACCACTGCATTCTGCACCCTTGTCGCATCAGGCACGTCCGTTCGAGCGCACCGGGGTCAGGCCCACGCCTTTGACCACAGGCTTGGACGTGCGTGGCAAGATGGCGCGATCCACCCACCTGTTCATCACCCACCATGCACCGCCGACAGCTTTTGCAACGAGCCAGCACTTGTGCGTTGGCAAGCGCCGGCCTGGCGCTTGGGCCGGAGGGTTGGGCCCAGGCCAGTCGCATGACGCGCATCCTCGTCGGCTTTCCTGCCGGCGGGGGCACCGACGTGTTTGCGCGCGCACTGGCCCAAGGCCTGGCGCCCGAGTTGGGTCAGCCCAGCATCGTCGAAAACAAACCCGGTGCCGGTGGCGTGCTGGCCAGCCAGCAGTTTCGCCAGATGGCGCCCGATGGCAACACGCTGCTGATGGGGTCGACCAGCACGCAGGTGATCGCCCCGCTGCTCTACGCCAAGCCGCCCTACCAACCCAGCGACTTCACGCCCATCGCGCACGTGGCCAGCGTCGGCATCGTGCTGGTGGCCCACCCGTCGGCGCCTTTTTGCAACGTGGCAGAGCTGGTCGCCTACGCGCGCCAGCACCCGGGCAAGCTTAGCTACGCCAGTGGCGGGAACGGTGTGACCAACCACCTGGGGATGGAGTTGCTGAAGGCGCGCACGGACACGCACCTGGTCCATATCCCCTACCGGGGCTCGGCTCCAGCGCTGAACGACGTGCTGGGCGGGCAGGTGCCGCTGATGTTCGATTCGGTCGCCTCCAGCGGTGCCCACATTCGCGCTGGCAAGCTGAAGGCGCTGGGCATTGCCGGCCCCGCCCGTCTGTCGGCCGTGCCCGACGTACCGACGCTGAGCGAGGCCGGCGCTGGCGTCGGCCTGAAGGGCTTTGACATCACGGGTTGGGTCGCTCTCTACGGCCCGCCGAAGATGTCACCCACGACCATGTTCGCCCTGCAGAAGGCGACCGAACACGTACTGGCCTCGCCGGACGTGGCGCAACGCTTTGCCGCGCAGGGTGCGTCGCCCCACTTCATGGACAGCGCGCAGTTGAGCGCTTTCGAAGCCCGTGAAACCCAGAAATGGGCGCAGGCCGTCAAACACAGCGGCGCGCGTCTGGATTGACGCCACCCGCCGCTGTGCTTCTCTTCCGCTCACGAACATCCCGATGACACCCGCCCAGATCGACCGCTTCTTCGCCACGCTGCAAGCCGCCAACCCCATCCCGGCCAGCGAGTTGGAATACACCAGCGTGTTCGAGCTTCTGACCGCGGTGCTGCTGTCGGCCCAGGCTACGGACGTGGGGGTGAACAAGGCCACACGCCAACTGTTTCCGGTGGCCAACACGCCGGCCCAGATCCTGGCGCTGGGGCCAGCGGGGCTGGAGAGCTACATCAAGACCATCGGCCTGTACCGCAGCAAGGCCAAACATTTGCTGGAAACCTGCCGCATCCTGATCGAACGCCATGGTGGTGAAGTGCCCGGCACGCGCGCCGAACTGGAGGCATTGCCCGGCGTCGGCCGCAAGACCGCCAATGTGGTGCTGAACGTGGCGTACGGCGAGCCGACCATGGCCGTCGACACGCACATTTTCCGCGTCAGCAACCGCACAGGTTTGGCGCCTGGCAAGACGCCGCTGGCGGTCGAGCTGAAGTTGCTGGAACGCGTGCCCGAGCGCTACCTGCCGCACGCGCACCACTGGCTGATCCTGCACGGGCGCTACATCTGCCAGGCGCGCCGGCCGCGGTGCTGGGAGTGCGCGGTGGCGAGTTGCTGCGATTTCGAGCCGAAGGAGCAGGCCTGAAAGCCGGTCTGTCAGTCAAGACGGTTCAACCCGCGCGATAAGCGACGCCGATTCGCGGCGCTAAAAAACCGCATCTCGGACGTTGGGAAGCCGACGCATCTTCAAGCGCAATGTCTGAGGCGATGCCTTCGCGTTCGCTCGGGATGCCCCCTCGCGTGCCCCGTCAGCGCGCTGGCCGTTCGCATCGGGAAAACCCTTGACTGGAGCGACACCATAAGCACTCTCCCTCTAGGGCGAGACACACACCATTTCTGATATATAGAAATATCGATTCCAAATAAGGAACGATCTAGCATGTAACCATGTCTGAGCCGCCCGCCATGGTTGCCCGTCGCCCCAGCGACTTGGATGCCTGTAGCTACCGTCAGCCCCTTCTTGCAACGGTACAGCCTTTTTCTTGCTTGCGCAGTATGCGCGGCCGGGGGCCCCTGAACGCTTCTTCCGCCTATGACCACGACAACGCCTTCACGGTCAGGGGCCGCTAGCATGCCCCTCCCCTCCGCTTCCCCTCGACTGACCGCCGCCCACTGGGGCGTTTACGAGGCCGTCGGCGAAGGCGACCAGCTGCGCCTGCAGCCGTTCGCAGGCGATCCTTCGCCTTCTCCCATTGGCCTGTCCATGCTGGATGCGGCGCGCGGGCCAGTCCGTGTACGCCACCCGGTCGTGCGCAAGAGCTGGCTCGAAGCCCGGCGTGCGGGGTCTGAGGACATTCATCGAGACAAGCGCGGCTGCGAGCCCTTTGTGGAGGTCCCGTGGGACGAAGCCCTGGACCTGGTGGCCAGCGCCATCCGCGAGGTGCGTCAGACGCACGGCAACGAAGCGATCTTTGGGGGGTCGTATGGCTGGTCGAGCGCGGGGCGCTTTCACCACGCCCAAAGCCAGGTCCACCGCTTCCTGAACAGCGTGGGCGGCTATGTGCGCCACACCGATTCGTACAGCCTGGGCGCTGCCCGCGTGCTCATGCCGCACATCGTCGCACCGATCGACGAGCTCTTCGTCAAGCACACCAGCTGGCGCGTCATGGCTGAGCACACCCAATTGTTTGTCACCTTTGGCGGCGTGCCAACCAAGAACGCGCAGGTCAGCTCGGGTGGGGCCACCGCCCACGTGGTGGACAAGGGCCTGCGCGCCATGGCGGCGGCCGGTGTGCGCTTCATCAACGTGAGCCCGGTTTCCGACAATCTGGATACTGGAGGCCCGGTCGAATGGGTGCCGATCCGTCCGCACGCGGACACGGCGCTGATCCTCGCGCTGTGCCACACGCTGCTCGTCCATGGTTGGCACGACCAAGCCTTCCTGCGCAGCCACTGCGTCGGCTTTGATCGCGTCGAAGCCTACCTGCTTGGCCATACCGACGGACAGGCGAAGGACGCCGCCTGGGCGGCGGCACTGACCGAGGTGCCCGCCAGCCGCATCGCCTCGCTCGCACACGAAATGGCGAACGCCCGCACGATGCTGAACATCTCGTGGTCCTTGCAGCGATCCCACCACGGTGAACAACCGTTCTGGGCCCTCATCACGCTGGCCGCCATGCTGGGGCAAGTCGGACTGCCCGGCGGCGGCTTTGGCGTGGGCTACGGCACCACAAACACCATCGGCAACGACAACACGCGCATCCCCGGCCCCACGCTGCCGCAGGGGCGCAACCCGGTCACTGCCTTCATCCCGGTGGCGCGAATCGCCGACATGCTGGAGCACCCAGGCGAACCCTTTCAGTACAACGGCGCCGAGCATCACTACCCGGACATCCGCCTGATCTACTGGGCAGGCGGCAACCCGTTTCACCACCATCAGGATCTGAACCGCCTGCACCGCGCCTGGCAGAGCAAACCCGAAACCATCGTGGTGCACGAGCAATACTGGACGCCCACCGCCAAGCTGGCCGATATGGTGCTGCCGGCCACCACCGCGTTGGAGCGCGAGGACATCGGCTACGCCTCGCGCGAACGGTTCATGATCGCGATGCAGCCCTTGATTGCGCCGGTGGACGGCGCGCGCGACGACTACAGCATCTTCGCCGATGTTGCCCGGCGCCTGGGCGCCGAAGACGTTTTCACCGAGGGGCGTGATGCGCGCGCGTGGCTGCGCTGGATGTACGCCGAATCGCGCGACAAGTGCCGGACTGCCGGGCCGGACCTGCCCGATTTCGACACGTTCTGGCGCCAAGGCACGATCGACTTCGCAGAGCCGGAAGCCGAGGTCGTCATGTTTGCCGATTTCCGCGCCGACCCGCTGGCCCATCCCTTAAGCACGCCAAGCGGCAAGCTGGAATTGTTCAGCGAACGCATCGCCGGCTTTGGCTACGCGGACTGCCCCGGTCAAGCCACCTGGCTTGAGCCGATCGAATGGCTCGGCAAAGCCACGACCCGTCACCCGCTGCATTTGCTGAGCGACCAGCCCTACACCAAGCTGCACAGCCAGCTGGACCACGCCGCTTACAGCCAGGCCAACAAGATCGCCGGGCGAGAGCCCGTCACGCTGGCGCCCGCAGATGCCCAAGCGCGCGGCTTGGCCGATGGTGACGTGGTGCGCATCTTCAATGACCGGGGCAGCTGCCTGGCCGCGGTGCGCGTCTCTGACGCGTTGCGCCCCGGCGTGGCGCGGCTCTCCACTGGTGCCTGGTACGACCCCGCTTCTTGGCAAGGAAGTGCCACAGGGCCAGACAAGCACGGGAATCCCAACGTGCTCACGCTCGACATCGGTGCATCCAGCTTGTCGCAAGGCTGCATTGCGCAGACCTGCATGGTGGAGGTCGAACGCTACACCGGACCCGCGCTGGCGCCCACGCCTTACGACTTGCCCGGCATCGTCGGCGACGCTCCAGCAACACGATGACAGGCGCGCACGCCCGACCCGCCGATCGACTTATCCACTTCCTGTTCAGGAGACAACCAAGATGACGCGACCCGATCGAAAACGCCTGCTGATTCCGCTGGCGCTGCTGGCCCCAACGCTCCTGCTGTCCCCACAGGCCAGGGCGCAAGCGGCATGGCCCTCGCAACCGATTCGCCTGGTGGTGCCCTTTCCTCCTGGCGGCTCGTCCGACATCCTTGGACGCTTGATCGCTGACCACCTCGGAAAGACCTTGGGCGCCAACTTCTATGTGGACAACAAGCCGGGAGGCACGACCCAGATCGGCACCGATTTTGTGGCGGCCGCGCCGCCGGATGGCTTAACCCTGCTGCTCGGCGCGGCGTCCAGCTTCACGGTGTTGCCGCACTTGCGCAAGCTGCACTACTCCATTGACAGTTTCGAATGCGCCGGCGGCATCGCGGACTACATTGCCGTCATGGCCGTGCGCAAGACCTTGCCGGTCAAGAGCGTCAAGGAATTCATCGCTTACGCCAAGGAGAATCCGGGCAAGCTGTCGTTCGGCTCCGCTGGCGAAGCGTCGGCGGGGCATGTGTACGGCTTGACGCTGGCTCGCGACACCGGCGCCAAATTCCTCCACGTCCCCTTCCGCGGCTCAGCGGCTGCGGTCAACGCGCTGGTTGCGGGTGAGATTGACTTCATCATCGACGGTGCCGTCACCCCGATGGTCAAGGCCGATCGTGTGGAGCCCCTGGCGGTGATGTACCGCAAGCGCCATCCCGATCTGCCCAAGGTCCCGACCTTGCATGAAGCCGGGTTTGACATTTCCACGTCGAAAGGCGCCGGCTGGGGCCTCTTGGCACCCAAGGGCGCTCCCGCCTCGATCATGGCCAAGCTGACAGAAGGCCTGGAGAAGGTGCTGCAGCAAAAACCGGTACAGGACGCCCTGATCCGTGCCAACTCGATCGCGTCCTGGCAGACGCCAGACCAGTTCCGCCAGGCCACCGCGGCCGACTACAAGATGAACGCCGAACTGCTGCCCTCCATCGGCATCCGCGGCAGCTGATCCTCCTTGCAACACCAGCCACCGATACCGTGACCGCTACTTCTTCTACTCCCGCCAGCGTGGCGCCCAACCAAACCGTGCGCCAGATCCTGCACCCCAAAAGCGTCGCCATCGTCGGCGCATCCGACAGCGAAGAAAAATGGGGCGGCCGCCTACTGCGCTACATGCTCCGTCACCGACATGATGGGCCGCTCTACCCGATCAACGCGCGCGCCACCGAGCTGATGGGCCTGCCCGCCTACGCATCGCTGCGCGACTGCCCAGGCCCGGTTGACCTGGCCATCCTGCTCGTGCCGCGCGACAAGGTGCGCGCCGCCATCGAAGACTGCATCGCCAAAAAAGTGGGCTGCGCCCTGTGCATCACCGCCGGCTTCGCTGAAACCGGGCCCTCAGGCCGCGCTGATGAAGAAGCCCTTGTGGCGCTGGCGCGCAGCGGGGGCGTGCGCCTTATCGGCCCCAATTGCATGGGCTTGATGAACACACACCACAACCTGTGCGCGACCACCGGTGTAGTCATGGGTACGGTCGAGCAATTGCCGCGCGGCGGCATCGGCATGGCGAGCCAGAGCGGCGCCTTGATGGGCGCCATGATTTCCCGCGGCGTTGACGTCGGGGCGGGCTTTTCGTCGACCGTGTCGGTCGGCAACCAGGCTGACCTCGACCTCAACGACTTCTTCGAGTACCTGATCGACGACCCGATGACCGAGGTCATCACCCTCTACATGGAGGGCGTCAAGGACGCTGGCCGATTCACTGCGTTGCTGGCCCGCGCGGCGGCCGCCGGCAAACCCGTCTGTATCGCCAAGTCCGGACGCAGCGAAGCCGGCGCCAAGGCGGCCGCGTCGCACACCGCCAGCCTGGCAGGCGCCTGGCCCGCATTTGAAGCCGTGTGCCGCCGCTGGGGCGTGTACCTGTTCGAGAACATCTACGACCTGCTGCAAGGCGCGCAGCTTCTGCAACGCGGCAAACGCAGCGATTCCAACCAGGTCGCGGTGTTCTCGGGCTCGGGCGGTGGCGGGGCCCTGTTGGTGGACGCGCTCGAAGCGCACGGCTTGACGCTACCGACCCTTTCCCCCGCGACCGAGGCAGGCGTCGCCAGCGTCCTGCCTGCCACGCACCGTCAATTGCCGTTTGACTTCGGCATGCTGGACCACAGCGCAGCGCCCGACCCCGAGGTCGCCGGTGGGTCGATCGGCATCGCGCTCGACCGCGCCATGCACGACCCGGCCGTTGGCGCCGGCATCCTGCTGCTGACCACGCAACCAGGCCAAGAGCGCGTGGTGGAAGCCGCCATCGCCGCGGCCAACCGCAGCGACAAGCCCTTGTTGTTTGTTCAAGGCGCCGGCAACCATGGCGAGATCGCCCGGCGCATGTTGCGCGAAGCCGGCCACGGCTACTTTGACGGCACGCACGACGCGCTGGCCGTGGCCCAGGTATTTGCCGAGCGCAGCACCCCCGAACGGGCGACCGACACCCAAGCTCTGGATCTGCCGACGAATCTCGTAGCCGGTTTTCAGACCGAACCCGCCGCCCGCCGCCTGCTGCAAGCTGCCGGTATCCCAAGCACCCGTTGGCTGGAGGCCAAGGACGCGACAGCCGCCGTGCAGGCCGCACGCGAGATCGGTGGCGCGGTGGCGATCAAGCCGATCAGCGCAAAAATCGTGCACAAGAGCGACATCGGCGCGGTGAAGCTGGGCCTGGTCGGCGACGACGCGGTGCGCGCCGCTTGCGAAGCGATAGCAGAAGCTGCCCGCCAGGCGGGTGTACCGCAACTGGACGGCTTCCTGGTCACGGCGATGTGGAAAGCCGATACCGAACTGATCCTGGGCATCCAGCGCGACCCTGATTTCGGCCCATTGGTGATGGTGGGCGCCGGTGGCGTGCTGGTGGAACTGATGAAAGACGTTCAACTGGCCCCGGCCCCGGTGTCACACGCCACGGCGCGCGCCATGCTTGGCCGCCTGCGCAGCCTGCCCCTGCTCACCGGCTACCGCGGCCGTGAGCCGGCGGATCTTGACGTTATCGCTGACGCCATCGTGCGCCTGGGCCAACTGGCCGTCAGCGCCGACGGCCGCGTGCAGGAGCTGGACATCAACCCCTTGTTCGTCGCCGGCAAGCGCATCGCCGCCGCCGACGCCCGCGCCACCCTGGCCTGAAAGGCCATCACGCTTTTACGGAGACTTCTTCATGCCCGCAGTGCTTTACGAATCCAAGAACGGCGTCGCCGTCATCACGCTGAACCGGCCCGATGCCCGCAACGCCGTCAACAACGAGGTGGTGCAGCTCATGCAGCAGGCCTGGCAACGCTTCGAGCGCGAGGACGACCGCGTCGCCGTGCTGGCCGCAGCCGGTGATCTGGCCTTCTGCGCCGGTGCCGACCTGAAGGACATGCCGCGCGACATCTGGCTGACCATGCCCAACCTGTCCGTCACCTGCGACAAGCCCATCATCTGTGCTGTCAATGGCGTAGCCGTTGGGGCGGCCTCCACCATGGTCATGCTGGCCGACATGGCCGTGGCCGAGGAGCAGGTGCAGTTCATCTACCCCGAAGCCAAGATCGGTGCGTTCGCCGGCGTCATGGCGGGCTTTCCGCCCCGCATGCACTACAAGGCCGGCTTGGAATGGTTGATGACGGGCGACCCGATGAGCGCCCAACGCGCCTACGAAATCGGCTTGATCAACCGCGTCGTGCCCAAGGGGCAAGCACTGACCGCCGCCATGGAAATCGCCAACAAGATCGCCGCCAACGCGCCCTTGGTCGTACAGGCCATGAAGCAGATCGCCCGCAACACCTTGCCCCAGTCGCCCACCGAGCGCTATTACCCGCAGCGCCGCCTGCTTGATGGCATTGCCAACAGCGCGGACATCCAGGAAGGCGTGGCCTCGTTCCGCGAAAAACGCGCCCCCCGCTTCACAGGCGCCTGAGAGCGGACCCGCTTGAGAGGAGAACCCCCATGACCCCCATTCCACGCAGACTCGCCCTCGCCCTGATCGGCGGCAGCCTCCTGGTCGGCCACGTCGCCATGGCCCAAAGCGGCGCCTGGCCCACCAAGCCGGTGAAGTTCGTCACGCCTTACCCGCCGGGCGGCTCGTCGGACATCATCACCCGTTTTGTCGCCGACCGCGTCACGCGCACCCTGGGCCAACCCATCATCGTCGAGAACAAGCCGGGCGCCGGCGCCACGCTGGGCACCGAATACGCTTCGCGCGCCGCACCCGACGGCTACACCTTCTTTGTAGGCCCCACCGCCACAGTGGCGGTCGCGCCCTTCCTGAAAAAGGTCGGCTACACGCCTGAAAGCTTCGAGCCCGTGGCCAAGCTGAGCGGCTCTTACGGCCTGATCACCGCGCGCAAGGACGCCCCCTTCAACAACTACAAGGAATTTGTCGCGGCCGCCAAGGCCAACCCAGGCAAGTACACCTTCGGCACCAACGGCGTCGGGTCCATCGTCCACCTGTCGGGTGTGCTGCTGCACAAGGAAAACGGCATTGACGTGCTGCACGTCCCGTACAAGGGCGCGATGGAATCCATGACCGACCTGATGGGCGGGCGCCTGGACCTGATGTACGACCCGGCCACCGCGCCGCGCGTCAAGGCGGGCGAGCTGAAAGGCCTGGCCATCACCGGCCCACGCCGCAACCCGGAGCTGCCCAATATTCCGACGCTGAAGGAGCAGGGTTTCAGCACCAGCACGCCGAGCTGGTTCGGTCTGTTTGCGCCAAAGGGCACCCCCAAGGCCATCGTCGACAAGATGGCTGAGGCCACGCGGAAGGCTCTGGAAGGCAACGAAGTGCGCGACCAGCTGCTGATTTCAGCCATGTACCCCGACTTTGAAGGGCCGTCCGAATTCGCCAAAACCGTCAAGCACGACACAGCGGCGCTGAAGGATTTGATTCAAAAGGAAGGCATCAAGCCAGATTGAACGTGAGCGCCGCGCGCAGTTGGTCCGCTGCGCGCAATAAATTGGCGCCCGTCCGCTGAAAGCCTCGCCGTATCGCGTCTTGACCATCGCCTGACCGGGCAATGGTCAGCCACTGCGACCCACTTCTGAGCCCAAAGTGCTACTTATTTCACACTCGCACGATCGTTGAGGCGTCTGCACCCAAAATGTAGTACTTGCTTCTTATTTTCAACCTGACAATGGACCCACGCATGGCGTGGCGCCGTGCAAACCACTTAACGCCCTGTCGGGAAGGTACATTGTGATCCGGTTGGTGAGGCAAGTTTTGGGACAACGCACAACACGGGGTCGTGCTCCGTGTTCGGCGGATACGCCGCTGGCGACCGGCCGACCACGTGCCGACCCCCTGCGGGATGGTCATGCAGTACGTTCGTCAGCGGCTCGCCCGGTCGGCACAGGCGGCCACACCTTCCGCGCGCCCACCACGTACGACCCGACGCTGATGCGCGTGCTGCACAAGGAGCACGACCAGTTGTGCCGGCTTCTCGAACTCATCCGCATATCGCACGGCCTGGGCGACTACCCCACGACCCTGGCGGCGATGCACCGCTTTCGGAGCGCGCTGAACAGCCACGTCCTCAAGGAGAACGTGCAGCTGTACAGCTACCTGCAGCGACGTCTCGCCCACGACATCGACAACATGGAGCTAATGCAAAAGTTCCAGCGAGAAATGCACGGGATCACGCGCATGGCCTTGACATTTCTCAAGCGCTACGTGGTGCCCGGCGCTTTGAGCGCCGCGTCCCACGAAGCCTTCATCCATGACACCGAGAACCTCACCCGGCTGATGGCTGAACGCATGAAAGACGAAGAACGCGTGCTGTACCCGATGTACAGCTGACCTTCAGAAAGCCCCGGCCAGGCGCAGCGCCGCGATCTGCTCGTCGTCAAACCCCAGCTCCTGCAGGATCGACTCGGTATGCTCCCCGACCGCCGGCACGGCGTCCATGCGCGGTTCGAAGGCGTTGCTGCGCCCGGCCGGCTGCAGCGCAGGCACCTGGCCTGCAGCGGTCGACACTTCGCGCCAGCGGTCGCGCGCCAGCAGCTGGGGATGCGCCCACAAGCCGGCCATGTCGTTCATGCGGGCGTTGGCGATGCGTGCGTCGTCCAGGCGCGCCTGCACCTCGGACGTTGAAAGCGCCGCAAAGACCGCGACGATGTCGGCACGCAAGGCGTCGCGGTGCGTGTTGCGATCGGCGTTGCTGGCAAACCGCGCATCGGCCAGCAAGTCCGGCCGCCGCAGCACCTGCTCGCAAAACACCGCCCATTCGCGTTCGTTCTGCAGCCCCAGCATCACCGTGCCGCCGTCACCCGTCGGAAACGGGCCATAAGGGTAGATGCTGGCGTGGCTGGCGCCGGTGCGTGGCGGCGGTGGCGCACCATCGAACGCGTAGTACATCGGAAAGCCCATCCATTCGGCCAGCGCCTCCAGCATGCTGACGTCGATGTGGCTGCCCTCACCCGTCTTCGCGCGCAGCAGCAGCGCCGACTGGATGCTGGTGAAGGCAACCATGCCGGCGGCGATATCCGCTACCGAAATGCCGGCCTTGCTGGGCGTGTCTTCGGTGCCCGTCACCGACAAAAAACCCGCTTCCGACTGGATCAGCAGGTCGTAGGCCTTCTTGTCGCGGTAGGGCCCGTCGGCGCCGTAGCCTGAGATGTCGCACACGATCAGACGCGGGTGCAACGCATGCAGTGCGTCGAACGACAAGCCCATGCGCGCCGCCGCGCCCGGCGCCAGGTTCTGGATCAGCACGTCGGCCTTGGCCAGCAACGCCTGCAGCACCGCCAGTGCGGCCGGCTGCTTCAGGTCCAGCGCCAAACTTTCCTTGCTGCGGTTGGTCCACACGAAGTGCGAAGACAAGCCGTTCACGCGCGTGTCATAGGCCCGCGCAAAGTCACCCTGCCCCGGCCGCTCCACCTTGATCACGCGCGCACCCAGGTCGGCCAACTGGCGGCTGGCGAAGGGCGCGGCGATGGCGTGTTCGAGCGAGACGACAGTGATACCGTCGAGCGGTCTTGGGCGCGAATCACTCATATTTTGATAGCTTCTTGCGCATATTCCTGTAGGGCCAATGGCCCATTCTTCTCAAAACGACCGCGGCAAGCCCAGCACGTGCTCGGCCACGTAGCTCAGGATCAGGTTGGTCGAAATCGGTGCCACCTGGTACAGGCGCGTTTCGCGGAATTTGCGTTCCACGTCGTATTCGCAGGCGAAGCCGAAACCGCCGTGGAACTGGATGCAGGCGTTGGCGGCTTCCCAGCTGGCTTTGGCCGCCAGGTACTTGGCCATGTTGGCTTCGGCGCCGCAGGGCTGGTGCGCGTCGAACAGCTCGCACGCCTTCCAGCGCATCAGGCTGGCGGCTTCCACTTCGATGTAGCTCTCGGCAATCGGGAACTGGACGCCCTGGTTCTGGCCAATCGGGCGGCCGAACACGATGCGGTCCTTGGCGTACTGCGTGACGCGGTCGATGAACCAGTGGCCGTCGCCAATGCACTCGGCGGCGATCAGCGTGCGCTCGGCGTTCAGACCGTCCAGGATGTACTTGAAGCCCTTGCCTTCTTCGCCGATCAGGTTCTCGGCCGGGATCTCGAGGTTCTCGAAGAACAGCTCGTTGGTTTCGTGGTTGACCATGTTGAGAATCGGACGCACGGTCATGCCCGGCTTTTTCCCGCTGGGCCGCCCCGAGGGAAAAGCGGCCCCCTCGGGGGGCAGCGACCCCTGCGCAGCGGGGGAGCGTGGGGGCAAACCTTGGGCTTCGCGCAGGTCCACCATGAAGATCGACAGGCCGTCACTCTTCTTCTTGACCTCGGCCAGCGGCGTGGTACGGGCCAGCAGGATCATGAAGTCGCTGTGCTGGATGCGGCTGATCCACACCTTCTGGCCGTTGACGACATAGCGGTCGCCCTTCTTCACCGCCGTGGTCTTGATCTGCGTGGTGTCGGTGCCGGTGGTCGGCTCGGTCACGCCCATCGACTGCAGGCGCCATTCGCCGGTGGCGATCTTGGGCAGGTAGAACTCTTTTTGCGCCTGGCTGCCGTGGCGCAGCAAGGTGTTCATGTTGTACATCTGGCCGTGACAGGCGCCCGAGTTGCCGCCAGCGCGGTTGATCTCTTCCATGATGACCGAGGCTTCCGTCAGCCCCAAGCCCGAACCGCCGTATTCGGTGGGGATCAGCGCGGCCATCCAGCCGGCGCGGGTCAGCGCGTCAACGAACTGCTCGGGGTAGGCGCGCGCCTGATCGACTTCGCGAAAGTACGCGTCCGGGAAGTCGGCGCACAGGGCGCGCACGGCGTCGCGCAGGGCGCGGTGGGGGTCATGGTCGGTCGATGGCATCACGCAAGACTATCAAAACAGGAGCTGCCCGCGCAGACTCCCCTAGGGCCAGAGGCCAATTTCATTCAAAAACCGAGGTTCACAGCGGCCACGCCGCATCGGCCTCGGCCCGCATAGCCACGGCGCCTTGCGCGTCGCTGGCCCACAGGCGGAAGTGACGTTCGCTCGCGTCCGGCTCGGCGTTCAGGGTGAAGGGCTGTCCGTCAAACGTGGGGCGCAGCGCCTGGTAGCAAAAGCGCCGCACGCGCGCCTGGGGCGCGTGGCGGCGCAGCATGTCGACCAGCAGCGTGGCGATCAAGGGGCCGTGCACCACCAGGCCGGGATAGCCTTCCACTTCTGTCACGTACGGCCGGTCGTAATGAATGCGGTGGCCGTTGAAAGTCAGCGCGGAATAGCGGAACAGCAGGACCGCGTCGGCCACCATGCTGCGTTGCCAACGCGCGGCGCTGTCGGCCGTCACCGACGCGGGCGGCGCGTCACCCGGCCGCGCGGCGTCGCGGTAGACGATGTCGTGCGTCTCCGTCAGGCACAGGCCGCGCGCGTTGTGCACCTCGTGCACCACCTGCACGAAGACCATGTCACCCGAGCGACCACGCTTGGGGGTAACGGCGGCAATGCGCGATCGCCGCTCGGCCACATCGCCCACGCGCAAGGGGTTGTCCAGCGCCCAGGTCAGCTCGCCACCGGCCCACATGCGGCGCGGCAGCGCGATCGGCGGCAGAAAGCCGCCACGGCGCGCGTGGCCGTCTTCGCCCAATGCGCTCTGCGGCGCGCGCGGCAGGAAGTACAGCCAGTGCGCCAGCGGCGGCACCGGCGTGCCGGCCTCGGGCGCCAAATCGCCGATGTCCAGCGTGGCAGCCAGACCGCGCAAGGGGGCGGCACCAATGTCGTCGTGCAGGGTTTCGCTGCGGCCGACCCAGGATTCGGGCGCTAACGTGGCGCCCTGGGGGTCATCAGGAGTGTCGGAGGTAGCCATGTCCCGATGGTGCCGACAAAGCCCGCGCCGCACAACCGCGTGCGCGACGCAGCGGCCCACAGCACCGTGCAGGACGCGCCAGGCCGGTAGCTCGCGCGTTCAGGGCCGCGCGGGGGGCGGATACGTGGTCTGGACTGGCGCGGGCCTTCCTCCAGCCGCCGCACCCGCCGGCGCCCACGGCATCTGCCAGCCGCCGCCCAGCGCCTGCATCAAAGCCACGGCCGCCTGCTGGCGCTGCAGTTGCAGCTGCATCAGCGACCGGCGGGCGCTGAGCGCGCTGGCCTGCGCGGTTACCACCTCGGTGTACGCCGACAGGCCGGACTGGTAGCGGTTCATCATCTGTTGTTCGATGCGCTCGGCGGCCTCGGCGGACGCGCGGGTGCGTTCTTGCTGCTCGGCCAGGGTCTGCAGCGTGGTCAGCTGGTCTTCGACCTCCTTGATCGCGCTGAGCGCGGTCTGGCGGTAACTGGCGGTGGCGCCTTCGTGCGCGGCGATCGCCTGGTCCACCGCGGCGGTGCGTGCGCCGCCGTCAAATACATACTGCGCCAAAGACAGGCCCAGCGACCACAGCAGGCTGGGCGCTGAGATCAGATCGCCCAGGTGGCTGCCGGCGGCGCCGATGCTGCCGGTGAGCGAGAACTGCGGAAAGTACGCCGCGCGCGCCACGCCAATGCGGGCGTTGGCGGCGCTCACCCCGCGCTCGGCTGACGCGACGTCCGGCCGGCGCAGCAGCAACTCGGACGGCATGCCCGCGGGCGCGGCCGGCACGCGGTCGATCCAGGTGGCGGCCGGCAGGGTGAAGCCGGCCGGCGTCTCGCCGATCAGCAGCGCGATGGCGTGTTCACTCAAGGCGCGGCTGCGCTGCAGGGCGATGCGGCTGGCGCGCGCGTTGTCCAGCGTGCTTTGCGCCTGCAGCGTGTCGGTGCGCGCAGCGATGCCGGCGTCGTAGCGGTTCTGGGTGATCTTCGCGCTGCGTTCGTAGCCCGTGATGATCTCGTCCATCAGCGCGATCTCGGCGTCGAGCTCGCGCACCGCGAAATACGCCTGCGCCAGACTGCCCTGCGCCGACAGACGTGCGCCGGCCAGATCGGCTTCGCTCGCCTGCACATTGGCGCCCTGCGCGCGGGCCGCGTCGCCCAGGCGACCCCACAGGTCGGGCTCCCAACTGACGTTCAGGCCCAGGTTGGCTGCGCGCGTGGTGCTGCGGTCTTCGCCGCCGCTGCGCTGCTGGCCCGCGCTGGCGCCCACGGTGGGGAACAGTTGCGCCCGTTGCTGGCGCAGCAGCGCCTGCGCCTGCTGGACATTGGCAACCGCGATGGCCAGGTTCTGGTTGCCGATTTCGACGCGCTGCATCAGCGCATCCAGCTGCGCGTCGTCGAACAGCGTCCACCAGCGGCCGGCCTGCCAATCGCGTGCGGCTTCCGCGCTGATCCAGCCAGCCTGCGGTGCGGCGGTCTTCCAGGCGGCGGGCAGCGGCACGTTGGGCGTTTGGTCGACCGGCGCCAGGCTGCAGCCGCCCAGGGCCAGCAGCAGCGCCAGCGCGACCGTTGCGCGCGAGGGCATGGCCGCCATTGGGCGTGGGACGAGAACAGTCGCGCGAGGGCGGCCAGCGGTCAGAAGAATGGCGTTCATGCGGTAACGGCCCGAGCAAGGTGGCGCTCGTCGGCGGAATGGCGGCGCAGCCGGTCCAGCAGCACGTAGACGGCTGGCGTGGTCAGCAGGGTGAGCATCTGGCTGGCGATCAGCCCGCCGATGATGGTCACGCCCAGGGGTTGGCGCAGTTCGGCGCCCTGGCCGAAGCCGACGGCCAGCGGCAGCGCGCCCAGGCCCGCGGCCAGCGTGGTCATCATGATCGGGCGAAAGCGCTTCAAACAGGCTTCGCGCACGGCGTCCACGGCCGACAGGCCGCGCGCACGCTCGGCGTCCAGCGCAAAGTCGATGATCAGGATGGCGTTCTTCTTGACGATGCCGATCAGCAGGAACACGCCGATCAGCGCCATCAGCGAAAACTCCATGCGCAACGCCAGCAGCGCCACCACGGCGCCAAAACCGGCGCTGGGCAGCGTGGTCAACACCGTGAGCGGGTGGATCAGGCTTTCATACAGGATGCCGAGCACGATGTAGATCACCACCAGCGCCGTCAGGATCAGCCACAGCTGTTGCGACTGCTGGTTGGCCGCCTCGGCCGCCGCGCCGCTGAAGGCACCGCGCACGTTATTGGGCATGCCGATGGCGTTCTCGGCCTCCTGGACGGCGGCGCGGCCCTGCTCCAGCGAGATGCCATCGGCCAGGTTGAACGACACGGTGCTGGACAGCTCGCCGCCGTCGTGCCAGACCATGGTCGGCACCGTGCGTTCGGCAAACGTGGCGAAGGCAGACAGCGGCACCATGGCCGTGGGCGCGGTCGATATCGCCTGACCGGTGGACGCATTGCGCAGACCCGGGTTGGCCGAGGTGCCCGCGCTTGACGCGGACGTGCCCTGGGTAGAGCTTAATGCACCCAATGTGCCCGCGGCGCTAGAACCACCTGCGCCGGCAGCTGCGTTTTTGCTAGCAGTCACCGCCGCGGTGCCCGAGCCCGGCACGTACACGTCGCTCAGCACGATAGGCGACTGGGCGTAGCGCGGCGCCCATTCCATGACCACGGCGTACTGGTTCAGGTCGCTGTACATGGTGGCGACCTGGCGCTGGCCAAACGCGTTGTACAGGGCGGAGTTGATGGCCGTGCTGCTCACGCCCAGTTCGGCCGCGCGGTTTTTGTCGACGGCGACGTAGGTTTCGACGCCGTTCTCGCTCTGGTCGCTGTCGACGTCGGTCAAGCGCGGGTCGGTGCGCATCTGGTCGGCCAGCTTGGCGACCCAGGTTTTCAGGTCGGCGGCGTTGTCGGCCTTCAGCGTGTACTGGTAGGTGCTGTTGCTGCTGCGCCCGCCCATGCGCAGCTCCTGCACCGGGTTGAGAAACACCGTCAGCCCGGTGATCTGGCTCAGCTTGGGGCGCAGGCGGTTGATGACGTCGCGCGTCTTTTCCTTGGCCGGGCGTTCGCTGGCGGGTTTGAGCGCCGCCGACAGAAAGCCGCCGCCCGCGCCGCCACCGCCTGAAAAACCCACCACGGTGCCGACCGACGGGTCGGCGTACACGATGTCCATGGCCTGCTGCAGCTTGTCGGCGAGGGCGGTGGAAGAAATGCTTTGGTCGGCGCGCAGGCCACCGTTCATCTGGCCGTTGTCCTGCTCGGGGAAGAAACCCTTGGTGATCGACGCGAACAGGTAGCCGTTCAGCCCCACCACAACGACCAGCACGGCCACCACGACCCAGGGCATGGCCAGCGACCAGTCCAGCGCGTGGGCATAACCGCGCTCCACCGCCAGGCCGGCGCGCTCGCCCACCCGGCCCAGGCGTGCGCGCAGGCGGCCCATCACGCTCTGGAGCGCAGGGGCGTCCGGGCGCCGGCCCAGGTGCTGCGGCAGCAGGGTCGCGCACATCATCGCCGTCGTGGTCAGCGAGATCAGCAGCGAGATCATCACCGCGATCGACAGCGTCATGGCGAATTCGCGGAACATCGCGCCCACGGCCCCGCCCTGCAACAAGAGCGGGATGAACACCGCCACCAGCGACAGGCTGATGGTCAGCACGGTGAAACCGACTTCCCGCGCGCCGACCAGCGCCGCCTCGCGCCGCGGCATGCCCTGCTCCAT
This sequence comes from Pseudomonadota bacterium, assembly GCA_023442945.1. GTDB lineage: Bacteria > Pseudomonadota > Gammaproteobacteria > Burkholderiales > Burkholderiaceae_C > Ottowia. Next base: position 41,165 of record JAEZWW010000037.1, on the reverse strand, counting down.
GTGGCGGGCGATGTTTTCCAGCACGACGATAGCGTCGTCGACCACGAAGCCGGTGGCCACCGTCAGCGCCATCAGCGTCAGGTTGTTGAGCGAGTAGCCCAGCGCGTACATCGCCGCAAACGTGCCCAGCAGCGACACCACGGTCGCCACCGCCGGGATCAGCGCCGCGCGCAGGTTGCGCAGGAACAGGCCAACCACCAGCACCACCAGGATGACGGCGATCACCAGCGTGATTTCCACCTCGTGCACCGAGGCGCGCACCGAGCCCGTGCGGTCGATCGCCACCTGCAGGTTGATGTCCTGCGGCAGCTGGGCGCGCAGCTGCGGCAGCAGCGCGTCGATGGCGTCGGCCGTTTCGATCAGGTTGGCGTCGGGTTGCTGCGTGATGTTGACCACGATCGCCGGCTTGCCGTTGAACATGCCGCGCGTGCGCACGTCCTGCACGCTGTCAATGACGTTGGCCACGTCCTGCAGGCGCACTTCGTTGCCGTCGCGCACCGCCACGATCAGGTTGCGGTAGGCCGAAGCGCGCAGGCCCGGCGCGGGCGTCAGCACCTGCAGCGCGCGACCGTCGTCGGCGCTGCCGACCTCGACCACGCCCTTGGGTCGGTTGGCGTTGTTGGCCTGGATGGCGGCGCGCACGTCTTCGCTGGTCAGGCCCAGCTCGTTCAGTGCGAACGGGTTCAATTCGACCCGCACCGCGGGCAGCGAGCCACCGCCCAGTTCGACATCGCCCACGCCCTGGACCTGCAGCAGGCGCTGGCTGACGATGTTGCTGACCGCGTCGTAGATCTGCCCCGGCGTGCGCGTGTCCGAGGTCAGCGCCAGGATCATGAAGGGCTGCGCCGCCGGGTTGCGCTTGCGGTAGCTGGGCGTGCTGCGCAGGTTGGCCGGCAGGTCGACGCGCGCCGCGTTGATGGCCGCCTGCACGTCGCGCGCGGCGCTGTCGATGTTGCGCTTCAGGTCAAACTGCAGCGTGACCCGCGTCTGCCCGGTGCTGCTGAACGAGGTCATCTCGTTCACGCCCGATATGGTGCCCAGCGTGCGCTCCAGCGGCGTGGCCACGGTGCGCGCCATGTCGGCCGGGCTGGCGCCAGGCAGGTTGGCGCTGACGCTGATGACCGGAAAGTCCACCGCCGGCAGCCGCGCGATCGGCAGCAGAAAGAACGCAGCGATGCCCGCCAGGGCGATGCCCAGCGTCAGCAGCACCGTGGCGATCGGCCGCTCGATGAACGGGCGCGACAGGTTCACGCCCGCCCCTCCGGTGCGCTGGGCGTCGTACCACCGGAATCTGAGCCAAATTGGCCATCCGCCCTAGAACCATCTGCGCGGCCAGCTTCTGTTTCGATAGCATTTTCACGCCCAAAGCGCTGCCCCAGCCGGTCGAACCACAGGTACACGACGGGCGTGGTGAACAGCGTCAGCAGCTGCGACAGCACCAGGCCGCCGAAGATCGCCAGGCCCAGCGGCCGGCGCAGCTCGGCCCCGTCGCCGACCGACAGCATCATTGGCAGCGCCGCGGCCAGCGCGGCCAGCGTGGTCATGAGGATGGGGCGAAAGCGCAGCAGCGCGGCCTGGTGGATCGCCTCCTGTGGCGACTTGCCCTGCCCGCGCTCGGCCTCGATGGCGAAGTCGATCATCATGATCGCGTTCTTCTTGACGATGCCGATCAAGAGCACCAGGCCGATGATGCCGACCACGTCCAGCGGGTGCCCGGTGATCCACAGCGCCAGCAGCGCACCCACGCCGGCCGATGGCAGCGTGGACAAAATCGTCAGCGGGTGCACATAGCTTTCGTACAGCACGCCCAGCACGATGTACACGCAGACCACGGCGGCCAGGATCAGCCACAGCTGGTTGGACAGCGAGCTTTCGTACGCGCCGGCCGCGCCCGTCATGCGCAGCTGGATCGCCGCTGGCAGACCTTCGGCCTGGGCCGCCGCCTGCACCGCCTTCACCGCCGTGCCCAGCGACACGCCGGGCGCCAAATCGAACCCCACCGTGGCCGCCGGGTACTGGCCGACGCGCGTGACCTGCAGCGGCGCCGGCTCTTCGACCACGGTGGCGAACGACGACAGTGGCGTGGTGCCGCCGCCGGTGGTCTTCACCGGCAGGTCGCGCAGCGCGCTCAGGCTGCCGGCCTCGTTGCGCGCGGCTTCGAGGATCACGCGGTACTGGTTGGTTTCGGTGAAGATGGTCGAGACGATGCGCTGGCCGAAGGCGTTGTACAGCGTGTTGTCCAGCGCGCTGGCCGTCACACCCAGGCGCGACGCGGTGTCGCGGTCGATGTGCACCATGGCCGCCAGGCCCGCGGCGCCGGCGTCGGTGGTGGCGTGGCGCACCTCGGGCACGCTTTGCAGGCGGCGCACCAGCTTTTGCGCCCATTCGTTGACCTGTGCGGTGTTCACGCCTTCCAGATCGAAGCGGAATTCGGTCGGGCCACTGGCCGAATCCACGGTCAGGTCCTGCGTGGGCTGCAGGTACAGCGTGGCGCCGGACACCTGCTGCGCCACCTCATCGCGCAGGCGCTGCATGATCGCCGCCTCGCTGTCGCCGAACAGGCCGCGCGGCGCCAGGTTGATGGTCAGGCGCCCGTTGTTCAACATGGTGTTGTTGGCCGCATCCACGCCGACGACGGAGCTGAGCGACTGCACCGCCGGATCGGCCAGCACCAGCTGGGCCACCGCGTCCTGCAAGCCTGCCATGCGGTCGAACGAGACACTGGCATCCGCCTGCACGCGGCCTTGCAGCTGGCCGGTGCTTTGCGTCGGGAACAGCGACTTGGGCATGCCCCAGTACAGCAGCGCGGTGATCAAGAGCGTGGCCACCGCCACCAGCAGCGTCAGCTGCTGGTGCGCCAGCACCCAGTGCAGACCGCGGTCGTACCGATCGACCACCCAGTCCAGCTTGTCCTGCACCCAGCGGCCGATGCCGCGCTGCGCCGCGTGGCCCAGCGGCTCCAGCCAGCGCGCCGACATCATCGGCACCAGCGTCAGCGACACCACGGCCGAAATCAGGATCGTGATCGCCAGCGTGACGGCGAATTCGCGGAACAGCCGCCCGATCACCTCCTGCATGAACAGCAGCGGAATCAGCACCGCGATCAGCGACACCGTGAGCGAAATGATGGTGAAGCCGATCTCGCCCGCGCCTTCCAGCGCGGCCTGGAACGGCGGTTTGCCCATCTCGCGATGGCGCGAGATGTTTTCGATCATGACGATGGCGTCGTCCACCACGAAGCCGGTCGCGATGGTCAGCGCCATCAGGCTCAGGTTATTGAGCGAATAGCCCATCAAATACATCACCGCGACCGAGCCGATCAGCGAGATCGGCACCGCGATCGACGCGATCAGCGTGGCGCGCAGGCTGTGCAGGAAGAAGAAGATCACCAGCACGACCATGACCACGGCCAGGATCAGCTCCATCTGCACGTGTTCCACGGACGAGCGGATGCCCAGGGTGCGGTCCGTCAGCACTTCCACCGACACGCTGCCCGGCAACGACTGCTGCAGCGCGGGCAGCTGCTTCTTGATGGCGTCGACGGTGGCGATGACGTTGGCGCCGGGCTGGCGCTGCACGTTCAGAATAATCGCCGGTCGGAGCGCCGACTCTTGAGATGAATTCGCCTGCTGGCCCGCATCCGCCGTGCGCGAGCCGCTCTCATTTTTGATGCCCGTCCACGCCCCCAGCCGGTCGTTTTCCGACCCGTCCACGACCTGCGCCACGTCCTTCAGGCGGATCGGCGCACCGTTCTTGTAGGCGACAATCAGCTCGCGGTACTGCTCGGCCGTCATCAGCTGGTCGTTGCTGTTGATGGTGTAGGCGCGCTTGGGCCCGTCGAAGCTGCCCTTGGCGCCGCTGGCGTTGCCCGCGCTGATGGCGCTGCTGATCGAGTCCAGCCCCAGGCCCAGCGCCGCCAGCGCTTCGACGTTGCCCTGCACGCGCACGGCCGGGCGCTGCCCACCCGCCAGCGTGACCAGGCCCACGCCGCTGATCTGGCTGATCTTCAGCGCCAGCCGCGTGTTGACCATGTTCTGCACTTCGGTCAGCGGCAGGCTGTTGGAGCGGATCGCCAGCGTCAGGATCGGCGCGTCGGCCGGGTTGACCTTGGCGTACACGGGCGGCGCCGGCAAATCGGCCGGCAGCAGCGTGGACGCACCGTTGATGGCGGCCTGCACCTGCTGTTCGGCCGCGTCCATGGATTCGGTCAGCGCGAACTGCAGCGTCACCATCGACACGCCCGCGGCGCTGGTGCTGCTCATGCGCTCCAGGCCCGACATCTGTCCGAACTGGCGCTCCAGCGGCGCGGTGACGGTGCGGCTCATCACGTCCGGGCTGCCGCCCGGGTACAGGGTCTGCACCTGGATGGTCGGGTAATCCACCTGCGGCAGCGCCGCCAACGGCAGAAAGCGCAGGCCGACCAGGCCGGCCAGCACGATGGCCAGCATGAACAGCCCGGTGGCGACCGGGCGTTGGATGAAAAGGCGCGAGACGTTCATGCCCTGCCCGTGCCTCAGTTGCGCGCGGCGCCACCTTCGCCGGCCTGGCGGCGCGCGCGCAGTTGTTCGATGTACGCACGGCGCTGCTCGGGCGGCAAGGCCATCACCTTCTCGCGCTCATCGGCGGGCAGGCGCTCCAGCCACGCAGGCTGTTGCACCGCGGGCGACGCGGTGCCGGGGGTTGCACCCGCAGCGCCACCTGCTGCATTTTCCCTAGCTGGCTGCGCAGATGTGGCGCCGGCTGGCGCCCCGTTTCGCGCCGAATCCGGGCCAGAAGCCGCTGCTGCCGGACCCGATGCCCCCGCCGCGGCGGCCGATGCCGCACGCCGCGCACCGCTGGCACGCCCCTGCGCCGCGCGTGCACCCGACGCACCGCCGGCCGGCGCGCGGCCTTGCAGTTGCACCTTGCCGCCGTCCTTGACGCGGTCACCGCCTTCGGTCACCACGCGTTCGCCGGCCTGCAAGCCTTTGGCGATCAGCATCTGGTCCACGGTGGCCAGGCCACGCGTCACGGCGCGGGTGTGGGCCACGCCTTCGGCATCGATCACGTACACGTAGTCGCCCTGCGGGCCGGTGCGCACCGCCGTCACCGGCACCAACACGCCCACCGTGGCGCCCAGCTGCAGGCGCACGTTGACGAACTGGTTGGGAAAGAGCTGCCCGTCCGTGTTGGTGAAGCGCGCCTTGGCGCGCACCGTGCCGGTGGCGGTGTCGATCACGTTGTCGAGCGTGGAAAACACGCCCTCGCCCACCACCTGGCTGCGCGCACGGTCCAGCGCGGTGACCGGCAGTCGGCCCGCGCGCTGCGCCGCCAGCACGGCGGGCACGCGGTCCTGCGGCACGGCGAAGACGACGTCGATCGGGTCCATCTGCGTGATCGTGGCGATGCCGGTGGCGCTGCCGGCCGTGACCAGGTTGCCCGGGTCGACCGCGCGCAAGCCGATGCGGCCGCTGATCGGCGCGACGATGCGTGTGTGGTTGACGTTCAACTGCGCGGCCTGTTCGTTGGCGCGGTCGCTGGCCACGGTGGCGGCCAGCTGCTTGACCAGCGCGGCCTGCGTGTCCACGTCCTGGCGGGCGATGGAATCCTGCTTCCACAGCGTTTCATAGCGCTGAAGCGTGACCTGCGCCGCCGACAGCTGGGCGTCGTCGCGTGCGCGCTGCGCCTTGGCCTGGGCCAGCGCCTGGTCGTACTGGCGCGGGTCGATGCGCGCCAGCAGCTGGCCCTTGGTGACCTGCTGGCCTTCGGTAAACAGCACGTCCGTCAGCGTGCCGCCCACCTGCGCCTGGAGGGCCACCGTGGTCTGCGGGGTGACGGTGCCCAGCGCCTCGACCAGCACCGGCAATTCGCCTTCGCGGGCCACGGCCGAGCCCACGGTCACGCTGGAAGCGCCCCGGGGGCCGCCACCAGGGCCACCCGGTCCGCCGCCACCGCTGCGCGCACCGGCGACCGGCGTCTTGGCGCGCTGCACCAGCCAGTACGCGCCACCCGCCAGCAGACCGACGAAGACCAGCGCCAGCAGCACCCCCAGCCAACGCCGTCGCGGCCGGGGCGCCGGCGGCGGCAGCGCATCGGGCGCGCTGGAGGCGGGGGCGGCGGAGCGGGGATCGGGTGTGGACATGGGCGGCGGTATCGAGTTCTTCTGCGGGTGGGGCCAGCGCGCCATCGGCATGGCCTTGCCCGAGGCGCATCGTAGCCGCTGCACCCTGGCCGCCCCTTGTCGGCCGATTGAAGATTTGTAAAGCGCGCCCACCGCCGCGCAAAAATCCGGTAAACCTTGCCCGCGTGGGCCGCAGCCCTGCTAACGTGCCGCCCGCAGCACCACCCCACTTGAGCCGCCGATGAGCCGATCCCACCACCCCACCTGGATGCGCGAAGAACTGCTGCAGTTGCTGGCCGTGGCCGGGACGCTGGCCGGCCTGTCCATCACCGCCGTGGCCCTGCTGCACACGCTGGGGCACGCCAACGCCACGGCCACGGTGGCCGACGACATCCTGGTGCTGTCGGCGCTGTGCTTTCTGCTGTGTACCTACGCCATCTTCATCGCGCTGCGCACACGCAAGCCACGCGTTGCGCACCTGCTCGAGCGCGCGGCGGACGCCCTGTTCCTGCTGGCGCTGACCGGCATGGTGGCCGCCGGCTTTGTGATGGTCTACACGCTGTGGTGAAACGCCGCGCGGTGTTGTGCGGCGCAAACCAACCCGTTCAGGCCGGCAAGGGCACCAGGCGCCAACCCGAAATGCCCGCGTCGGGCTTGAGCAGCAGGTCGATGTTCGGGTGCGCGCCAGGGTGGGCCTGCGCGTCGGGCACGTGCTCGGCAAACCAGATCAGGCCTTGCGCGACGGATTCGGGGTTCAACGCGCCGCCAAAGCGCTCGGCCAGCGCGTTGTACACGCGCAGCGAGCCCATCTTGCCCGGCGCGGCCGGGATGTGGTGAACGACCGCGCCTTGCGCGTCCACGATGTCCAGGCCGCGCAGCTGGTCGGCAGGCGGCAGGGTGTCGAGCGTTTCCTTGAAATTCATGACGCGCATGGTACGCGAAGGCCGTGGCAGGCTCACTGGATACCCGCTTGCCACGCCGCCACGCAGGACAACAGCAGCCACAGGCCCACGCCCGCCGTGGCCACGCAGGCCAGCTGCCAGGCGATCCCATCGCCCACGCGGGTCAAAAAAAGCGCCGCACCGCAACCCGCCAGCAAGGCCGCGCAGATCAACGCCAGCAGGACGGGCCAACGCGCCAGTTGCGGCGTGCGCAGGCCCACGCGGGCGAAGCCGCCCACGACGCCGATCAGACCGGCCAGGGCTACACAACGATCAAGCGTCGTGCCATAGGTCAACACCGCGAGCGCCGGGGGCACGGCCACGACGCTGAAAGCGACGCCGAGCGCGGCCAGGGCGGCGCGCACCCAGCGCTGATCGACACTGCGCGCCAGCGCAGACCAGACGCCGGTAGCGCTCAGTCCGCCCACACCACCCAGCCCATCGACCAGGTCACCAGCACGATCACGCCGAAAGCGATGCGGTACCAGGCAAAGGGCACGAAGCTGTTGCTGGAGATGTAACGCAGCAGCCAGCGCACGCAAACCCAGGCGCTGAGGAAGGAGAACAGCAGGCCCACGCCGAACAAGGGCAGATCGGCCGCCGACAGCAGCGCGCGCTCCTTGTAGAGCGAATACACGCCCGCGCCGATCAGCGTGGGAATGGCCAGGAAGAAGGAAAAGTCCGTCGCCGCTTTGCGCGACAGGCCCAGCAACATGCCGCCGATGATGGTGGCGCCCGAACGGCTGGTGCCCGGAATCATCGCCAGGCACTGCACCAGGCCGACTTTGAGCGCGTCCAGCGGCGTCATGTCGTCCACGCTGTGCACGCGCGCCGCGCTTTGCGGGCGGCGCTCGGCCCACAGGATGACGAAGGCGCCCAGGATGAAGGTCGTGGCCACCACCTGCGGCGTGAACAGGTTGGCCTTGATCGCCTTGCCGAACAGCAGGCCCAGGATGACGGCGGGGAAGAAGCCGATCAGCACGTTCAGCGCAAACCGCTGTGACTGTCGGCTGCTGGGCAGCGAGACCAGCGTGTCGCGGATCTTCTGCCAGTACACGATGATGACGGCCAGAATGGCCCCGGTCTGGATCGCAATCTCGAACACCTTGGCCTTGGCACCGGTGAAGTCCAGCAGGCTGCCGGCCAGGATGAGGTGGCCGGTCGAGGAGATCGGCAGGAATTCGGTCAGGCCCTCCACGATGCCCATGATCGCGGCCTTGACCAGCAAAACGGTGTCCAAAATCAGTCCTTGGAAAGTGCGGTGATGCGCTACATGATTTGTAGCTGGCTGCGCAGATTCTACGGCCGCCAGACCCCGATTTCGCTTAAGAAACGCAGCGAATTTCCGCCCAGGGGCCGCGCGCCCGTCTTCGTGGGCCGCTAACGCCCGCCGGCCGCGCGCAGCAGCGCCGCCACTTCGCGCTGGCCCATGCGCTCGGCGTGCTGCAGCGGCGTGACGCCTTCGCGGTCGGCCAGGTTCACCTGGGCGCCGCGCGCCAGCAGCAGGCGCACGATCTCCTGGTGGCGCGAACCGCCGTCGCCCAGGATCACCGCTTCCAGCAACCCGGTCCAACCCAGGCGGTTGACGTGGTCGACGTCGATGTCGGTGGTCAGCAGCAGGCGCACGGTCTCGACGTGTCCGCGCTCGCACGCCGGGATCAGCGCCGTGCCGCCGTAGCGGTTGGTGATGCGCCAGTCGGCGCCCGCGGCCAGCGCGGCGCGCACGATCTCGGTCAGCCCGCGTGCGCCGGCCAGCAGGAAGGCGCTGTCGCGCTGATCATCCTGCGCGTTGACGTTGGCGCCGCGCTTGATCAGCGCCTGCGCCGCCGCGACGTGGCCACCGGCGGTCGCCAGCAGCACCGGGGTGCGGCCACGGGCATCGCGCGTTTCCAGCACGGCGCCGCTGGCCAGCGCGCGTTCGATGGCCGGCACGTCACCGGCCGTGGCGGCGGCCAGCAGCGCCGCCGAGGCGTCTTCAGAAGTCATGATCGGCAGCGTGCGCGCGCCAGCGGCCGGCGGCGCCAGCCACAGCAGCGCAGCGGCGCCGACGGTGGCCAGGCATTGGCGCCGGTCGGCGCGGCGCGGGGCACGGGGAAATTCGGACATGCGCGCCATTATGGGCGGCGCTGCGGCCGCGCGGCTCCGACCCCTTGACGCCACGGAGCAGGGTGGCGGCGCCCTTGGGTGGTGTGTCCGGCGGCGCCGGGCGGCGGTATTTCGCGCCGCCATGGTGCCCTTCGCGCCGCGTCGCCGCATTTCGTCGCATCGCGCTGGCGGGTAGGTCGCCCTCTGGGCACAGTCCCCCCATCGACCCCCAACCCCGGAGACCCCCATGTTGCTCACCACCCTGCTCGTCCAACACCCCGACGCCGCCATCGACATCGTCCGCCAGACCCCGCCGTGGGTGGCGGGGGTGCTGGCGGCGCTGCTGGCGCTGGGCTTTTCCGCCACGCGCAGCCGCAGCGTGCACCTGAACCGCCTGCTGGCCATGCCGCTCATCATGGGCGGACTGGCGCTGTGGGGCGTGCAATCGGCCTTTGGCGCGACCGGGCAGCTGTTCACCCTGCTGGGCTTGTGGGCCGTGTGCTACGCCGCCGTGCTGGCCGTGGGCAGCCGCCTGGCGCCACCTGCCGGTGCCCGTTACGACACCGCGGCGCGCAGCTTCTTTTTGCCCGGCAGCTGGGTGCCGATGGGCCTAATCCTCGCCGTGTTCCTGATGAAGTACGGCGTGGGCGTGCAGCTGGCGATGGAACCTGCCCTGGCCCACCACACCGGCTTTGCCACGGCCATCACGGCGCTGTACGGCGCGCTGTCCGGCCTGTTTGCAGCGCGCACGCTGCGCCTGCTGCGGCTGATGCGCCCCGCCGCCGCGCCGGCCTGGGCCGCCTGAGCGCTGCCCGCCCCGTCACCTGTTCAAGGAGCCACCCATGACCCGCACCGATCACACCCCTACCCCCAACGACCCACTGGACCGCGCCGCGCGCCGCCGCGTGCGCGCCAAGCTGGGCTGGTTCCAACACGCGGCCGTGTACCTGGCGGTGAACGCGCTGCTGATTGGGCTCAGCTGGCGCAACGGCCAGGACTGGGCGCTGTACCCGCTGCTGGGCTGGGGCCTGGGCCTGGCGCTGCACGGCGCCCGCGTGTGGCTGGCCGCCCCCGGCGCCGCCTGGCGCGAACGCCTGGTGGCGCGCGAACGGGCCGCCTTGGCGCGCTCGCAACACTGACGCAGCCCCTCCCCGCCTAACGCCCCCAGCGCCCCGATCTGCGGCGATGATCGCCCCCACCCCGTCCGCTTGACCGACCCGAAAGCCCACGCCATGACGCCCGCCACCCCCATCACCGTCCACCACTTGAACAACTCGCGCTCGCAGCGCATCCTGTGGCTGCTGGAAGAGCTGGGCCTGCCGTACGAGATCGTGCGCTACCAGCGCGACCCCAAAACCATGCTGGCGCCGCCCGAGCTGCGCCGCGTGCACCCGCTGGGCAAGTCCCCCGTGGTGACGGTGGACGGGCTGACGCTGGCCGAGTCCGGCGCCATCATCGAAACCCTGGTTGAACGCTATGGCGACGGCCGGCTGGCGCCGCCGGCGGGCTCGGACGACGCCGTGCGCTACCGCTACTGGCTGCACTACGCCGAAGGCTCGGCCATGCCGCCGCTCTTGCTCAAGCTCATCTTCAACCGCATCCGCAACGCGCCCATGCCCTTCTTCGCCAAGCCGATCGCGCGCGGCATCGCCGACAAGCTGCTGGCCACCCTGGTCGACCCGCAGCTGGCCACGCACCTGCGTTACCTGGAAGGCGAACTGGCCGGGCGGGATGGGTTCGCGGGTAACGCCTTCAGCGCCGCCGACGTGCAGATGAGCTTCCCGCTGGAAGCCGCGCAGGCCCGCGCCGGGCTGAACGCCCAGGACCACCCGCGCCTGACCGACTGGCTGGCGCGCATCCACGCCCGCCCCGCCTACCAGCGCGCCCTGGCGCGCGGCGGCGACTACGACCTGCTGTCCTGAACCCCGCCGACCCGCCATGACCCCGATCGCCCAACGCCTGACCGCCCAACTGGACGGCGAATTCGTGCTCTTTCTGATCGGCATGCGCATCAACCGCCCGCTGCGCGTGGACCGGTGGTGGCCGGTGGCCAGCGCCATGCCGCGCATGGTGCGCGAATTGCTGCAGGCGCCGCGGCTCGGCCTGCTGCACGCCGAATCGTGGTTGGGCCGCACCACGATCATGCTGCAGTACTGGCGCACGCTGGACCAGCTGCTGGCCTACGCGCACGACAAGCAGGCCGAGCACCTGCCGGCCTGGCGCGACTTCAACCGCGCCATCGGGACCGACGGCACGGTGGGCATCTGGCATGAAACTTACCTGGTCGCCCCCGGCCGCCACGAAAGCGTGTACGTCAACATGCCGCCCTTCGGCCTGGCGCGCGCGGGCGAAGGCGTGCCGGCGACGGGCGAGCGCGCCACCGCCGCGCGCCGGCTGCACGTGCCGCCGCGCGGCGAAGGCGACAACCCATGATCGGCAATTTCAAGCCCAACAAGGCTCCAGCCCTACATCAATCTGCGCGGCCAGCTATCAAAATAAAAGCGATTGTCGGCCTGTTGGCCTTCGCCGGGGCGGCCCACGGCGCCACCGGCCTGGTGCAACTGCCGGCCACGGCCACGCACGGGCGCGTGGCCGTCGTCTACCCCAGCGCCAGTGCGCCGCAGGCCGTTCGGCGCATGGGGCATGACTTCCGCCTGGCCCAGGACGGCGCGCCGCAGCTTGGCAACGGGCGGCTGGTGGTGCTGTCGCACGGCTCCGGCGGATCGCCCTGGGTGCAGCTTGACCTGGCCGAGGCGCTGGTGCAGCGCGGCTACACCGTCGCCATGCCGGTGCACCAGGGCGACAACTGGGAGTACTACGCCGACGCCGGCCCCGTGGCCTGGACGCGCCGGCCACAGGAAGTGTCGCAAGCCATCGACGCCGTAGCGGCCGACGCGCGCTTCGCGCCGCTGCAGCTCGACTTCCAGCGCGTAGGCGTGTACGGCATGTCGGCCGGCGGCATCACCGCGCTGGTGCTGGCCGGGGTGCAGTGGTCGCCCGCGCGCTTTGCCGCGCACTGCGACGCGCACGCGCAAGACGACTTCGCGCTGTGCGGCGGCCTGGCGATGGAGCTGACGGGCGGCTGGCTGGACGGCTTCAAGCTCTGGCTGGACCGGCTGGTGGTGCGCTTCAAATTTGGCGACGACACGCGGCTGCGCAGCGCGCACGATGCGCACATCGCCGCCATCGTCGCCGCCGTGCCGGTGGCCGCGCCCATCGACCCGGCCACCCTGGCGCCGCCGCGCGTGCCGCTGGGCCTGGTGCGCGCTGGGCGCGACCTGTGGCTGGTGCCGCGCTTTCACATCGACGCGATCCGGCCAGCGTGCGAAGCGGCGCGCCTGCCGGACGGCCCGGCGCGCGGCCAGCCCGGCTGCACGCTGCTGATCGACATGCCGGGCGCCGCGCACGGCAGCCTCCTGTCGCCCCAGCCGCCCGGTCTGCCGCCACGCGCCGCCCGGGTGATGAACGACCCGCCCGGCTACGACCGCAGCGAGATCCCGCGCGCGTATGCTGCGATCGTGCAATTCTTTGACCAGCAACTGCGCCCCGGCACGGTGCCCGTCGCCGCCACTGCCAGCCCCGGCCGACCCGAATGAGCCCGTTCTGGCGTGAAACCAGCCGCCACTTCGCGCAGGTGGTGCTGTTCTGTGGCGTCGTCGCCGTCTTCACCACCATCATCTGGCCGAACCACAGCTACTGGGTGCAGTGGGCGCAGGCGCTGGGCATCGGCCTGGTGTGCTGGGCGGTGATCGAATTTGGCCGTTACCTGGTCGATGAACGCCATTGCCACCGCAGCAGCGATAGCGGCCACGGCTGGCCCAAGGGTTGGCGCGGCTTTGCGCTGAGCGCGACCGGCATCGCCGCCGGCTTCTTGATCGGCAACCCGCTGTGCAACCGGCTGTTGGGCATCGCCGCACCGCGCAGCGGGCGCGACCAGTGGGTGGGCCTGGCCATCACCGTGGCGGCCGGGACGGTGGCGACCTTTTACTTCCACGCCCGCGGCAAGGCGGCGGCGCTGGAAGCCAGCCGCAACGCGGCCGAGCGCGACGCGTCCGAAGCCCACCTGCGCCTGCTGCAAAGCCAGCTGGAGCCGCACATGCTGTTCAACACCCTGGCCACGCTGCGTGCGCTGATCGGCATCGACCCGGCGGCCGCGCAAGAGATGCTGGACCGCATCAACGACTACCTGCGCGCCACGCTGAACGCCAGCCGCAGCACCGCGCACCCGCTGTCGGCCGAATTCGCGCGCCTGGACGACTACCTGAACCTGATGGCGCTGCGCATGGGCCCGCGCCTGCGCGTCACGCTGGCGCTGCCCGCCGAGCTGCGCGATGTGCCCGTGCCGCCGCTGCTGCTGCAACCGCTGGTGGAAAACGCCATCCGCCACGGCCTGGAGCCGCGCGTGCAAGGCGGCGACCTCACGGTGCGCGCCTGGGCCGAGGGTGGCCAGCTGCAGCTGGAAGTGGCCGACACCGGCGTCGGCTTTGTGCCGGCCGACGTGGCGCCCGACCGCTTCGGCCTGACCCAGGTGCGCGAGCGCGTGGCCACCGCCTACGGTGGCGCCGGCAGCGTGGACTGGCAGTCGGCGCCCGGCGAAGGCACGCGCGTCCGGCTGCGTCTGCCGATGGCGCTGTCGGGCGGCGGGGGCGGGAAGGACTGATGGGTCGGTATTTCAAGCCAAACTGGCCTCCATCCCTACGGCCATCTGCGCAAACAGCTATCTTTTAGATAGCAGATCGACGGAAGCTCGACTGCCTTCGACGCACGTCGCGGCCCGACTGCACGCGCTGCAGCCGCCCTCGCGGCCCGCGCTGAGCGCAGCGCCGGCCCGCAAACCGGCCCACGCCGACCGGCGCGTGCGCCGGCCTTGGGTATGCTCCGGCCCATGACCGCGCCCGATCACCCGGATTCCCCCGTCGCCGATGCCGCGCCGCCCGGGCGCAGCACCGCCAGCCAGCTGCGCACCAGCACGCTGGCGCTGCTGGCGTTCTGGCTGGTGGTGGGCGCCCTGCTCTGGTTCGGCTTTTCGTGGTGGGAACAGCGCGGCCGCGCCGCCTTGCAACCCTACGCCGACGGCGGCGGCGAGTTGGTCATCCCGCGCAGCCCCGACGGCCACTTCTACGTGCCGGGCGAAATCAACCGCACGCCGGTGCGCTTCATGGTCGACACGGGTGCGAGCAGCGTGGCGATCAGCAGCTTCATCGCCCGGCAGGCCCAGCTGCCGGACGGCAGCCGCATCACCGTGCGCACCGCCAACGGCGAGCGCGAAGGCCGCCTGGTGCACGACATTCCAGTCAAAGCCGGCCACCTGACGCGCAACGACATCAGCGTGACCACCGGCCTGAAGATGGCAGACGCGGACGAGGCGCTGCTGGGCCAGTCCTTCCTGCGCCACTACGACGTGCAGATCGCGCAAGACCGCATGACGCTGCGCCCGCGCTGAACCGCCCCGCCATGCCCGCCTCCACCCCCACCGCCCTGATCGCCGAAGACGAGCCGCTGTTGGCCGCCGCCCTGCGCGCCGAGCTGGCCAAGGCCTGGCCTGAACTGCAGGTGCTGGCCACCGCGGGCGACGGCTTGTCGGCCGTGGAACAGGCGTTGGCGCTGCGGCCCGACGTGCTGTTTTTCGACATCCGCATGCCCGGCCAGAGCGGGCTGGACGCGGCGGCCGAGCTGGCCGACCAGTGGGACTTTGACGCGCAGCCCTTCCCCGCGCTGGTTTTTGTGACGGCGTACGACCAGTACGCGGTGCAGGCGTTCGAGACGCAGGCGGTGGACTATGTGCTCAAACCCGTGCAGCCGGCGCGTTTGGCCAAAACGGTGCAAAAACTGCGCTCAGCCCTACAACCATCTTCGCAAGCAGCTACGCAAACCATAGCAAACGACCTGCCCGGCGGCCCCACCCTGGAGCAGCTGCGCCAGCTGCTGGCCGCCCTGCCCGGCGGCGGCGCGCCCGCTGCCACCCCCGCGCTGCGCCAGTTGCCCGTCAGCCAACCGGGCAGCGGCGGCAACCTGGTGCAGATGGTGCCGGTGCAGGACGTGCTGTTGCTGCAGGCGGCCGACAAGTACGTGCGCGTCGTCACCGCCGGGGGCGAACACCTGGTGCGCACGGCGCTGAAGGACTTGCTGCCGCAGCTGGACGCAGACGCCTTCTGGCAGGTGCACCGCAGCGCCGCCGTGCGCGCCGACGCCATCGACACCGTGCGCCGCGACGAAGCCGGCCGCCTGCAGCTGACGCTGCGCGGCACCGACGAAACGCTGACCGTGAGCCGGCTGTACGCCGGGCGCTTCAAGAGCCTGTGACGCCGCGCGCCTTCAGGCGGCGTCGCGGCGCTTGATCACCACCGGTTTGCCGGCGCCAAAGCGCTGGTGCACCATCCAGTGCGCGAGCGGCGCGTCCAGGTAATCGGCGTGGCCGGGGAACCAGGTGGCCAACTCTTGCGCAAAGCGGCGGCAAACGTCGGTGCGGCCAGCCGCCAGCAGCGCCGGCATCTCGCGCGCCGTGGCCAGCACGGCGGCGTGCTCGTTCACGTGGCATTCGGTCGCCGGGTAGGCGGTGCGCTGCATCCAGTCGTCTTCCTGCGCGAAGTGGGCGACCAGGTGCTCGGTCACGCGCACCAGCGCGGCGGGCAAATCGGCGTCGGGCGCGGTCTGCAGCGCGGCCACGACCTCGACGAACTCGCGGTGCATGTCGTCCAGCGGCGCGTGGCCCAGCAAAAAGCCGTCGCCCCAGCGCAGTGGCGGGTCGGCCGGCGCGGGCGCGTTCGGGCGCGGTTCAATCATCGGTTCAGCCTTTGGTCAGCAAGATGATGGCAATCACCACCAGCAGCCCCAGCACCACGCGCCGGAACAACTGCTCGTTCAGCCGCTGGCGCACCTGCCGCCCCAGGCGCATGCCCACGTACACGGGCAGCAGCGCGACGACGGACAGCGCCAGCTGGGCAGGCGTTATCTTGCCAAAACCCACCATGGCCCCATACAGCGGCAGCGAACCGGCCAAATACACCAGGCTGATGCTGCTGACGAACACGTCGCGCGGCAGGCGCAGCGCCATGAAGTAGGTGATCAGGATCGGCCCCGTCAGCGAGGACACGCCGCCGAGCAGGCCGGAGCCCAGGCCAACGGCCACGCCAATGGACTTTTCGTGCTTTTCCGGCACCTGCACGTTCGGCTGCAGCGCCAGCAGGAGCACCGCCAGCAGCACCGCGCCCGCCACCATGGCGTTGAGCTGCGCCGGCGACAAATCCAGCGTCATGCGCACCGTGGCAATGGTCGCCACCAGTTGCGCCAGCACCAGCCAGCGAAAACGCCGCCAGGATGGCCCCAACTGGCCGCCTTCCACCGACTGGATCAGGTTGGACAGCACCACCGGCGCCGCCAAGAGGCCAATCGCCTGCGCTGGCGGCAGCCACAGCGCCAACAGTGGCACCGCCACCAGCGGCAAGCCGACGCCCAAGGCGCCCTTGACCAGGCCGCCAATGACCAGCGCCGCGGCCGACAAGGCCCAGATCCAGGGGTCACCCATACTCTGTATTGTGCGTGGTCGGCTTCAGTCGGGCTTCAGCTGTGCGGACTTGCCGGCCTTGGCCATGGCCGCGTTCTCGTGCGCGATCACCTTGGCGTACTCGGCTGGGCCGGCGCCCACGGGTTCGACCACGGCGTCGTGGAAGGTCTTGATCACGTCGGGCTGCTTGACCACTTCGGCAATTTCCTTGCTGATGCGGTCGATCGCGGCCTGCGGCGTGCCCTTGGCCGCCAACACGCCGACCACCACGGCGAAGTCGAAGCCGGGCACGGTTTCGGACACGGCGGGCACGTCGGGCGCCTGCGGCGAACGCTTGAGCGCGTTGCTGGCCAGCAGCTTGACCTGGCCGGCTTTGACGAAGCCGGCGATCGAGGGCAGCGCCGCGACCGAAAAGTCCACCTGCGCGCCCACCAGCGCCGGCGTCGACTGGCCCGAGCCGCGGAAGGGAATGTGGCGGATGTCGAGGTTGAGCGCGGCTTTGAGCGCCTCCATCGTCAAATGGTGCGTGCTGCCGATGCCCGACGAGCCGTAGGTGTACTCGCCCGGCTTGGCCTTGACCTTCGCCACGAAGTCCTTGAAGCTGTTCACGCCGGTCTTGGAATGGCCCACGATGAACAGCGGCGAGGTCGCGATTTCGGACACCGGCAGCAATTCGTGGCCAACGCGCCAGGTGGCGCTCTTGTTGATCTGCGGCGTGATCGAGAGCATGGAGCCGTCTGACACGATGAAGGCGTGGCCGTCCGATGGCGTGCTGGACAGCAGCGCCTGGTAGGCCACCACCCCATTGCCGCCGGGCTTGTTGTCGACCACCACGCTCTGGCCCAGGCGTTCGGTCAGCTTCTGCGACACCCAGCGCGCCACGGTGTCGGGCAAGCCGCCCGGCGCGTAGGGCACGATGAACTTGATCGGCTTGGTGGGGTAGGTTTGCGCCGTGGCGCCTAGGGGAACAGCGGCGGCGGCCAGCGCCGCCAGGCCGAGAATCGTTGCTTTCATCGTGGGTCTCCTGGGATGACGGCGCTGCTTCGCGGCGGTGTCACGGCCCATCCGGCACACACGCTGCTTGCAGAAAAATACTTAGCCATCTAAGATTGAGATTCTCTTGCACTTTTGACAAAAGTCAAGGCACGAATTCCCTGCCTTGCCCAGAACACCTTCTGAAGGAACCCACGATGAGCACCCCCGAGAACTTTCGCCCCCTGCGCGTGGCTCGGGCCGAGCGCGCTGCGCGCGACGTCCAGCTGTTCGAATTGCGCGACCCGGACGGCCAGCCACTGCCGCCCTTTGACGCCGGCGCCCACGTCAAGGTCCACACGCCGTCCGGCCACACCCGCCAGTACTCGCTCAGCAACGACGCCGAGGAACGCGACCGCTACGTCATCGCCGTCAAGCGCGAGGCCGATGGCCGCGGTGGCTCGCTCAGCATGGCCGACCAGCTGCACGAGGGCGATCTGCTCCAGGTGGGCGAGCCGGAAAACCTGTTCCCGCTGGACGAGCGCGCGAAGAGCTTCGTGCTGATCGCCGGCGGCATCGGCATCACGCCCATGCTCGCCATGGCGCGCACCCTGCTGAACGCCGGCGACCGCAAGTTCAAGCTGTACTACCTGACGCGCAGCGCCGAAGACACACCGTTTCTGGACGAGATTGCCCAGTCCGAGCTCAAACCCTTCGTGGTGGTGCACCACGACCAGGGCGACCCGCAGAATTCGTACGACCTGTGGCCTGTGCTGGAAAAGCCCGGCACCCTGGCCGGCCAGCACGTGTACTGCTGCGGCCCGCGCGGCCTGATGGACGCGGTCAAGGACATGACGGGCCATTGGCCCAGCAGCACGGTGCATTTCGAAAGCTTTGGCGGCGACACCAAGCCGCACGCGGACGATCAGCCTTTCACGGTGAAACTGGCGCGCTCGGACATCGAATTCGAGGTGCCGGTGGGCCGCTCCATCCTGGAAGTGGCGCGCGAACGCGGCGTTGACGTGGCCAGCTCCTGCGAAAGCGGCACCTGCGGCACCTGCAAGCAGCGCCTGATCAGCGGCGAGGCCGACCACCGCGACATGGTGCTGCTGGACGAAGAAAAGGCCGACCACATCATGGTGTGCGTCTCGCGCGCCAAGACCGGCCCACTGGTCATCGACCTGTGAACACCGCCACCGCCAACCCGATCCGCCTGGGCGTGCTGGGCCTGGGCCGCGCCTTCACGCTGATGCTGCCCACGTTCCTGGGCGACGACCGCGTGAAGCTGGTCGCCGGCTACGACCCCCACGCCGGTGTGCGCGCGGCCTTTGAAACCACCTTCGGCGGCGTGGCGCCGGACAACGAGGCAGCGGTGTGCGCCCACCCCGACGTGGAGTGGGTTTACGTCGCAACGCCACACCAACTGCATGCCCGCCACGTCCAGCTGGCGGCCGAGCATGGCAAACACGTGCTGGTCGAAAAGCCGCTGGCGCTGAGCCTGGCCGACGCCGACGCCATGGTCAACGCCTGCGCCCGTGCCGGCACGCAGCTGATCGTGGGGCACAGCCACAGCTTCAACGCGCCCGTGCTGCTGGCGCGTGCGCTGATCGCCAGCGGCCGCTTGGGCGCGGTGCGCATGGTCCACGCCATGCAGTACACCGACTTTCTGTACCGCCCTCGCCGGCCCGAAGAGCTGGACACCCGGCAAGGCGGCGGCGTGGTGTTCAGCCAGGCGGCGCACCAGGTCGATACCGTGCGCCTGCTGGCCGGTGGCCTGGCGACCTCGGTGCGGGCCATGCTGGGCCGCTGGGACGCCAGCCGCCCGACCGAAGGCGCGTACAGCGCGCTGCTGCAGTTCGCGGGCGGCGCCTTCGCGTCGATCAGCTACAACGGCTACGGTTTCTACGACAGCGACCGGCAGATGGATGGTATCGGCGAAATGGGCACGCCCAAGGCCCCTGACGCCCACCAGGCCACGCGGGCGCGCCTGGCCGCCGCCACCAGCGAAGCCGCCGAAGTCGCGCTGAAAGCGGCTCGCAACTTTGGTGGCAGCGCCTACGCACCGCCCCAGCTCGCAGTGCCGGCGCACGCCCAGCATTTCGGGCCGGTCATCGTCAGCTGCGACCGGGCGGACCTCCGTTTGACCCCTGGCGGTGTGGAAATTACCTCGGCGTCCGGCACCGAATTCGTGCCGATCCAGCTGCCCCGCGTCCCGCGCGCCGAGGTGATCGACGAGCTGTGGGCCGTGGCGCGCCAAAAAGAGGCGCCGCTGCATAGTGGAGAATGGTCGCGCGCGACCTTGGAAGTCTGCCTGGCGATGCTCGAATCGGGCGCGGCCGGGACCGACGTCACTCTGGGAAGGCAGGTCGCACCACAGAACTGAGCCTATGAACGATCGACACGGCACCGAACGCTTGCTTCACCATTGGCGGGAGGTGCTGCCGCACGACCGTCTGGCCCACCTGATCCGCGACGTGGCCCGCATGCAGATGCGCGCGCTGCAGCAGCGCTTGGCCATGCACGATGTGTCATTTGGCCACTGGACCTTTCTGCGCATCCTGTGGGTGACGGACGGACTGACCCAGCGCGAGCTCAGCGAATCCGCCGGCGTCATGGAGCCGACCACCTTCAGCGCCGTCAAGGCCATGGAAGCCGCCGGCCTGATCGAACGCCGCCAGCTGGCCGGCAACCGCAAAAACGTGCACGTGTTCCTGACGGACAAGGGCCGCGCGCTGGAGCCTGTGCTCGTGCCCCTGGCCGAGGAAGTGAACGCCGTCAGCATGAAGGGCATGCCGCCGCGCACCATCGACGCGGTGCGCAAGGCGCTGCTGGGCATGATCGAAAACCTGGCGGCCGACGACCCCACGCGGGACGCCGTCGCCAAATAACCGGCGGCGGGCGCTCCGCCCGCGTCAGATCACATAGCTTTCGTACGTGGCCGGGTGGAAGATCTCTTCCACCGCCAGGTGCCGCGACGACAGGCCTTGCGAATGGTGGTGGCGCAGGAAGGTCTCCAGCGTCTGGCGATTCGGTGCCACGCCGTAGGACCAATAGTCCTCGCCCATGGTCTCGCGCGCAGCCTTGAGCTGCTCTTCCACAAACGGCAGCGTCACCTTGGTGGCGGACGTATCCGACAGCGCCTCCAGTGCCGCCGCCTTGGACTGTGAAAACGCCTTGAACACCGCGCCCGGCAGCCACGGGTGCTGCTCGGCCAAGGTCTTGCGTACGCCGACCACATGCATGATGGGGAACACCTGCGTGCGCTTGTAGTAATCCTTGGCCGTGGCCGTCGGGTCGTCGAACAGCCAGCCCACGTTGGGGTTGGCCAGCACATGCGCGCTGGGCGGGCGCGGCGCCATGAAGCCGTCGATCTCGCCGCGGTCCAGCATGTCGGAAATCGTGGTGTCCTCAGGGGCCGACTCCAGCTTCACGCCCGGTGGCAGTTTCAGCGGAATCTTCTCCGGCCGGCCCGGCGTTTCAATGCCCCCGCGCACCCAGGTCACGTCTTCCGGGCGCACGCCGTAGTCGTCCTCCAGGATGGCGCGGGCCCAGACGTTGGCGCTCAGCTGGTATTCGGGCACGCCGATGCGCTTGCCCTTCAGATCTTCGGGTTGGCGGATGCGGTCTTTGCGCACGTAGATCGAGGTGTGGCGGAAGGCGCGCGACAGAAACACCGGCACCGCGATGTACGGGCAGTCGCCGTTGGCCGTCTTAACGGTGTAGCTGGAGAAGGACAGTTCGCAGATGTCGAATTCGCGGCTGCGCATGGCCCGGAAGAACATTTCTTCCGGGTACAGCGTCATGTAGACCGGATCGACCCCGTCGATCTGCACGCGCCCGTCCAGCAGCGGGCGGGTGCGATCGTAATCGCCCATGGCGATGGAAAGCTGCAACTTGGCCATCGCTCAGGCTCCCACAGAATACGAAGGCTCAAGCTCTTCCGCCCGCTCGACTTTGTCAAGCCAGACGTAGTGCACCGGGTGCTCGCGCCAATCGGTCGTCTTCGGAATCACGGCCTGGTACGCGCAAATGGCGGCGGAAATGGCCCGCTCGCCCGTGCCAATGGCCGGCTGGCCCTGTTGCACGGCCTTGACGGCATCCAGCATCTGTTTGCGGAACTCGACGATGGCCAGATCGCTGGCGCCCAGGCGCTCGTCCGAGCGGTTGGCGATCGGGCCCATGCTGATCCACATGGCCACGTCCTGGTTGGGAAAGCCGGTAATGCCGGTGAAGTTGCCGGCCTTCATGGCCTCGCGGTTCTGCCAGAAGCGATTGTCTTCGTTGCGCAGCGGCCGGTAGCGGTCGTCCAGGTCCACGCCAATGGTCTGGCGCAAAAAGCGCCGCCAGGTCGCCGTCTCGGGCGTCTTGCTGGGGTGGCCCCAGGCGATGAAGTAGAAGGCCGTGTTCGTGTCGTCCATTGGCACGTTCACGTTGGCCACGTTGTAGAGGTTGTTGGGCGGGATCAGCACCGAGTACGGCGCCACGAAGACGGTGGAGCGCACGTAGTCATGGGTCGCCGCATCCTTGATCGGGCGGCGGATCGCGGCGTAGCGAAAGCCGTAGTCGCCGCGCTGGGCCTGCAGGCGTGGCGCCTTGTCGGTCGAAGGGCGCAGCCAGCTGTTCTCGGTGGCCTGCGCGCCTTCCACGCGCGCCGGCACCATGTCGGACGAATGCAGGCTGGACGAATGCGCGGAATCGATCGCGCCTTCCAGAATCTGCGCCCAGTTGCAGGGCAACAGCACTTTGGCGACCGATACGCGCGTGTCGGCCGTCGGCGCCCAGGCCGGCGGTGTGAAGGGCGGCACGGCGTCGGCCGCACCGAACCAGGCCCAGACGAAGCCGCCCCACTCCTGCACCGGGTAGGCCTTGTGCTTGACCTTGTCGGCAAAGCCGCTGCTGGCCGGCTCGGACACCATTTCCAGCACATTGCCCTGGGTGTCCATCTTCCAGCCGTGGTAGAGGCAGCGCAAGCCGCCCTCTTCGTTGCGGCCGTAGACCAGCGACACGCGGCGGTGTGGGCATTTCTCGTCCAGCACACCCACGGTGCCGTCGGAGTCGCGGAAGACCACCAAGTCTTCGCCGTACACCCGTGCCTTGACCGGCGCGCCGTCGGGCTCGGCCACTTCTTCGATCAGGCACACCGGCGTCCAGTGTTGGCGCATCAGCTGGCCCATGGGCGCATCGCCTTCCACGCGGCAAAGCAGATCGTTTTCAGCGGCGGTCATCATGGTAGGTCGTCCTTCGTTCCATCGGTCATCGCAGGCCGCAATTATTATTCGATACCTAAGTATTTGCAAGCCCCCTATCTTGATGGCATCAAGCCGTTCAAGGGGCGTGCACGAACGGGCAGCGGCGGCGCACCAGCCTACCGCAGCCCTGGCTCCGCGTGTGGGGCCTCAGTAGACCGGCACTTCCAACAGCTCGATCGGGTCGCCGTAGCGGCTGGCCAGCTCGACCACCGCCGGGTCGCGCAGCGCGCACAGAAAACCCTTGTCGATCAACAGGTTGTCGCCAGCATGCACCGTGCCGTCCAGCGTGATCAGGTCCATGTGCACCGGCGGCTCTTCCCAGTCGGGCATGACGCGGCGGATGTAGTCGCTGGGCTGCGCCAGATCGATCCCGAAGTGCAGCGCCCCCGGCGCGTTGGAGCCCGCCGGGTACACCGTGTGGCGCGGCGCCTTGGGGTTGAAGCCGCAGCCGCCGCCTTCGATCATGCGGCCGCCCACCAGCATCTCGCGCAGCACCTTGGCCTCGTCCGATTCGCCTTCGACGCGGGACACGTACTCGCCGTCGAAGTGCACGCCGATGCGCTCTTCAAACGGTCGGGCGAACCCAATCGCCCACTGCGGGTACAGCACGCCCGACATCTCGGTCGGCACCGACAAATCGTTGTTGACCGAGTTGTGGTCCCACAAATTCGGCCCGTGCGTCGGCAGGTAGTGCACGTAGGCGCCGTTTTCCTCGGCCGTCATCTTGCCGCGCCAGCGGTTGGTGGCCAGCTGGCGCTGGCGCATTTCGGGCGTGAAGTGGATGCGGAAGTCGCTGCCGCGCTCGTCGGTAAAGCGCAGGTCGAACGCCTGCCCTTCCGGGTAGCGCGCCGCCGTGGCGCGGGTCAACTCGCCGATCACGTCCAGCGGAAAGCGCGCCTGCGGCGTCTTCAGCAGGTCCAGGTTGCGGAAGTACGTGATCTTGACCCAGCGCTGCCCCTGGCGGCGCAGCTGGATGCACAGCGGGTCGATGATCGAGCAGAACCAGGTCGACACCACAAAGGTCGCGTCTTCCAGCAGCGCGCGGATGCCCTCCGGCACGGCGGTCACGCGCGTGCTCGGCTCCATGTAGATGCGCGCCGTGGCTCCGCGCGAACGCACCAGGCCCAGCACGGCCTGAATGACGCGCGGGTCCAGCAGCGGGTCGGCCAGGAACAGCACGCGGTCGCCCGGGCGAATGGCGAACACCTGGGTGAAGTTGTCCATGGCCTGGAACTGGTCGCGGATGCCGACGATTTGCGGGTCTTCCGCGGGCGGCAGGCCGACGTAGGTGTTGGGGTTCGTCATCGTCCGCTCCTCAATCCACCGTGGCGCCGGCCTGTTTGACGGCCTTGCCCCAGCGGTCCACTTCTGACGCGACAAAGCTGCGCAGCTCGACCGGCGTGCTGGGCGAGGCCACGGCGCCGCGCGAGGCCAATTGCGCCTGCATCTCCGGGTCGGCCAGCACCTTGCGCAGGGCGGCGTTGACCTTGTCGATCACCTCGGCCGGCGTGCCCTTGGGCGCAAAGATGGCGTCCCACGCGCCCACATCAAAACCCGCCGCGCCCGGCACGCCGCTTTCGGCGATGGTCGGCACGTTCTCGAAGCCCGGCACGCGCTTGGCGGTCGACACCGCCAGCGCCTGCAGCTTGCCGCCCTTGACTTGGGGCGCGGTGTTGGGCATCACGTCGATCATGGTGTCCACCTGCCCGCCAATCAGGTCGGTGATGGCCGGGGCGCCGCCGCGGTAGGGCACGTGCACGATGTCCACGCCCAGCGCGGCCTTCAGCATCTCGCCCGCCATGTGCGACGTGGTGCCGTTGCCGGCCGAGGCAAAGGTGTACTTGCCGGGGTTGGCCTTGAACAGCTTGGTCAGATCGGCCATGGTCTTCACGTTCAGGCCCGGGCGCACCACCACCATGGCGGCGATGGTGGTCATGCGGCCCACCGGCTCGAAGTCCTTGGTCGCTGAAAAACCCGGCTTGCGGTACAGCGTCTGGTTGATGCCGAAGGTGCCGTTCGTGCCGTACAGCAGCGTGTAGCCGTCGGCCGGGGCGCGCGCGGCGTTCATGCTGCCCACGTTGCCGCCAGCGCCGGCCAGGTTTTCCACGACCAGCGGCTGGCCCAGCTCTTGCGCGACGCGCGTCATCACCAGGCGCGCCAGGGTGTCGCCACCGCCGCCCGGCGGGAAGGGCACGATCAGCTTGACCGGTTTGTCCGGCCAGGTGCCGGCGGCAAAAGCGGCGCCCGGCAGACAGGCGAACAAAAAGGCGGCCGTGGCCGCGCG
This sequence comes from Pseudomonadota bacterium, assembly GCA_023442945.1. Lineage (GTDB taxonomy): Bacteria > Pseudomonadota > Gammaproteobacteria > Burkholderiales > Burkholderiaceae_C > Ottowia. The sequence continues at coordinate 16,030 of JAEZWW010000037.1, read as the reverse complement.
GCGGGAAATCGTCATCGGGAAGGTCTCCTGAGGTCCTGTGGGTGGCGCAACGTCGGGTGCGCCTGGGTGTATTTTGCATGCAATTTTAGGTATCTAATGATTTGAATCAAGGAATATTCGCTCCATTGCATGCAATCGGCACCGTGGCGGGCGACGACAATGCGCCCATGGCCACCACCCCGCAGATCCACCACGTGCTCGACGCGCTGCGCCAGCGCATCCTGTCGCGCAGCGTTGAACCGGGCCAGCGCCTGGTCGAGCTGGACGTCGCCGCGCAGCTGGGCGTGTCGCGCACGCCGGTGCGCCTGGCGTTTGAACAGCTGGTGCGCGAGGGCTACCTGGAACAACTGCCGCGCCGCGGCTTTCGCGTGCGCACGCTGACCCCGCGCGACGTGTCCGAGGCGATCGACGTGCGCGGCGTGCTGGAAGGCATGGCCGCGCGCCTGGTGGCCGAACGCGGCGCCAGCGCCGCCCTGCTGACCGCCCTGGCCGATTGCGTGGCCGAAGGCGCCGACCTGCTGGCCGGGGCCGAACGCCGCCTGGGCGACGCCAGCTTCAGCCTGGCGCCCTGGGTGCAGCTGAACGCGCGTTTTCACGGCGAGCTGGTGGCCGCGGCCGACAACGCTGCCCTCGCCTCCGCGCTGGAACACGTCGCCCGCGCCCCCATGGCCAGCGCCGCCGCCCTGGCCATCGGCCAGCAGCCCAGCGCGCTGGAACTGGCCTTTTTGCAGCGCGCCCAGCAAGACCACGAGGACATCGTCACCGCCCTCAGCACCCGCGAAGCCGGCCGCGCCGAAGCGCTGCTGCGCGAACATGCTTACCGCAGCCGGGTGAACAAGCAGCGGCTGTTTGCGGCAGGCTGAGTGGGGGCGAGCGTGCCGGGCGGCGTGCAATACGCGCACCCGAGGTCTGTGATGGAAAATTCAAGAGAAATCGGCCGTTGGCCCTACAGCCACCTGCGCGGGCAGCTATAAAAACAGGATCAACCGGCAGGTTCAAGCGCAATCGGGCGGCGACAACGCACCGTGCGCGGCCGACCCAAAGATCGCCAGATCGGCAGATCGCCACCAGCGGCTTGGTGCCGGCGTTGATGGTTTCAAGCCCAATCGGCGCCCCGCCCTACAACCACCTGCGCGGCCGGCTATTCAAACAAGAGCATCCGGCACTGCGCGACACCGCCGCAAAAGCCACCGCCCGGGCGGCATGCCCTCACTGAAGCGTTACCCAGCAGCGGCGAATCGCCCGCACAGCGCCAAGCTGCGCCTGGGCCGCCGCCCAGGCACGACCGCAACAGCTGGCCAGCGCACGCAGCCGCGCGCACCGCACCATCGAATTTCAAGGAAAATCGACCGCCAGCCCTACAACCACCAGCGCGGCCAGCTCTTCAAACCATAGCGATTGGCAGGTGAATATCAGGCCGTTTATCACCGGCATCCCGGCCCCCACACCGTCGCGCGACGCGCCGGCGGGCCAAAAGAAAAGCCCGCCAGGCGGGCGGGCTAGAAGGGTGGTCACCTTGGAGTTGCTGGCGTCAAAGCACTTCGGGCCCCTTACCAGCGGGAAGAAACCGGGCCGAATCCGCGTGATGCCGATGCAGCCACGGGTACGACCTTACTACAGATCGGCCAGGGCCCTTAGCGGGTTAACGCCAGCCGCCGTGGCGGTGGTGGCCGTGACCGCGTCCGCGGTCATAGTGCCCACGGCCGCCGCGGTAATAGCCACCGCCGTAGTACACCGGCGCGGGGCGGTAATAACCGCGCGGCGGGCCGTAATACACCGGCGCCGGCTCGTAATACACGGGGCGCGGGGCGACGTACACCGGCTGGGGCACGTACATCGGCTGCGGTGCCACGTACACCGGCGCGTTGCCCACGCCGACCGAAATGCCCGGGCCGCCAACGCCCACGTTCCAATACACGTCGCGGGCCTGCGCCATGCCAGCGGCACCCAGCAAGCCTGCTGCGGCGATCAAACCGCCGGCCACCATGCGTTTCACAGAAATCATTGCTATCTCCTGATAAAGCCAGGCTTTGGCGGGCAGGGCCCGCGCTTGTCCTCGACACCGATTAAACGGGCGACGGGCCCGCGCCGACCACATAGATCACGTGAAGTACGTATCTGATCGTAACTAAAATCTTGCAAATCAAGCACTTAGCGCCATCGCGCGAACAAAAGTCACGCAGCGCGGGCCACGTGCGACAGCCCAAGGCTGGTCCAGCACCGGCCGCCGCACCGCCCCGACACGGCCCCACCTCGCCCGCGCACACCACCCAGCGCCCTGCCCGCCGCCCTGCCCGTCCAGACCGGTCTGCCGCCACCTAGAATTCCACCATGTCATCCAAGCCCACCCCCGCCGGCGCCGCGCCGGCCCCCGCCGACAGCGCGGCCGCCAAACCCAGCAACTTCCTGCGCCAGGCCATCGAACAGGACCTGGAGCGCGGCACCTACGCCCAGCGCAAATGGGGCGGTGAGCCGGGCGACGCCCAACTGCAGGCCGCCGGCATGCCCGACCCGGCCAAGGTCCGCATGCGCTTCCCGCCCGAACCGAACGGCTACCTGCACATCGGCCACGCCAAAAGCATCTGGCTGAACTTCAGCCTGGCCAAGGAATACGGCGGCGTCTGCCACCTGCGCTTTGACGACACCAACCCCGAAAAAGAAGAGCAGGAATACGTCGACAGCATCCGCGACACCGTGCGCTGGCTTGGCTGGGACCACCACCTGGCCGACGACCCCGCCCGCCCCGGCGTCGCCCAGCCACACGAATACTTCGCCAGCGACTACTTCGACTTCATGTACCGCGCCGCCGAATATTTGGTCGAAGCCGGCCTGGCCTACGTCGACGAGCAAACGCCCGAAGACATGCGCGCCAACCGCGGCGACTTCGGCAAGCCCGGCACCGACAGCCCGTACCGCAGCCGCACCCCGGCCGAGAACCTGGCCCGCCTGCGCGAAATGCGCGACGGCCAACTGCCCGACGGCGCCGCCGTGCTGCGCGCCAAGATCGACATGGCGTCGCCCAACATCAACATGCGCGACCCCACCCTGTACCGCATCCGCCGCGCCACCCACCACAACACCGGCGACAAGTGGTGCATCTACCCCATGTACACCTTCGCGCATCCGATCGAGGACGCGCTGGAGCAAATCACCCACAGCGTCTGCACGCTCGAATTTGAAGACCAGCGCCCCTTCTACGACTGGCTGCTGGAAAGGTTGTGCGAAGGCGGCCTGCTGCAAAGCCCGCCCCCGCACCAGTACGAATTTGGCCGCCTGAACGTCGGCCACGTCATCACCAGCAAACGCAAGCTGCGCCAGCTGGTCGAAGAAGCGCACGTCAACGGCTGGGACGACCCGCGCATGCCCACCCTCGTCGGCCTGCGCCGGCGCGGCTACACGGCCGAAGCGCTCAACCTGTTTGCCGAACGCAGCGGCGTCACCAAAATCGGCGGCGCCTGGACCGACTACGCCGCCCTGGAAGCCGCCCTGCGTGAAACGCTGGACCCGGCCGTCCCCCGCGCCATGGCCGTGATCGAGCCGCTGAAATTGGTCATCGACAACTGGGCCGACGTCTTCGGCAACGACACCCACGTCGACCCCTGCCACGCCCCCGCCCACCCGCACCACCCAGAAATGGGCCAGCGCCACTTCAACCTGGGCAAAGAAGTCTGGATCGAGCGCACCGACTACGAAGACGTGCCGCCCAAAGGCTTCTTCCGCCTGTTCCCGCCCCAAACCGCCGCCGACGGCACCGTCACCCCCGGCAGCAAGGTCCGGCTGAAATACGGCTACGTCATCGAATGCACCGGCGCTACAAAAGATGAAGCTGGCCGCGCAATCTCCGTGCGGGCCACGCTGCTGAAAGACACCAAATCTGGCACCCCCGGTGCCGACAGCATCAAAGTCAAAGGCGTCATCACCTGGGTCGGCGCAAACGACGCCAAAGCTGCCGAATTCCGCCTGTACGACCGCCTGTTCACCGAAGAACAGCCCGACGCCGGCGGCCGCGACTTCCTGAGCGTCATCAACCCGAACAGCCTGAAGGTGGAACAGGGCTATGTCGAACCCACCCTGGCCAACGCCCAACCCGAAGAGCGCTTCCAGTTTGAACGCCACGGCTACTTCGTCGCCGACCGGCACGACCACCAGCCGGGGGCGAAGCTGGTGTTCAACAGGATTGCGGGGTTGAAGGATTCGTGGGGGAAATCATGATTCATAGTTTTCAATATGAAGACCTCAATGGCAATTTATCTGGAACGCTATCCTTCAATAGTCAATTAAATATCTTTACCGGACAGAACGGGACCGGAAAAACATCAATACTGAAAGCGCTTTGGTATCTGTATAGCGGGAACCTAAACCAATTGTTGGGCGAAATGAACTTTTCTCGCCTTACGCTGTCCAGCGACGCAGCCGATGCCACCGTTCAGCAGTACCGAGAAAACGAAGAGTCCGTATATTCTATATCAGTGACACGAAAAGATAGTCTCGGCGATCGATTTTCAAATTTATTGGGCACGAAACCACTCGCCGGCACTTGGAGCGAAATTGAGTCCAACTTATGGAAATGTAGTTTTGCCCTTGGCATCGGACCACACTCTTTATTTTTTCCTACATTCCGAAGGGTAGAAGGCGGGTTTTCGATACACAAAACGCGAACCCTAAGATCGCAGGGCCTTGCCATAGATAACGAAACCGAACTCACCAAGGCTTTGCGCACAATCTCCGACAAGTTGAATAACATGGAGCATAAATTCATATGCTCCGTGTCCACCACCGATGTGGAACGCCTCGTTCTTGAACACAAATCCTCGATAGATTCGCGTCAAAAATCCGAGTATGAGAATTTGGCCGAGAATATTTCCCTCACCATCAGAGAGTGGCAATCATCTAGCGCCAAATTGGGCGCCGATCTTGTTCTAAATCAAATTCTCAAAAAAGTATCTTTGACCGAGGTTGAGCGCGACAAAATATCAAAGCCACTCGGATTGCTGGCAAAAGAGGTTTCGAGCTATTTCCCCAATCGCTCCATAAAAATTCGAGACATCAAGATTGACAATAATAATAATGAAATAGAAATAAATTCTGAAATTCTTTCCGCGGGAGAAAAACAACTCCTCAGCTTTTTGTGCTACGCGACTTTTTGTAGCGATCATGTCGTCATGATTGATGAACCGGAACTCAGCTTGCATTTGGATTGGCAGCGCAAATTGATACGCTCGCTAACCTCACTCAATACTACCAATCAATACTTTTTCGTAACTCATTCGCCGGCGATTTACGCAAAATATTCCGATTTCGAGATAAATCTCTCAAATCCCAAACACTGAAATGAAGAGTCCACAATATACATCAGAAGAAGTTATTGAGGCACTCAAGCGCACATCAACGAAAACAGTAGTAGTTGAAGGCAAAGATGATGCCGAAATTTTGCGCCAACTTGAGGATCAGTTACTACGACGTTGCGGTGATATGACAATATTTCCCGTCGGCGGCAGGGACATAGTTCTGGAATCCTCAGAATCTTTCAAAGACTCGACCGAATCAATTGCATTCTTGGCTGACTCCGACGTCTGGCTTTATACTGATGATCGCACAAGATACGCAAATGTCATTTTCACCGATGGATACTCAATAGAGAATATTTGCAGCAAATCAGACCAGGTTCGCGGACTCGTAGAAAATAGATCGAGCACAATGAAAGTTTGGCTCCAGGCGTTGGAAACGATTACTGTTTGGTTCAAATCCGAGATTGCCTATTTTTTGAGCGATCAAGCTTATAGCTTCCGAACCGGTTCTGATTGCATTGAATTTTCCAGTGCGAACGCCAATTTGAATTCCAATTATTTTGACAGGATAAATTCCGCGCCCCCACTACCCACTTGGATAGCCGAGCAGATCGACGCGGATCCACACAAACATGTACGCGGCAAAAATTTATTACTAACAATAATAGAAACTCTATCGAGTGCCGAAGGCGTAAAATTTTCCGTCAAATCACTACACTCAATCGGATCAAAACTCGAAAACAGGCATCTAGAACAATTGGTTAATCAGATTGTACGGCGCTTGAATAACGAACCGCAAAAACCTGCATAGACATTACTTAAACTCGCTTCTATTAGCTCGGCTGCCTCAACGCAATACTATGAGGCACTGCAACTATAGAAATCCAGACAAGAGAATCACATTTTTCTCTTTTCCAAAGGGTTCGGGGATAATCGATCAACTTCCTTATCTGACCCACCCATGCTGAACTACCTCCTGTTCGACCCCACCGAAGACGCGCACGGCCACGTCAACTGGGACGCGATGGCCAGCGTGACGGCGGCGCGGGTGCCGGCGCTGCAAGCCGAGGTGGAGCAAGTCTTGCGCTGGGCCTGCGCCGCGTTTGCCGGGCGGTGCGGCCCGCTGGACGAAGGCGGTGATTGGGACGTGGACTTGCAGGCGCAGGACGATGACGGCCAGCCCTTGCCGCTGGCCTGGCAGCCCGACACGGGCGAAGTGCGCCTGACCGCCGCCGACCACGGGCGCACCACGCTGACCTTGTCGCTGAGCGGGAACGCGCAGTTTGCGCAGGCGTTTGAGGCGCGTTGGCTGGCGGAGCCGGGCGCGTAGCAGGCGGGGTAGAACCGGGCCTACTGGGTCTGCGCCAGCTCGGCAGTTGCTATCCAATCGGTAGCTGGCCGCGCAATCTGCTCTAGGGCCAGCGGCCGATTTCATTCAAAAATCCGTCGCCACCACCTGCGGGCGAAAACGGGCGCTCGCGGCTCTGGGCGCACGCCGCGCACCGCGTAACATCCCAGCCCATGCGCGCCGCCCACCCCCCGTCCACCGCCCACGCCGCAGGCCACCTGCGGTCGCCCCGTGCGCCACGCGCAGCGGCGCAAGCGCCGCCGGCCAGCGCCAGCAAGCCCTGGTCTTGGCTGGGGCACGTGGCGGCGGTGCTGGCGGCGGCGACGCTAATCACCACCTTGTTCGGCTACGGCGTGTTGATGGGTTTGGCGCAGCCGCTGGGGCTGGACCACAACCTGTTCATCAACGCGCCGCTGGACCCGATCTTGGCGGCGTGGGCGGGCGTGCTGGGGATGTTCCCTAAAGCGATGACGTGGGCATCGCTGGTCCGTTTTTACGCGGCGATGCCATGGCGCATGGTGATCGCTGGCCTGTTGGCGGTCTTTCTGATCCTGGCACTGATGATCCAATTTGCCCCGGGCCGCGGTGGCCGCAAGTGGGCGCAACGCGCCAAAGCGCAGGTGCGCGCCGCCGGGCGAGTCGACGAGGTGGCTTTGATTGGCACCATGGTCGTCGGCGGCGTCGCCGTCGCGCTCAGCCCTTTGCTCCTTTGGCTGGCGATGGGCTTCACGCTGATGGCCATCGCTGCCGTGCCGATCATGGGTTACTTCGGCGCGCAGGATTACGTCGAGCGCTTCATCCTCCCCGCGACCCAGTGCTTTGACCCGACGCAAGCCGCCGACGCCGATGCCAACGCCAAGGCCCTCCCCTGCGTCACCCTTCATCCCGCAGACAAGGCCGGTGCGGAGCCAAAGACCGGCGTCATCGTCATCGCCACCAGCGCCTACGCCCTGCTGTACCACCCCGCCACGCGCCTGGCCGAGCGGGTGCCGGTGCAGAACATCACCGTGCAAACCCAGCGCCCTGCGCCACCTGCCAAGTAAGGGGTGGCGCCAACACACTCGGCCCCGCGCGAACGAGGGGGAGCGAGGCCCATGGCTGCCGCAGACGGCGTCTGGCAAGGCGCGCTGCCTGCCACTCGGGCCACACTTTCGCTATCAACCCTGTAGCTGGCCGCGCAGGTGACTGTAGCGCTGGCAGCCTGTTTTATTGCTAACCGCCGCTGCGCTGCCCTACCGCCCCGCTCAAGCGCCCTGCCCCCTCACGCATCCAGCTTGATCCCCTGCTGGTCGATCAGCTTCTTCCACTTGGCCGAATCGCGTTCCATCTTGGCTTTGAAGTCGGCGGCGCTCAGGCTGACGGGGCTCCAGGCGTTCTTGTCCAGGCGCTCGATGAAGGCCGGGTCGGTCGCCAGGGTGCCGGCGAAGGCGTTGATGGCCTGGACGACGTCGGCGGGCAGGCCCTTGGGCCCCAGCAGGCCGACCCAGGACGTGGCTTCGTACCCTTCAAAGCCCTTGGTTTCGGCCACGGCGGGGGTATTGGGCAGGAACTTGGTGCGCTTGGCGCTGGTGACGGCGATGGGCTTGAGCTTCTTGCTGGCGATGTGCGGCAGGACGATGCCCAGCGGCGACGACAGCACGGGGATCTCCCCCGCGATGACGGGGATGAGCGAGGGGCCCGAGCCTTTGAAGGGGACGTGGGTGATGTTCAGGTCGGACTGGGTCTTGATCAGCTCGACCACCATTTGCGTCAGCGTGCCGGCGCCGCCGGATGCGTAGGCCAGGCCCTTCTTGTCTTTGTTGGACAGGGCGATCAGCTCGGCCAGGTTGCCCGCGGGCACGTCGGGGTGCACGGCGATGACCTGCGGGCCGGACGACAGGCAGGCGATGGGGGTGAAGTCGCCCACCGCCTGGTACGTCAGCCCGGTGCTGAGGTGCGGGTAGATCAGGTGCGCGTCGGCGGCCATCAGCAGGCTGTGGCCGTCGGGCGGCGCCTTGGCCACGCCGACGGCGGCAATGGCGCCGGACGCGCCGGTTTTGTTTTCCACCACGAAGGGCTGTTTGAAATGCGCCTCCAGCCGCTGGGCGAACAGGCGGGCCAGCACGTCGGTGCCGCCGCCGGCCGCAAAGCCGACATAAACCTTGCTGGCCTGTTGCGGCCAGCCGCTGGCGGGCCGGGGTGCGCTGCTGGCAGCGGGGGAGCCGCCGGAAGCTGGAGACGCGCCGCTGGCTTGGGCGAAGGCGCCCAGGTGGGCCAAGGCGGGCGCCAGCGCCAGGGTGGACAGGACGTTTCTGCGGTTGGGCATGGGGGCGGTCAAGGTCAAGGTCAAGATCAAGATCAAAAAGCTGCGGGACGGGGGTGAACCCGTCAAGCCAGGGCGATGCCCAGCCCGGCGCCGGGCGGCAGGCTGAGGCAGCCGTCGAACACCTCGGCGGGCTCGGCCAGGTTGTCGGCAAAGAAGCTGGACGTGGCCAGGCCGGCGTCGAGCCCCGGCGTTTGCACCAGCGCGGCGGCGTGCAGGCCGACGGTGATGCCCACGGTGGTCTCCATGGTCGACGTGACGACCGACGGCACGCCATGCGCCCGGCCCAGCCGCGCGACGGCCTGCAGGCGGTCCAGCCCGCCCAGGCGCTGCAGCTTGAGCACGAAGACGTCGGCCGCGCCCTGCGTCAGCGCCAGTTCGGCCGCGGCGGGGTCGGTGATGCTTTCGTCCAGCGCGATCGGCACTTCGCCCTCGTCGCGCAGGCGGCGGTAGGCGGCCATGGGCGTGCCGGGCGGCAGCGGCTCTTCGCAGTACTGCAGGCCAAACGGGCGCAGCTGGCGCAGGTGCTCGGCCGCCCAGGCCAGGTCCCACGACTGGTTGGGGTCGACGCGGATGGCGATGTCGGGGAAGGCGTCGCGGATGGCGGCGACGCGGCGCAGGTCGGCGTCGCGGTCTTGCCCGCACTTGAGCTTGATGGTCTGGATGCCGTTGCCAACGTGCTCGGCCGTGGCGGCGACGCAGGCGGCGGGCGTGGCGTCGGTCACCAGGGCGTTGACGGGCACGGCCTCTTCGACCATGTCGCCGCCGGCGAACAACTCGGCCAGGCGCAGGCCCTGGCGCGCCGCCTGCCAGCTGAACAGCGCCGACGACAGTGCGCAACGCACGGCGGGCGGGCATTCGCGCAGCGCCAGCTGGTCCAGCCAGTCGGGCGCCAGCGGATCCAGCCCGTCCAGCAGCGCCTCGGCCCGGCGCACGAAGGCGGCCGGGTCGTAAGGCACGTGCGGCATCAGCGCCGCCTCGCCCAGGCCGGTGGCGCCCTCCAGCGCCAGGCGCGCGATGAAACCGGTGCGGTGCGTCTGCACGCCCTTGGCCCAGCGGTACGGCTGGGCCAGCGTCAGGTGGTAGGGATGAAGGGAAAGAACGGACACGAATTTACTTAGTCAACTATTCATTTGATGTTACAGACCGGGGGGCGCATACCCATTGGGGTTTGTACGCAGCAGCGGGGTGCTGGTGCGGTGTTGGCGCGGCGTTGGGCGGCGCGGCAAAGGCCAGGCGCGTTCGGTTCGGCGCGCCCTGCGTGCGCCAGCCAGCTACTCTTTTGCTAGCTGGTTGCGCTGGTGGATGTAGGGCCATCGGCCGTTTGGATCAAAAAACGGCGCGACCGCCGCTGCTTTGCCAGCGCCCGCGCGGCGCGGGTTACGATGGCGCCCTGTTCACGCCACGCGCTTGCCGCCGCCCTGCCCCATGCTCGCCAACCTCACGCCGTTTCTGCTGCACTGGCTCATCACCGCGTTTGCGCTGTGGGTGGCCAGCCACGTGTTCAAGAAGATGCGTTTTGACAGCGCCGGCGCGCTGATCGTGTCGGCCCTGTTGCTGGGCCTGGCCAACGCGGTGGTGCGGCCGCTGCTGGTGTTTTTGACGCTGCCGCTGACGGTGGTGACGTTTGGCCTGTTTCTGCTGGTGATCAACGCGCTGATGCTGATGCTGGTGGCCAAGCTGGTCAGCGGCTTTCACCTGAACGGCTTTTGGACGGCCTTCTGGGCCAGCATCTTCATGGCGCTGATCAGCTTCGTGCTGGGCGCCTTCATCCTGGGCGGCACGCCCGAATTCACCATCCAGACCTCGCCCGGCCCGGGCGGCTGGGTCTAAGGCCGGGCGCGCTGGGCATGCCACGCGCTCGCGCTGCCGACGCGAAGCCGCGCGCGGCGCGGGGCCAGGCGGCGCCTGCGCCCGATGCCGTTGGCGGCGCCACGGACGCCGCCCATCTGGCCGCCGCGGCCCCACCGGCGGCGTTGAAGAAGCCAGCGCGCGCGCCCGCGAAGTCGGCAAAGGCGGCACAACCCGCCACACCGAAAGCTTCTGCCAAAGCCGGAGCGCGATCCAAGCCCACCAAGCCCGCGCGCAAGCCACGCGCCGCGAAACCCGCGTCCGCCAAAGCCGACACCGACGCGCCAAGAAAACCCGCCCGCCGCGGTCGCCCGCACTACCACGTGTACGTGATCGAGCTGTCGCCCGACGTGCTGAACGAGCCGCGCTTTCTGCGCAGCAACCCGGGCTACGTCACCGGCAAGCCCTGCGTCTACGTCGGCATGACCGGGCTGGACCCGGACGTGCGCTTTGACAAACACAAGGCCGGCATCCAGCACAACCGCTACGTGCTGCGCTACGGGCAGCGCCTGCTGCCCGATCTGTACGAGGGCTTCAACCCCCTGCGCTACGACGAAGCGGCGGCGCGCGAGGTGGAAATTGGGATTGATTTGCGGTCGGCGGGCTGGGGCGTTTGGCAGGCTTGATGAGGGCGCGGCGGTGGCACGGCGCCGACCTCACCCGGTGAGCCGTCCGCGCCTTTTACTATCTTTTTAGCAGCTCACCGCGCAATCTGCAGTAGGGCCAGCGGCCTATTCGGCTTGTGGCAACCCTTGCACAACCGCCTCAATCTCCACCAGCAGGTCGGCGCGACAAATATCGGCCTGCAGCCAGGCCACGTGGGCCAGCGCCGGGGCGTCGGCACCCAGGTGTTCGGCCAGGGCCTGCGCCACGCGCGGCTGGTCGGCCGGGTGGCGCACGTACACGGTGAGCGCGGCGTCTGCGAGCGTGTCCAACGATGGGCCACCCGCGTAGCTGCGCGCGGCGGTCAGCACCGCCTGCAGGTTGCGGCAGGCCTCGTGCGTTTGCGCGGACACGTCGCCCGGGTGAACCGTCTCGTGCCCCAGGATCGACGCGGTGCCCGAAATAACCAGCAGCGGGCTGCCGTCGCGCCGCGCCAGCAGCGCCGCGCGCGAAAACGTGGGCGCCACCGGCCCGTAGGCGGACGGGTAACGGTAGGCCGACACCTGGCGCGGGTTTTCCACCGCCGTGCTGCGCCGGTCGCTGGAAGCGATCACGCGCACCTGCAGCGGCGCGCCGGCCGGGCTGCCCACCGCGCTGGCGGCGGGCGAGCCTTCAAACGCGCTGCGCCGCGCGCGCTCAAACGCCTGTTGGCGACCCAGGTTGAAGTGGCGGTAGCGCTCCAGCCCCGCCGCCGGCTCGTTGATGCGCGCCACGTAATTCCAAAAGCGCAGCACGTGCGGCGTGCCGTGCGCCTGCAACACGCCAAACAGCGCGTCGTACGCCGCGCCCGTGAGCACCTGCAGGCCAGCGCCCTCGTCCGCCTCCGGCCAATCCACCGCCGCCGCCAGCCACGCGCCACGCTGCCACCAGCGCACCGCGCCGGTCTGGCCGCTGTGCAGGCCGTCCGACGCGCTGCCGGCCAGCCACAGGTCGCCGACGGGCATCGCGCCTTCGTCTCCGGCACCCACACCGCCCGCCAACAGTGGGAGCGCGCAGTCCGCCCAGGGCGTGGGCGAGCCTGGACCGCCCCGCGCGCCGGCGCCCGCGTCAGCACCTACGCCCGTGCCCGCGCCCGCCGCCGCGCCGAGCCGCATGCCCCACAGCGTGCGCGCGGGTGCGCCCATCAGCGTGGCGGGCGAGGCCCATTCATCCAGGTCGTGCGGGCGGAGGGTGCGGGTGGTCAGCATGCGAAGGCGTGGGCCAGATCGGCGTGAAGGTGGGCGCAAACGCTGCCCCCATGGGTCAAGCTGCGATGGCTGCGGGATGGCCACGGCGGCCGGAAGTTGAACGCAGTATCGCCCAAGCCCATGCCCCTTCCTGGCGCACCGCCGCTCGGTCCCAGCCGATGGCGCGAGAATGGTGTTCAGCCAAGATCACGGCTTCTTTTTTGATAGCTGCCCGCGCAATCTGCTGTAGGGCCGGAGGATAAAAACACCCATGAAAGCCGCCTTGCCGACCCCGCCCGCCATGCCCGCACCGGCCCGCGCGTGGCACGCCCTCCCCCTGGCCGCCGCGACCGGCACCGCCCTGTTGACCGCCGCCTTGCTCACCGGCTGCGCGACGCCGCCGGCGGCCGACGTGGTCACCTCCCCGCGCCCGGTCGGGCTGGAGCTCCAGTACCCGCCCCGCGCGCAGCGGAGCGACAGCACCGGCGTCGTGCGCCTGCGCGTCGCCTACGACGCAACGGGCGCCGTGCAGGACGTGCGCATCGTCCAAAGCGCGGGCCACCCCGCGTTGGACGCCGAAGCCCTGCGCGCCGCCCGCGCCATGCGCGTGCAGCCCGGCACCCGCAACGGCGTGCCTGAGGCGGGGGTGATGGTGACGCAGATTCGGTTTCAGTTGGAGTGAGGACGATGCCCGGGCCACCCGTGAGCCCAGGCTCAAGCCCAGGGGGTCGGCCCAGGTCATCTTCAGCGCCACACCAGTATCATAAGTTATTGATATTGCGTGTTTTTCCGTATAAATTCAGAAAATCAGAATTTGTATGGAAAACACGCCCATCCACTTCCAGGACATTGGCGACGACGCCCGTCGCCAGTACATCGACGCGCGCGCCACTTTCGAGGCGCTGGAAGACGCGCAGGCCAAGGCCGCCACGGTGCGCGGCGGCATGTACTGGAAGACAGTCAGCGGCGCCGATTACCTGGTGCGCACGTCGGTGCGCAACGCGCAAAAAAGCCTGGGTCCGCGCAGCGCTGAGACGGAAGCCATGTTCGCCAGCTTCAGCGCCCGCAAGACCGAGGCCGAGGCGCGCCTGAAGGACCTGGGCACCGCGCTGCAGCGCCAGCAGCGGCTGAACCGCGCCCTCTTCGTCGGCCGCACGCCCGCGCTGGTGGTCGCGCTGCTCGACATGCTGCAGCGCCAGGGCGTGGCCGAGCACTTCACCGTCGTTGGCACGCACGCGCTGTACGCGTACGAGGCGGCCGCCGGTGTGCACGTGGAAAGTGCGGCCGTCGCCACCCGCGACGTCGACCTGCTGTGGGACACGCGCAAGCGCTTTCGCCTGGCCACGCAGTTGAAGCGCCTGGACGCGTCCATGCTGGCGCTGCTGCGCAAGGTGGACAAGAGCTTTGCGCTGGTTGAACGCCAGCCCTACACCGCCGTCAACAGCGACGGTTTCGAGGTCGACATCCTGCGCCGCGAAGCGCAGGAGGACGACCCGCACCCCGCGCAACTTAGCGAACACGAAGACGACTTCTGGGTCGTGCAGGCGCGCAACGCCGAACAGCTGGTCAGCGCCCCGCGCTTTTCCGCCATGGTCGTCGCCCCGGGCGGCCAGATGGCGCGCATGAACACCGTCCACCCCCTGGCCTTCGCCCGCTTCAAACGCTGGCTGGCCCAGCGCCCCGACCGCGACCCGCTGAAAGTCCAGCGCGACGCCCTGCAGGCCGCGACGGTGGAGGCGCTGGTGGATGAGTACCTGCCGCAACTGCTGCCGCGCGAGTGAGGTGGGTTGAGACGCGGTTGCCGTGTGTGCGGTGGCTGACGTGCTCAACGCGCGATTTACTACGTTTTTGCTAGCTGGCCGCGCAGATGGCTGTGGGGCCAGAGGGCGAATTGGCACTTAAACGCATCGCCCAGAGGCGAGGCGCCGCCATTCGTTTAAAAATTACCCAAGTCATTGATTTTTAAGATATTTCCATGCGAAATTCAGTTTTCTGAAATCGCACGGAAATCACCCGACGCGCGTCCGTCACCGCGCGCACGCCCTGCCCCAGATCAGCGCCCACTGCGCGGTGGGCCGTCGTCCTGGGGGTGACGCTCGCGGCGGGGTGCGCGGTCGGCGTTCGAGCGGTCGCTGGGCGCGCGGTCGGCCGACGACGTCGACCGCTGGCGCTCGGCCCGGGCCCGGTCCAGCTGCGCGCGCGCGGCGTCGTACGCGTCGGCGTCGGGCTCGCTCAGCCACATCGGCGCTTCCTGCGGGACGGTTTGCCCGAAGCGTGGGCGGGCGCTCTGCAGGGCGGACGGGCCCGATGGCGCCGCGGGCGATGGCGCAGCGGCGGCGCGCTGGCGGTCGCTGCGCCGGCTTTCACGGGCGCTGGCACTGGCGCTGGCGCCAGTGTCGGTGCTGCCCCTGCCGCTGCGGGAACGGCTGCCGCGCTCGGCCGCTGGCTTGGCGCTGTCGCTGCTGCTGCTGTCAGCTGGTGCAGCGCCTGCGCCTGAGCGCGACGCCGACCGGCTCTTGCGCGGCCGCGCGGTCGCGGTCACCGCTTCGGCCCCAGCGCGCCGCGGCTGCCGGCGCGCCATCACGCGGCGCGTCAGCCATTCGAACAGGGCTTCGCTCAACAGCGCCAGCGCGGCGGCGGGCAGCGCGCCGGCCAGCATCAAAGCGCTGTCGTTCAGCGCCAGGCCGGTGACGATGCGCTCGCCCAGGCCGCCCGCGCCGATGAAGGCGGCGATCGTCGCCGTGCCGATGGCAATCGCCGTGGCGGTGCGGATGCCGGCCAGCACCGTCGGCAGGGCCAGCGGGAATTCGACGAACGCCATGCGCTGCGGCCCGGTCATGCCCAAGGCGGCGGCGGCGTTGCGCAGGCCGCGCGGCACCTCGGCCAGGCCGGCGCAGGTGTTGCTGAGGATCGGCAGCACGCTGTAGGCCGTCAGCGCGATCAGCGCCGGCAGCTTGCCGATGACGCCCAGCAGCGCGATCAACACCGCCAGCAGCGCCAGCGACGGGATAGTCTGCAGCACACCCGCCGCGCCCAGGGCGATGGCGCGCGCACGCGGGTGCGCCAGCAGCGCGATGCCCAGCGGCACGGCGATCAGCGTGGCCAGCCCGACCGACACGACCACCAGCAGCAGGTGCTGCCCGACCAGCGGCCACAGGTCGGGCGCCCAAAGGCGCTTCCAGAACCGGGCGAATGCGCCGTCGGCCTCGCCCGCCGCGGGCGCGGGCATGGCCTGCCCGGCGCGCGGGGCCGACGCGGCTAACGCCGGCGCGTCCGTGGGCGGGATGGCCATGGGCACCGGGCGGTTGGCGTCGCCGATCGGGAAGGTGCCCGCCGCCGCCGCGTCCACCGAATCCGACCCGCCCGGCGCGGGGGCCCCCCCCGCGCCGCCCCCCCCCCCCCGCCCCCCCCC
>JAEZWW010000018.1 GCA_023442945.1 Pseudomonadota bacterium | reverse complement strand
GCCGCCGCCCGCGCCGCGCCGTTCTTTCCCTTTTCGAGGACACTATGAAGTGGCAATTCTGGATTGACCGTGGGGGCACGTTCACCGACATCGTGGCGCGCCGCCCCGACGGCGCCACCGCGACCGCCAAGCTGCTGTCGGAGAACCCCGAGCAGTACCGCGACGCCGCCGTGGCGGGCATTCGCCAGCTGCTGGGCCTGGCCCCGGGCGAGCCGGTGCCGGCCGAACGCGTCGAGTGCGTGAAAATGGGCACCACCGTGGCCACCAACGCGCTGCTGGAACGCAAGGGCGAGCCGACGCTGCTGGTCACGACCAAGGGCTTCCGCGACGGTCTGCGCATCGCCTACCAGAACCGGCCGCGCCTGTTTGACCGCCACATCGTCCTGCCCGAGCTGCTGTACAGCGCCGTGGTCGAGGCCAACGAGCGCATGGACGCGCAGGGCAACGTGGTCACCGCCCTGGACAAGGACCAACTGCGCCAGGACCTGGCAGCGCAGTACGCGGCAGGCCTGCGCAGCGTGGCCATCGTTTTCATGCACGGCTACCGCTATGTCGAGCATGAAAAGGCGGCGGCCGAGCTGGCACGTGAAGCCGGTTTTACCCAGATCAGCACCAGCCACCAGACCAGCCCGATGATGAAGTTCGTCAGCCGCGGCGACACGACGGTGGTGGACGCCTACCTGTCGCCCATTCTGCGCCGCTACGTCGACCAAGTGGCGGCGGAGATGCCGGGCGTCAAGCTGTTCTTCATGCAGTCCTCGGGTGGGCTGACCGATGCGCATGCCTTTCAGGGCAAGGACGCGATCCTGTCCGGACCGGCCGGCGGCATCGTCGGCATGGCGCGCACGGCCGAGATCGCGGGGCAGCCCAAAGTCATCGGCTTTGACATGGGCGGCACGTCGACCGACGTGAGCCACTACGCCGGCCAGTTCGAGCGCGAGTTTGAAACCCAGGTGGCGGGCGTGCGCATGCGCGCGCCGATGATGAGCATCCACACCGTCGCGGCGGGCGGTGGCTCCATTCTGCTGTACGACGGTGCGCGCTTTCGCGTCGGCCCCGAAAGCGCGGGCGCCAACCCCGGCCCCGCCAGCTACCGCCGTGGCGGCCCGCTGGCGGTGACCGATGCCAACGTGATGGTCGGCAAGGTGCAGCCCGCGTACTTCCCCAAGGTGTTCGGTCCGCGCGCGGACGAATCGCTGGACGGCGATGTCGTGCGCACTAGGTTCACGGAGATCGCCGCGCCCACCGGCCGCTTGCCGGAGGACGTGGCGCACGGCTTCATTCAAATCGCGGTGCAGCAGATGGCCAACGCCATCAAAAAAATCAGCGTGGCGCGCGGCTACGACGTGACGCGCTACACCTTGCAGTGCTTTGGCGGCGCTGGTGGCCAGCACGCTTGTCTGGTGGCCGACGCGCTGGGCGTGTCGCGCGTGCTGGTACACCCGCTGGCCGGCGTGCTGTCTGCCTACGGCATGGGTTTGGCCGATCAGAACGTGATGCGCGAAACCGCGGTGGAACTGCCGCTGTCGCCCGAGAACATGCCCGCGCTGCGCGATCGCCTGGCCGAACTGGCGATGGCAGCGCAGGGCGAGCTGGAGCGCCAACAGGTCAGCCGCGGCGACATCCGCGTGCTGCGGCGCGTGCACGTGCGCTACGACGGCACCGACTCGGCGCTGATCGTGCCCTTCCCGCACCTGCAGGCCGGCCATGTCAGCGACGAGCAGGCCCTGCACGACATCGTGCGCGCGTTTGAAGACGCTTACCGCCAGCGCTTTGCCTTCCTGATGCAGGGCAAGGCGCTGATTGCCGAAGCCGTGTCGGTCGAGGCCGTGGTGGCGGGCGACGCGCCGACCGAGCGCACGCACGCGCTGCAAGCCGAGCGCGAGGTGCCCCGGCGCGACACGGTGCGCATGTACTCGGCCGGGGTGGACGGAAAGGCGGCGTGGCACGATGCCGCGCTGATCGTGCGCGAAGACCTGCGCCCTGGTGACGCCATCGAAGGCCCGGCCATCATCGCCGAACAGAACGCCACCACCGTGGTTGAACCCGGTTGGCGCGCCCGCTTGACCGAACACGACCACATCCTGTTGGACCGCGTCACCGAACGGGCTGTGCAATTCGCCGCTGGCACGACGGTGGACCCGGTGCTGCTGGAGGTGTTCAACAACCTGTTCATGAACATCGCCGAGCAGATGGGGCTGCAACTGCAGAACACGGCGTACTCGGTCAACATCAAGGAACGGCTGGACTTCAGCTGCGCGCTGTTCGACGCGGAGGGCAACCTGATCGCCAACGCACCGCACATGCCGGTGCACCTGGGTTCGATGGGCGAGAGCATCAAAACCGTCATCCGCGAGAACGCAGGCCGCATGCAGCCGGGCGACGTCTACGTGCTGAACGACCCTTACCACGGCGGCACGCATTTGCCCGACGTGACGGTGATCACGCCGGTGTACCTGGACGAGGGTCAGGCGCCGATCTTCTACGTGGGCTCGCGCGGCCACCATGCGGACATCGGCGGTATCTCGCCGGGTTCCATGCCGCCGTTCTCGACCCGCATTGAGGAAGAGGGCGTGCAGATCAACAACGTCAAGCTGGTCGATCGCGGGACGCTGCGCGAGCAGGAGATGCTGGAGCTGTTGGCCAGTGGCGAATACCCCAGCCGCAACCCGCAGCAGAACATGGCGGACTTGAAGGCGCAGATCGCCGCCAACGAAAAAGGCGTGCAGGAGCTGCGCAAGATGGTGCAGCAGTTCGGCCTGCCCGTGGTGCAGGCGTACATGCGCCACGTGCAGGACAATGCGGAGGAATCCGTGCGCCGGGCGATCACACAGCTGGCGGCGCGCATGCAAGGCGGCCAGTTCACGCTGCCGCTGGACAATGGCGCGCAGATTCAGGTGGCGGTGACCATCGACGGCGTAGCGCGCACGGCCAAGGTGGATTTCACCGGCACGTCGCCGCAGCAGATCAACAACTTCAACGCGCCGACGGCGGTGTGCATGGCGGCCGTGCTGTACGTGTTCCGCATGCTGGTGGACGACGACATTCCGCTGAACGCGGGTTGCCTGAAGCCGATCGAGGTCGTGATCCCTGAAGGCTCGATGCTGCGCCCGAACCCGCCGGCGAGCGTGGTGGCCGGTAACGTCGAGACCTCCACCTGCATCACCAACACCATCATCGGCGCCTTGGGCCTGATGGGCGCGAGCCAGTGCACGGTGAACAACTTCACATTCGGCAACGACCGCTACCAGTATTACGAGACGATTTCAGGTGGGTCGGGCGCGGGCGGTGTGTTCGACGCGCAGGGCCAGCTGGTGGGCGGCTTCCCAGGCACCAGCGTCGTGCAAACGCACATGACGAATTCGCGCATGACCGACCCGGAAGTGCTGGAATGGCGTTTTCCGGTGCGTTTGGAGAGCTACGAAATTCGCAGCGGATCGGGTGGGAAGGGGCAGTGGAACGGTGGCGATGGCGGCGTGCGCCGGCTGCGCTTCCTGGAACCGATGACCGCCAGCATTTTGAGCAACGGACGCGTGCGCGGCGCCTTTGGCATGGCTGGCGCGCAGGCGGGCGAGGTGGGTCTCAACCGTGTCGTACGGAGCGACGGACGCCGCGAAGAGCTGCAGCACATCGGCAGCGCCGAAATGCAGCCGGGCGATATCTTCGAGATCCACACGCCCGGCGGTGGCGGCTTCGGGTCGACCTGAAAACGACGCAAGCGGCACGCAGCCGCTTGCGGGTAGTCCAGGCATCGGGCCGCCGGCCCAATGCCGACTGGCTCAGGAGAACGTCAGGGTTTGGTTGCTGCGGCCGCCGCCGGTTTGGTGCCCACGGTTGGCGCCGCAGGCGCGGCTGGGACAGCCGGCTTGGCGGCTGCGGGTGCCGTCTGTGCGGCGGGCTTGGCGGCCGGCGCTGCCGCCGGCGCGCCGCTGTAGGCGGCGCCGTTCACGGTCAGGCCGCCCGTGGAAAACTTGGCAGCGTTCTTGTTGCCCACACCTTTGACGCGCGAGATCAGGTCGGACCAGTCTTTGAAGGGCGACTTCTTGCGCTCATCGATGATGCGCGTGGACATGCCCGGGCCGATGCCCTTGACGCTGTCCAACTCGGCCGCCGTCGCGGTGTTGGCGTCGACCGCTGCAAACGACATGGCGGCGTAAAACATGGCCAGCGCGGCCAGCAATTTCTTCCACATGGGTGTCCCTCCGGTTGGCCGCGACCACATGGCCGCGGTTCTGCTGTAACGGCGCGTGACGCGCTCAGGTTGACAGCCGCGTCGGGCGCCTACAACTCTTCTATTCGGCGCGGTGGAAAACTGTCCCACGCCTGGCAGCCAGGGCACTGCCAGAAGTAGCCCTGGGCTTCAAAGCCGCAGGCCGCGCAGCGGTAGCGTGCCAGAGGCCGCGCCGCGTCCTCGATCGAGCGCTGCACGACCTCGTGCGCGCCGTCATGGGCAAAGCTCTCCTGACTGAGCCAGCGCGAGGCGGCGATCAGGGACGGCTCCTGTGCCATGTGCCGCACATAGCCTTCCCGGGCTTGCTTGAGCGGGGTGCCAGCAAGCACCTCGGCCTGTACCAGGGCGTCGGCGATATCGACCGACGGGTCGACCGCGTACCGGCGTTGCAGGACGGTGGCCGCACGCTCCAACGCGCCAATGTCGTTGCCGATGCGCACCAGTTCGCTGGCGACCAGGGGTAAGGCCTGCGGCGCGTGCCCTTCCAGGTCGACCAACTGTTCGAAAGCGCCTGGACTGTCGCCCTGAGCTGCCATGGAGCCAGCCAGTTGGATGCGCGGCCGGGCGGCGTCCGGCGCACCGGCGATGGCCTGGCGCAACAGTTGCTGGGCGCGGGAGAGATCGTGCTGCTTGGCCTGCGCGACAGCAGCCTGCTCGCACAGGTAATGTGACAAGCGGTGGGTGAAGTCGCCTTGCTGGCGCTCAGCCAGCCGTTGCGCTACCTCGGTCGCCTGGGGCCAGTCGCGCCCGCGCTCGTAGAGGGACAGCAAGGTCAACCAGGCCTGATCCTGGTAGCGCGTGCCGTCCAGCTTGCGCAGGGCTTCCTCGGCGCGGTCGAGCAGGCCCGCCTTCAGAAAGTCCAACGCCAGCGCGTGCTGAGCGCGCTCCCGATCGGCCAGGGGCAGGTCGGCACGCGATAGCAGGTGCTCGTGCACCCGCACCGCGCGCTCGTATTCGCCGCGCCGGCGGAACAGGTTGCCCAGGGCGAAATGCAGCTCAGTCGTGTCCGGATCGCGCTGAACCGCTTCAATGAAAGCGTCGATGGCCTGGTCCTGCTGCTCGTTGAGCAGGTAGTTGAGGCCTTTGAAATAGGCTTTAGGGGCCTGCCGGTTCTCGATGCGCAACTGGCGCAGATCAAGCCGGGAAGCGAGCCAGCCCAGCGCGAAGACGATCGGAACGCCGAGCAGCAGCCAGCTGAGGTCAAACTCCATGGGAGGGGGGAATCAAGGTGTCGTCCAGGGGCGCCATGTTCGAATGGCGGTCAGCAGCCGGATGGCTGGTTGCTTTGCGCCTGGCCCACCAGCCTGGCAGCATGCCCAGAACGCCGACGACCAGCCCGGAGGCAAAAGCCACCAGCACGATCAGCATCATTGGTGCGCGCCACTGGTGGCCAAACAACAGGTGCACGGTGGCGTCTTGTTGGTTATTGAGCGCGAAGGCGAACAGGGCAAAAAAAATGGCTGCCTTCAGTATCCACTTCAGCAGCCTTGTGAGCTTGGACATGAATCTTCCACGAGGTTCGGGAAGATTCTAGTTTCTATTGTCTTGTGTCGATCGCTATCAGCCAGGACCAGTGGCGCCAGGGTACTCGACGGGCTGGCTGCCCACGGCTTCACGCAGCGCCTTACCCGGCTTGAAGTGCGGCACCCTGCGTTCAGGGATGGGCACGCTTTCGCCGGTGCGGGGGTTGCGGCCCAGCCGGGGCGGACGCCGGTTGATCGCGAAGCTGCCAAACCCACGGATTTCGATCCGGTGGCCACGCACCAAGGCGTCCGCCATGGCGTCAAGAATGGTCTTGACGGCCGCGTCGGCGTCTTTGTGCGTAAGCTGGCCGAAGCGTTCGGCCAGCATTTCCACCAGATCGGATCGTGTCATGGGCAGTCACGGCCAGTCACCGACCGGCCGTGCAAGAAGGCTTTACTTCTCGTTGTTGTCCAGCTTGGCGCGCAGCAGGGCGCCCAGGCTGGTCGTGCCGGCGGTGCCGGTGTTCTGGCTCAGGTTGGCCATGGCTTCCTGCTGGTCGACAGCGTCCTTGGCCTTGATCGACAGCTGGATGTTGCGCGTCTTGCGGTCGACGTTGACCACCACGGCGTTCACCTCGTCGCCGACCTTCAGCACCTGGCTGGCGTCTTCAACGCGGTCGCGGCTGATTTCCGAAGCGCGCAGGTAGCCCATGACTTCGTTGCCCAGGTCGATCTCGGCGCCCTTGGCATCCACGGAGTGCACGGTGCCGGTGACGATCTGGCCCTTGTCGTTGACGGTGACGAAGGTCGTGAACGGGTCCTGGTCCAGTTGCTTGATGCCCAGGCTGATGCGCTCGCGGTCCACGTCCACGGCCAACACGATGGCTTCAACGTCCTGGCCCTTCTTGTAGTTGCGCACGGCGGCTTCGCCGGGCTCGTTCCAGGACAGGTCGGACAGGTGCACCAGGCCGTCGATGCCGGCAGCCAGGCCCACGAACACGCCAAAGTCGGTGATCGACTTGATCGGGCCCTTGACACGGTCGCCGCGCTTGGTGTTTTGAGCGAATTCTTGCCAAGGGTTGGCACGCGTTTGCTTCATGCCCAGGGAGATGCGGCGCTTGTCTTCGTCGATCTCGAGCACCATGACTTCGACCTCGTCGCCCAGCGACACGATCTTGGACGGGGCCACGTTCTTGTTGGTCCAGTCCATTTCGGACACGTGGACCAGGCCTTCGATACCGGGCTCCAGCTCGACGAACGCGCCGTAGTCGGCGATGTTGGTGACCTTGCCGAACATGCGCGTGCCCGAGGGGTAGCGACGCGACACGCCCAGCCAGGGGTCGTCGCCCATCTGCTTGAGACCCAGCGAGACGCGGTTTTTCTCGGTGTCGAACTTGAGGATCTTGGCCTGGATTTCCTGACCGGTCTGCACCACTTCCGACGGGTGGCGCACGCGACGCCATGCCATGTCGGTGATGTGCAGCAGGCCGTCGATGCCGCCCAGGTCCACGAACGCACCGTATTCGGTGATGTTCTTGACCACGCCGTTGACGATGGCGCCTTCTTTCAGCGTTTCCATCAGCTTGGCACGCTCTTCGCCCATCGACGCCTCGACCACCGCGCGGCGCGACAGCACAACGTTGTTGCGCTTGCGGTCCAGCTTGATGACCTTGAACTCCATGGTCTTGTTTTCGTAGGGCGTCAGGTCCTTGGTGGGACGCGTGTCGACCAGCGAACCCGGCAGGAAGGCGCGGATGCCGTTGACCAGCACCGTCAGGCCGCCCTTGACCTTGCCAGCGGTTGTGCCGGTGACGAAGTCGCCCGAATCCAGGGCTTTTTCCAGGGCCAGCCAGGAGGCCAGGCGCTTGGCCGTGTCACGGCTCAGGATGGTGTCGCCGTAGCCGTTTTCGATGGAGCCGATGGCGACGGGCACGAACTGGCCGGGCTCGACTTCGAGGCCGCCGGTGTCGTTCTTGAATTCTTCGATTGGGATGTACGCTTCGGATTTGAGACCGGCGTTGACCACGACGAAGTTGTGTTCGACGCGCACCACTTCGGCAGTGATGACTTCACCCGGGCGCATTTCGGTGCGCTGCAGGGACTCTTCGAACAACTGGGCAAAAGATTCAGACATGAATGTTCCTTGTCCGCACACACAGGTTCACGACGGCACGATTGCTATCGTTTCTAAAAGACTGTGGTCGGAAGGTGACGGCCACAAGGCCGCGGGTTAAGGGTTGGTCAACCGCCTGACCCAGTGCGCTGCTGACGCGCAGGAGGGAGGTCAGACGGAACGAAAAGCCGGCAAGGGCTTGAACCCCAGCCGGCCGTGGTGCGCCAGTGCAAGCCTTGTGGGCTAGAACGGCTGGCGTGCCTGCCACCAGCCAAGCACTTGTTCAACCGATTCTTCGATCGACAGTTGCGAGTTGTCCAGCAGCAGCGCATCTTGCGCGGGCTTGAGAGGCGCTACAGCCCGGGATGAATCCCGAGCGTCGCGTGCAGCCAAGTCGGCGCGAAGAATGTCGATATTAGCTGAAATTCCCTTGGAAATCAACTGCTTATGGCGCCGGTCCGCGCGTTGGGCGGCGTCCGCGGTGAGGAACACCTTGAGCGGCGCAAAGGGAAAAATCTGCGTGCCCATGTCGCGCCCGTCGGCCACGAGCCCCGGCAAACGGGCAAAGCTGTGCTGCAAATCCAGGAGCGCCTCGCGCACGCTGGGTAAGGCGGAGACGCGGGAAGCATCCATGCCCGCGGCTTCGGTGCGGATCTGGTCCGTGACCTCCTGGCCGCCCAGCCAGACGCGGTCGGCGCGAAACTGCACCGGCAGACCGCGCGCCAGGGCGGCGATTTCAGCCTCATTGACCGCTTCCGGCGCCAACTGGGCCTGCCGGGCGGCCAGGCCGGTCAATCGGTACAGCGCGCCGGAGTCGAGGTAGTGGTAGCCCAAACGGTGCGCCACCGCCGCGGCCAGCGTGCCCTTGCCGGACGCGGTGGGGCCATCCACACAAAGCACGGGCACGGGGACCGATGCCTCGGCGACCGCGAACAGCGTCTCGAAATAGCCGGGGAAGGTCTTGCCCACACAGCGCGGGTCCTCAATGCGCACCGGCAGACGTGCCGGGTTGAACGCCGCGAGCGAGCCGCACATGGCCATGCGGTGGTCGTCATAGGTGTGCAGCGAGGCGGCGTGCCAGCCGGTGGTGGGATCCGGCGGGGTGACCCGGATGAAGTCCGCGCCTTCTTCGACTTGTGCCCCCAGCTTGCGCAACTCGGTCGCCATGGCGGCGATGCGGTCGGTTTCCTTGACGCGCCAGGACGCGATGTTGCGCAGCGTGCTGGGGCCATCGGCGTAGAGCGCCATGGCGGCCAGTGTCATGGCCGCATCCGGGATGTGGTTGCAGTCCAGATCGATCGCCTTTAGCGGCCAGGCACCGCGGCGCACCTGCAGCCAGTTGGGGCCGCTTTCGATCTCGGCGCCCATGGCGCGGGCGGCCTCGACGAAGCGGATGTCGCCTTGGATGGATTGTTCGCCCACACCTTCGATTTTCAAGCCATTTTGGCCGCTAGCCGGCTCTGAAATTGCGGAGGCAGCTATGAAATAGCTAGCAGAAGATGCGTCCGCCTCGACATGGATTTCGCCTGGCGAGCGGTAGCGGCTGCCGTTGGGAATGGTGAAGCGCGACCAGCCGTCGCGCTGCACGTGCACGCCAAAGCGCGCCAGCAGCTGCAGCGTGATGTCGACGTAGGGGCGCGAAATCAGTTCGCCCACGACCTCGATGACCACGTCGCGCCCGCCTGGCTGACCAGCCGCCAAGGGCAGCGCCAGCAGCAGCGCGGTCAGGAATTGACTGGAGACGTCGCCGCGCACGGCGATCGGCTGGTCCAGCCGCAGCGTGGGTTGGCCAATGCGCAGCGGCGGGTAACCGGCCGTGCCGAGGTAGTCGATCTGGCAGCCCAGGGCGCGCAAGGCGTCGACCAGGTCGCCGATGGGCCGCTCGTGCATGCGGGCAATGCCGCGCAACTGGTAGTCCCCACCCAGCACCGCCAGCGCGGCGGTGAGGGGGCGCATGGCCGTGCCGGCGTTGCCCAGGAACAGGTCGGCCTGCGGCTGGCGCGGGCGGTCGCCCAGGCCATCGATCGTGGCGCGGAAGCCATCGACCTGCACGCCGCAGCCCAGCGCGCGCAAAGCGTCCAGCATGACGCGGGTGTCGTCCGAATCCAGCAGGTCGTGCACCACAGTGCGGCCATCGCACAGTGCCGCCAGCAGCAGCACGCGGTTGGAAATGCTCTTGGAGCCTGGCAGGCGGACGGTGCCGCTCACGCTGCGCAGCGCAGGAATGTCAAGGAATTCGGTGTCGTACACAGGCAGCGGGGGCGAGAAAGGCAGGCGGCGCGCGCTGTGGGGGCACGGTTGCCCGTGCGTCAGCGTGCGCCGGGCGTCGAGCGCCAGTTGGCGCGGGCGTGGCTGGCGCGGTTGATCAGGCGTTCCAGGTCGTCGCTTTGGCCGTTGGCGATCAGGCGTTCGAAATCGCCCAGCGCCTGTTTGAACAAATCGGTCTGGCGCGCCAGCTCTTCGCGGTTGGCGATCAGCACGTCGCGCCACAGTTGCGGGTCGCTGGCGGCGATGCGGCTGAAGTCCCGAAAGCCGGGGCCTGCAAGTGACAGAAACTTCTCGCCGTCCGGTTGCGCCGTGATGCCGTTCATCAGCGCAAACGCGATCATGTGCGGCAAGTGGCTGACAGTGGCGAAGGCGGCGTCGTGCGATTCGGGCGACATGCGCTCGACCGTGCAGCCCAGTGCGCGCCACAGGGTTTCGGCGCGATCGATCTTGGCGGTTTGTGTGCGCTCGATCGGCGTCAGGATGACCTGGCGGCCGGTGTACAGGCCCGCGTCGGCGTTTTCCACGCCAGAGACTTCGCGCCCCGCGATTGGATGGGCTGGCACGAACAGGCCAACGTCGTTCTTGAGCACGCGCCGCGCTGCGTCCACCACGTCGCGCTTGGTGGAGCCCACGTCCATGATCAGCATGCGCGGGTCGAGCAGGTGGCGGATGGCCTTGAGCGTGTTTTCGGTGGCGGCCACCGGCACAGCCAGCAGGACCAAGTCGGCGCCCGATACCGCCAGCAGGGCGGAGGGCGCTTCGACATCGATCACGCCCAGTTGCAGCGCACGCGCGGTGGTGGACGGAGATTTGCTGTAGCCCACCACGCGGCGCACCAGGCCGGCGCGCTTGAGCGCGAGGGCGAACGAGCCGCCCATGAGGCCACAGCCAATCAGTCCCAGTTGATCAAACATCTTGTCCCAGCGGGTAGGCCCCCAGCACTTTGTAGAAGGCGCATTGGGCCTGGAGTTCGGTCAACGCCGCCTGCACATGGGGCTCGGACGGGTGACCGGCGATATCGATGTAGAAATAGTAGTCCCACTGGCCCGATTTGGCGGGCCGGGACTCGAAGCGCGTCATCGACACACCGTGCTTTTTCAACGGTGTCAGCATGTCGTGCACCGAACCGGGCGTGTTGGGCACCGACACCACGATGCTGGTGCAGTCGTGCCCGGTAGCCTCGGGCATTCCCAGGGTTTGCGGCAGGCAGATGACGGCAAAGCGGGTGCGGTTGTAGGCCTCGTCCTGGATGGCGTGGCCCACGATGTGCAGCCCAAACTGCGCCGCCGCGCGGTCGCTGGCCAGCGCGGCCCAAGCAGGGTTGGTGGCGGCCAGGCGAGCGCCTTCGGCGTTGCTGCCCACCGCGCGGCGCTCGGCGTGCGGCAGGTGCTCGGACAGCCAGCGCTGGCACTGCATCAGCGCCTGGGGGTGGGCGAGTACCGCCTCCACGCCTTCCAGCGTGTTGACCTGGCGCAGGAGGTTGTGGCGCACCAGCAGGCTGACTTCGCCCACCACGTGGACGGGCGAATGCAGGAACAGGTCGAACGAGCGCGTCACTGCGCCTTCGGTGGTGTTTTCTACTGCGACCACGCCGAACTGCGCCGTGCCGGCCGCCGTGGCGTGGAAAACCTCATCGAACGAACTGCAGTACACCAGGTTGGCCGCACTGCCAAAAAACTCGATCGCTGCCTGTTCGGTGAACGTGCCTTCCGGCCCCAGCACCGCCACGCGCTGCGGCACCTCCAGCGCCAGGCAGGCCGACATGATTTCGCGCCAGATCGCGGCCACGTGCTGGTTCTGCAGCGGGCCGGTGTTGTTGTCCTGGATCTTGGCGATGACCTGCGCGACGCGGTCGGGGCGGAAAAACGGCGTGCCTTCATGCCGCTTGAGCTCACCCACTTCTTCGGCCACGCGGGCGCGCTGGTTCAGCAGGGACAGCAGTTGCGCGTCCAGACTGTCGATCTGGACCCGCAACTTGGCGAGGGCGTCGGATTGGATGGGTGTGGAGCTCATGCAGCGCGCGTTGTGGCCAAGCCGCCGGCCAGCAGGCCGACGAACCCGAAAACCGCCGATTCTGGGCGATTACTTCTTGGCGGGGGCGGACGAGCCGCCGCTGCCCGACACGATGCGGTTGGCCGCGGCTTCGAAGGTTTTGGCGCCGCTTTCCACCTGGGGCTTGGTCGCGTCGATGATGCGCTTGGCCCAGGCGTTGGTGGCATCGGGACCGAGCGCCTGGAATTTGGCGCTGACGGGCGATTCCATGTAGGCCACGATCTGCTTGAGCTCGTCTTCCGTCAGCTTCTCCATGAAGATTGGCACCAACGCCGCTTCAGCGGCCTTGGCGGTCTGGGCCTCGACCACCTTGTGCGTGCTGTCGGCGTATTTCTTCAGCTCGACGTCCAATTTGTCGCGCACTTCCTTCTGGCGCGCGGGCGGCACGGTCTCGTCCAGGCGCTGCGACCAGCCGGCCAGCAGCGGCTGCACCGCGGTGGCGGTCAGCTGCTCGATCATGGCTTCGCCGTCGGCTTTTTGCTGCATCTGGGCCAGTTTGACGGCCAGCGCGCGTTTGCTGTCATTTTGGGCGTTAGCCCCCGTGGAAACTGCGCAGGCAGCTGCGAAAAGAATAGCGATTGGCAGTTTGGAAAGGGTAGCGTTCTTCAATGCTTGCTCCATTGTTAATCCTGAGGTTGTTCGGTATCCGTGTCGGAATCTGATTCGGCTTCTTGCGCATCGTTCTCAACGATGCGCTGCAGGCCGCTGAGTTGGGCGCCGTCATCCAACGCGATCAGCGTGACACCCTGGGTGGCGCGGCCCATCTCGCGAATCTCGGCCACCCGTGTGCGCACCAGCACGCCTTTGTCGGTGATCAGCATGATCTCATCATCAACGCCGACCAGCGTCGCTGCGACGACTTTGCCGTTGCGTTCACTCTGCTGGATGGCGATCATGCCCTTGGTTCCACGGCCATGGCGCGTGTACTCGGTAATGTTCGTGCGTTTCCCGTAACCATTTTCAGTAGCGGTCAGCACACTGTTGCGGGCCATCGGTTCCGAATCTTCGGCACTGGCCTCGCCGGGCGCGACCAGCAGCGCGATCACGCTCTGGCCTTCTTCCAGCTGCATGCCGCGCACGCCGCGCGTGTCGCGGCCGAGGGCACGTACGTCGTTTTCGTCGAAACGCACGGCCTTGCCTCCGTCGGAGAACAGCATCACGTCGTGCTGGCCGTCGGTAACGGCGGCGCCGATGAGCTGGTCGCCTTCATCAAGCTTGATGGCGATGATGCCAATCTTGCGCGGGTTGCTGAACTCGGTGAGCGCGGTCTTCTTCACCGTGCCGCCGGCGGTGGACATGAAGATGTAGCGGTCGGCCGGGAACGTACGGTTGTCGCCGGTGAGCGGCAGAATGACGTTGATCTTCTCGCCTTCTTGCAGCGGGAACATGTTGACGATGGGTCGCCCACGCGAGCCGCGCGAGCCCGAAGGCACTTCCCATACCTTTAGCCAGTACAGGCGGCCGCGGTTGGAGAAGCACAGGATGTAGTCGTGCGTGTTGGCGATGAAGAGCTGGTCGATCCAATCGTCATCCTTGGTCGCGGTGGCCTGCTTGCCACGTCCGCCGCGCTTTTGCGCGCGGTATTCGGACAGGGGCTGCGCCTTGATGTAGCCGGTGTGGCTGAGCGTGACCACCATGTCGGTGGGCGTGATCAGGTCTTCGGTCGCCAGGTCTTGCGCGTTGTGCTCGACGATGGAGCGGCGCGCGCCGTCCTTGGTTTGACCGAATTCGGTCTTCAAAGCGGTCAGCTCTTCGCCAATGATGGTGGAAACGCGCCCCGGCTTGGCCAGGATGTCCAGCAGATCCTCGATCTCGGACATCACTTCCTTGTACTCGGCAATGATCTTGTCCTGTTCCAGGCCCGTTAGGCGCTGCAGGCGCATCTGCAGGATTTCCTGGGCTTGCGTTTCCGACAGGCGGTACAAGCCGTCCTTTTGCAGGCCGAACGCGTGGCCCAGTGCCTCGGGGCGGTAGTCATCGGCGCTGATGGTCACGCCGTCTTCGCGCGTGCGCGTAAGCATTTCGCGTACCAGGGCGCTGTCCCAGGTGCGGGCCATCAGCTCGGTCTTGGCGACCGGCGGGGTGGGCGATTCGCGGATGATGCGGATGAACTCGTCAATGTTGGCCAGCGCGACCGCCAGACCTTCCAGCACATGGCCGCGGTCGCGTGCCTTGCGCAGATCGAACACCGTGCGCCGCGTCACCACCTCGCGGCGGTGCTGGAGGAAGACCTGGAGCAGTTCCTTGAGGTTGCACAGCTTGGGCTGGCCGTCGACCAGCGCCACCATGTTGATGCCGAAGGTGTCCTGCAGCTGGGTCTGTTTGTAGAGGTTGTTGAGCACGACCTCGGGCACTTCGCCGCGCTTGAGCTCGATCACCAGGCGCATGCCGGACTTGTCGGACTCGTCCTGGATGTGGCTGATGCCTTCGAGTTTCTTTTCGTGCACCAACTCGGCCATGCGCTCCTGCAGCGTCTTCTTATTGACCTGGTAGGGGAGCTCATCAACGATGATCGCTTGGCGCTGCCCCTTGTCGATGTCCTCGAAGTGCGCCTTGGCGCGCATCACCACGCGGCCACGGCCGGTGCGGTAACCGTCCTTGACGCCCTGGATGCCATAAA
The DNA here is from genome assembly GCA_023442945.1 of Pseudomonadota bacterium. Taxonomy (GTDB): domain Bacteria; phylum Pseudomonadota; class Gammaproteobacteria; order Burkholderiales; family Burkholderiaceae_C; genus Ottowia. The sequence continues at coordinate 50,773 of JAEZWW010000018.1, read as the reverse complement.
TGATGCCGCCGGTCGGGAAATCGGGCGCGGGCACGATTTCCATCAATTCATCGATGGTCGCATCCGAGTGGTGCAGCAGGTGCAGACAGGCATCAACCACTTCATTCAGGTTGTGCGGCGGAATATTGGTGGCCATGCCCACGGCAATGCCGCCGGAGCCGTTGACCAGCAGGTTGGGCAGGCGGGCCGGCAGCACCAGCGGCTCGGTCACGCTGCCGTCGTAGTTGGGGCCGAAGTCGACAGTTTCCTTGTCGATATCCGCCAGCATCTCATGGGCGATCTTGTGCAGGCGGATCTCGGTGTAGCGCATGGCCGCCGCGGCGTCGCCGTCGACCGAGCCGAAGTTGCCCTGCCCATCGATCAAGGGGTGACGCAGGCTGAAGGGCTGCGTCATCCGCACAATGGTGTCGTAGATGGCCGAGTCACCGTGGGGGTGGAACTTACCCATGGTCTCGCCCACCGCTTGAGCACTTTTGCGGTATTTGCTGTTGTAGGTGTTGCCCATCTCGTACATGGCGTACAAGACGCGGCGGTGCACCGGCTTCAGACCGTCACGGGCGTCGGGCAGGGCGCGACCCACGATCACGCTCATGGCGTAATCGAGGTAACTCCGTCGCATCTCCTCTTCCAGGCTGATGGGAAGTGTTTCTTTGGCGAACGAAGTCATACAGATATAGAGACAAGGCAACCAGTGAGCAAGCCTTCAATTTTAGGCCGAATCGCTTGTCGTGTCAGAGCAACAGATGCGGAGAATTCGGCCTTTCTCTGGCGGCGCGGGCCCCCGTTCTGCTAAGAATGCAGAGGGACGTGTGGCACAATCAACGCAGCGTTTTCGGTGGTGGTCACTTGAAGCGTCCGATTTATCGCAGCCCGGCTGCGGCTTTTTTCCCTATGAGGAGAACCATGAAGAAACTGAACAAAGTAGCGACCCTGTTCGCTGTTGCAACCGTGGCTGGTTCCGCCTTCGCAGCTGGCTCGACGATCAACTCTGACAACTGGCGCAACGGCCACGGCAACCTGATCTGGAAAAACGGCACGAACGAACTGTGCTGGCGCGATGCCTACTGGACGCCCGCCACGGCCGCTCCTGGCTGCGATGGCGCCCTGCAAGCTCCTCCGCCTGCTGCTCCGGCACCCGCTCCGGTGGCTGCGACGCCCGCTCCGGCACCCGCTCCGGTGGCTGCCCAGAAGGTGACCTACGCTGCTGACGCTTTCTTCGACTTCGACAAGTCGGTGCTGAAGCCTGAAGGCCGCGCCAAGCTGGATGACCTGGTCAGCAAGATCAAGGGCATCAACCTGGAAGTCATCATCGCCGTCGGCCACACCGACTCGGTGGGTTCTGACGCCTACAACCAGAAGCTGTCGGTCCGCCGCGCTGAAGCCGTGAAGGCCTACCTGGTGTCCAAGGGCATCGAGCGCAACCGCATCTACACCGAAGGCAAGGGCGAGAAGCAGCCTGTGGCTGACAACCGCACCGCCGAAGGCCGCGCGAAGAACCGTCGCGTGGAAGTGGAAGTGGTCGGCACCCGCGCCCAGTAAGCCACTTCGAGCTTCGCTCGACAAAAGCCTTGAGGGTGCAAGCCCTCAAGGCTTTTTTGTTGCATGATCAAATCTTGGTGCCCTCTGGCTGCGCGGCACTCCATGCTGCGCTGGGGGCCTGTCCTGGCTTTGTGGGGTATTGCCAACATATCGGTGGCTGCTGGCGCGCAGTCAGACGGTGCGACGAGTTGCCAAATCGACGGGTCGAGCCGATTGTTTGAGGGCGACCAGCCAACAGTGGTTGCGGTTTTGTCGCCGCGAATGCCCTACGCCCTGCAGGAATGGCTGCGCATGCGCGCGGCTGCCGAGAAGCTTGGGCTGCGGGTCGTTCCCTTGCGTGACCCTCGCGTGTCGATCGAGGAATGGCGTGATGCGGTGATGGTCAAGGGGATGGGAAACCTTAGGGATATTCCGACTATTGACGGGCCGCTCGCCGCGCGATGCGGGTTGTTGAATCACGCGCCCGCCGCCCTGGTTGGCCGGTGTGGCGTCGCACACGCTTGGCCCATTCTTGGCGTCATGCCCAACGCAGCTTGGGCGAGGGTGATTCGATCTCGGCTGGAGGCGCTGCCGACGGGGGATTGCGGATGAGACTGCGCGGAGCAGCGTGGCGAGGCGCCGTTGTGGCGCTCGTCACGGCTTGTGGGCCCACGGGCGCGCTTTTTGCCCAAGACGCGCTTCGTCCTGCGGATCGGTGCATCGCGCCGGTGGCTTACTACCCGCTGGACGGCGCGGTAGTCGGGTTGGACTCCCAAGGTGTGCCGGCTTTGGGCACCTATGAGCGCATAAGCCCCGACGGGCGCTTCATTCTTCGCTCTTATTCCGGAAAGGAAGTGGGGACCGTCAGCCTGATGGAACTGCCGGAAAAGGCGGGTGATGCCGTGCGCGTGTACCGAACGCCGTTCTCCAACGAAGCCTTTCCGGTTCAAGGGAGCTGGCGTTACTTGGTCGACGTGTCGGGCGAACACTACCGGTTCACCGATATCTTGAAAGATCAGAGCCGGGCAAAGCCACTTTTTCGCGCCGGGATGACCGGGTTTTATGCCGCAGCGTCTGAGTTGCTGGCCCAGGGTTCCGCTGAGTCTTCCGACTCCGCAAACCAGACGTTTTTCATCCGGTCCCTCAGCTGGCCGCAGAACGCGGATTCCGATGCCCAGGGCGTGGGGCCGCTTCAATTGGAAACCGTTGAAGTGCGGGACGATGGCCGGACGGCGCGCGTCATCAGCAAGAGCGGGCCGCAGTTCATCTGCAGCCACCGCGAAAGCAGCGACGGCAGTGTCTTTGCCCTGCCGATGATCTCGGTGGATGGGCTGGAGTTTTCGGCCATCCCGCAATCGCCCAAGCAGGGCCAGCCCACCATGCGGGTGTATGGATTGGGCGCGGCGCCGAAGGCGACCAGCCATCCGTGTGATCTGCGCGCGGATCTGGGCTTTTCGCCCGGTAAGGCGGTCTTCGGGTACCAAACTGCTTCTGCTGCGCCAGCCTGGTTGACGTACAGCGATCTCGGATCGGTGTACGTGTTTGACCGCGCGCTGAAGGCCACTTTCCGGCTCGACCACACACGCGAGCGCACCTTGGTCAGCGCTTTTCCCGGTTTGACGCGTGACGGGCGGGTTGTCTACGGCGCGACCTGGCGGGAGTGCCGGAGTCCGGGCAACTGTACCGAACAGGCCGGCTACGTCGTCTCGGACCCCTACCAGAGCCAAGCGTACCGCGCCTTCTGGCAACAACGCGGCTCCCCCGCGCCCAAGGCGTGCATCACGCAAGGCGAAGTCGGTGCTGAACGCGCCCGGTTTGCGCGGGCGCGAGGCCTCGGCGATCTTTCGCGCCGAGTTGGTGCTGCGCCCTGACCACCGCGCCGCACGTGGGACAATGATCGGATGAGCGAAGTGAACGCAGATCAGGCCGAGTTGGCCAAGTTCTCCGCCTTGGCGCACCAGTGGTGGGACTTGGATGGCGAATTCGCGGCCTTGCACCAGATCAACCCATTGCGGCTGGATTGGATCGACAGCACGTGTCTTTTGAAGGGCGCGCGCGTGCTGGACGTTGGGTGTGGCGGCGGCATTTTGGCCGACGCGATGGCCCGGCGCGGCGCCGACGTGCTCGGCATCGATCTGGCCGAGAAGTCCCTCAAGGTGGCCCAGCTTCACGCGCTGGAAGCCCAGACGCCGCATTTGCGTTATCGGTTGGTGTCTGCCGAGGCCTTGGGCGAAGAGATGCCCGCGGCATTCGATGTGGTTACCTGCATGGAAATGCTGGAGCACGTGCCCGACCCCGCGTCCATCGTCCAGGCCTGCGCGCGCTTGGTTCGACCGGGCGGTTGGGTTTTTTTCTCCACCATCAACCGCAACGTGAAGTCTTTCCTTCTTGCCATCGTCGGCGCCGAGTACATCGCGGGCATGGTACCCAAGGGCACGCACGAATATGCGCGGCTGATTCGACCGCATGAATTGGCCGGCTTTTGCCGTGCCAACGGCCTCGATTTGCGGCGCAGCAGCGGCATGGAATTCCAGCCCTTGACGCGGCGCTTTCGCTTTAGCGACGACACCAGCGTGAATTACATGGTGGCGGCCCGCCGACCGGGCTGACATGCTGGGCCGGCTGCCCGACGTTCGCGCCGTCCTGTTCGATCTGGATGGCACGCTGGTCGACAGCGCGCCGGATCTTGCTGCGGCGGGCAACACCTTGCGCCAAGCGCGCGGCCTGGGCCCGCTTGATCTGTCCGTTTATCGCCCGCATGCTGGTTCTGGCGCACGCGGCGTGCTCTACGCGGCGCTGGGCGTTGCGCCCGACCACGACAGCTTTGCAGCGCTGCGCGAAGAGTTTCTGGACGCTTACGATCGCCATCTGCTGGCGCACACCGTCTGCTTTGACGGTGTCGACGACCTGCTGGCCCGGTTGCATGCCGGTCAAACGCCCTGGGGCATCGTCACCAACAAGGCCACCCGCTTCACCCAGCCGACCGTGGTGGCATTTCCCGCCTTCGGCCAGGCAGCCACTGTGGTTTGTGGTGACACCACGCCGCACACCAAACCCCATCCTGCGCCGGTGCTGGCTGCGCTGACCGCGGCGGGCATGGATGCGCGCCACACCGTCTACGTAGGCGACGACGAGCGCGACATCCAAGCAGGGCGCGCTGCAGGCGTGCGCACGGTGGCTGCAGCCTACGGTTACCTCGGGCCCGGCGCGGACCCCGTCGCCTGGGGCGCTGACGCCGTCATCCATTCACCGCTCGAGCTCTTGAATTTGATCGATTGGGCTTAAAATGAGGAGTTCCGGGGCTGCATTGGTTTCGACGTGGGTTGGAATCGCCTCAGGGCATGCCGAGGTTCAGTCACCTCGCTAAACCGCTGAAAAAAACTAACTGCAAACGACGAACGTTTCGCACTCGCCGCTTAAACACCGGTGAGCCTCGCAACAGCAGGCCGATGGGCTGGGCAAGGGCGGCGCAAGCCGTCCCGGCTGCGGGGGAATTCACATCGGCTGGCTTGTGTCCGGGTACCTTGGACGCAGGCAAGATTCAAGGGTACTGGCTGTCCGGACAGCGTGCGACTGCGCGATTCGGATGGTGAGATCTAAATCAGACCGCTAAGCATGTAGAACTGGGCGTGGAAGATTTGCGGACGGGGGTTCAAGTCCCCCCAGCTCCACCATCTGCTCAAAAACCCGACCGTTTTCGGTTGGGTTTTTTTATGTGTCTGGCCTCCGGCGCGCAGTTGCCACGCCCTGCCGCATAAGATCGCGCATGGCTTGTTGGCGCGGGATCGCTTGCGCTTTCCCACGCTGCGCTTCGGCACTGACCGCTTCTGCGGGCGACAGCGATTCCTATAGCGGGAGGCGCACGTCAACACTGCACCGACGCGCACAAGCCACTTCACTATTCAGGAGACCGAATCCATGAACCGCCACTACCTGTCCGGCTTCGGCAACGAGCACGCCACCGAAGCGGTGCCCGGTGCCTTGCCGCAAGGCCGCAACAGCCCGCAGCGCGCGCCGTTTGACCTGTACCCAGAGCTGATCTCCGGCACCGCCTTCACCGCGCCCCGGCACGAGAACCGGCGCAGTTGGATGTACCGGCGCCAACCTTCGGTGGTGGCCGGGCGCTACCAGCCGTACGCGCAAGCGCTGTGGACCACCGGCGGCGACCGCGACACCGCGCTGGCACCGGAGCCGCTGCGCTGGCACCCGATCCCGTTCGAGCCGGGGGGTGAGCAGGACTTCGTCGACGGCATGCGCACGTTGGCGGCCAATGGCGATGCCGACGTGCAGTGCGGCGTTGGCTCGCTGGTCTACCTGGCCAGCAAGTCAATGGACCGGCGCGCCTTCGTCAACGCCGACGGCGAACTGCTGATCGTGCCGCAGCAAGGGTGCCTGCTGATCACCACCGAGATGGGCGTGCTCGAAGTTAAGCCGGGCGAGATCGCGGTGCTGCCGCGCGGGCTGGTGTTCAAGGTCGCGCTGCCGGATTCGGACGCCGGCGCGGGTCCCAGCCGCGGTTACGTGTGTGAGAACTACGGCGCGCAGTTTCGTCTGCCCGAATTGGGCCCGATCGGCTCCAACGGGCTGGCCAACGCGCGCGACTTTCTGGCGCCCGTGGCGGCTTATGAAGACAGCGTCGGCCCGTACGAATTGATCAAGAAATTCGGCGGCCGCTTCTGGCGCGCACCGGCCAAGGGCACGCCCTTCAACGTCGTGGCCTGGCACGGCAACCTCACGCCGGTGAAGTACGACACGGCCAACTTCATGACCATTGGCTCGATCAGTTTCGACCACCCCGATCCGTCGATCTTCACCGTGCTGACGTCGCCCAGCGACACGCCCGGCACCGCCAACTGCGACTTCGTGATCTTCCCGCCGCGCTGGTTGGTGATGGAAAACACTTTCCGCCCGCCCTGGTACCACCGCAACCTGATGAGCGAATTCATGGGCCTGGTCTACGGCGAATACGACGCCAAACCGGGGGGCTTCAAGCCTGGCGGGGCCAGCTTGCACAACGCCATGGTGCCGCACGGGCCAGACGAAGAAGCGTTTGAAAAGGCTTCGGCGATGGAGCTCAAGCCGCAGAAGCTGGACCACACGCTGGCCTTCATGTTCGAGAGCCGTTACCGCTTCATCCCGACGGCCTACGGCCTCAACACGGCCCCGCTGGATCACGACTACGCCGATTGCTGGGCAGGGCTGAAGGACCAGTTCAAGCCTGCTTGAGGCAGCGGCGGCAGCGCCGGGTGACCGCTGACTGCGCTGATCCACGGGTTCATGCGGCCGGGTCGGCCAGCAGCGCCAGCGTGACGTCCGCCAGCGTGCGGCAACCGGCCAGCGCCATTGCCATTTCCAGCTCGTCGCGCAAGGTGCGGATCAGGCGGGCCACGCCGACAGGGCCGGCGACGGCCAGCGCGTGCACCACGGGGCGGCCGATCATCACGGCGCTCGCGCCCAGGGCCATGGCTTTGAGCACGTCGGTGCCGCGGCGGATGCCGCCGTCCACGATCAAGGGCAGTGCGCCGCCCAGCGCGTCGGCAATGCGCGGCAGCGCGTGTGCCGTGGCGGGGCAGGTGTCCAGCGTGCGGCCGCCGTGGTTGCTGACGATGAGGCCAGCCACGCCCAGCGACTGCGCCTGGCGCGCGTCGGCCGGGTGCAGCACGCCTTTGAGCCAGACCGGCAAGTGCGTCTGCGCCTGCAGCCACGCGACGTCGTTCCAGGTGGGGGCGCTGGCGGCCACGCCGGCGCAATAGGTGTCCGCCGCGGCGGCGCTTGCCGCATCGACGTTTAGATCGCCTTCTGGCAGGTGCACGGCCATCACGCCGGGCGGCAGTCGAAACCCGGCGCGCAGCTCGGCATCGCGCATGCCTTGCACGGGCGCGTCGACGGTGAGGACGATGGCTTCGTAACCCGCGGCTTCGGCGCGATGGATCAGGGCCTGGTTGAGCCTACGGTCGGCCTGCCAGTACAGCTGAAACCACAGCGGGCCGCGCGCCGGCTCGGGCAGCACGGCTTCGGCCACGCGCTCCATCGGCACGCTCGACAGTGTGGCCAGCACGTAACCCGCGCCTTGGGCGGCGGCGGCGATCGCGCTGCCCCATTCGCCTTGTTCGTGCGCCAGGCGCTGAAAGGCGACGGGCGCCAGCAGAATCGGATGCGCCAACTCGCGCCCGGCCAGGGTGGTGCGCGTGTGCCCACCCGCCAACGGCCGCAGCACGCGCGGCCAAAGCGTCAGCGCCTGCCACGCGTCGGCATTGGCGCGCAGCGTACGTTCTTCGCCCGCGCCGCCGTTGAAAAACGCGGCTACGCCAGGCCCCAGCCGCGCACCGGCCGCCGCTGCGAGGTCAGAAAGGCTGGCAGGAAAGAGCGAGTTTTGCATCGTTTTTGATAGCTGCCCGCGCAATTGGTTGTAGGGCCAGAGCCTAAAAAGACTTAAAAATCGTAAGAAAGCACTTGGTCAAGAATACCGTCGCCTGCGCCGGCCCGCACGCCACGACGGCCTGAACCAGCCCACCCCCAGCAAACGCCGCGCCCGGACCTGCGCCGGGCGCTGGCGTTGTCCCCCCTCCCGAAGCGCGCAGCGCGAAGAGAGAGGGGGGAAGGCGCCTTTGGCGCCTCAGGGGGGTGTTCCTACGTACTCGCCCACATCCGCAAGAGGTTGTGGTACGTCCCCGTGAGGCGCGTGGCCTCGGCGCTGTCGCCGTCGCGCTGGCGCAACGCCAGCAAGGCCATGTCCATGTCGAACAGCAGGCGGCGCTGTTCGTCGCTGCGCACCATGCTTTCGATCCAGAAGAAGCTGGCGACGCGCGCGCCGCGCGTGACCGGGGTGACCTGGTGCAGGCTGGTGCCGGGGTAGAGCACGGCGTCACCCGCGGCCAGCTTAACGCGCTGCTCGCCGTAGGTGTCCTGCACCACCAGCTCGCCGCCGTCGTATTCATCGGGCTGGCTGAAGAACAGCGTGCACGACACGTCGGTGCGCACCCAGGCGTCGTCGGCGCGCGAATGCAGCACCGCGCCATCAATGTGGTTGCCGTAGTGGTTGCTTGCTCCGCTGTAGCGGTTGAACAGCGGGTTGAAGAAGCGGCGCGGCAGCGCGGCGGAAAACAGCAGCACGTCGCGCCGCACCGCGCCCAACACCAGCTGGCGCAGCTCGGTCGCCACGTCGCTGTCCTGCGCCAGCTGCTCGTTCGACTTCTGCTGCACCGCCTGCGCGCCGGCGCTGCGGCGGCCGTCGATCCAGGGCGCGTCGTCCGCCATCAGCAGGGCGCGGCCGCGGGCCAGTTCGTCTGGGGTCAGGACGTTCTTGAGGTGGATCAACATCGGGCTTTCCCAAAAGCAAGGCAGCCGCCCGAAGGCGGCTGGTGGTGGTCTTGGAGAACGGGTTGCCTTGCGTTCCAGGTGATTAGAACAGGGCTTTGAAGGTCAGCATCACGCGGCGCGGCTGGCCCGGCGTGTAGAAGCCGCGGTACAGGCCGTCTGCGTACTTCTTGTCGGTCAGGTTGGACACGTTCAGCTTGAGCGACATGGTGTCGGTGAAGCTGTATTCGGCCATGGCGTCGAAGGTCACGAAGCCCTTGGCCTTGACGGCGCGGCTGCCTTCCGGGTTCTGGCTGCTGCGGTAGTTGGCGCCGAGGCCGAAGCGCAGCTTGGGCATGACGCGGTAGGTGGTCCACACGCTGCCGCTGTTGCGCGGGGTCAGGCCCGGGCGGTCGCCCTTGACCTGCGCGCCGCCGCCGTTGGCCGCCAGCTGCTGGTTGCTCTTGTCGATCTCAGCCTTGGGGATCCAGGTGTGGTTCCAGAACACTTCCCACGCCGGCGTGATGCGGCCGGCGGCGTTGAATTCCATGCCCATGGCGTGGCGCTTGCCGGACAGCAGGTACTGCACCGCGGCGCTGTCGGGGTCGGTGTTGCGTTCGTTGTACTTCTCGGAATAGAAGACGGCGGCGCCCAACGACAGGCGGTTGTCCAGAACGTCCCACTTGCCACCCAGCTCCAGGTTGCGGCTTTTCTCGGCCGGCGTGTTGGCCAGCGTGTTGTTGGGGCTGCCCGGGGTGAACTGGTAGGCGTCGCCCGAGGTGTTGTACGAGGTGCCGTACGACAGGTAGTAGGACTGGGTGTCGCTCGGCTGGAACAGCAGGCCGACGCGCGGGCTCCACAGCGATTCGGTCTTGCTGAAGCTGTAGGCGGGCGTCACGGTGCCGTTGGCGGCCGTGGTCTGCGCGGTGTCGTAGCTGCCTTTGAAGCGGTCAAAGCGCAGGCCGGCGACCAGCTTGAGCTTGTCGGTCAGCTCCATCGTGTCCTGCACATACAGGCCGATGTTGCTGGCGTCGAACTTGTTGTAGACCGGGTCCGGGCGGGTGTCTTCGTGCCACTGGTGCGGGTTGGGCCGATCCACCGTGGTGGTCAGCGAACTGGCGGGGCCAGGGAAGTTGTTGTTGCGCTTGGACTTGTCGTAGTACAGGTCCACGCCGGCCATGATGTGGTGCTCGCGGTCGCCCCACTTGAACTTGTTGCTGTAGTCGCTTTGCAGCTGGGTCAGGTCGCTGGTGCCCATGCGGCCCTTGGGCGAACGCGTGATGAGCGTGTTCGGGCCCCAGTTGTCGATGGTGGTGGGCGCGCCGTTGGTCGTGCCAAAGCGGATCACGCTGGCCCACAGGTCGCGTTCGTAGCGGCCGTGGCGGAACTGGGTCTTGAGCTGGCCGCCGTTGTCGAAGCGGTAGATGTGCGACAGCGTGCCGTAGGTGGCTTTGGTGTTCAGCTTGTCGCTGTCAAAACCGTAGAAATTGCGCGAACGCAGCGTCGGCACGATTTCGCCGTTGCGGATGAACCAGGGGTGGCTGTAGGTCGAGCGGCCGCGCGTGTCCAGGTGGTAGAAGCCGACCGAGAATTCGTTGCGCGTGCCAATGCCCCAGCGGAAGGTGGGCGCGACGCCGAACTTTTTCTGCTTGTTGCCCCAGTTCTCGGCGTCGTGCGCCAGCGCGTTGATGCGGAAGGCCGAGTCCTGGCCGGTCTGGAAGTTGAAGTCGCCTTGCAGGCGCTTGTAGTTGCCCGTGCCGTACGTCGCCTCGACCTCGTGCTGGTTCATCAGGAAAGGCTGCTTGCTCACCTGGTTGACCAGGCCGCCGGTGGAGCCCTTGCCGAACAGCATGGACGCCGAGCCCTTGATCACCTCAACGCGGTCGTCGTTGAAGGTGTCGCGCTCGTACAGCGCGCCGTCGCGCATACCGTCGCGGAAGATGTCGCCGGCCGTGCCGAGCGAAAAGCCGCGCAGGCGCACGTCTTCCTCTCCCGTTTCGCCAGCCAGGAAGGTCACGCCGGCGGTGGCGCGCAAGACGTCACGAAAGTCGTCCATGTTGCGGTCCTGCATCAGCTTTTCGGTCATCACCGTCACGCTTTGCGGGATGTCGCGCAGCGCCTGCTGGCTCTTGCCGATCTCGGTCTTGGTGGCGCGCAGCGTGGTCTTGCTGTTGGTCGAGCCGTCCTGCTCGGCCGTGTCGCGCACCGTGACGGTGGGCAAGGTGCCGGCGGCCGCGCCACTGGCCGGCGCGGCGCCGGAGGCGGCTGCGGCGGGGGCCGGTGCTGCCGGCGTGGTGTTCTGTGCGTAGGCCGCGGTGCCCAGCGAGCCTGCCAGCAGCATCGCGCCCAAGGGCAGTAGGGCGCTGTTGTTTGCTACGACTTCAGTAGCTGCTTGCGCAGTCTTGGCGCGGGCTGGAGGGCGATTGGGTTTGGAGCGGCGGGCAGCAGGCATGTCGGTAGGCAGCTAGGTGAAAAAGGTCAACAGCTGGCTACGTAATCAAGGCAAAGCCGCCTAAAGGCGGATTGAGCTGACGTTCGCTGGCTCTACGGAGGAGAATCTGAGAATTCTAAACAAATGAGAATCATTGTCATTAAGTTTCGTTGCAGATGTTGGCCTTGCACAACGACCAAGGGGCCCGAAGGCCCCTTGGTGGTGCGGTGCATCGCCCGCCGGCGATACGGTGCGGGGATCAGCTTTCCAGCTCGCCCATCTGGCTTTGCAGGTAGTTCTGCAGGCCGACTTTGTCGACCAGCTCGATCTGCGTTTCCAGGAAGTCGATGTGCTCTTCGGTGTCGTCCAGGATCTCCTGCAGCAGATCGCGCGAGACGTAGTCGCGCACTTTCTCGCAGTGCTCGATCCCGTCCTTGATGGTGGCTTGCGCGGCTTGCTCCAGCTTCAGGTCGCAGGCCAGGACTTCCGGCACGTCTTCTCCGACCATCAGCTTGCCCAGGTCCTGCAGGTTGGGCAGGCCGTCCAGCATGAAGATGCGGTCCATCAGCTTGTCGGCGTGCTTCATCTCGCCGATGGATTCTTCGTATTCCTTCTTCGCCAGCTTGTCCAAGCCCCAATGCTTGAGCATGCGGTAGTGCAGAAAGTACTGGTTGATGGCCGTCAGTTCGTTCTTGAGCTGGGCCTGCAGGAATTCGATGGCTTTGGGGTCGCCTTTCATGGCTGCGCTCCTTGTAGGTGGGATGTTGAACCAGGGCATTCTAGGGAGCCTGCGCCGCGCCTTCAATGGAAGGACATTCGGAATGCGAACGCTTCGCAGAACGCTTCGGAAGCCTGTGCGCTTGGTGGCCAAGCGCACCCGGTGGGTGGTCGTATCGAACGGCGATGTGCCGCAGCGCGCTGGCCGCATGGGCCGTGCGCGCTGCGCGCCTGCAACGCGAGTTTTTGAGTGAAACTAGGCCGTAGCCCTACAACCACCAGCGCAGCCTGCTCTACTTGTTGTAGCTTTCCAGCGGTTCGTCGTTGGGCTTGGCGAACAAGGCCTTCAGATCGTCGCTGATCGGCAGGTTCAGGCTCACGTTGCGCGGCGGGATCGGCTGCGTGAACCACTTGTCGTAGTGCTTGGCCATCTCGCCCGACGCCATCATCGCCTTCAGCTCGGCGTCCACCGCCTGCTTGAAGGCCGGGTCGTCCTTGCGGAACAGGATGGCGATGGGCTCGGACTGCAGCGAAGTGCCGACCAGGCGGAACTGCTTGGGGTCGCGCGAATTGGCGACGATGCCGGCCAGCAGGTTGTCGTCCAGCACAAAGGCCACGGCGCGCCCGGTCTCGACCGACAGCAGGCTTTCAATGTTGTCCTTTTGCTGCGCCACATTGACCTTGATGTTCAGGTCGCGCTCCAGCTTGCGCAGCAGCTGCACGGCGGTGGTGCCGGTGGTGGCGGACACGGTCTTGCCGTCCAGCTGTTTCCATTCGGTAATGCCGGAATCGGCGCGCACCGCCATGCGCACCTGGCTGATGTATGTCGTCACGGCAAACGCTACCTGCTGCTGGCGCACCAGCGTGTTGGTGGCCGGGCCGCAGCCGATGTCGACGGTGCCGTTCTGCACCAGCGGCATGGTGTTTTGCGGCGTCATGGCGAAGTACTCCAGCTTGGCCTGCGGCGCCAGCTTGCGCAGGATGCGCTCGCACAGCTCGACGTGGTAGCCGGTGAACTTCTCGTGCGCGCCGAGCGCGTAGGCCATGGGCGGCGAGGCTTCGCGCACGCCGATCACGGCCTTGCCGCTGCTGCGGATCTTCTCCAGCGTGCCGCCGGCGCCCTGCGCCTGCGCGGCCAGCGCGACGACGCTCAGGCTCAGGGCGACGGCCCATGGCTGCAGTCGGTGCGTGCCTTGTGGTTGTGGCATGGCTTGTCTCCTCTTGGTTGTTGGAGATGCCAGTATGACCCGCGCCGATCCGCGGCCCTGACCGCGACGCGCCTAACGGCCACGCCATCGGGCGTCGCGGCGCCGCAGGCGCTTACTTCGGCAGCACGTTGCGCGCGGTCGCCAGCAGCGTGGCGCACAGGGTTTCGGTGCCATCGGCAGCGACGGAATACACCTCGCTCGCACACACCGTCAGCAGCTTGCCGGGGCTGACCACGCGGCCTTGGGCGCGCAGCCCGGTGCCGTTGGCGGGCGCGACGATCTTCAGGCAGGTGTCGATCGTGGCGTTGCTGGCGCCGGGCGGCAGCAGGGTGCCGGCGGCGGACACGGCGGCGATGTCGGCGGCGGCAAAGATGGCCGTGGCCTGCAACTGGCCGGGCCGGAAGGTGAAGGCGTCGGCCATCGGCACATGGATTTCAGCGGTGCCGGGCCCCAGCGCGCCGCAGCGCAGGCCCAGTGTGCGCGACACGGGCATGGCTTCGACGGCGCTGCGCACGGTTTCGAGTTGATCCTGAGGGGCGTTCATGGCTTTTCCTGTTGCTTGGAGGAGGACGGCGTGGGCGCCGCGCTGCGGCGGCGCGTTCCGGGCCAGGGCTTGGCGCCAGTGGCGGGGGCGGGGGCGGGGGCGGCGGCGCGCGCGGCCTGTGTGGTTTGCTGTTGGCCGATCCACACGCGGTGGTCGGCCACGGCCTGGCGCTGGCGTTGCAATTCGGCGATCTGCCGGTCCAGCTCGGCCAGGCGGTTTTGCATCACCTCGTCCAGCTGCGCCAGCGTCAGCCGGCCGGCGCGGTAGGCGGGCAGCCATTCACCGATCTCGCGCAATGAGAAGCCGATGGCGCGCGACATGCTGATGAACACCACTTCGCGCCGCGCCGACGGGGCGTAGTCGCGCCAGCCATTGGCGCTGCGCACCGGTTGCAGCAGGCCGCATTTCTCATAATGGCGCAGCGCATGCACCGTGGTTCCGGTAACCTGAGCAAGTTCAGAGATCCGCATGTCCGCCATCTTGGCAAACCTCGCCTTGCACGAGGTTTGACCGGCGCGGAAATACCCGCCAGAAAATGGCTGTTTGCACAATAATGCATGCCATGCCCACGGAAACAAGCATCAAAATTCATCCGCGACGCCCGCGCCACCAGCTCAAGGGGCGCCAGCCGACGGATGCGGCGCGCGAAGACGTCGTTGCGCTGATCGGCGACCCGCCGGCCGACGGCTACCGGCGCGACCTGCTGATTGAATACCTGCACCGGCTGAACGACCGCTACAACGGTTTGTTTGAGCGCCACCTGGTCGCGCTGGCCACGCTGATGCGCCTGGGCATGGCCGAGGTGTACGAGGTCGCGACCTTCTACCACCACTTCGAAGTGCAGAAGGACGACGCCACGCCGGCGCGCGTCACCCTGCGCGTGTGCGATTCGCTCAGCTGCCAACTGGGCGGTGCCGAAGCGTTGATTGCGCGCCTGACCGACGCGCTGGGCGCCGATGCCGCGAAGGACGTGCGCGTGCTGCGCGGCCCCTGCATGGGCCGCTGCGAGCAGGCGCCGGTCGCGCTGCTGACGGTGGACGGCCACACGCAAGGCATCGGCCACGCCAGTGCGGCCGGTTTGCAAGATTTGGCATTGAAGGCGGCTGCAGCCGGCGCTGCACCTGCGCAGCCAGCTCCTGATGTCATAGCAATGGCTGCGTACCAAGCGGACGGCGGCTACGCTACGGCGCAGCGCGTCGCGCGCGGTAAGCTGAGCCACGACGCCGTGCTGCAAGCGCTGGACCACGGCGGCCTGCGCGGCCTGGGCGGCGCGGGCTTTCCCACTGGACGCAAGTGGCGCATCGTGCAAGGCTTTGTGCGCGCGCTGGCCGATCGGCATGCGCAGCAGCCGCAAGACGCACTCACGCCGCTGCCCGGTTTGCCCGTCACGCCCGAAGGCACCGCGCCCGGCGCCTTCGGCGTGCTGGCCATCAACATCGACGAAGGCGAGCCCGGTACCTTCAAGGACCGTTATTACCTGGAACGCGACCCGCACCGCTTTCTGGAAGGCGCGTTGATCGCCGCGCAGGTCGTGGGTTGCCAGGCCATCTACATCTACCTGCGCGACGAATACCCCGAATGCCACGCCATCCTGCGCCGCGCCATTGCCGATCTACAGGCCGCCGCGCCCGCGCTGGGCCTGCCGGTGCCGCCGATCGAGCTGCGGCGCGGCGCTGGTGCCTACATCTGCGGGGAAGAAAGCGCCATGATCGAAAGCGTGGAAGGTAGGCGCGGCGAACCGCGCCTGCGCCCGCCCTACATCGCCGAGATCGGCCTGTTCGGCCGCCCCACGCTGGAGCACAACATGGAAACGCTGCACTGGCTGCGCGACATCCTGACGCGCGGGCCGGAATGGTTTGCCGGCCACGGCCGCCACGGCCGCAAGGGCTTGCGCAGTTTCAGCGTCAGCGGGCGCGTGAAGCAGCCGGGCGTCAAGCTGGCCCCGGCCGGCATCACGCTGCGCGAGCTGGTCGACGAACACTGCGGCGGCATGGCCGAGGGCCACCAGCTCTACGCCTACCTGCCCGGCGGCGCCAGCGGCGGCATCTTTCCGGCCAGCCTGGCCGATGCGCCGCTGGACTTCGACACGCTGCAGCCGCACGGCGGCTTCATCGGCAGCGCGGCGGTGATCGTGCTCAGCGACCAGGACCGCGCGCGCGACGCGGCGCTGTCGATGATGCGTTTCTTCGCCGACGAAAGCTGCGGCCAGTGCACGCCCTGCCGCGTCGGCACGGCCAAGGCGGCGCAGCTGATGACATCGCCGCAGTGGGACCATGCCACGCTGGAAGACCTGAACACGGTGATGGCGGACGCGTCGATCTGCGGCCTGGGCCAGGCCGCGCCCAACCCGGTGCGCAGCGTGCAGCGGTATTTTCCGCACGAAGTCGGCGGTGGACAGGAGCAGAGCGCATGAGCCGCGTTTTGGAGCCAAATCAGCCTGTGGCCCTAGAGCCACTTGCGCAACCAGCTATCGAATTTGAACTGGATGGCCGCGCCGTGCACGCGCACGCGGGCGAAACCATTCTGAAAGCGGCCGAGCGCCACGGCGTCGACATCCCGCGCCTGTGCTTCACCGATGGCCTGCGCCCCGACGGCAACTGCCGCGCCTGCGTGGTCGAAGTCGCGGGCGAGCGCACGCTGGCGCCCAGCTGCTGCCGCACGGTGCAGCCGGGCATGAAGGTCAGCGCCACCAGCGAGCGCGCGCGCCGCAGCCAGCAGATGGTGATCGAGCTGCTGCTGGCCGACGTGCCCGCAGCGGGTCACAAATGGCTGGACGACAACCCGGCCGAGCCGCATGGCGAGCTGAGCCAGTGGGCCGCGCGCGAAGGCGTGCAGGTGCGCCCGGCGCTGGCCGCGCTGCGCCGCGATGAGCCCGCGCCCGATGTGAGCCACCCGGCCATGGCCGTCAACCTGGACGCTTGCATCCAATGCACGCGCTGCGTGCGCGCCTGCCGTGAAGCGCAGGTCAACGACGTGATCGGCTACGCCGGCCGCGGCAGCCATGCGCGCATCGTGTTCGACTTGGACGACCCGATGGGCGCCAGCACCTGCGTGGCCTGCGGCGAATGCGTGCAGGCTTGCCCGACTGGCGCGCTGATGCCCAAGACGCAGCTGGGCCCGCAGCGCGTGGACCGCGCGGTCGATTCGGTCTGCCCGTTCTGCGGCGTGGGCTGCCAGATCACCTACAACGTGAAGGACGAGCGCATCGTCAGCGTCAGCGGCCGCGGCGGCCCAGCCAACGAAGGGCGGCTGTGCGTCAAGGGGCGCTTCGGCTTCGACTACGTCGCCAGCCCGGACCGTGTGACGCGCCCGCTGATCCGCCGCGAAGGCGTCGCCAAGGACGTGGCGCATTGCGAATCGCCGCCCGACTGGCGCGACGTGTTCCGCGAAGCGACCTGGGAAGAAGCGCTGGACCTGGCCGCCGGCGGCCTGCGCGATTTGAAGGCCGCGCATGGCGCCAAGGCGCTGGCCGGCTTTGGCAGCGCCAAGGGCAGCAACGAAGAGGCCTACCTGTTCCAGAAGCTGGTACGCACCGGCTTTGGCAGCAACAACGTCGACCACTGCACGCGTCTGTGCCACGCCAGCAGCGTGGCCGCGCTGCTGGAAGGCGTGGGCTCGGGCGCGGTCAGCAACCCGGTGCGCGACGTGGCGGAGGCGGAGCTGATCTTCATCATCGGCTCCAACCCCACGGCCAACCACCCGGTGGCCGCAACCTGGATGAAGAACGCCGCGCAGCGCGGGGCCAAGATCGTGCTGGCCGACCCGCGCGTGACCGACATCGCGCGCCACGCCTGGCGCGTGCTGCCCTTCAAGCCCAGCGCCGACGTCGCCATGCTGAACGCGCTGCTGCACGTCATCGTCGAAGAAGGGCTGGTGGACGAGGCCTTCATCCGCGAGCGCGCCGACAACTACGCCGCCCTGGTCGCCAACGTGCAGGGCTACAGCCCGGAAGCCATGGCGCCGATCTGCGGCATTCCGGCCGCCACGCTGCGCGAAGTGGCGCGCGCCTACGCCACGGCCAAGAGCAGCATTATTTTGTGGGGCATGGGCGTCAGCCAGCACGTGCACGGCACCGACAACGTGCGCTGCCTGATCGCGCTGGCCACCTGCACCGGCCAGATCGGGCGCCCCGGCACCGGCCTGCACCCGCTGCGCGGCCAGAACAACGTGCAAGGCGCCAGCGACGCGGGCCTGATCCCGATGATGTTCCCCAACTACCAGCGCGTCGACAACGGCGATGCGCACGCGTGGTTTGAGGATTTTTGGGACACGAAGTTGGACGAGACGCCCGGCTACACCGTCGTTGAAATCATGCATAAGGCGCTGGCCGAAGACAGCGACCCGCACAAGGTGCGCGGCATGTACATCATGGGCGAGAACCCGGCCATGAGCGACCCGGACCTGAACCACGCGCGCCACGCGCTGGCCAGCCTGCAGCACTTGGTGGTGCAGGACATCTTCTTGACCGAAACCGCGTGGCTGGCCGACGTTGTCCTGCCGGCCAGCGCCTGGCCGGAAAAGACCGGCAGCGTCAGCAACACCGACCGCATGGTACAGCTGGGCCTGCAGGCCTTGCAGCCGCCGGGCGAAGCGCGCGCCGATCTGTGGATCATCCAGCAGCTGGCCACGCGCCTGGGTCTGCCATGGGACTATGAAAACAGTAGCTGGCTGCGCAATCTGGACAAGGGCGGGAAGCCGATTTCACTTGAAGCAGATGCGCCCACGTACCACGGCGTGGCGGCCGTGTACGACGAGATGCGGCGCGCCATGCACGGCGCCATCGCCGGCATCACCTGGGACCGGCTGACGCGCGAAAGCAGCGTCACCTACCCCTGTCTGGACGAGGCCGACCCCGGCCAGCCCATCGTCTTCACCGACGGCGTGCCCACCGCCAATGGGCGCGTGCAACTGGTGCCGGCCGACATCATCCCCGCGGCCGAGCGGCCCGACGCCGACTACCCGATGGTGCTGATCACCGGGCGCCAGCTGGAGCACTGGCACACCGGCGCCATGACGCGCCGCGCCAGCGTGCTGGACGCGCTGGAGCCATCGCCTACGGTGTCGCTGCACGGTGACGACCTGGCGCGCCTGGGGCTGGTGGCCGGTGGCCAGGCGCGCGTGCAATCGCGCCGCGGCGAGGTCGCGCTGACCGTGCGCCGCGACGACGGCACGCCGGTCGGCAGCGTGTTCATCCCGTTTGCCTACCGCGAGGCGGCGGCCAACCTGCTGACCAACGCCGCGCTGGACCCGTTCGGCAAGATCCCCGAGTTTAAATACTGCGCGGTGCGCGTCGAAGCGGGCTGACGCCCGCCGCGCAAACGCTCAGCCCGGCCAGGTCGTCCAGCGCGGCGCGTCGACCACGTTCAGCAAAGGCTCGCCGCGCGCAAAGCGGCGCAGGTTGTCCTCCACCAGCCGCGCAAGGCGCTGGGTGCCGGCGCGGCTGGCCGAGCCGCCGACGTGCGGCGTGATCAACACATTGGGTGCCGACCATAGCGGGTGGCCGTCGGGCAGCGGTTCGGGCTCGGTCACGTCCAGCCCGGCGCCGCCGATCTGGCCGCTGTGCAAGGCCTGCACCAGGCTGTCGGTGTCGATCACCGTGCCGCGCCCCACGTTGGTCACCAGCGCGCCGCGCCGGCAGGCGGCCCAGGCGCTGGCGCCGAACAAGCCGTCGGTATCCGGCGACGCCGGCAGCGAGATCGCCACCGCGTCGCTCTGCGCCAGCGCGTGGTGCAGGTCGGTCAGCGCAAACACCTCGCGCGCCCACTCGGGCGCGTCGTTGCGGCCGCTGCGGTTGACGGCGATGCAGTCCATGCCAAAGGCCTGCGCGCGTCGCGCGGTCTCTTTGCCGATGCGGCCAAAGCCGGCCACGCACAGCGTCATGCCTTCCAGCGAGCGCATGCCCCGCACCACCTCGTTGCGCGTCCAGGTGGCGCGCTCGGTCATCAACGCCGCGGGGCCGATATTGCGCGCCAGGGCCAGCAGCAGCGCCATGGCGTGTTCGCCGACCACGGCGGCCGCGGTCGTGCCCACGTCCGTGATCGTGACGTGGGCCGGCGCGCCCAACGCGTCCAACCCTTCGCGGCCGGTGGCCACCAGCTGGATCCAGCGCAGGCGCGGTGCGGTGCCGAGGGCTTGCGCCAACTCGGCCGAATAGCCGATGGCGACGCCGGGGAGCAGAGCGGCGTCTACGCTGGGCAAGGCGGCCAGCGCTTCCGCTTCGCTGTGGCAGACGATCAGCTCGACGGCGGACGCGTCGATGGCCGCCGACAAGGCTGCAAGCTGTTCGGTGATGCGCGTCCAGTACAGGACGCGGGGCTTGGGAAGGTTCATGGGGAACAGGCGAGGGCGCCAAGGAAACTGACGGCAAAAGCATATCGCGCTAGGCTTGCGGGTATTTGCAGGGCACGACCATGGCCATCTGGCACACCACCTTTCCCATCGCTTCGGCCAACGAACGCAGCCAGGGCTGCGCCAACGGCCACCTCGGCATCGAACTGCTGGAAGCGGGCGACGACTTCCTGCGCGGGCGCATCCCGGTGGACGCGCGCACGCGCCAGCCCGCTGGCGTGCTGCACGGCGGCGTGTCGGTGGTGCTGGCCGAAACGCTGGCGTCCTGGGCGTCGGCCTACGTGGTCGACCCGGCCCAGTACCACTGCGTCGGGCAGGAGATCAACGCCAACCACCTGCGCGCCGTGCCCGACGGCTGGGTCTACGGTGTGGCGCGGCCGCTGCACCTGGGCCGCTCCAGCCACGTGTGGGACGTGCGCCTGACCGACGAGGCCGACCGCCTGACCTGCGTGTCGCGCGTCACCATGGCGGTGTTGAAGACGCCGGGGCGGTATTGATCGCGCGCTGCGGCTGAACCGCACGCCGCAGCGGCGGCGCCACCACGTTCTTGACCATGCTCACCCGTCGCCACCAGCAACGCTTGCGTGCCATGTACCGGTCGGCCGGTTGGCCGTTTCAGGACGTGCTGGAGGCCGAGCTGCTGGCCGCAGGCCTGCTGGAGCGCGTGCCCGCCGCGCAAGGCTGCGAGACGCTGCGCGTGACCGACGCGGGCCTGTGCGCGATCCGCGACAGCGCGGCTGGCAACCGCCAGTCGCTCAGCGCGCACGAAGCGCTGGTGCAGCGCGTGGCGCAGGCCCAGCGGGCCGCTGGGCGCCTGGTGTGGCGCGGGATTGCTTTGCGCGTCCCCTTGGCGGAATCTGAGGAAAATGCGGCGCCAGCCCTAGATGAATCAGCGCAGACAGCTATTGAAAATATAGTGGATGAGGCGGCGCCGCCAGCCCCACACGTGCGCTGGGTGGTGGCCCAGCCCGATGTTTTTTCGGTGCGCCACACCAGCGTCGAGGCGTACCTGGCGCCGGTCGTGCACGAGATCAAGGTCAGCCGGGCCGACCTGCTGGGCGACCTGCGACGCCCGCACAAGCGCGCCGCCTACCTGCAGATGGGCGGGGCGTGCTGGTACGTGCTGGGCCTGGACGCGCGCGGTCGCCCGATCGCGCAGCCCGACGAAGTCCCACCCGAATGCGGCGTGCTGCAATGGGACGGCGAACGCCTGCAAACCTTGCGCCGCGCGCCGCAGCGCGCCATCGAACGCCTGCCTTTTGGCACCTGGATGGCGCTGGCACGCGCCACGCCCTGGGTGGGGGACGAGGACAGCGGCCAACCCGGCCTGGGCGCGCCGAGCGACCCCGACGTCGCCGGTGGCTGAGCGCGCAGCCGGCTCGCACGCGCCATGTCGCGCAGGTGAAAGCCTGCGTTGCCCCGCCCGCGTGCCGACCGCACAATGGACCGAAGCCCAGCACCACGCTTCGGTGGCAGACCATTGCCGCGCCGCGCGTCAACACCATACCGAGAGGAGCCTCCTGGAATGCCTGCACAGAAATTGGCGCGCCGCGCCCTGGTGATCGCCTGGAGCGCCGCGGCGCTGATGGCGCCCCTGACCAGCGGGGCCAGCGAGAGCTTCCCGGTCAAGCCGGTGCGCATCATGTACCCCTTCTCGCCCGGCGGTGGCATGGAGGTGGTGCTGCGCGTCATGGCCGATCAGATGCAGCGCGCCACCGGCCAGCCCTTCATCGTGGACAACCGCACCGGCGCGGGCGGCGCCATCGCGGTCAATGCCATGGTCACGGCGCCGGCCGATGGCTACACGCTGTTCGTGGGGCCGGTTGGCATCGCGGCCATCACGCCGCAGCTGCGCAAGCTGCCTTACGACACGCATGCGGGACATGCAGCCCGTGGCCAAGCTGAGCGAATTCCATTCGGCCTACACGGTGGCCAACACCTTGCCGGTCAAGACGCTGCCCGAGTTCATCGCCTACGCCAAAGCCAATCCGGGCAAGGTGACGTACGCGACGTCGGGCGTGGGCTCGCAAGGCCATCTGCGCGGCGAGATGCTGCAGAAGGAATGGGGCATCCAGATGACGCACGTGCCCTACAAGGGCGCGGCCGACATCGTCAACGACCTGATCGGTGGGCGCGTCGACTTCACCGCCGATGTGACCATGCTGCAGTACGTCAAGCAGGGCAAGGCGCGCCTGCTGGCGGTCGACTACGCGCAGCGCCTGCCGGACTTCCCGGACGTGCCGACAGTGGCCGAATTGCCGGTGCCGCGCTCGGGCACCAGCAGCGGCACCTGGTTCGGCGTGTTCGCGCCCAAGGGCACGCCGCCGGCGGTGGTCGACCGGCTGGCGGCCGAGTTCGACAAAGCGCTGCAGGTGCCCGACGTCGCGGCCAAGATGCAGCCTTTTGCCATGCAGCCCGCGTTCGCCGGGCCGGCCGCGTTTCGCAAGCAGTGGGAGTCGGACTACGCCGCCTATGGGCGCGTGATCAAGACCTTGGGCATCAAGGTTGAGCAGTGAGCGCTTGGGCGCTGTGAACAGCGTGTCGTGTGTCGGAAAACCGGGCGCGCCCCATGGACTCACCCAGTGCGTACGATGCCGATCTGAACGCTGAACCGACCGCGGCGGCGGGCCAACGCAGGGCACGAGTACGGCTCGCCTCGCCCGGCGCCGTCGCCAGGCTTTGGCCACACAAGACACCCCCTTCAGGAGATTGAGCATGAAACATCCATCGCGGCGCGCGGCGCTGCAATTGGCCGGCGCAGCCGGTCTGATGCTGGCCGGTCCCGCCGCGCGGGCGCTGTCGGCGAACCCGTTCCCCGCCCAGCCCATCCGCATCATGTACCCCTTCTCGCCCGGCGGCGGCATGGAGGTGGTGCTGCGCACCATGGCCGAGCACATGCAGCGCACGCTGGGGCAGCCGGTGATCATCGACAACCGCACCGGCGCTGGTGGCTCCATCGCCGCCAACGCGACGGCCACGGCCGCGCCGGACGGCAATACGCTGTTTGTTGGACCGGTGGGCATCATGGCCATCACGCCGCAGCTGCGCAAACTGCCTTACGACGCGCGCAAGGACCTGGTGCCGGTGGCCAAGCTGACCGAGTTCAACAGCACCTACACGGTCGCCAACGCCTTGCCGGTGAAGACCCTGGCGGAGTTCATCGCCTACGCCAAGGCGAATCCGGGCAAGGTGACGTTTGCTTCGTCCGGCGTTGGCTCGCAGGTGCACCTGGCGGGTGAGATCCTGCAGAAGAACTGGGGCATCCAGATGACGCATGTGCCGTACAAAGGCGCGGCCGACATCACCACCGACCTGCTGGCCGGCCGTGTCGACATGAGCATCGACGTGACCATGCTGCAGTACGCCAAGACCGGCCGCGCGCGCCTGCTGGCGGTGCAGTACCCCAAGCGCCTGCCCGAATTCCCCGACGTGCCGACGGTGGCCGAAACCGGCGTGCCCAACCCCGGTACCGGCGGCACCTGGTTTGGCGCCTTTGCGCCCAAGGGCACACCAGCGCCGGTGATCGAGCGGCTATCGACCGCGTTTGAAGCCGCGCTGAAGGAGCCCGACGTGATCGCGCGCATGCAGCCCTATGCGATGGAGCCGGCCTACGCCGATCCGACGGCGTTTCGCAAACAGTGGGAACACGACTACGCGCAATACGGCAAGGTCATCCGCGACCAGAACATCAAGCTGGAGAACTGAGGCATGGACCAGGCTGTGAGTGCGTCGTCGCTGGACGCGGTGCGCTGCGCGCTGAACCCGCGCGGAGTGGCCATCCTGGGGGCGTCGGACGACGTGATGAAGTGGGGCGGCAGCATCCTGAACCTGCTGCGCAAATTCAAGTACCCGGGCGCCGTCTACCCGGTCAACCCGCGCGCCGAAACGGTGCAGGGGCTGAAGGCCTTCCCCAGCGTCAGCGCCATCGGCCAGCCGGTCGACGTGGCGGTGGTGGTGGTGCCGCAGGCGTTGACGCTGGCGGCGTTCGAAGACTGCGCCAAGGCGGGCGTGAAGGTGGCGTTGATGGTCACCTCGCAGTTCGCCGAAAGCGGTGCGGAAGGCGCGGCCCTGCAGGACCAGCTGCTGCAGATTGCGCAGCGCGCCGGCATGCGCATCATCGGCCCCAACTGCATGGGCTACTTCAGCAGCCAGCACGACCTGTGCTTGCTGAACGCGCAGGCGCTGATGCGCAACGACCAGCTGATCAAGGGAAACATCGCCTTGATCAGCCAAAGCGGCGCGCTGGCCGGCGCCATGCTGTCGCGCGCCTACGACCTAGGCACCGGCTTCAGCTTTTGCGTGTCGCTGGGCAACCAGGCCGACCTGGAGGTGTGCGACTTTCTGGAATACGCCATCGGCGACGCCAACAGCGAAGTCATCGCGCTGTATGTCGAAGGCATCAAAGACGGCGCGCGCTTCCTGCGCCTGTTGCGCGCCGCGCGTGCGGCGGGCAAGCCGGTGCTGGTGGTCAAGGCCGGGCGCACCGCGCTGGGCCAGAAGGCCGTGCAGTCGCACACCGCCAGCCTGGCCGGCGAGTTTGGGGCGTTCGAAGCCAGCGTGCGCCACGCCGGCGCCGTGCTGGTGGACGACTTCCTGGAGCTGGTCGCGCAAGCCGCGGCCTGGGGCCGCCTTCCCGCGCCCAGCGGCCCGCAGGTGGCGGTGCTGTCGGGCTCCGGCGGTGGCGGCGCGGTGGCCAGCGACCTGATCGGTGAGGCCGGCCTGCAAGCCACCACGCTGAGCGCCGACACGGTGCAAAAGCTGCTCACCCTGATGCCCGAAGCCGGCGCGCGCCTGCCTTTTGACTTGGGCGCCGTGCCCGCGCCACAGCGCGTGGGCGACCCGCTGTGGCTGCGCAAGGTGATCGACACGCTGCTCAGCGACCCGGGCGTCGGCGCCGGCCTGTTCCTGATGACCACCATGCCCGAGATGGTGCCCACCGCGCAGACCATCGTCGACATCAACCGCGCGTCGTCCAAGCCGGTCGCCTTCGTCAACGCCGCCAGCGGCGCGGGCGCCGAGGCCGGCGCGGTGCTGAAGGCCGCGGGCCTGGTCAACTTCGCCAACATCAAGGAGGCGCTGGGCTACCTGCGCAACCGCCTGGCGTACCAAAGCCTGCCGCAGGAAGACGCGGCGCCGCCCCGCTTTGACGCGGCCCCGGTCGAACAGTTGGTAGCCGCGTGGCCCGCCGGCCTGGTGTCTGAATACGAGGCCAAGCGCTTGCTGGCCGCGGCCGGCATCCCGACCACGCGCGGCGCATGGGTGCGCAGCGCCGACGACGCCGTGCGCGCCGCCGCGGACATCGGCTACCCCGTGGTGATGAAGTTGGTGTCGGCGCAGATCAGCCACAAGAGCGACGTCGGCGGCGTGGTGCTGGGCGTGGCCGATGAGGCCGCGGTGCGCCAGCAGTTCGCGGCGTTGCAGCAGGCCACGGCCCGCGTGCCCGGCGCGCAGTTCGACGGCGTGCTGGTGCAGCAGCAGGCGCGCGCCGATGCGGAATTGCTGATCGGCACGCACTGGGACGCACAGTTTGGCGCGCTGCTGACCATCGGCATCGGCGGCACCCTGGTCGAGCTGCTCAAGGACACCGTGCTGCTGCCCGCAGCGGCCGGCCCGATGGCGATCCGCCGCGCCGTTGAAGGTCTGCGCCTGTACCCGCTGCTGACCGGCTACCGCGGCAAGCCGCCAGTCAACGTGGACGCGCTGGTGGACCTGGCGCTGCGCTTTGGCCAACTGGCCACGCTGCTGGGCCCGCGCCTGGCCGAATGCGAGGCCAACCCGGTGATGGCGCGCGGCGACAGCGTGGTCGTGGCCGACGCGCGTGCCGTGTGGCAGCCCGCGGCCTGAGCGCCATCGGGCCATTTTTAAAGAAAATAGGCCACCAGCCCTACAGGGATCTGCGCGGCCAGCTATCAAAACCATTGCATTGACTGGACAACGCCACATGACACTGCCGATCACCTACGAAGCCAAGGGCCACATCGCTCACATCACGTTGCGCCGACCCGAGCGCCGCAACGCGCTGAACGCCGAGATGAGCGCGCTGCTCAACGAATACTGGCAGCGCTTTGCCGCCAGCGACGAACGCGTCGCGCTGCTCAGCGCCGAGGGCGACCATTTCTGCGCCGGCGTGGACGTGAGCGATCCGTCCAAGGAGGCCTGGAAGGGCGTGCCCAACGTCGGCGTCAAGCTGGAAAAGCCGCTGATCAGCGCCGTGCAAGGCTGGGCCGTGGGCGCCGGCTTCACGCTCACGATGATGAGCGACCTGTGCATCGTCGACGACACGGCGCAATTCATGTTCCCCGAAGCCAAGATCGGCCTGTTTGGCGGCATCACGGCGGGCCTGGTGTCGCGCATCCCGCAGAAAGTGGCGCTGGAATTCCTGATGCTGGGCGAGCCGCTGCCCGCCGCGCGCGCCTATGAAGTTGGCCTGGTCAACCGCGTCACGTCCAAGGGCGAAGCGCACGCGCTGGCGCTGGACTGGGCCGAGCGCCTGGCCGACGCCGCGCCGCTGGTGCTGCAAACCATCAAGCGCGCCACGCTGGAAACCCTGCCCAAGTCGCCCGCCGAGATCGCCTACCCGCAAATGGGCTACCTGACCGAGATCGTGCAAAGCGACGACTACAAGGAAGGCGTGGCCGCGTTCAAGGAAAAGCGCAAGGCGGCATTCAAGGGGCGCTGAGGGCGAGCGACCCGCTGGCGCGGGGCCGACCGCTCCCCGGCCAGAACCCCGCGGCTGACCCGCCGCGAGTCAGCGGCCGATAATGGTCCGGTGACTTCCCCCCACTCTTCCACGGCGGCCAGCTTGGCCGGCCCCCCCACCGTGCAGGTGTCCGTGCTGATGCGACGCATCGCCAACGAAGGCGTGGCCGCGCGCTGGCAGGCTTGGCGCTGGGAACTGGACGACGTCGTGCCGCAGCAGCCGCAGCACGGCGACACGCCACGCCTGCTGGTCGACAACGACAGCGGCGCCACCTGGCTGTTTCCCGGTTTTGATGTGGCGCTGTACCGCGACGACGCCGAAGGCTATTACCTCAACGCGTCTTCCCCCGCGCCTGGCTGGTTTGTGATGTGGCGCATGGAAGACGGGCCGGACGGCGAGCCGTTTCCGCAGCCGCAGGCCGTGAGCCTGAGCTACCACGACGCCGGCCGCTGGCTGGACGCGCAGGAAACGGTGGAGCAGGTGCCCGCGCCACAGCAGGTGATCGACTGGATCGACGCCTTCGCCCGTGCCCACTACCAGGCCGAGCCCAAGCGCCGCGCGCGCCCGCAGAGCTTTCAGCCACTGCAGGACCGCTTTGGCCAACCGGCGCGCGTGTCGACGGGCGAAAAGCGCCGTGGCGGTGGTGGGCGTGGCGGCGATGGGGGAGGGGCAACGCATGGCGAATGAAGGTTTTCTGGGCCGCTGGTCGCGCCGCAAGCAGGGCGCGCGCGAAGGGCAGGCGCTGGACGAGCCCGTGGGCGCGGAGCCAACGCCGGCGACCAAGTTCCCGCCAGCGGTGCCGGCGACGGCGCGCGCTGAGGAGCCAGCGACCCCGGCGCAGCCCGCTGCGGGCGTGGACGGCACGCCGGCCGAGGCGCCGCCGGCGCTCACCCTGGAGGACGTGGCGCAGCTCACGCGCGAATCGGACTACAGCGCCTTCGTCGCGCGCTCGGTCTCGCCCGAGGTGCGCAACGCGGCGATGCGCAAGCTGTTTGCCGACCCGCACTACAACATCATGGACGGGTTGGACATCTACATCGACGACTACTCCAACCCGGAGGCGATGCCCGCCAGCATGCTGGGGCAACTGTCGAGCGCGCGCGTCATGGACCTGGTCGACGCGCCGGAAGCCGCGGATGAAGCGGCGAAGGGAGAAGCGGAGGCCGGCGGGAATTTGCTTCCAAAAGAGGAGCTGCCTGCGCAGATGGCTGTAGGGCAAGAGGTCTATTTTCCTGAAAATTTGTCCGACGAGCACACGACCTTGCCGGCAACGCGGGATGCCGCCGATGCCACCCCCGGTGTGGCACCATCGGCCCTATGCAACGATTTACCTACCTTGCCCGAGGCCGCAGCG
Organism: Pseudomonadota bacterium; assembly: GCA_023442945.1. Taxonomy (GTDB): domain Bacteria; phylum Pseudomonadota; class Gammaproteobacteria; order Burkholderiales; family Burkholderiaceae_C; genus Ottowia. The sequence continues at coordinate 22,657 of JAEZWW010000018.1, read as the reverse complement.
CCGCCCGCGCCGGCCGGGGACACCCATGCCGACGCTGATCTGCGACTGCAACGGGACGATGCCGCTGGACGCCCGACGCATCGGCCAGGCACTGAATGAAAGCCTGACGCCGCACAGCACCCTGTGCCGGCGCGAGGCGCCCGCCTTCCAGCGCGCGCTGACCAGCGGCGAACCTGTCACCGTCGCCTGCACGCAAGAGCAGCGCCTGTTCAGCGAACTGGCCGAACAGACCGAAGGCGCGGCGGCCGGCGTGCCGATCCGTTTCGTCAACATCCGTGAGACCGGCGGCTGGAGCCGCGACGCCGCCCAGGCCACGCCCAAGATGGCTGCGCTGCTGGCGGCCGCGCGCGCGCCCGCGCCGCAGCCGGTCGCCACCGTGACCTACCGCAGCGCCGGGCGCCTGCTGATCATCGGCCCCATCGACACGGCCGAGCGCGCCGCCGCCTTGGTGCAGGACGTGCTGGACGTCACCGTGTTCAGCACCGGCGCCGGCAACGCCGGCGGTGCGCAAGGCCGCCGTTGGCCGGTGCTGGCGGGGCAGTTGGAGTCGCTGACCGGCTGGTTGGGCGCTTTCGATATCGGCTGGCGCGCCAGCAACCCGATCGATCTGGACCTGTGCACGCGCTGCAACGCCTGCGTCGCCGCCTGCCCGGAAAACGCCATCGGCTTGGACTACCAGATCGACCTGGCGGCCTGCCTGAACCACCGCGCCTGCGTGGCCGCCTGCGGCAGCGCCGGGGCGATCAACTTCGACCGCGTGGCCGAGGCGCAGACCGAGCGCTTTGACCTGGTGCTGGATTTGCGCGCGGCCGACGCCACGCCCACCTTCCTGCAGCACGCGCTGCCGCAAGGCTATGTGCGCTGGGACGGGCGCGATGCGCAGGCGCTGCTGACGCTGCGCGAGTTGGTCGGCGAATTTGAAAAGCCGCGCTTCTTCCACTACAAGCCGTCGATTTGCGCGCATGCGCGCAACGAACGGGTGGGCTGCCAGGCCTGCATCGACATTTGTTCGGCCGAGGCCATCAGCAGCCGCAAGGCCGAACAGCGCATCCACGTCAACCCGCACCTGTGCGTGGGCTGCGGCGCCTGCACCACGGTGTGCCCGACCGGCGCGCTGACCTACGCTTACCCCGGCGCGACCGACATGGGCGCGCAGCTGCGCACGCTGCTGGGCACGTACGCGCAGGTCGCGGCCGGCAAGGGCGAAGCGGCCACGCTGCTGCTGCACAGCCAGGACCAGGGCAGGGCGCTGGTCGAAGAACTGGGCCGCGCCGCGCAGCTCGGCCTGACGCACGGCGTGCCTGCGCACGTGGTCCCGGTCGGTCTGTGGCACACCGCCAGCACTGGGCTGGAGCTGTGGCTCAGCGCCATCGCCTGGGGCGCGCAGCAGGTCGTGGTGCTGACCACCGACGAAGAAGCGCCGCAGTACCTGGACGGCCTGCGCGCGCAGATGGACGTGGCGCAGACGCTGCTGGCCGGCCTGGGCTACACCGGCACGCATTTCAAGCTGCTGCAAGCGCGCACGCCCACCGATCTGGACGCCGAGCTGCAGGCGCTGGCCCATACGCGCCAGCGCCGCCCGGCCAGCGCGGCCACCTTCGCGCCGCAGGCCGACAAGCGCGCCAACCTCTCGCTGGCGCTGGACCACCTGGTGGCGCAGGCGCTGGCCGACCCGCTGCCCGAGGCGATTGGCTTGCCGGCCGCATCGCCCCTGGGCACGGTGCAGGTCGTCAAGGACCGCTGCACGCTGTGCCTGTCCTGCGTCAGCGCCTGCCCGGCGGGTGCGCTGCTGGACAACCACGAGCGGCCCGAGCTGCGCTTCATTGAAGCCAACTGCGTGCAGTGCGGCCTGTGCGCCACCACCTGCCCGGAAGATGCCATCACGCTGCAGCCGCGCCTGTCGCTGGCGCCCGAGCGCAGGCAGGCCCGCGTGCTGAACGCGGCGCAGCCCTGGGGTTGCATCCGCTGCGGCAAGCCCTTCGGCACGGTGCAAGGGGTCGAGGCGATGCTGGGCCGGCTGGCCGGGCACGCCATGTTCCAGGGCGCGGCGCTGGAACGCTTGAAGATGTGCGCCGACTGCCGCGTGGTCGACATCTACACCGACCCGCAGGAAGTGCGCATCGACCAGGTGCCTGACCGCATCGCCCCCGGAGGCTGGAAACCATGAGCGATTTGCGACTGACCGACGACGGGCTGGACGAAGAAGTGGCGCGCGCCGAGGTCTACGGCCTGCTGGCGTTGCTGCTGCAGGCGCCGCCGTCGCCCGAGCTGCTGGCCAACCTGCGCCTGGCCGTGACCGAGGCACCGGTGGCCGGCGCTTTTCTGGAAGAGCCCTTCCGCCAGTTGGTGGGCGCGGCCCGCGCGCGCAGCGATGCCGACATCGCCGCTGAATACGACCGCTTGTTTGGCGGCGTGGGCAAGCCGGACATCCTGCCGTACGGATCGCACTACCTGAGCGGCTTCCTGAACGACAAGCCGCTGGCCGAGTTGCGCACCGACCTGGCGCGCCTGGGCCTGGGCCGCGACGAAGCCACGGGCGAAACGGAAGACCACATCGCCTACCTGTGCGAAGTGATGCGCTATTTGATCGCCGGCGACGACGTCGGCGTGGCCAACCTGGCCCAGCAACAGCGCTTTTACACGCGCCATCTGCAGCCCTGGATCGGGCGCTTGGCCGAGCAACTGAGCGCGCGCCCGGCGGCGCCGTTCTACCAGGCCGTCGGCGCCTTCCTGCAGGCCTTTGCCGAGGTGGAGGCGCAGGGCTTTGACATGGCCGAGTGATGGGCTGTTGTTTTTAGATATTTTGACCCTTCAGCCCTACATCCATCTGCGCAAGCAGCTATTGAAAATGTAGCGAATACGTGACCGGTTGATGTAGATCCAAATACCACAGCGCGCCTGTCGGGTTATCCCCCCGATCAGTATGTGGTTGCTCCGCTATCATTCGGTTGCAACCTATGCAAAGAAGTTCCTATTCGGCCTTCTGGAGATCCCCACGATGAAGTCCAATTCCACTCCCCGTCTTTCGCGTCGCGTCATGTTCGCCGGCGTCGGCACCGCAGGCGCCGCAGCGGCCCTGGCCGCGGCATTGCCGGCCGTGCGCCCGCAGGCCCCTGTGGCCGAAGCGCCCCAGCCCGCGCCCGAGCGCGGCGGTGGCTACCAGCTGAGCGAGCACGTTCAGCGCTACTACAAGACCACCCGCATCTGACGCGCTGACCGCAAGAGGTTTCCCATGTTGTTGACCAAAAAATCCGGCGCGGGCGCAGGTGCTCCCGTCGCTTCGTCCTTTGTCCATCGACTGCGTCACGGCTTGGCCCAGGCTGTGCCCACGATGGACCGCCGCGCGTTCCTGCGCCGCTCGGGCCTGGGCGTGGGGGCGGGCCTGGCCGCATCGCAGCTGACGCTGGTCAAGAAGGCCGGCGCCGCCGAAGGCGCCAAGTCGCTGGACGGCAGCGGCAAGGTGGAAGTGCGCCGCACCGTGTGCTCGCACTGCTCGGTCGGTTGTGCGTCGGACGCCGTGGTGGAAAACGGCGTCTGGGTGCGCCAGGAGCCGGTGTTCGATTCGCCCATCAACCTGGGCGCGCACTGCGCCAAGGGCGCGTCGCTGCGCGAGCACGGCCACGGCGAATACCGTCTGCGCTACCCGATGAAGCTGGTCGACGGCAAGTACCAGCGCATGAGCTGGGACGACGCGCTCAAGGAAATCAGTGAGCGCATGCTGGCGCTGCGCAAGGAAAGCGGCCCCGACAGCGTGTACGTGATCGGCTCGTCCAAGCACAGCAACGAGCAGGCGTACCTGCTGCGCAAGTGGATGAGCTTCTGGGGCAGCAACAACTGCGACCACCAGGCGCGCATCTGCCACAGCACCACGGTGGCCGGGGTGGCCAACACCTGGGGCTATGGCGCGATGACCAACAGCTACAACGACATGCAGAACAGCAAGGTCGCGCTGTACATCGGCTCCAACGCCGCCGAGGCGCACCCCGTGTCCATGCTCCACATGCTGCACAGCAAGGAAACCGGCTGCAAGATGATCGTGGTGGACCCGCGCTTCACGCGCACGGCCGCCAAGGCGGACGAGTACGTGCGCATCCGCTCGGGCACGGACATCCCCTTTCTGTTCGGCCTGCTCTACCACATCTTCAAGAACGGCTGGGAAGACAAGAAGTACATCAACGACCGCGTCTACGGCATGGACAAGGTGCGGGAAGACGTATTGGCCAAGTGGACGCCGGACAAGGTCGAAGAGGCCTGCGGCGTCAAGGAAGAGCAGATGGCGCGTGTGGCCAAGATGCTCAACGACAACCGCCCCGGCACCATCGTGTGGTGCATGGGCCAGACCCAGCACACCATTGGCAACGCCATGGTGCGCGCCTCGTGCATCCTGCAGCTGGCGCTGGGCAACATCGGCGTTTCCGGCGGCGGCGCGAACATCTTCCGCGGTCACGACAACGTGCAGGGCGCGACCGACGTCGGCCCCAACCCCGACTCGCTGCCCGGCTACTACGGCCTGGCCGAAGGCTCCTGGAAGCACTTCGCCGCGACCTGGGGCGTGGACTACGAGTGGATCAAGAAGCAGTACGCCAGCCCGGCCATGATGACCAAGAACGGCATCACCGTGAGCCGCTGGATCGACGGCGTGTTGGAGCAAAACGACCTGATCGATCAGGACAACAACCTTCGCGGGGTGTTCTACTGGGGCCACGCGCCCAACTCGCAGACCCGGGGTCTGGAGATGAAGAAGGCGATGGACAAGCTCGACCTGCTGGTGGTGGTCGACCCCTACCCGTCGGCCACCGCCGCCATGGCCGCCATGCCACCGGCGAAGGACGACAAGGTCAATCCCAACCGCGCGGTGTACCTGCTGCCGGCCTGCACGCAGTTCGAGACCAGTGGCTCGTGCACGGCGTCCAACCGCTCGCTGCAGTGGCGTGAGAAGGTGATTGACCCGCTTTGGGAAAGCCGCAGCGACCACATGATCATGTACCAGCTGGCCCAGAAGCTGGGCTTCGACAAGGAGCTGGTCAAGAACTACAAGATGCAGAAGATCAAGGGTTTGGACGAACCCATTCCGGATGACATCCTGCGCGAGATCAACAAGTGCGTCTGGACCATTGGCTACACCGGCCAGAGCCCGGAGCGTCTGCAGGCCCACATGCGCAACATGGCGTCGTTCGACGTGCGCACCCTCAAGGCCAAGGGCACGGTCAAGGACAAGGTGACCGGCGTCGACATGACCGGCGATTACTTCGGCCTGCCCTGGCCGTGCTGGGGCACGCCCGAGTTCCGCCACCCCGGCTCCCCAAACCTGTATGACACGCACAAGCACGTCATGGACGGCGGCGGCAACTTCCGCGCCAACTTCGGTGTGGAGCGCGACGGCGTCAACCTGCTGGCCGAGGATGGGTCCCATTCACTGGGTGCCGACATCACCACCGGCTACCCGGAGTTTGACCACATCCTGATGAAGAAGCTGGGCTGGTGGGACGAGCTGAACGAAGCCGAGAAAAAAGCGGCCGAGGGCAAGAACTGGAAGACCGATTCGTCGGGCGGCATCATCCGCGTGGTCATGAAGAACCACGGCTGCCACCCGTTCGGCAACGCCAAGGCGCGTGCCGTGGTCTGGAACTTCCCTGATGCGATCCCGCAGCACCGCGAGCCGCTGTACGGCACGCGCCCGGATCTGGTCGCCAAGTACCCGACACACAACGACATGAAGGTCTTCTGGCGCCTGCCCACGCTGTTCAAGACGGTGCAGGACCGCAACGTGGCCGAAAAGCTGTACGACAAGTTCCCGCTGATTCTGACGTCCGGCCGTCTGGTCGAATACGAAGGCGGCGGCGAAGAAACGCGCTCCAACCCCTGGCTGGCCGAACTGCAGCAGGAGTGCTTTGTCGAAATCAACCCCAAGGCGGCGAGCGAGCGCGGCATCCGCAATGGCGACCGTTGCTGGGTGGTGACGCCGACCGGCGCGCGCCTGAATGTGCAGGCGCTGGTCACCGAGCGCGTGGCGCCCGACACCACCTGGATGCCCTTCCACTTCTCGGGCCACTGGGAAGGCAAGGACCTGCTCCAGTACTACCCGGAGGGCGCCCACCCGGTGGTGCGCGGCGAGGCGGTCAACACCGGCACGACCTATGGTTACGACAGCGTCACCATGATGCAGGAAACCAAGACCACCATCTGCAACATCGAGAAAGCCTGAGGCGAACGTCATGGCAAGAATGAAATTCATCTGTGACGCCGAGCGCTGCATCGAATGCAATGGCTGCGTCACCGCGTGCAAGAACGAAAACGAGGTGCCCTGGGGCGTCAACCGCCGCCGCGTGGTTACGCTGAACGACGGCGTGCCGGGCGAGAAGTCGATCTCGGTTGCCTGCATGCACTGCTCGGACGCACCTTGCATGGCCGTCTGCCCGGTCAACTGCTTCTACCGCACAGACGAAGGCGTGGTGCTGCACGACAAGGACGTGTGCATCGGCTGCGGCTACTGCAGCTACGCCTGCCCGTTCGGCGCGCCGCAGTTCCCGAGCAAGGGCGAGTGGGGCGTGCGCGGCAAGATGGACAAGTGCACCTTCTGTGCCGGTGGCCCCGAAAAGAACGGCAGCCAGGCCGAGTTTGAAAAGTACGGGCGCAACCGCCTGGCCGAAGGCAAGCTGCCCGCCTGCGCCGAGATGTGCTCGACCAAGGCGCTGCTGGCCGGCGATGGCGACATGGTTGCCGACATCTTCCGTACCCGCGTGGTCGCGCGCGGCAAGGGCGCCGAAGTCTGGGGCTGGGGCACTGCCTACGGCACGCAGCAGAAGCCCGCGCAAGGAGGCAAGTGATGAACAAGCGTCCGTGGATCTGGATGGCAGGCGCCGTTGCTGTGCTCGCACTGAGCGCCTGCAGTGAAAAGCTGCAAGAAAACGGCTCCGGCGCCAAGCTGGACCAGCCGCCGTACGACGGTACGGGTGTGGCCGCTTTCACCGCACCGGGCTGGAAGGCGGGTGACGTCACCAGCTGGCAGGCGGAGTTGCGTGCGCGCGGCCAATACGGCCAGAACGACTACACGCGCATCATCAAGCCCTAAGCGGAGAACAGCCATGCAATTGCTCTCGCTCCTGCGCGCAGCTGTGCTGAGCCTCGGCTGCGTGGGCGCAGCGTGGGCGCAGAGCGCGCCCGAGGCAGCGTCCGCCCCGGCACCCGCCGCCCCCCCGGCGGTGGAGAGCGCGGCTCCTGCGTCCGCGTCATCGGCGGCCGCAGCCGTGCCGGGTGTGAAAAGCGCCAACATCTTTGAAATTGGCCCTGATGCGTCGGCCGAACCCGGCTACGCCAACCAGAACAACGGTGAGCGCAGCCGCGTGCAACCCGGCAACAACGCGCCCGTCTGGCGCGCTGTGGGCGGTGGCGTGACCGGCTACAGCAGCCTGCCCAAGTCGGAAGCGCCCGAGGCCGGCAACCTGATCCAGCCGATGGTGCAGTACCCCGGGTCGCGCTTCACCAGCGCGGGCGAGGCCTGGCGCCAGGTGCGCAACCACTGGTTGCTGCCTTACGGTGCCGCCTTGCTGGGCATTGTGGTGTTGGCCTTGGCCATCCTGTTCTTCACTGCAGGCCCGCTGGGCCACAAAGAAGCCAAGGACACGCCGCGCCTGATCGAGCGCTTCACGCCGTTCGAGCGCGCTGCGCACTGGATCAACGCCGCGGCCTTCGTTGCGCTGGCCCTTTCCGGTCTGACGATGGCGTTCGGCAAGTTCTTCCTGCTGCCGGTGTTCGGTCTGCACCTCTCCGGCTGGGTGACTTACCTGCTGAAGAACGTGCACAACTTCGTGGGCCCGGCCTTCGCGGTGTCGCTGGTGGTGGTGATTCTGACTTTCGTCAAGGACAACATCGCCAGCCTGGCCGACATCGTCTGGCTGCGCAAGCTGGGCGGTCTGTTCTCGCATGAGCAGGTGCCGTCGCACCGTTTCAACGCGGGGGAAAAAGGCATCTTCTGGTGGGCTGTGACCTTCCCCGGTCTGATCGTCGTGGCCTCGGGGCTGGTGCTGAACAAGTTGGTGCCGGGCCTCGACTACCTGCGCGGCGACATGCAGATCGCGCATATGATCCATTTGACCGCGGGCCTGTTCATGATGGCGCTGATCATCGGCCACATCTACATGGGCACCGTGGGCATGTACGGCGCCTATTCGGCCATGAAGACCGGTTATGTCAGCGAAGAATGGGCGCGCGAGCACCACCAGCTGTGGTACGACGACATCGTTGCCGGCAAGATCCCGGCGCAACGCTCGGGCCAGCGCGTGCCCGACGCGCCGCCGCCAACGCCCGCGAGCTCTGCGACTTGAAGGAAGCCCTGCGATGAAAAAGACCCTCGTTGTGATCGCCACGGCAGCCCTGGGCGCCAGCGCCTGGGCCAAGCTGCCCGCACCCACCCCCGAAGCCAAGGCCAAGGCGGCTGAAACCGCCGCCAAGACCGCCTGGCAAGGCAAGGTCGACGGCTTCCAGCTGTGCAACGTGCAGGACCGCGTGGTGGCGAAGTACCGCGCCAGCGCCGCCGCGGCTGGCAAGACAGTGCCGGCGGCCGTGGCCACGCCACCCTGCACCGACCCGGGCCCCTTCGTGTACACGCCGCCGGAAGCGCCCAAGCCGATCGAAGCGGCCGGCGCCCACTCGCCCGCCACCACCGTTGGCACGCCACCCGTGACCACGCCGCAGACGCAGGCGGAAGTGGCCAGCGCCGCGTCGGCCCCGACCAGCACCGCTTCGCCGGCTGCACCGGCCTCTGCCGCGTCGGCCGCCAAGTGAAGGCGCTTCAGCGCTAGACTGCGGCAAGACCTTCCGCCAGGCCGCGCCGGCATTGCTGGTGCGGCCTTTTCTTTCGCTGAAACCCATGCCCACCCCTTCCCGACGGCCCCACCTGAGCGACGCTCGCTCCCGCCTCACGCAGGACATCCGCGCCGTCAATGAGCGCGGCGAAGAGCAGGACGCCTCCATCCCTGCCGAGCGCGCCCTGACGGTGTACGTCGACAAGCGCGAGTTGGTCACGCTGATGACGCTGGGCGCGCACCCCGAATGGCTGGTGCTGGGCTACCTGCGCAACCAGCACCTGGTGGCTTCGCTGGACGACATCGAATCCATCACCGTCGACTGGGAAGTGGGCGCAGCCGCGGTCAAGACGCGCGGCGGTATTGACCAGATCGAGGAGCGCACCGCCAAGCGCGTGGTGACCACGGGCTGTGGGCAGGGCAGCGTGTTCGGTGACCTGATGGCCAATGTCGACCAGATCCGCCTGGGCGACGCCCGGCTGCCGCAGTCGACGCTGTACGCCGTGCTGAACGCCATCCGACTGCAGGAAAGCACGTACAAGTCGGCCGGCTCGGTGCACGCCTGCGCGCTGTTCCACGGCGACGAAATGCTGCTGTTCGTCGAAGACGTGGGCCGTCACAACGCCATCGACACCATCGCCGGGTGGATGTGGCTGCAGGCGCCCAGCGTGCAGCAGGGTGGCGACAAGCTGTTCTACACCACCGGCCGGCTGACCAGCGAGATGGTCATCAAGTCCGCGCAGATGGGCGTGCCCCTGGTCGTGTCGCGCAGCGGCATCACGCAGATGGGGCTGGAGGTGGCGCAGCGTCTGGGCCTGTGCGCCATCGGGCGCGCCATCAACAAGCGCTTTCTTTGCTACAGCGCGCCCGAACGTCTGGTGTGGGACGCGGTACCTGCGCCAGATGTGCTATTGAAAGAGTAGCTGCTTGCGCAGGTGGTTGTAGGGCAGATGGCCTGTTTTATTCAAAAATGGGTCCAGCCGAACACCCCGCACCTGAAAATCCCCCTTGGCCATACCCCGTCCGGCTTGCGCTAAGGTGCGCGCATGAACATTTCCCTGTGGACCCTGGGCTGGCGCACGCTGTGGCGCGACCTGCGTTCGGGCGAGCTGCGCCTGGTCATGGTCGCCGTCACCTTGGCGGTGGCCGCGCTGACGGCGGTCGGCTTCTTTTCCGACCGGCTGCAAGGCGGCCTGCAGCGCGACGCGCGCCAGCTGCTGGGCGGCGACGCCGTCATCGTCAGCGACAACGCGCCCACCCCGCAGTGGGCCGCGCAAGCGCGCACGCTGGGCCTGCAAACGGCGCAGACGCTCAGCTTCCCCACCATGGGCCGCGCGCCCGATGCGCAGGGCGGCGCCACGCGACTGGTGGCGCTGAAGGCCGTCGGGCCAGGCTACCCGCTGCGCGGCCAGGTGCGGCTGACGCAGGACGCGGGCGACCTGGTCGGCACACCGACTGACGCCATCCCGCCCGCGCAGCAGGCCTGGGTCGACGCGGCCTTGTTGGAAGCGCTGGGCATGAAGCTGGGCGACACGCTGCTGCTGGGCGACGCGGCGTTCAAGCTGACGCAGTTGATCGCGCAGGAGCCGGACCGCGGGTCGGGCTTCATGAGCTTCGCGCCCCGCGTGCTGATCAACGAGGCCGACCTGCCCGCCACCGGTCTGGTGCAACCGGCCAGCCGCATCACCTGGCGCCTGGCCGTGGCCGGCGCGCCCGACGCCGTCAAGAATTACCAGACCTGGGCCGAGGCCGAGCTGAAAAAGCCCGAGGTGCACGGCGTGCGCCTGGAGTCGCTGGAGAGCGGGCGCCCCGAAATGCGCCAGACGCTGGACCGGGCCGAGAAATTCCTCAACCTGGTCGCGCTGCTGGCGGCGCTGCTGTCGGCCGTGGCGGTGGCGCTGGCCGCGCGCGGCTTTGCGGCGCGGCACCTGGACGACTGCGCCATGCTGCGCGTGCTCGGCCTGCCGCAGCGCGCCATCGCGGGCGCGTACACGGTCGAATTCCTGTTGATCGGCCTGGCGTCCAGCCTGCTGGGTGTGCTGATCGGCTTTGCGGTGCACTACGTCTTCGTGTGGCTGCTGGCGGGGCTGGTCGAAGCTGCGCTGCCGGGCGCCAGCTTCTGGCCGGTGCTGTTCGGCGTGGGCATCGGCCTGACGCTGCTGATGGCGTTCGGCCTGCCGCCGGTGCTGCAACTGGCGCAGGTGCCGCCACTGCGTGTGATCCGGCGCGACGTCGGCGGGCTGAAGGCCACGTCGATCGCCGTGCTGGGCTTGGGCGTGGCGGGTTTTGCCGCGCTGCTGCTCGCCGTCAGCGCCGACCTGAAGCTGGGGCTGATTGCCGTGGGCGGCTTTGCCGGCGCGGTGGCGGTGTTTGCCGCGCTGTCTTGGGTCGCGGTCAAGCTGCTGCGCCGCGTGGTCAATGAAGCGCGTGCGCCGCGCTGGCTGGCGCTGGCCACGCGCCAGATCTCGGCGCGCCCGGCCTACGCCGTGGTGCAGGTCAGCAGCCTGGCCGTGGGGCTGCTGGCGCTGGTGCTGCTGGTGCTGCTGCGCACCGATTTGATCAGCAGCTGGCGCGCCGCCACGCCGGCGGACGCGCCCAACCGCTTCGTCATCAACGTCATGCCCGACCAGAGCGAAGCCTTCCGCGCCGCGCTGGACAAGGCCGGCGTGCAGCGGCTGGACTGGTACCCCATGTTCCGCGGGCGGTTGGTGGCGGTGAACGGGCGCGCCGTGTCGATGGACGACTACAGCGAAGAGCGCGCCAAGCGCCTGGTGGATCGCGAGTTCAACCTGTCGAACGCGGCCGAAGCGCCGTCGCACAACGAGGTCGTTGCCGGCCGGTGGCAGCCGGGTGAAGCCGACGCCGTCAGCGTCGAAGAGGGCCTGGCCAAGACGTTGGGCCTGAAGCTCGGCGACCGCATGCGCTTCGACGTCGGCGGCATGACGCTCGAAGGCCGCATCACCTCCCTGCGCAAGGTGGACTGGGCGTCGATGCACGTCAACTTCTTCGTCATGTTCCCGCAGGCGGCCATGGCCGATCTGCCCGTGACCTACATCGCGGCCTACCGCGCGCCGAACCAACCGGGCTTCGACAACGCGCTGGTGCGCGACTTCCCCAACATCACCAACGTGGACATGAGCGCCACCATCGCCCAGGTGCAGCGCGTGCTGGACCAGGTGATCCGCGCGGTGGAATTCCTCTTCGGCTTCACGCTGGTGGCGGGCCTGATCGTGCTGTTTGCGGCCGTCAGCGCCACGCGCGAAGAGCGCGCGCGCGAATTCGCCATCATGCGCGCCGTGGGCGCCAGCAGCCAGCTGCTGCGCCAGGTGCAGCGGGCCGAGCTGGTCGGCGTCGGACTGCTGGCTGGCTTTCTGGCCAGCGTGGTCGCCGTGGGCGTGGGCTGGGCCATGGCGCGCTACGCCTTCGACTTTGAATGGCACGCCTCGCCCTGGGTGCCTTTGGTGGGCAGCGTCATCGGTGCCGTGCTGGCCCTGGCCGCCGGCTGGTGGGGCCTGCGCGAAGTGCTGCGCCGCCCCGTGGTGGAAACGCTGCGGCAGGCGGCGGAGTGAGACGAGCGACGGCCCTGGCCGCGCCATCGACGAGCCTGCGCGGGCGGCCCACCGTCGCCGTTGGCAGTCTCTGGCTTTGGCCCTGTACGTGGGCGTGATCGCCGCGTCGGTGGGCAAGGTCGCGGGAGGCGATCCACTGGGTTTCTTCATCGCCGGCTTGGCCATGGCAGGATTCGCGCTGGGCCTGCTGAGCTGGCTGCGTGGCGCTGATGCGGGCCGCCCGAAGGCCGGTGCGCTGGTCGCGTTGCTGGGAGTGATCGCGGGCGGGGTGGGCGTGTTGTGGGTTTGGGGCGCGGTGATCGCGAAGTGGATCAGCCCTAAGCGCACGCCAGCGGTGGAGGCTGGCGCGGTTCAGCCCGAAGAGCGCTCGAAAGGCTAGGGCGCTCGGGATCTCGCGATGGCCTCGCGTCCGCCTCAGGGCGCAGCCGCGACGATCTGGTCGAAGTAGCCCTTGGCCAATGCGAAGCAGAAGGGTGGCACCAGGGTGCCGTGGTAGGCGCCGATCATGCCCGCCTGGCCCTGCGCATTGACGGTTTGCTGTTTGACCGCGTCAAACGCCTGCTTGATGGGCGCGGGGACGCTGCTGGCGTCTTCCAGGTCCCAGTGCGGGACGGTCACGCCCTGTTGCGCGAACGAAGCGGTGGCTTTGACGGAGTTGAAGCCGGGCACCGTGGGGTCCAGAGCGCCGTTGCACAGCGCCATCGGTGCGGTCGGCTTCCAGCCCAGCAGCGAGTTGCGCTGCATGGCCTGCGTGAAGGAGGACGCGTCGGTCTGCGCGCCGGCCACGAAGCTGGAATTGAACAGGTAGGGCTGGCCGTTGCCGGTGTCGAACAGGGTGCGGTAGGTGCCGTCACCGGCGGGCAGCTTGGCCATCGCAGGGGCAGGGTCCACGGCCGGTAGCAGGCCGACCGCGAAGCTGTCGTAGGGCGCGGCGTAAATGTCCGACGGCTTCGCGTAGATGTTGCCGTAGGCGTTCTGGAAGCTGTCGACCAGCATCGGCAAGAACAGCGAAGAGCCGAAGATCTGCTGACCGGCGAAGATCGACTTGGACAGATCGGCCAACGCGTAGGGGCCAGACATGGGCACCGAGCCGCTCAGCTTGAATTCGCTGCCGTAGTCGTTCTGCAGCGCGCGTGCCGTGGCCATCGCCACGTGCCCGCCTTGCGAATAGCCGGCCACGAACAGCGGCTTGCCCAGGCTGGTCGTGGTGCTGATGTTCGGCATCGACGTGCGGGCGGCGCGGAGCGCGTCGACGACATCGCGCGACTGCGCTTCGGCGTTCAGGTACGGGTGGTAGGGCAGGGTCGAGCGGTTGTAGCCGGTGTAGTTCGGTGCGACCACCACGTAGCCCTGGGCCGCGAAGTAGGCCATCGCCAGCCAGGGTTCGAGGTAATGCTGCATGTCGGTCGAATCGAAGTTCTTGAAGAACGTCGTGCCGTGCGCGTACACCAGCACCGGCCGCGCGCCGGTGCAGCCGGCGCCGCCGCCTGGCACCATGACCGCGGTGGTGCCGTTGGTGGCCTCGCCTTGCCCGCCGACAGTGTTGTACTCAACGGTCGACAAAGCCACTGAGCACTTCGCTGGTCCGGTTAGCGCCGACACGCCCTGGGCGTTGGTGGTGGCGTCGATCTGCGCTGTCGACAGCGTCGCGACCGCCGTTGGGGTGCCGATCACCGAGCCGCGCGCCGGCCCGTCATCGTCGCCGCCGCCGCAGGCGGCCAGCGCCAGCACCGTTGCACCGGCGAGCATGCGCGGTGAGCTTTTTCCAAGGTTCCGGTCCATGTCTTGTCTCCTGTCGTTTTTGATTGCCCGATCGGGCCGTACGAGCATGAAGCAGCGCTGGCGGCCGCACAACTGCGGACCGCGTCCGGAATCCCGGGCTGTTGCGATTGCGCATCAGTGGTGCGCCGCAGCGTGGCCCGTTCAGCGATGTGGGGTGGGGGCGTGCCCAGCGCTGCGTCGCCCGTTGGTGCAAGCGCTGCGGCACGCTGTGGGGGGCAGGCTGTCGCGCCCAGCGGGTGTGAGCGTCACCGGATCCAGCCATTTGCTATTTAAACAGTAGCTGACCGCGCAGATGGTTGTAGGGCTGAAGGTCGATTTTTTCCCGTCAATGACAAGGCGCGCCAGCGAGTCTCACTCGGCACCCCGATGCGCGACGGTGGCGGCAGCGGCCAGTGCGCGCCGCCGGTGTCAGCGTCGCGCAGCAGCGGGGGCTGCCCTCGGTAACACGGCGTCATGGCTTTTTCAACAACCTGTCATATGTCCGCGCCAGCATCGCTCGGTTCACCAACCGACGGATGCACTTTCATGCCCTTGCCGCAGAAATTTCCTCTTGGCCGCCTGACGCTGGCCTGCCTGATTGCCACCGGCCTGGGCGCTGCCCTGGTTGCCTGTGGCGGCGATGACGACAACGAATCCACCAGCACGCAAAATGCCACGGCGCAGCTCGCGCTGCTGGAAACGACCGACCTGCACTACTACGCCCGCAGCTACAACTACTACTCGGACAAGGCCGACAACACCGTTGGCCTGGAGCGCACCGCCACGCTGATCCACCAGGCGCGAAAAGATTTCCCCAACAACCTGCTGGTCGACAACGGCGACACCATTCAGGGCACGGTGCTGGGCACGTACGAGGCGCAGATCGCGCCGATCCCGGCCACGCAGCAGCTCAGCATGTACAAGGCCATGGCCACGCTGAAGTACGACGCGGGTGTGCTGGGCAACCACGAATTCAACTTCGGCCTGCCGTACCTGAGCCAGATCCTGGGCGGCGGGCTGGACGTCGCGGGCGTCGACCCAAAGATCGGCAGCAAGGACAAGGGCCCGGGCTTTCCCATTGTCACGGCCAACGTCACCAGCCTGAAGTCGGGCAAGCCGCTGGTGGACCCCTACGTCATCCTGGAGCGCAAGCTGACCGTGACCCAGGCCGACGGCAAGCCGGGCACGCTGCCGATCAAGATCGGCGTGATCGGCATCACCACGCCCGGCATCCTGAACTGGGACAAGGACAAGCTGGACGGCAAGGTCAGCACGCAGGACGGCGTAGAGACCGCCAAGAAGTACGTGCCCGAGGTGCGTGCCAAAGGCGCCGACCTGGTCTTCGTGCTGCTGCACGGCGGCATGAGCGCCAATGGCTATTCGCAGGGCATGGAGAACCCAGGCTTCTACATCACCAAGGACGTGCCGGGCATCGACGGCATCGTCATGGGGCATGAGCACAACACCTTCCCCGACCGTGGCGCCACCGCAGCGTACAAGTTCGCGGGGGCGGACAACGCCAAGGGCACGGTCAACGGCGTGCCCGCGGTCATGGCCAGTTCGTGGGGCAAGGCGCTGGGCGTCATCAACTACGCGCTGCAGTGGAACGCGAGCACCAAGAAGTGGTCGATCGACAGCGCCAAGACCGACGTGCAGGTGCGCACCATCCAGACCGGTGCCAACCAGTTTGTCGCGTCCGACGCGGCCGTGGTCGCCGCCGTGCAGGAGCTGCACGACAAGACCCGCGCCTACGTCGCTTCGCCCATCGGCACCAGCGACTTCCGCCTGAGCTCGATGTTCGCCGACGTGGGCGACGTGGGCGCGCTGCAGATCGTCAACCAGGCGCAGCAGGACTATGTGGCGCGCTACGTTCAGGCCAGCCTGCCGCAGTACAAGGACCTGCCGGTGCTGTCCGTCACCGCGCCCTTCAAGGCCGGTTACGGCAACGCGGGTGATTACACCGACGTCAAGGCCGGCCAGCTGACGGTGGCTGCCGCGGCCGACCTGTACCTGTACGACAACAACACCATCAACGCGGTGAAGGTGACGGGCGCGCAGATCAAGCTGTGGCTGGAAAACGCGGCCAACCGCTTCAACCAGATCGACCCGGCCAAGACCGACGACCAGTGGCTGATCAACGACAGCAAGACCGGTGTGCAGCCGGGCAGCGCCTTCCCAGGCTACAACTTCGACGTGTTCACTTCGCCGGACATCCGCTACGAAATCGACGTGACCAAGCCGAAGTACAACGTCAACCAGCCGGTTGCGGGGCAAGAGCGCATCCAGAACCTGACGTACAAGGGCCAACCGATCAGCCCGACGCAGCAGTTCATCGTGGCCACCAACAACTACCGCGCCAACAGCAGCGCGCCCTACATCCTGGGCACCGGCAAGGCTTTCGACATCGTCTGGGCGTCGCCCGACGCCAACCGGGAAGTGGTGCTGAACTTCGTCAAAGCCAGCAAGAACGTGACCCGCGCGGCCAACGGCAGCACCAGCAGCTGGCGCTTTGCCAAGACGCCCACGGTGGGCAAGGTGCTGTTCAAGTCGGGCAAGGACGAGCTGAAGGTCGCGCAGGACGCGGGCCTGGGCAACATCAGCGTCGACAAGGCCGACGACAACGGCGTGAATGGCGGCACCGGGACCTACACGGTTTACCGCATCGACCTGGGCAAGTGACGCGCGGCGGCTCGGGGGCCCATCGGCCACCGCACCCGCTGCCGCGCGCCGGCCGACGCTGCCGCATTCGGCGCGTCAACGGGCGTTGGGAACTTTCATTTGCTCTAAAAACAGGAGCTGCCTGCGCAGACGGCTGTAGCGCAGCAGCTCCTTTTCTTTTCAAAGCAGCGCCCACTTACCTCAGGCGACGCTGCTGACCTCGCAGCCGAAATTAGAGTCTGCTCTCTGTAGGCCAAGGGCGCTTTCCGGCGGTGCGCGACCGCGGGCGTCACGCTGCTGTGGTTCACTTGGCCGCATGCTTGAAGCGGACAACCACACCAAGACCTTGCAGCTGGCGCTGCAAGGCGGCGGCGCGCACGGCGCCTTCACCTGGGGCGTGCTCGACACCTTGCTGCTGGACGGGCGCGTGCGCTTTGGCGCCATCAGCGGCACCAGCGCCGGCGCCGTCAACGCCGTGGCGCTCGCGCACGGCTGGGCCACCGCGCAGGCTGCGGGAGAAGACCCGGCCGAAGGCGCGCGCGTCGCCTTGGGCCATGTGTGGCGCAAGGTCATGGGCATGGGCGCGATGAGTGAAAGCGCTTCGCGCGTCGCGCGCCTGGTCATGGGCGCGCTGCCCGGCGCCTGGGGCAAGGTGTCGCCCTACCAGGCCAACCCGCTGGACTTCAACCCCCTGCGCCAGCTGATCGCCGACACCATCGACTTCGACCGCATCGCGCGCCTGAAGACCCCGCGCGTCTTCGTCGCCGCGACCGACGTCGAAACCGGCCGTGCCGCCATCTTCAGCGGCCGGCGGCTGACGGCGCAGGCGGTGATGGCCTCGGCTTGCTTGCCACAGCTGTTTCAGGCGCCGGAGATCAACGGCAAGCTGTATTGGGATGGCGGTTATGCCAGCAACCCGGCGCTGGGGCCGCTGGTGGAATCGGGCGAAAGCCAGGACATCCTGCTGGTGCAGATCAACCCGCTGCGCCGTCCGGGCAAGCCCACCACCATGGCCGAGATTACCGACCGCGTGAACGACCTGACCTTCAACGCCAGCCTGATCGCACAGATGCGCACCATCGCGCTGGTCAACGAGATGGTCGCCAGCGGCATCGCGCGCCCCGGCCTCAAGCCCATCCACATGCACCGCATCGATGGCGGCAAGCCGCTGGCCGACATGCCCGCCGCCACCAAGATCACGCCGCAGCCGGCCATGCTGGAGCAGCTGTTCGCCATCGGCCAGGAAAGCGCCACGCGCTGGCTGCGCAAGCACTTTGACGCCGTGGGCGAGCGCAGCACCGTCAACCTGCATCGCGACTATGGCGACCCGCTGAAGCTGGACTTCGAACTGCCGGACGACGCCGATGTCCCTGCCGACGGCGCAGAACCGGAACCCGATACCGCGCGCTTTCGCTGGACGCCCGAAGCGCAAGCGCATGCCGCCACCGCCGCCGACGCCGCGGCGCGCGCCGCGACCGATGCGCACGCCCCGCCCGGTGACGCGGCCGGCCCCGCCGATGGCCGCACGGACGGCGCGCCGGAGCGCTCGCCCTAGAATGGTTGAATGCGCCGCCATTTGCTATCTCAACGATAGCTGGTCGCGCAGATTCATGTAGGGCTGGAGAGCGATTTGGCTGAAGAACCAGGCGCGGCGGAAAGCACCCTCACGCCGTTTGACATGATCGGTGGCGAAGCCGCTGTGCACGCGCTGGTCGAGCGCTTTTACGACCTGATGGACCTGGAGCCGGGCTACGCCGCGCTGCGCGCCGCCCACGGCAGCACGCTGGCCGACGCGCGGCAAAAGCTGTTCTGGTTTTTGTGCGGCTGGTTGGGCGGGCCGGACCATTACATTGAACGCTTCGGCCACCCGCGCCTGCGCATGCGCCACATGCCGTTTGCCATCGGCGTGCTGGAGCGCGACCAGTGGGTCGCCTGCATGGACCAGGCCATGGGCGAAACCGGCGTGCCCGCGCCGCTGCGCGACCGCCTGCGCGGCAGCTTCTTCCAGACCGCCGACTGGATGCGCAACCGTGGCATTTGAGGCGCCCGCCGCCATTCCCGCAGCGCCCAACGCGCTGTGGACACTGATCGTCACCACCGCCATCCAAGCCATCGCTTCCATGGGCATGTTCACGCTGCCCGCCATGGCGCCGGCAGTGGCGGGCGATCTGCGCGTGTCCAGCGCGCTGGTCGGCATGTACGTCGCGCTGTGCTACCTGGCGGCGATGGTCTTCAGCCTGCTGGGCGGGCCGATGGTGCAGCGCATGGGCGCCATTCGCGCCAGCCAGGTCGGTTTGGTGATGAGCACCGTCGGCCTGTTGCTCAGCGCCAGCGGCTGGCTGCCACTGTTGGTACCGGGCGCACTGCTGCTGGGCGCGGGCTACGGCCCCATTAACCCCGGCAGCTCGCACCTGCTGGTGCGCACCACGCCGCCGCACCGCCTGTCGCTGGTGTTTTCGATCAAGCAAACCGGCGTGCCGCTGGGCGGCATGCTGGCCGGCGCGCTGCTGGCACAACCGCTGCGCGCGCCGCTGGACACTGACCGCCAACCCGGTCGCCCACTGGCGCTGGCCACGCTGTTCGAGCCGCTGCGTCTGGTGGCGCGCCACCGTTCGCTGGCGGTGCTGGCGGCGGTGTCGTTTTTGTATTCTGCGGTGCAGATTTCCACCACGTCCTACCTCGTCACCTACCTGCACGACGTGCTGGGCATGACGCTGCTGGCGGCTGGTGCGGCACTGGCCGTGGCGCAGTTTGCCGGCGTGTTTGCGCGGGTGGGATGGGGCGTGGTGGCCGACCGCGGCCTGGGTCCGCGCAACACGCTGATCCTGCTGTCCGCGCTGATGACGCTCAGCTGCGTGGCGGTCGCGCTGCTGCAGCCCAACTGGCCGACGGTGGCGGTGTGGGCCGTGGTGGCGCTGCTCGGCGCATCGGGCATCGGCTGGAACGGCGTGTACCTGGCGGCCGTGGCGCGCCAGGCGCCCCCCGGGCAAGCCAGCGTGGCCACCGGCGGCACGCTGATGTTCACCTTCTTCGGCGTCGTCGCTGGCGCGCCCGCCTTCGGTGCGCTGGCGTCGGCTACCGGCAGCTACCGCATCGCCTTTGCCGCGCTCACCGTCCCGGCTGCGCTGGCGCTGGGCTTGCTGGTGTGGCGGGCGCTGCAGGCGCGGCGAGAGGCCGCGGCGGCGGCGCCGAATGCTCCTGATTGAATAGCTGGCCGCGCAGGTGTTTGTAGGGCTGGGGGCCGATTTTGATTGAATTCCGGCCTCAGCGCGTGGCGGCGGTCTGGGCGCCCGGACCGTCTGGCAGTGTGACCGGCGCGTGCTGGCGCACCCAGGTGTCGACCTCGGCCTGGAAAGCGGGGGCGACCACGGACATCGGGTCCGAATGCTCGATCTTGGGCGCGCCACGGCGGGCATCGCGGGGCTTGGGCGGTGTGGCCTTGGGGGCGCTGGCGGAAGTGTCCGCCTTCACCGCGCCGTCGCGCGCTTCCCAGGCTTCGACCTTCTCGCGCGCCTGCTCGAACGCCTCGCTCAAGGTCGGCGCTTGGCCCAGCGCTTCCTTGAACAGCGCCCGCCCAAAGTACGTGAACTCGTTGTCGTCCGCGCAGCCGAACGACGTGCGGTCGGCGCGCGCGGCGGTGATGACCCAGGTGCGCTCAGCGCGCAATGCGGGCACGAAGCCGCCGGCGTAGCAGGCCGACACCACCACGATCTGCTTGCGGATGCCCGAGGCCTTGAGCAGCTCGCCCAACTGCGCGGCCGGCAAGTCGGGCAAGTCCATGCGCGGCATGGCGAGTGACAGCTCGTGCGTGGGCGAGCCGTGGCTGGTCAGGTAGACGAACAGCAGGTCACGCTGGAGGTCCATCTTCTGCGCCAGCGCCTGCAGCGCCAGGCCGATGCTGTGCGGCGTGGCCAGCGGCAGGCGGTCGGTGCTGCTGCGGCTGTTGACCAGACTGACCGAATGGCCGCGCGTGCCAAAGCGTTGCGCCATCAGCGCGTCGACGTACGTGACTTCGCGGCGGAACACTTCTTGTCGTCCGTCGCCTGCGATGTAGAGCGCGTAAGCCTGCGGCGCCGCGCCCGCCGGGCTGGCTTGCAGCGCGTCGAACTGCTTTTGCAGCAGCGCCGCCTGGTTGTAGAGCACGCGCTGGTTGTTCTGCGCGGCCAGCTGCGGCGTGTCGTCCAGCGTGTCGTCGCCCACGGCGCCGATGTAGCGGCCGGCGCGCCAGTAACCGGTTTGCACGCCGCCGTCGGCGCGGGTCAGCTGGCCTTTGCCGTCGGGTTGGTCCTGGCGGAACTGGCCGACGTAGGTCGCGCCATCGGGCTGGCGCAGCGTCCCCTGGCCTTGGGCCTGGGCGTCGTCCACAGCGCCGGTGTAGCGCGCGCCATTCGGGTAGTCGATGGTCGCCGGGCCGGTGAGTGAGCCCACTTCAAAGCGGCCCCGCAGCACCGCCTTGTCGGGCCGCGTCAGCACGCCCTGGCCGTGTGGCATGCGGGCCATGACCGGGCCTTCGTAGCGGCTGCCGTCGGCGGCGGTCATCACCACCGGGCCGACCGGCTCCATCTGGCGGAACGTGCCTTCGATCACGTTGCCGCGCGCGTCGGTGGCGCGGCCTTTACCTTCGGGCTCGTCGTTTTTGAACTGACCTTCGAACGAATAGCCGCCTTCGTACTGCAGCTTGCCCTGACCTTGCATGCGGCCTTGCACGAAGTCGCCTTCATAGCGGTAGCTGCCCTGGCGCTCCAGCCGGCCCTTGCCCTGGAAGTTGCCACGGTGAAACTGGCCGACGTACGTCACCCCCGCTTCGGTGTAGCGCCCCTGGCCTTCCATGTAGCCGTCCACGAACTGGCCGACGTAGCGGCGCCCGCCGTCCCAGTCGATGCGGCCCTGGCCGTGCAGCTTGCCGGCGCGCAGCGGGCCCTGGTAGCGCCCGCCGTCGGGCAGGGTGATGCGGTGCTCGCCGCGTTGCGTGGGGGCCGACGTCGTGGGCGCGGGGGGCGTGGCGGCCGCGTCGTCCTGCGCGTGGACCGGGGCCAGCGGCGCCGCCAGCACCAGCAGCGCCGCGATCAGGGCGCCGCACCAGCGCTGGCCGCTGCGCGGCGCGTGAAGCGGCAGGATGGGGGGCGAAGCAGGTTGCGCAGGTGCAGGCATGGGGCGGGCGGGGCAGGGCGGATCTGCCACGCAGTGTACGGGCCGCGCCCGCGTGCGGGGGGCAGCTGGCGCGCGATGGCAGCATGCGTGCGCAGCGCCAGATCGCTATAAAAACAGAAGCTGCCTGCGCAGATGGCAGTAGGGCCAGGGCAATAAAAAGCTTAAAAATACCTCTACCGCCGGTCTTGCGCCGCCAGCAGCACGACCAGCGCGCCGGCGCCGCCTTCCAGCGGCTTGGCCTGCACAAAGGCCAGCACTTCCTTCTTCTGGATCAGCCAGCCGTGTACCTTGGCTTTGAGCACCGGCGTGCGCCCGGGCGAGCCCAGGCCTTTGCCGTGCACCACGCGCACGCAGCGCACGCCGGCGCGGTGGGCGCTGCGCACGAACTGGCCCAGTGCCTCGCGCGCCTCGTCGGTGCGCAGGCCGTGCAGATCGATCTGCTGCTGCACCGCCCAGTGGCCGCGGCGCAGGCGCGCCGTCACATCCGGGCCGATGCCGGGTCGGCTGAAGCTCAGGTCGCCGTCCACCTGCAGCAAGGTGCTGGCGTCGAATTCGTCGGACAGCGATTCGCGCAGCACCGCCTGTTCGTCGATCTGGCGCTGGCGCGGCTCGGGCGGCGTGGCGGCCGGGGCGTGCACCACGCGGCCGTGGTCGCGCAGTGGCGTCACCGCCCCGGCGGCGCGGGCAAACAAGTCCTGTTCGGCCCGCACGTGC
>JAEZWW010000003.1 GCA_023442945.1 Pseudomonadota bacterium | reverse complement strand
GCCGTGCGGCGCGCGCTGGCGCGGCAGCTCAGCCCCCGGCTGGGACGCGATTTGGGGCTGTGACGCGCGGCGGTGGGCCGGCGCGCGGGTGTCTGGGCCGCCGGCGGACCGCGCGGCGTGACGGCGTCGGCAGCATCGCCAATGGCAGGCGTTGCAACGTCAAGGGTTTTGCGCAGTTTGCTGCAAAAACAGGAGCTGGCCGCGCAGTCGGCTGTGGGGCGGGAGGCCGATTCGGCTTGAAATACAGTCGATGGCGGCGCCGTCGCGGCTGTCATGTGACGCGGCGGTCGGGCGCTAAGGCCCACCGGTCAACACCCCGCCCGAATCAGCCACGGCCGTCCCGCGCCGCCCCGTCCGCTGCGCCCATCACGCGCCACCCCAACGCGACGCACAGCAACTGCACTACCGCGCCGACCGTCATCGCCAGCCGCAGCCCGTGCCCGCCGCCGCCCGCGCTGGCGTACAGCATGCCCAACAGCGCCACCCCCAGCGTGGCGCCGACCATGCGCGCCACGTTGATCAAGGCCGACGCCGTGCCCGCGCGCGCCGGCGGCACGGCACCCACGGCCATGCCCATCAGCGGTGCCGTGGCCAGGCCCATGCCCAAGCCGGTCAGCGCCAGGCCCAGCAGCGCGCCGCCCAGCGTTGCCGCCCAGGCGCTGCCCGTGCCGCCCCAGCCCACCGTCAGCAGGCCCAGCGCGATCACGCCCGATCCGGCACAGGCTTGCACCCGCGCGCCCAGCCGGCGTGTCAGCGCGCCGCTGAAGGGCGATACCAGCACAAACACCAGCGCCATCGGCAGCAGCGCCAAGCCGGCTTGTTGCGCGCTGAGCCGCCCGCTGGCCTGCCATTCCAGCGGCAGCAGGAACAGCGCGCCGTACATGCCAAAGGTCATCGCCACCGTCACCAGCGCGGCGCCGCTGAAGGCGGGCAGGCGGAAGGTGCCCAGCGGCACCAGGGCGCGCGCGCCGCGGGTGCGCTCCACGGCGACGAAGCCGGCCAGCGCCAGCAGGGCCAGCAGTGCGGCCACGCCGGCCAGCCAGGGCTGCTCGCGCGCGTGGATGGCGGCGATGGCCAGCCCAGCCAGGGCGCCGCCGGCCAACACCTGCGCGCCCACGTCAAAGTCGCGGCCCTGGGCGTCGGCCGATTCCGGCACCCACGCCCAGGCGCCCAGCAGCGTCAGCACGCCCAGCGGCACCACCGCCAAGAACACGCTGCGCCAGCCCAGGTGCCGCAGCAGCAAACCGCCCAGCGATGGGCCGATGGCCAGCGCCAGCCCGTTGCTGGCGGCCCAAATGCCCAGCACCCGGTTGCGCGCGTCCGGGTGCGGCCAGACCACTCGCACCAGCGCCAACGACGCGGGGATGAGGCAGGCCGCGCCCACGCCCGCCAGCGCGCGGCCCAGCACCAGCACCTGCACCGACGGCGCCCAGGCACACAACAGCGACGCGCCGGTGAACAGCGCCACCCCCGCCATGAAGGTGCGGCGCCGGCCCATCAAATCGGCCAACAGCCCCCCGCTGAGCAGCAGCACCGCATAGCTCAGGTTGTAGCCATCGACCACCCATTGCAGCGTCGCCACACTCGCGTGAAAGTGCGCGCCAATGGCCTGGGTGGCCAGCAGGACGATGGACGTGTCCACCTGCGCCAGCACCACGCCCAGGCAGAGCACGGTCAGCACCCAGCGCAAGGCGGGCGCCGGTGCCTGGCTGGGGTTGGTGTGGCTGCGGCGTGGGGTGAGGGTCACGTGGTGCTCCTGTGGGCAGGTATATCGCTTGCTTGCGTTGCCGCCGTGTGACCCAGCCTATGTCCGCACCGCCAGGGCGTGTTTCGGTGCGTACCGAAGGGCCAGCCCGGCGAGCACGGCGCTTGGGCCAGGGCGGGTGGCGCGCTCTACACTGCGCGGGCTTCTTCGTCTTCCCCAAAAAGCCCGCGCATGCCCGACCGTTACGCCGTCATCGGCCACCCCATCGCCCACAGCCAATCGCCCCTGATCCACGGCCTGTTCGCGCAGGCGACGGGGCAGGACATGACCTATGGGCTGATCGACGGCGGCGCCGACGAAGGCGGCTTTGCGCGCGCGCTGGCCGACTTCCGCGCCAGTGGCGGGCGCGGGCTGAACGTGACGCTGCCCTTCAAGCTGCAGGCGCTGGCCGCGGCCGACGAGGCCAGCGACGACGCGCGTCTGGCCGGCGCCGCCAACGCGTTGCGCTTCGATGGCGGCCGGGTCGAGGCGCGCAATTTCGACGGCATCGGCCTGGTGCGCGACATCACCCACAACCTGGGCGCGGCGCTGGCCGGGCGGCGCGTGCTGGTGCTGGGTGCGGGTGGTGCCACGCGCGGCGCGCTGCGGCCGCTGGCGCTGGCCGGCGCGGTGGACATCCTGGTCGCCAACCGCACGGCCGACAAGGCGCGCACGCTGGCCGATGAACTGGCGCCGCACGCCGGCACCTGCA
Organism: Pseudomonadota bacterium; assembly: GCA_023442945.1. GTDB lineage: Bacteria > Pseudomonadota > Gammaproteobacteria > Burkholderiales > Burkholderiaceae_C > Ottowia. The sequence goes on along the minus strand of JAEZWW010000003.1, from coordinate 6,572 downwards.
CGCTGCGCGGCAGCGGCTTTGACGCGTTGACGGGCGCCCCGCCGTTTGATGTGCTGATCAACGCCACGTCCGCCAGCCTGAGCGGCTTCGCCCCGCCCGTGCCCGCCAGCGCCTTCGCGCCCGGCGCGCTGGCCTACGACATGGTGTACGGCAAGGGCCTGACGCCGTTTTTGCGTGCCGCCCAGGCCGCCGGCGTGGCGCGCGTGGCCGATGGCGTGGGCATGCTGGTCGAACAGGCGGCCGAGGCCTTTGCGTGGTGGCGCGGCGTGCGCCCGGACACGCGTGAAGCGCTGGCGCGGTTGACGGTGCCGCTGGTGTGAACGTGGCGGCGCTGCAGCTGAGCGAGCTTGACCGCGCCGAGCTGACGGCGCTGGAAGAAGCTTTTTGGCGTGCCGAAACGCGCTTTGACCCGGTTTTTCTGCAACGCCACCTGGCCGCCGATTTCACCGAGTTCGGCCGCTCCGGCGCGGCCTACACGCGCGACGAAGTCGTGGCGGCGCCCGCCGGCCCGATCGATTGCCAACTGCCGCTGCCGCACCTGACCTTCCGCGCCATCGACACGGCCACGGTGCTGGTCACCTACGACAGCGTGCTGACCCGCGCCGGCGGTCAGCAAGAGCATGCGCACCGCGCTTCGCTGTGGACGCGTGGGCCGCAGGGCTGGCAGATGCGTTTTCACCAAGGCACGCCCTTCGTGCCCTGACGCGGGACGCGGCACCGCCTGCGCGCGTACCGATAATGGCGGGCATGAACGTCCTCGTCCTGCACGGCATCAACCTCAACATGTTCGGCCAGCGCGACCCGGCCCAGTACGGCACGGCCACGCTGGCGGACATCGACGCGGCCCTGCAAAGCCTGGCGGCCGAGCTGGGCGTGCGCGCCGAGTTCTTCCAGACCAACCACGAAGGCGCGATGTGCGAGCGCATCCACCAGGCGCACCGCGATGCGGTGGACGCCGTGGTCATCAACGCTGGCGCATGGACGCACACCAGCGTGGCGATCCGCGACGCGCTGGCGATCTTGAAGTGCCCGATTGTTGAAGTGCACATGAGCAACATCCACGCACGCGAGGCCTTCCGCCACCAGTCCTTCATCAGCGACATCGCGCGCGGGCAGATCTGCGGCTTTGGCGTGGATTCTTACCTTTTGGGGCTGCGGGCCGCCGTCAACACTGCGCGGCCAGCTACTTAAAACGGAGCAAACACGATGGGCAAACGCCTCACGCAGATCGCCACCCGCACCGGCGACGACGGCACCACAGGCCTGGGCGACAACACGCGCGTATCCAAGGCCAGCGGCCGCCCCAACGCCATGGGCGACGTGGACGAATTGAACAGCCACATCGGCCTGCTGCTGTGCGAAGACCTGCCGGCCAGCGTGCGCGAGCTGCTGATCGACATCCAGCACCAGCTGTTCAACCTGGGCGGCGAGCTGTCGATTCCCGGCTTTGAATTGCTGAAGGACGACGCGCTGGCGCAGCTGGACGCGGCGCTGGCCGAGTACAACGCCACGCTGCCCAAACTGGAAGAGTTCATCCTGCCCGCCGGCACCCGCGCCGCCGCGCAAGCCCACGTGTGCCGCACCGTGGCGCGTCGGGCCGAGCGCGCCGTGGTCGCGCTGGGCGAGCAGGACGCGGCCGTGCGCCCCGCGCCGCGCCGTTACCTGAACCGGCTGAGCGATTTGATGTTTGTGCTGTCGCGCGTGCTGAACCGCCATGGCGGGGGCATCGGCGACGACGTGTACTGGAAGAGCGAGCGCCTGGCACGCGCGCAGAACGCGCCGGACTGAGGCCGAGCCAGGCCGCGCCACACCAAACAAAAATCAGGAGGACGCCATGGCCGTTGAGACCATGAACATCGTGGGCGGCGCCGTCTGGCTGCCCAACAAGCTGGGTACCGCCGACTTTGACCCGCAGCGCGGCTTCACCCTGATCCGCACCAACGAGAACCCGCGCGTCTACCCGCTGGCCGACATGACGTCGGCCGAATGGGAGCCCAACGGCCGTTTCGACCGGCTGGCGCGCCAACCCTGGAGCGCGTTCGGGCTGGTCCTGGTGCTGGGTATCGGCCTCAACCTGGTGGGCTGGCTGTTCTTCGGCAAGGTCTGGACGCTGTTGGGCCTGGTGGTGTTCAGCGCTGCCATGACGGGGATCCTGATGTTCAGCCGCGTGCACCGCGCCCGCTTTCGCTTCACCAACGGCGATTCGGCGCTGCTGAACATTTCCATCAAGTTCGCGCGGCAGCTGCGCGCGCTGCGCCCGGGGCTGGACGAGAGCCTGGGCTGACGCGGCGCGCCCGCTAGCGGCGCCAGTGCACCGACGACACAAAACCGCGTTGCAATTCCTCGCTGCGCGCCCGGCTGGCTGCCCGCGTCCCCACCACAGCCAGCCCGTGGCCGTCGCACAGCACGGAGACCGTCAGCCATGCGCCGCCGTCCTTGAACGGGCCGGTCGCGGTGTATTCCCAATAGCCTGGGTGGCGCTGTTCACCCCGCTGCACCTTCGCGAGGTCCAGCGGTTCCAGAAGATGGGGCGCCTCCAGACTGATGGCAGCGCAAGAGCGGATGCAGACCTCGTGCACCGACCCCTGGCGCGGGTCGCACACCAGCACGCCGGTCGTCTCCAACGGTGCGTTGGGAGACGTCAGGTTGACCACAGAAGGCCGCGTTTCCCGCACCCAGCCGGCGGGCGCGCGGGCGTCGAACAAGCTGGTCGACACGGGGTTCGCGGTTTGCGCCGAGGCGCCGCCGACGACAAGCAGGGCGGCGAAGAAAGACAGAAGCCATCGCATGCCGGTGATTCTGCGGCACGCAACGCGCGCTGGTCGACACTGATCGGGGGAGCGGCAGGCCAAAGTGCTGGCTGGTGGACAGCGCCGCGCGCGGGCTGCTAGCCTGCGGCCATGCCATGGCAACGACTTTCCCGCCGCGCCGCGCGCGCGATGGTTCTTGGGTTGGGCGTCTTCGGTGCGTTGGCCGGGGCGCACGCGCAATCGGCAGCGCGCGGCAATGAGGCCGTCGGCTCAGCGCCATCGGCGGCTTGTCAGCGCGACGCCGACCCGGCCTGCCTGCACCGCCTGAGCCTGCCGGGCGGCGCCGGTGCGCTGGCCTACTACGCGTCGGCCCGTCCGGGCGTGACGGTGGCGCCGCCGACCGAGGCGCTGGTCGTCATCCACGGGTATTCGCGCAACGTGCGGGCCAGCTTCCGTGCCGGGCTGGAAGCCGCCGAGCGCGCGCAGCGCGCAGGCCGCGCGCTGGTCGTGGCGCCGGCCTTCCAGGTCGTGCCGGCGCAGGCTCAGCGCTGTCAGAGCCGGGGCACGCCCGACTTGGCCCCGGGCGACGCGCTGTGGACCTGCGGCGGCTGGGCGGAAGGCGCTTTGTCGCGCGGGGGCGGCGCGCCCGTCGGCGCGTTCGCGGCGCTCGACGCGCTGATCGCCGAGCTGCACCGCCAATGGCCCAGCTTGCGCACCATCACGTTGGCGGGCTTTTCAGCCGGAGCGCAGCTGGTGCAGCGCAGCATCGGTTTCGCGGCCGACGCGCCAACGGGTGTGAAGCTGCGCTATGTGGTCGCAGCGCCCAGCAGCTGGCTGTACTTTGACGATGTTCGGCCCCAGCCGCAGCAGGGTGGCCAGCCGGTGGACTGGGCCGCGTGTGGTGCAGGCAGCGCTTTTCCGGGTGACTGCGCGTGGCGTTTCGTGTCACCGACCGCTGCCACCTGCCCCGAGGCCAACCGCTGGAAGTACGGCCTGCAGAATCTGCCTGCCCACCTGGGCCGCACGGCCGCCGAGGCGCGGGCGCGGTACCGCACAGCGGATGTGCGCTACCTGGAGGGCGCCGACGACAGCGCCGCCACGCGCGCCGCGGCGCTGGATGTGCTGGACCGGCGCTGCGCCGCCCAGCTGCAAGGGCCGTTCCGCCTGCAGCGCGGTGTGGCGTACGCGGCGTACGAACGCGCCGTGCTGCAACCGCCCCGGCCGCGCCCGCTGGTGGTGGTGCCAGGCTGCGGGCACGACGTGGGCTGCGTGTTGCCGTCCGACGCGGCGCGCGCGGCGGTGTTTGGCGACGCGCCGGCGGCCGTGCCCGCGCGTTGAGGCGCGAAGGCGCCGGCCCGTCGTTCAGCCCAGGTTGGGCGCCAGCAGGCGCTCCACCAGCGCCTTGTCCATGCCACGGCGCTCGGCCATGTCGCTGACCTGCGTGTCGTCGATCTTGCCGACGTTGAAATACATGCTGTCCGGGTGGCTGAGGTAGAAGCCGCTGACACTGGCGGCGGGCGTCATCGCGTAGGCGTCGGTCAGGTGCATGTCGATGTCGTGCGCGCCCAGCAACTCGAACAGCGGGCGCTTGACGCTGTGGTCCGGGCAAGCCGGGTAACCGGGCGCGGGGCGGATGCCGCGGTACTTTTCGGCGATCAGCTCGTCGTTGCTCAGACCTTCGCCGGCGGCGTAACCCCACCAGTCGGTGCGCACGCGCTGGTGCAGCCATTCGGCCGTCGCCTCGGCCAGGCGATCGGCCAGGGCCTTGAGCATGATGGCGCTGTAGTCGTCGTGGTGGCCCAGGAATTCGGCCTCCTTGGCGTCCACGCCCAGGCCGGCGGTGACGGCGAAGGCGCCCATGTAGTCTTTCAAGGCATTTGAGCCTGTGGCCCTAGAACCATCAGCGCGAGCAGCTTCTGAATTAATAGCATCTGCGGGGGCGACAAAGTCCGCCAGGCAGCGGCTGGGGCGCATCTGGCCGTCGGCGTCTTCCTGCTTTTCGGTCTGCTGGCGCAGGCCGTACCAGGTCAGCACCGGCTGCGTGCGCGACTCGTCGGCGTACAGCGCGATGTCGTCGTCGTGCACCGTGTTGGCGGGCCAGAAGCCCAGCACCGCGTGGGCCGTCAGCCAGCGGCCGTCGACGATTTTTTTCAGCATGGCCTGCGCGTCGGCCAGCACGCGCGTGGCTTCTTCGCCGACCACCTCGTCCTTCAGGATGGCGGGGTACTTGCCGGCCAGGTCCCAGGTCTGGAAGAAGGGCGTCCAGTCGATGAAGGGCACCAGCTCGGCCAGGTCGATGTTCTTGATGACGCGCCGGCCGATGAACTTGGGCACCGGCGGCGTGTAGCCCGCCCAATCGACGCGCGTCTTGTTGGCGCGCGCCTGGCCAATGGGCCACAGCGGCTGCTGCTTCTTGCCCGCGTGCAGCTGGCGCACCTTTTCATAATCGGCCTGCGTGTCGGCGACGAACTGCGCCGCCTGTTCGCCCAGCAGCCCCTGCGCCACGCCCACGCTGCGCGACGCGTCGGGCACGTAGACCACCGGGCCTTCGTAATGCGGCGCGATCTTCACCGCGGTGTGCACGCGGCTGGTGGTGGCGCCACCAATCAAGAGCGGGATCTTCTTGATGCGGAAGTGATCGTCCTTCTGCATCTCGCCGGCGACGTACTGCATCTCTTCCAGGCTGGGCGTGATCAGGCCGGACAGGCCGACGATGTCCGCGCCTTCGACCTTGGCTTTGGCCAGGATCTCGTGGCAGGGCACCATCACGCCCATGTTGACCACCTCGAAGTTGTTGCACTGCAAGACCACGGTGACGATGTTCTTGCCGATGTCGTGCACGTCGCCCTTCACCGTGGCGATGACGATCTTGCCCTTGCTGCGCACGTCGCGCCCAGCGGCCTCGTCGCGCTTTTTCTCTTCCTCGATGTACGGGATGAGGTGGGCCACGGCGGACTTCATCACGCGCGCGCTTTTGACCACCTGCGGCAGGAACATCTTGCCGGCGCCGAACAGGTCGCCCACCACGTTCATGCCGTCCATCAGCGGCCCTTCGATCACGTGCAGCGGGCGCCCGCCGTCCTGCACCACGATCTGCTGGTAGGCCTCTTCCGTGTCTTCGGTGATGAAGTCGGTGATGCCGTGCACCAGCGCATGGCTCAGGCGCTCGCGCACGGGCGCGTTGCGCCATTCCAGCTTCTTGCTGTCGTCCTTGGCTGCGCCCTTGGCGCTTTCGGCGATCTCCAGCAGGCGCTCGGCCGCGTCGGGGCGGCGGTTCAGCACCACGTCTTCCACGCGCTCGCGCAGCTCGGGCTCCAGGTCGTCGTACACGCCGACCATGCCGGCGTTGACGATGCCCATGTCCATGCCCGCCTGGATGGCGTGGTACAGGAACACCGAGTGCATGGCCTTGCGCACCGGCTCGTTGCCCCGGAAGGCGAAGGAGAGGTTCGAGACACCGCCCGAGATCTTGGCGTGCGGGCAGCGCACCTTGATCTCGCGCGTAGCCTCGATGAAGTCGACGCCGTAGTTGTTGTGCTCCTCGATGCCGGTGGCGACGGCGAAGATATTGGGGTCGAAGATGATGTCCTCGGCCGGAAACCCGACCTTGTTCACCAGGATGTCGTAGGCACGGGCGCAGATCTCGACCTTGCGCTCCTTGGTGTCGGCCTGGCCCTTCTCGTCGAACGCCATGACCACGACGGCGGCGCCGTAGCGGCGCACCTTGCGGGCATGCTCTATGAACGGCTCGACGCCCTCCTTCATGGAGATCGAGTTCACGATCGGCTTGCCGGCCACGCACTTCAGGCCAGCCTCGATGAC
>JAEZWW010000117.1 GCA_023442945.1 Pseudomonadota bacterium | reverse complement strand
CCCGTGGCTGCGCCGCCGCCAGCGTCGGCGCCGGCCGCGCCCGCCCCCACCGGCGCGCTCTGCGCCGACCGCGCCTTCATTTCGCGCGCCGTCTGCCTGCAGTCGGAATGCAGCAAACCCGCGCTGCGCCAACACCCCAACTGCGTGCGCATGCGCGAGCAGCAGGACGTGCTGCGGCACGGCAGCGGCGGCGGTTGAGGTCGGCAGCGATCGCAGCTGAGCGCAGCGACAACCGAGCGCGCGCCAGGCGCAGCCCGGGCTTGAGGCAGGCCGCCGCCGGGACATCAGGCGGCCTGCAGACGGGTTCAGGCGGCGTTCCTCACCCCGGTGCCGCAGCGCGCGCGGTCGTCGGGCCGAGCACGACGCACGCCCGCGCGCCAGCACATCCACGCGCCAATGCAGCCGCCGCGCCGGCCGGCTGACAAGCCGAGGGAGCGAATTTCAAAGGAAATGGGCTTTTGCCCTAGAACCACTTGCGCAAGCAGCTACCGAAAAAATAGCAAACCGCTACGTCACCGGCGCAGGATGGGCACCACTTGGCGGTGAAGCCACCGCTGTCGCCCTCAGTGGTAAGCGGTCGACCACCCCACCCAGGGCGGTGAAAACGCCACGCGACCGGACATCTCCCCTGGACCGCAAGCCACGCCGCCGCGCCAGAAGCGTGACTCGGGCGGCGGCTTGTTAGCGCGACGCGGCCGCGGCCGAGGCCGCTGCGCCACCCGCGGCGGGTGGCAGCGTTGCTGACGGCAGCGGCACCAGAATCTTGGCCTTGTACTTGGCCTTCAGGTTGTCGTAATAGCTGACGGTCTCGGACAGCGCCCACATCTGCTCGTAGCGCAGCAGGTTCTGCTTGGCCTCGTCGGCCGACATGGTCTTCATGGGCACGACCTTGTCGACACGTGCCACGACAAAGCCTTCCGCACCCAGGTTGACACCCACCAGCTTGGGCAGCTTGGTCGGGTCGGCGCGCAGGGCGGCTTCAACGAGCGCGGCCGGCTGGCCTTCCGGCTGGTCGCGCGAGACGGTGACGACTTTGGTCAGCTCGGCGGTCGCGCTCTCGGGCTTGGCTTCCCAGGCCTTCAGGCGCTCCTGGCCGTCCTTGAGAGCCTGCTCGGCCGCCTTCTGGGCGATGTAGGCGGCGCGCACCTCGGTCTTGACCTCGGCGAACGGACGGGCGTGCGCCGCGGTGTGCGCCACGATGCGGCCCGAAGCCAGTTCGTTGGGGCCGGTTTCCATGGCTTCGGTGTTGCGCTTCTTGTCCAATGCGTCGGGGCTGAACAGCGCCGACAGGAACTTGGCGTTGGCCAGTGCGCCCTGGGCTTGTGACGCCGGCGTGCGCGTGACGTTGTCGGCGGTTTGGATCGTCAGCTTGAGCTTGTCGGCCGTGGGCTTGAGGCTGTCGGACTGTTCGTACACGCCGTTGCGAAACTCCTCGGCCAGCTCGCCAAAGCGCTTTTGCGCGGCCTGGGCACGGTACTGGTCTTCCAGCTTGGCGCGCGCCTGCTCGAACGGCGGCACACCGGTGGGCTTGATCTCGGTCAGGCGCACGATGTGGTAGCCGAAGTCGCTTTCGACCAGATCGCTGATGTCGCCCGGCTTGGCCAGCGCAAACGTGGCCTTGGCAATGGCCGGGTCGGTGCCCCGGTCGCTGCGGAAAAAGCCCAGGTCGCCACCGCTGGCCGCGCTGACTTCGTCCCCCGACGATTTCTTGGCGACATCGGCAAAGGTGTCGGGCGCCTTGCGCAGGCCGTCCAGCAAGGCCTGGGCCTGTGCCTTGGCCTTTTCGCGGTCGGCCGCGGGCGCGTCCTTGGGCGCCATGATCAGGATGTGCGCGGCGCGGCGCTGCTCCGGCTCGCCCAGCGACGCGCTGTTTTCCTCGTAGTACTTGCGCAGGTCCTGCTCGCTCACCTCGATCGCCTTCTTGACCTGTTCCAGCCCCAGCACCAGGTACTCGATGCGGGCGGATTCGGGCGCCTGGTAGCGCGCCACGTTGTCCTTGTAGAAGGCCTCAAGCTCGGCGTCGCTCGGGTTGATCTTGGCGGCGTAATCGGTGGTTTCGAACTTCTTGAGGCGGATTTCGCGGCGCTCCAGGAAGGCGTTCATGGCCACGTCGGCCTCGGCCTGGGTCGAGAAGCTGCTGCCGGCCACACCGCCCAATACCTGGCGCTGCCCCATTTCCTGGCGCAGGCCGGCTTCAAAGGCTTCGGGCGTCAGGCCCTGCTGCGCCAGCACGCGGCGGTACTCGTCCATGTTCAGCGACCCGTCCTGACGGCGCAGCGGCGCGAGGCTCGGATCGTTTTGCAGGTAGGCGACCAGGCGAGCATCACCGACGCTGAGGTGTTCCTGCGCGGCCGCGGCGTCCAGCACGCGCTGGCGCACCAGCTGTTCGAGCGAGGCGTATTTGATCTGTGGCGAATCCAGCAAGTTCAGATCGATCGTCGGGTTGCTGGCACGCAGGCGGTCGACTTCGGCGCGGTGGGCGTTGTCCCATTCGGTCTGGGTGATCGCCTTGCCGTTCACCGTGGCCACCTTCTGGGTGGCGTCGCTCATGCGCGTGTAGCCATCGACCCCGAGCAGCACGAACGACGGAATGACCAGCAGAAACAAGAGCACCATCAACAGCTTGGTGTGTTTGCGGACGGTATCGAACATGCAGGGAAACTCTCTGAAACTGGGCTGTGCATCAGCAAAAAAGGCGAACCGCGGTTCGCCTTTGCTTCGTGTGGTGGGTGCTGACAGTCTCGAACTGCCGACCTACTCCGTGTAAAGGAGCCGCTCTACCAACTGAGCTAAGCACCCCACCTGAAACGGTGTCTGAATCAGTTCAGCGCGTCTTTCAGCGCCTTGCCGGGACGGAACTTGGGTACCTTGGCGGCTTTGATTTTAATCGTAGCGCCGGTGCGCGGATTGCGGCCCGAGCGCGCGGCGCGCTTGCCGACGGCAAAAGTGCCAAAGCCCACGAGCGACACGGTGCCACCCTTGCGCAAGGTGGTCTTGACGGCGCCGATGGTGGCTTCCAATGCGCGGGTGGCCGCTGCCTTGGAAATGTCGGCGTTTTTGGCGATGTGTTCGATCAGCTCGGTTTTGTTCACGAAGGTGCCCCTCTTTCAACAATTTATCAAGAATCCGGAAAGAAACGGTGTCGGACTGTTGACGGCTTCGCCAAGCCCGGTTCGTTTGGTCGGAAACAGGGAGTGACGCCAGCCATGGTGGACAAGCGACGATCACGGTCGCAGCCAGCTGCCGTCGGTCCCTGTCCGGCGAGCGTTGCATTCTAGACCCAATTGAACCCGCTCCACTTCGTATCTACCCCGCTTGTGCGCTGGCGCAACATGCCGCAGAGTTCTGCGCCATTTCGGTGTGACGAATCTCCTGCTTTTGCGGCCTTTGCCTGGCTTTTTTGGCGCAAAGCGCGGGGCGTGCGGCCGCACCACGCTAGCGCGGCGGCCTCACCACCAGCGCCACCCCGAACGCGGTCAGCGCCATCCCGGCCAGCGTGACCAGGGTGATCGGCTCGCGAAACAGCCCCCAGGCGATCAGCGCGGTGGTGGGCGGCACCAAATACATCAGGCTCGCCACACTCGCGGCAGCCCCGCGCTGGATCAGCAGGAACAGCAGCGAGCTGCCGCCCAGCGTCAGCCCCAGCACCGACCAGGCCATGGCGCCGACGACCTGGGCGTTCCACTGGATCGATTCCGGCTCCAGCAGCGCCAGCGGCCACAGCACCAGGGCAGCGGCCAGCAGCTGGACCGCGCTGGCACTGCGCACGTCGCAGGGCTGGACAAAGCGCTTCTGGTACAGCGTGCCGGCGGTGATGGCCACCAGCGCCATCACGGCCCAGCTGAAGTTGGCGGCCGTGACGTGGTCGCCCGGGCTGCTGCTTTCCAGCTTGCGCCACACCACCAGCACCAGGCCGGCAAAGCCCAGCACCAGGCCAGTCCATTGCCGGCGGGTGACCTTGCTGGTGCCGCTGCCGGTGGCCGACAGCCAGATGGCCGTCAGCACCGGCTGGATGCCCGCGATCAACGCCGCCAGGCCCGAGCCCATGCCGCCCTTCACCGCCGCCCACACACCGCCCAGGTAGGCCGCGTGCATCAACACGCCGGTCACGCCCAGGTGCAGCCACTGCGCGCCCGTCTGCGGCCAGCGCACGCCGGCCAGCGTGACCCAGACGATGAAGCACACCAGCGACAACGACATCCGCACCGCCAGGAAGGTGAAGGGCGGCGCGTACGGCATGCCGTAGCGCGCCACGATGAAGCCGGTGGCCCAGATCACGACGAACACCGCCGGCATCAGGCGGATCACCGTGTTGGCGGGGGCGGATTCGCTCACGGCGCGGGGCGGGCAGCGCCCTTATTTGGCGTGGGCGCGGATGTCCGGCAAGGCTTTTTGCAGGTAGTACACCATGGACCAGACGGTCAGCACGGCGGCCACCCAGATCAGCACCTGCCCCCAAAAGCGCGTGTCAACGCCGAACACCACGCCGTCGTACAGCAGAAAGGGAATGGCCACCATCTGCACCGTGGTCTTGACCTTGCCCAGCATGTGCACGGCCACGTTTTTGCTGGCGCCGATCTTGGCCATCCATTCGCGCAGGGCAGAAATCGCAATTTCGCGCCCGATGATGATCAGCGCGACGAACACGTCGGTGCGCTGCAGATGCACCAGCACCAGCAGCGACGCGCACACCAGAAACTTGTCGGCCACCGGGTCGAGGAAAGCGCCGAAGGCCGAGGTCTGGTTCAGCCGCCGCGCCAAAAAGCCGTCCAGCCAGTCGGTCCAGGCGAACACGATGAACATGACCGTGGCGATCAGGTTGCGCGTGGCCGGCTCCAGCGGCAGGTAAAACACCCCCACGATGAGCGGGATCGCGACGATGCGCGTCCAGGTCATGATCGTGGGCAAGGTGAAGAACATGGCAGCGATTGTGGCATGGCCCAGCGGGCACCGCTCAAAGGCAACGCGGGGCACCCCATACTATGAATTTACTAGCTGGCCGCGCAGATGGCTGTAGGGCCAAAGCCAGCTTTCTCTTGAAATCACTCACCTCGCGCCCACCGCACGGGCCGCAGCGACGCACAGGGCGTGCGCCGCCCATCTTCACCCTCAGTGCAGCGCCCGGTAAATCTCCTCGGCCAGCGCGCGCGAGATGCCTTCCACCGTCGCCAGGTCCTCCACACTGGCCGCTTCCACGCCGCGCACGCCGCCGAAGCGCTGCAGCAGGCGCGCGCGCTTGCGCGGGCCGACGCCGGGAATCTCTTCGATGCGGCTGCCGCCCACGCGCACCTTGGCGCGCGCCGCGCGCATGCCGGTGATGGCGAAGCGGTGCGCCTCGTCGCGGATCTGGGCGATCAGCATCAGCGCGGCCGAATCCTTGCCCAAGTACACCTTCTCGCGCCCGTCGGCAAACACCAGCTCTTCCAGGCCGACCTTGCGGCCCTCGCCTTTTTCCACGCCGACGATCAGCGACAAATCCAGCCCCAGCGCGGCGAACACCTCGCGCGCCATGCTGACCTGGCCCTTGCCACCGTCGACCAGCACCAAGTCGGGCATGCGCACGGCCGGCCCGTCGCCTTCGGCCGTGGTCTGCAGCGCCTCGGCGATCTTGCTGTAGCGCCGCGTCAGCACCTGGCGCATGGCGGCGTAGTCGTCGCCCGGCGTAATGCCTTCAATCTTGTAGCGGCGGTATTCGCTGCTGGCCATGCGGTGGTTCTGGAACACCACGCAGCTGGCCTGTGTCGCCTCTCCGGCGGTGTGGCTGATGTCGAAGCATTCGATGCGCAGCTCGGCCAGGTCCGGCACGTCCAGCGCCAGCGCGTCGGCCAGCGCGCGCGTGCGCGCCTGCTGCGAGCCTTCTTCCGCCAGCAGCCGCGCCAGCTGCAGCCCGGCGTTCTGCTGCGCCATCTCCAGCCACACGCGGCGCTGGCCGCGCGGCGCGTGGGTGGCGCTGATCTTCACTTCTTCTTTGTCGGCCAGCGCCTGCAACAGCGACTGCGCCACCGGCTCGCTGGTGATCAGCTGCGGCGGCGCCGGTACCTGCAGGTAGTGCTGTGCGATGAAGGCGTCCAGCACCTGCGCTTCCAGCGTGGGCAGTTCGGTGTCGGTGTCGTCAAACGCCATGGCCGCGCCGTCTTCGACGTGGCTGGGGAAGTACGCGCGGTCGCCCAGATGCCGGCCGCCGCGCACCATGGCCAGGTTGACGCAGGCGCGCCCGCCCTGCACCTTGACGGCCAGAATGTCCACGTCCGCGTCGCCCGCCACTTCCACCGCTTGCTGGTGCAGCACGGTGGACAGCGAGGTCATCTGGTTGCGGATCGCCGCCGCCTGTTCGAACTCCAGCGCGTCGGCGTGCGCCATCATGCGGCGCTCCAGCTGGTGCAGCAGATCCTGCGTTTCGCCGCGCAAGAATTGCTCGGCGTGCGCCACGTCGGCCGCGTAATCGGGCGCGCTGATCAGCCGCACGCAGGGGCCGGTGCAGCGTTTGATCTGGTACAGCAGGCAGGGCCGCGTGCGGTTGGCGAACACCGTGTCCTCGCAGGTGCGCAGGCGGAACACCTTTTGCATCAGCTGGATGGTTTCCTTGACCGCCCAGGCGCCCGGATAGGGGCCGAAGTAGCGGTGGCGCTTGTCCGTCGCGCCGCGGTAGTAAGCCATGCGCGGGTAGGCGCCCGGCACCGGCGGACCATCGGTGCTGTCCTGCTCGCGCCCGGTGCCGGTGAGCTTGAGGTACGGGTAGCTCTTGTCGTCGCGAAAAACGATGTTGTACTTGGGCGCCAGCTGCTTGATCAGGTTGTTTTCCAGGATCAGCGCCTCGGCCTCCGAGCGCACCACCGTCGTCTCCATGCGCGCGATCTTGCGCACCATGTGCCCGATGCGCGTGCCGCCGTGGTTCTTCTGGAAGTAGCTGGACACGCGCTTCTTCAGGTTGCGCGCCTTGCCCACGTAGAGCACGTTGCCCGTATCGTCGAAATAGCGGTACACGCCCGGCAGCGCGGGCAGCGCGGCGACTTGCGCGAGCAGTTCCGGCGCGTGCGCGGTCGCTTTAGGGGCGTCGGTTGCGCCCTCGCCCGGCGTGTCGTTCACGCCGGTCGCCGGTACGTCTTTCGAGGTGCCGTCCGGCACATCGTTCGGGCCGCCATCCGGCAGGTCATTCGGGCCGCCATCCGGCGGCGTGGCTTCGCTCATGCAGGCAAGTGTACGAACAAGGGGCGGCGACTGTTTTCGCCATGCGCTTGGGCACAATCGCCGCGTGCCCACCCCGTTCAACGCCGCCCTCACCTGGGACCTCTTCTGCCAAGTCATCGACAACCACGGCGACCTCGGTGTGTGCTGGCGGCTGGCGCGCGAGCTGGCGGCGCATGGGCAGCGCGTGCGCCTGTGGGTGGACGACGCGGCCGCGCTGGCGTGGATGGCGCCGGGGGCGACTGAGGGCGCGTTTGACGGCATTGACGTGCGGCCGTGGACCACCCCGCTGAACGCCGCCGACCTCGCCACCCTGCCCCCCGCTGATGTGTGGGTCGAGGCCTTCGGCTGCGAAATCCCTCCTGAATTCATAGCTGCCCGCGCAGGCGGTTCTAGGGCCACAGGCCAAAATCGTTCCAATTCCCCGGTCTGGATCAACCTCGAGTACCTGAGCGCTGAAGCCTACGTGGAACGCATGCACGCCCTGCCCTCGCCCGTGCTGCAAGGCCCGGCGGCGGGCTGGACCAAGTGGTTTTTCTACCCCGGCTTCACGCCAGCGACCGGCGGTCTTTTGCGCGAAGCCGACCTGCCAACGCGCCAGGCCGCGTTCGACCGCGCCGCGTGGCTGCGCACGCAGAGCATCGACTGGCGCGGCGAGCGCCTGGTGTCGCTGTTTTGCTATGAACCGCCCGCGCTGCCAGCGCTGCTGTGCCAGTGGGCCGAGGGCGATGCGCCGACGCGCCTGCTGGTCACCGCCGGGCGCGCCGCGGCGGCGGTGCGGCAGGCGATTCAGAACGATTCAGGCCTGCAGCCCTTGATGGACCAGCGCGGCCAGCTATTAATTTCATACCTGCCGCCCCTGACCCAGACTGCGTACGACGAGCTGCTGTGGGCCTGTGACTGGAACTTTGTGCGGGGCGAGGATTCGCTGGTGCGCGCGATCTGGGCGGCTGCGCCCCTGGGGCCGCAGCGGGCTGCCGCGGCCCACGAAGCGCCAAGCACCAGCGCGTCAACGCAAGCGTGGCGCCCGCCCGCCCCCTTCATCTGGCACATCTACCCCCAGCCCGAAGACAACGCCCACCACGCCAAGCTGGACGCCTTCCTGGATTGGCTGGACGCGCCGCCCTCGCTGCGCGTTTTCCACCAAGTCTGGAACGGCGTCACACCCGGGCCGCTGCCCGCGCCAGACTTGGCCGCGTGGGGCGCTTGCGCGGCGGCGGCGCGGGCGCGGCTGGCCGCCGCGCCGGGGCTGGCCGAGCAACTGATCGGCTTCGTGCACAAAAAACGTTAGAATTCAAGGCTTTGCGAAATCTGGCCGCGCCCCGCGCAACCTGCCGCTTTCGCCCCACGCCGCAGCGCGCCCAGCCTCAGTTCGACAGGTGCACGAGCGGCCTCACGCTCCCTTCACTGACTGGAAGACACACACATGAAAATCGCTCAGGAAATCCGCGCCGGCAACGTCATCATGCACGGCAAGGACCCGATGATCGTCCTGCGGACCGAATACGCCCGCGGTGGCCGCGGCGCCGCCACCGTGCGCATGAAGCTCAAGGCCCTGCTGAACAACATGGGCACCGAAGTGGTGTTCAAGGCCGACGACAAGATGGACCAGGTCATCCTGGACCACAAGGAGTGCACCTACTCCTACTTCGCCGACCCGATGTACGTCTTCATGGACAGCGAGTACAACCAGTACGAGGTCGAAGCCGAAAACATGGGCGACGCGCTGAATTACCTGGAAGACGGCATGACCGTGGAAGTGGTGTTCTACGACGGCAAGGCCATCTCGGTCGAGCTGCCCACCACCATCGTGCGTGAAATCACCTGGACCGAGCCAGCCGTCAAGGGCGACACCTCGGGCAAGGTCCTAAAGCCCGCCAAGATCGCCACCGGCTTCGAAGTCGCTGTGCCGCTGTTCGTCGCGCAGGAAGACAAGATCGAAATCGACACACGCACCGGCGAATACCGCAAGCGCGTCTGAGTGCGCGGCGGCGCCGCGCCGCTCTGCCCTCACGCCAAAGGCTCCTTCGGGAGCCTTTTTTACTTCCGGGTGTACGCCAAAAGTCCGCACCACCTTCCCCTAAACTGCCGCCATGGAAACGACTGAGAACATCAAGCAAAGCACCGGCTCCCCCCTGGCCGACGCCTGGGCCGAGTTGCAGGCGCACGCCGACCGCGGCGAGCCGCTGGAGCCCGCGTCCTACCGCCTGGCCTTTGCCGACCCCGAATTCCTGCTGCGCCGTGAAACGCGCGGGGTGCGCTTTCAGCTGGAGCTGCTCAAGCCCGACCTGGCGCTGACCGAAGCCGGCATCGACCACACCATCGTGGTCTACGGCAGCGCGCGCTTCGTGTCGCCCGAAGTGGCCGACGAAGCGCTGAAGGCCGCGCAGGCCGGGGGCGACGCCCACGCCATCGCCCTGGCCGAGCGTGCCTGCCGCACCGCCGTGTACTACGACCAGGCGCGCGAATTCGCCCAACTGGTGGCGCGCTTCGGCCTGACGCAAGCGCCCAAAGACCGTCTGTATATCTGCACCGGTGGCGGCCCCGGCATCATGGAAGCGGCCAACCGCGGCGCGCAGGAAGCGGGCGCGCCCTCGGTCGGCCTGAACATCACGCTGCCGCACGAACAGTCGGGCAACCGCTACATCACGCCTGAGCTGTCGTTCAAGTTCCACTACTTCGCGCTGCGCAAGATGCATTTCTTGATGCGGGCGCAGGCGCTGGTGGTCTTCCCGGGCGGCTTCGGCACCCTGGACGAGCTGTTTGAAGTGCTGACCCTGGTGCAAACGCGCAAGGTGCGCGCCGTGCCGATCGTGCTGGTCGGGCGCGAGTTCTGGGATCGCCTGCTGCACTTCGACACCATGATCGACGAAGGCACGATTTCGCCCGAAGACCTGAAGCTGTTCCACAAGGTCGACACGCCGCAAGAAGCCTGGGACGTGGTGCGCAACTTCTATGGCCTCTGAGCCCGGCGCCGGCCAGGTCCCCAGCGCCGAGCAGCTGCTGGCCTGGGCCGACCGCGGCGAACGCTGGCCGCCCAGCGTCGCCACGCCTGCCTTCACCGACGTGCCCGCCGCCTACCAAACCGCCCTGGCCCTGCGCGCGCTGCGCCAGGCGCGGGGCGAGCGGCCGCGCGGCTTCAAGATCGGCTTCACCAACCGCAACATCTGGCCGATCTACCAAGTGTTCGCGCCGATCTGGGGCACGGTGTGGGACAGCACGCTGCATGCCACCGACGCGCAAGGCGCCGGCACGCTGGACCTGCACGCCACCTGCGAGCCGCGGCTGGAGCCCGAGCTGGTCTTCGCCTTCCGCCACACGCCGCCCGCCGGCGCCAACCTGGCGCAGCTGTTTGACGCGCTGGATTGGCTGGCCCCCGGCGTTGAGATCGTGCAAAGCCACCGCCCGAACTGGCGCTTTGCCGCCGTGGCCGAAACCGTGGCCGACGGCGGCCTGCACGCGCGCCTGCTGGTCGGCCCGCGCATCGCGGTGCGCGACTTCGCTGGCTCGGCCACCGACATGCAAGCCAAGCTGGCCGCCGCCGAGCTGACCCTGTTCGGCCCCGACGGCCAACCCGCAGAATCCGGCCGCGGCGCCAACGTGCTGGACGACCCGCTGCTGGCCCTGCACCACTTCCTGACCGAGCTGCGCCAATGCCCCGGCGCACCCGATGTGCAGCCCGGCGACGTGGTGACCACCGGCACCTGGACCGACGCCTGGCCCGTCGCCCCCTGCCAGCACTGGCAGGTGCGCTACAGCGCGCCGCTGGGGCAGCTGGACGTGCGCTTCAGCTGAAGGCGGCGGCCTGTGGCGCGCTGGCGGCGCGGCGCGAGCGGAGCTGGCGCCCACGTGGCGCGCGGAGTGGGATAGACACCCGCACACCGCCAATGTTCAGCCAGCGCGCGGTCGGCCACGCCGGTACGGACCGGTGCCAGCCGAACTGCGCCGAACCTCTGTTTTCAAGCCTTTTCGGCCGCCAGCCCCACAGCTATCTGCGCAGGCAGCTATTATTTTTGAAGCGAATTAGGCACACGCCAGTCGCTGCAAACCAGGCAGCGCCGCCAGCGCGTTGGCCGTGGTCGTGGCCTGCCAGTCGGCCAGGGGCTCGCCGCGCAGATCGGCCAGCACTTGCGCGATGCGAGGCAGCTCGCCCGGTTCGTTGCGGCCCTGGGCCTGACCGGCGGCGCGTTGCTCGGCCGTGGCGTACAGCCAGTGCGGCGGGATGTCGGGCGCGTCGGTTTCCATGACGATGGCTTCGGGCGGCAGATCGGCCGCCAGCGCGCGCAGGCGCGTGGCGCGGTCGTAGGTGCTGGCGCCGCCAAAGCCAAGCTTGAAGCCCATGCCGACCAGGATGTCCGCCTGCTGGCGGCTGCCGCTGAAGGCGTGGGCGATGCCGCCGGGCACGCCGATGTCGCGCACGCCCTTCAAGATCTGGTCGACCGATCGCCGCACGTGCAGGATCACCGGCAGGCCGTGCTTTCGTGCCAGGCGCAGTTGCGCGCGGTAGAAGGCGTCTTGCCGCTCGCGCAGCGGGCCTTGCGTGAGTTCGGGCACGAAGTAGTCCAAGCCGATCTCGCCCACGGCGACCAGGTGCGGATCGCCGGCGTGTGCGGTCAAGGCCTCGTCAAGCCGGTCGATGGCGTCGCCCGTCGCGCGCGCGACGTACAGCGGGTGGATGCCCAGCGCGTAACCGTCGCCCAGGCGCTGCGCCAAGGCGCGTGCGCCGTCGAAAGCCGGCACTTCCACCGCCGGGATCACGCACAAGCCCACGCCTTCGCGCGCGGCGCGGGCGCGCACGGCGTCGACGTCGGGCGCGAACTCGGGCGCGTCGAGGTGGCAGTGGGTGTCGATCCAGCCGGGCATGGCCCGATCATGCCCGAGCCCCACCGAAGGGTTTTGGGGGCGCGCGATGGGCACCAACGTGCTACTGTGTGCCTGTCCACGTTTTCCCGAAGTCAGGGGTGTGCCCATGCGTCGACCCGCGCTCTACAGCCGCTCTCCCAACCGCCCTGCCGCCGATGATGCGGCCAATCGGCCAGTGGCCGGTGCAGCCGGTGCAGCCGGTGCAGCGCCCGGCCCAGCGCCGCAGGCCAGCGACGCCCCTGCGCTCGCCACCCGCCGCGCGCGCCTGGCCCGGGCGCTGGCCCACCCGTCGCTGCTGTGGGCGGCCATCGCGCTGCTGGGCGCTGCCCTCCTGTGGCCGGGTGGCCCCTGGGGCAAAGCGCCCGCGCGCAAGCTGACGCAGGACGACATCAACGCCGCCGTCATGCACACGTTGACGACCAAGACGCTGCCGTCGCAGGCCGCGCGCGCCGCCGCCGCGGTGGGGCCGTCGCTGGTGCGGGTCGAAGGCACCTTGCCCGGCCGCAAGGACCGCAAAGGCCACAGCGAACTGGGCAAGGGTGTGGGCAGCGGTGTGGTCATCATCGACAACGGCACCATCCTGACCAACCTGCACGTGGTGCAGGGCGCCGAAAGCATCACCGTCACTTTTGCCGACGGGCTGGAAAGCCCGGCCGGCATCGTCAACATCCAGCCCGAAAACGACCTGGCCGTGCTGCGCGCGCAAAAGCTGCCGGACGACCTGCAGGCCGCCACCATGCGCTCCACCGCCGACCTGATGCCGGGCGACGAGGTGGTGGCGATCGGCTTCCCGTTCGGCATCGGCCCTTCCGTGTCGGCAGGTGTGGTGTCGGGCCTGAAGCGCGGCTTTCGCTCGCCCGAAGGCGGCCAGCAGATGAGCAACCTGATCCAGTTCGACGCCGCCGCCAACCCCGGCAATTCGGGTGGCCCGCTGGTCACCATGGACGGCCAGGTGGTCGGCATCGTGACGGCGATCCTGAACCCGACGTCGGCGCGCACATTCTTGGGCATCGGCTTTGCCGTGCCGATTGAAAACGCGGCCGCCGCGGCCGGTCAACCACCGTTCTAAAAATGCAGCGCTTCAAGCCAACGTCTGCGGCGGCGTCCGCCTTCTTGTTTACTCACTTTTTCGGAGCTGCCTGCGCATGACCAGCAACGACGACAGCCGTTTTTCGCTCAACCCCGGCACGGCCGAGCTGATGGAGCAGATCCTCTACGAAGTCAAGCGCGTGGTGGTCGGGCAGGACCGCTTTTTGGAACGCATGATGGTGGCGCTGCTGGCCGGCGGGCACCTGCTGGTCGAAGGCGTGCCGGGCCTGGCCAAGACGCTGACGGTGAAGACGCTGGCGCAGGTGCTGCAAGGGCAGTTCCGGCGCGTGCAGTTCACGCCCGACCTGGTGCCGGCCGACCTGGTGGGCACGCGCATCTTCAACCAGAAGACGGGCGACTTCAGCACCGCGCTGGGCCCGGTCTTCACCCACCTGCTGCTGGCCGACGAGATCAACCGCGCACCGGCCAAGGTGCAAAGCGCGCTGCTGGAGGTGATGCAGGAGCGGCAGGTGACCATTGCCGGACAGACGCACGCCGTGCCCGAGCCCTTCCTGGTCATGGCCACGCAAAACCCGATCGAAACCGAAGGCACCTACCCGCTGCCCGAGGCGCAGGTCGACCGCTTCATGATGAAAGTGCTGGTCGACTACCCAACGGAGGAAGAAGAGTTCGTCATCGCCCAGCGCGTGACGGGCCCGCGCATCGACGTGAACCCGGTCGCCAGCATGGACCAGCTGGCCGAGCTGCAGCGCCAGTGCCAGCGCGTGTATGTCGACCCGTCGCTGGTGCAGTACGCCGTCAAGCTGGTGGCGGCCACGCGTTCGCCCGTGAACGTCGGCCTGAAGGAGCTGGAGCCCATGCTCAGCTACGGCGCCAGTCCGCGCGCCACCATCGGCCTGATCGAAGGCGCCAAGGCGCTGGCCATGATGCGCGGGCGCACCTACGCGCTGCCGGAGGACATGAGCGATTTGGCGCCGGACGTGCTGCGCCACCGCCTGGTGCTGTCGTATGAGGCGCTGTCCGAAGGCCTAAACCCCGACCACGTCGTGCTGCGCCTGATGGCCAAGGTGCCGCCGCCGCCCAAGCCGATGGCGCATGATCAACTGGCAGCGTGAACAAGATGCACCCCCTGAGTCGCCTGCGGCGCCTTCCCCCTCTCCGTTGGGAGGGGGACGAGGCCAGTGGCCGGCGCAGGTCCGGCCACGGCCTCTGCTTGGCGGGCAGGCGCCACGGTGGTCGGCGACTTTCCGGCCTGAAGTGGTGAGAGGCTGACCATGACCTGGTTCCGCCGCAAGTCCCCTGCCCCCGCACCCCACGCCGTGCCCAACCCGCCGCGCGGGACGGTGGCGACGGCGCCGGTGCATGGGCAGGCCGAACGCGTGCTGCGGCGGCTGGAATGGACGGTGCTGAAGCGCCTGGACGGGGTGCTGATGGGCGACTACCGCACGCTGATGCGCGGCGCCGGGCTGGATCTGGCGGACCTGCGCGAATACCAGTTGCACGACGACGTGCGGCACATCGACTGGAACGTCACCGCGCGCTTGCAGCAGCCGCACGTGCGCGTGTTCACCGAAGACC
The DNA here is from genome assembly GCA_023442945.1 of Pseudomonadota bacterium. GTDB lineage: Bacteria > Pseudomonadota > Gammaproteobacteria > Burkholderiales > Burkholderiaceae_C > Ottowia. Next base: position 115,547 of record JAEZWW010000117.1, on the reverse strand, counting down.
GCGAGATGGCGGCGTGGTTTCTGCTGGACCTGAGCCCGTCGGTCGACTTCGGCTCGGGCCAGCAGCGCAAGCGCCACGTGTCGGCCGAATTTGTGGCGGTGCTGGCGCGTTTGCTCACGCGCCGCGGCAACCGCGTCGGCGCGCTGCTGTACGGCGCAGGCGTCGACCGCCTGCTGCCCGCGCGCAGCGGCCGCCAGCATGTGCTGCACCTGCTGCACAGCATCCAGAACCGGCCGGACGCGGCCGGCGCTGCCGGGGGGGCCACGCGCCTGGCCGATCTGCTGCTGGCGGGGGCGAACAGCATCCGCCGCCGCTCGACCGTGTTCGTGGTGTCGGACTTCATCAGCGAACCGGGGTGGGAGAAGCCGCTGGCCCAGCTCGCCCTGCGCCACGAGGTCGTCGCCGTGCGCCTGACAGACCCGCTGGAGCAGGACCTGCCCGATCTGGGCCTGATCACCCTGCGCGACGCCGAAACGGGTGAAGACCTGCTGGTCGACACGCACGACCCCGCCTTCCGCCGCCGCTTTGCCGCCCTTGCCGCCGAGCGTGAGGGCGCGCTGCACGCCGCACTGGCGCACGCGGGCGTCGATACGCTGGAGCTGTCCACCGAAGACGACCTGACCCAGGCCGTGATGCGCTTTGCCGAGCTGCGCCGCCAACGCACGCGCGCGTCCAGCGGCGGCGGTCTGCCCCAACACCTGCGCCGCACGGCGCATTCGCGCGACAATGGCCGTGTGCGAGTCGCCCCATGAACCTGACCTGGCCCGCCTTCCTGCACTGGCCCCAAGGCCTGCCCCAGCCGCAGTTCCTGTGGCCGCAGCTGTTGTGGCTGCTGCTGCTGTTGCCGCTGCTGGTGCTGCTGTACCTGTGGCTGCTGCGGCGCAAGAAAAAGCTGGCCGTGCGCTACGCCAGCCTGGCCATCGTCAAGGAAGCGGGCGGGCGCGTGGGCTGGCGCCGCCATGTGCCGCCGCTGCTCATGCTGGGGGCGCTGACGGCGCTGATGCTGGCCAGCGCGCGGCCGGTGGCGCTGATCGCCCTGCCCTCCAACCAGCAGACCATCATCCTGGCGATGGACGTGTCCGGCAGCATGCGCGCCGCCGACGTCGAGCCCAACCGCCTGGTGGCGGCGCAGAACGCGGCCAAGGCCTTTCTGAAGAACCTGCCGCGCGACGTGAAGGTGGGCGTGGTCGCCTTTGCCGGCTCGGCCCAGGTGGCGCAGTTGCCGACGCTGAACCGAGACGACCTGGTCACCGCCATCGACCGTTTTCAGTTGCAGCGCGCCACGGCCACGGGCAACGCCATCGTCATCTCGCTGGCCACGCTGTTCCCCAACGCGGGCATTGAGCTGCAGCAGCTCAGCTTTGACCGCGCGCGCGCCATGGGCCGCCCGCTGGACCAGGCGCCGCCCTCGCAAAAGGAATTCATCCCGGTGCCGCCGGGCTCGTACACGTCGGCCGCCGTCATCATGCTGACCGACGGCCAGCGCACCACCGGCGTCGACCCGGTCGAAGCCGCCAAGATGGCGGCCGACCGCGGCGTGAAGGTCTACACCGTGGGCATCGGCACGGTGGATGGCGAAACCATCGGCTTTGAAGGCTGGTCCATGCGCGTGCGCCTGGACGAGGAAACCCTGAAAGCCATCGCCCAGAAAACCGCGGCCGAGTACTACTACGCCGGCACCGCGCAGGACCTGCAGAAGGTGTACGAAAGCCTGTCCAGCCGCCTGACGCTGGAAAAGAAAGAGACCGAGGTGTCCGCCCTGTTCGCCCTGGCCGGCGCCCTGCTGGCGCTGCTGGCGGGCGGACTGTCGATGTGGTGGTTCAACCGCGTGCTGTGAGGGTGGCTCGGGGCCTGGCCCGCTGACATTCAGGCCGAATCAGGCTCCAGCCCTACAGCCACCAGCGCGGTCAGCTATACAAAGCAGAGCAAAATCGACCACAGGGCACCTGCCCCTGAGTTTTGAAGCCATTCGGCTGCTGCCCCTACAACCACCTGCGCGGGGCAGCTACAACAACAAGAGCAAAGAGGGTCGCCCAGGCCGCACTGCCCGCTCTGGCCATTTCTTGGCATCGAACAGCCCTGCAGCCCTACAACCACCTGCGCAGCCAGCTATCGAATTCGAAGCATCCAGGCTTCGCTGGCGCGGCCCATGCCGAGCGCGCCAGCAGAGCGGTCAACGCCTACTTCGCCCGCTCCCACACCAGCTGCATTTGGTCGCGCGGGGGCAGGGGCGCGGGGCAGCGGCGGTCGCCCTTGCCGGTGATGCCGCCGGTGGGCGCGCACTGGGCGTAACCGGCCGCGTCGTGCAAGGTGTTCATGCGGTCGCAGCAGCCTTCAACCACGTAAAACGCGCGCTTGCCTTCGTAGTTGAGCGTGTAGATCTGCTGCGGCTGCAGGCGCAGCGCCGACTGCGTGCGCTTGTGCAGCAGGGGCGGCAGCGGCACGGGGATCACCATCGGCCCCGGCTGGGCCACGGGCGGCGGTGCGGGCGCCGGGTACACCGGCGCGGGCGGCAGCGGCGCGGTCGAGGTGGGGGGCGAGGCCGGCGGCGCCTTCGACGGGCCGGTGGTGCAGGCGGCCAACATCAGGGCGGCGAGCAGCGCGGCGCTGGTGGCGGGGGTCAGACGAAGCGACATCGGTAAATCCTAAACGCGTGCGGCGGACTTCATTCGGCGGCTGGCGCGCAGCCTTGCGGCTTGAACACCCGCTCGGTCGACGCCGGAAAGCGCGCCAGCTTGTCCGCCGGCCGGCGCGGGCGCGCCACCAGCTCGCCGCCACAGTTGGGACAGCGGCCGTCCAGCCGGGTTCCCGCGCAGTCGGCGCAAAACGTGCATTCAAACGAGCAGATGCGCGCCTCGGCCGATTCAGGCGGCAGGTCGCGGTTGCAGCATTCGCAGTTGGGGCGCAGTTGAAGCATGGGCTCTCCAGGGGGCGCGGCGGCGAACCCGTCACGCATGGCACACACGCATTGTCACCAACTTCGCCACCGGTACCTGCGCTTCAGGGTCAGCCCGGCTGCGCCAGGGACCGCAGGAAGGCGTGAACGCGGGCAGCGGCGGCCACTGGCTGGCGCTGCAGCAAGCCGTGCGGCCCGGGCAACACGGCGGTCTGGGCATGCGGCAGCCCCTGCGCCATCCCTTCCGTGGCGGCGCGCGGCACCCCCCGGTCGCCGCGCGCCCGCAGGCTGAGCACCGGCCGCTGCGGCGACAGGCAGGGCGGCTGCGGCGGCAGGGTCAACACGGCGCGGGCGCGCGCGCTGAGCACCGCCGGCGGCACCTGAGCGATGGCGGCGCGAAACCGTTGGCGCAGCTGCGCCGGTGCGGCGTGCCCCAGCATCAGCCATTCCAGCCAGCGCGCACGCGCCGTTTGCCAAGGCAGCGCATGGCACACGGCGGCCAAGGGCGCGAGCAGCGGCAGCGGGTTGCGCGCAAAGGTGCAGCACAGCACCAAGCCTTGCAAGTGGCCGTGCGCGCCAGCGGCCAGGCGCCAGGCCAGCGGGCCGCCGAAGGATTCGCCCAGCAACACATACGGCGCACCGGTCGGCAATTGCTGCGTAGCCCACGGCAGCAGCTCGGTATAGCCCCACGGCCGGTCGGTGGGGTAGCGCAGCACCTGCACCGGCTGCGCGGGCCCCAGCGCGTCGATGAAGGGGCCGAACAGCTCGCCGGTGCCGTCCATGCCCGGCAAAAGCACCAGCGTGATCGACATGGGGATCGTCGGCAGACGCCGCCGGCAGCGGCGCGGCCCGCCGCGCTCAGCCCTGCTGCGCCAGCCGCCCGCGCTCCAGCCGCAGCGTGCGGCCGCAGCGCGCGGCCAGGGCTTCGTCGTGGGTGACCAGCACGAAGGCGGTGCCGTGGTTGCGCGCTAGCTGCAGGATCAGCGCAAACACGCCGTCGGCGGTGGCGCGGTCCAGGTTGCCGGTGGGCTCGTCGGCCAGCACGCAGGCCGGTTGGGTCACCAAGGCGCGGGCGATGGCGACGCGCTGGCGTTCGCCGCCGGAGAGCTCGGCCGGGCGGTGGTGGATGCGGTCGTGCAGGCCGACCTGGGCCAGCATCTGCTCGGCCGTGCGCGCGGCTTCGTCGCGCGGCGCGCGGCGGATCCACAGCGGCATGGCGACGTTGTCGAGCGCGCTGAATTCCGGCAACAGGTGGTGGAACTGGTAGACAAAGCCCAGGTGCTGGTTGCGCAGCCGGCCCTGCGCGGCGGCCGACAAGGTGCTGAAGTCCTGCCCCATCAGGCGCACGCTGCCGGTGGTGGGGCTGTCCAGGCCGCCCAGCAGGTGCAGCAAGGTGCTCTTGCCCGAGCCCGACTGGCCGACGATGGCCAGGGTTTCGCCCGCGTGCACCTGCAGGTCCAGGCCGTGCAACACGGTCACGTCCAACGGGCCTTCCTGAAAGCGTTTGGTCAGGCCTTGGGCATCCAACACGGCGCCAGCCCTAGAGCCATCTGCGCGGGCAGCTTCTGAATGCATAGCAAGCTCACTCATACCTGAGCGCCTCCGCCGGATTCACCCGACTCGCGCGCCAGCTCGGGTACAGCGTGGCCACAAAGGACAGCAGCAGCGAGATGATGGCAATCGGCACGATGTCGCCGGCCTGCGGGTCGCTGGGCATCTTGTTGATCAGGTACACCTCTTTCGGCAGGAAGCTGGCATGGAACAGCTTTTCCAGCGCGGGCACGATCACGTCGATGTTGAAGGCGATCAACAGGCCCAGCGCCAGCCCACCCAGCGTGCCGATCACGCCGACCAGCGCGCCCTGCACCACGAAGATCTTCATGATGCTGCCCGGGCTGGCGCCCAGGGTGCGCAGGATGGCGATGTCGGCGCGCTTGTCCTGCACCGTCATCACCAGCGTGCTGACCAGGTTGAAGGCGGCCACCGCCACGATCAGCGTCAGGATGATGAACATCATGCGTTTTTCCAGCTGCACGGCGGCGAACCAGGTGCGGTTCTGGCGCGTCCAGTCCAGCAGCAGCAAATGGCCGCTCAGGCTGCCGGCCAGCTGTTCGGCCACTTCGCGCGCCTGGTTCAGGTCGCGCAGCTTGATGCGGATGCCGGTCGGCCCTTCCAGGCGGAAGATGCGCGCCGCGTCGTCGACGTGCAGCATGGCCAGGGCCGAGTCGTATTCGTAGTGCCCGCTGCTGAAGGTGCCCACCACCGTCATCTGCTTGAGGCGCGGCACCACGCCGGCCGGCGTGACCTGGCCGCTGGGCGCGATCAGCGTGACCTGGTCGCCCGTCATCACCCCCAGCTTGCGCGCCAAATCGCTGCCCAGCAGGATGCCGAACTGCCCCGGCACCAGCTGTTTGAGTGCCGTGTCCTTCAGCTGCGCGGCGACGTCGGTCACGGCCGGCTCCAGCGCCGGGTCGATGCCGCGCACGATCGCGCCCTGCATGTTTTCGCCACGCGCCAGCAGGCCTTGCGCACCGATGAAGGGGGCGGCGCCCACCACCTCGGGGTTGGCGCGCACCTCGTTCAGCGTGCGCTGCGGGTCGGGCAGCGCGCCGCCGTCGGGCGAAAAGACTTCGACGTGGGATATCACGCTCAGCATGCGGCCGGTGACGTCCTTGCGAAAGCCGTTCATCACGCTCAACACGACGATCAGCGCGGCCACGCCCAGCGCAATGCCCAGCATCGACGCGGCGGAGATGAAGGAGATGAAGCCGTTGCGCCGTGTGGCGCGACCGGCGCGGGTGTAGCGCCAGCCAAGGCGCATCTCATAGGGCAGGCCTGAGGATGAGGACATCAGGGGGCGGGCGAAATACTTACAAAGCCGCCCCGGGGGGCGAAGGCCGACATTGTGGCATCCCGGACAATAGGCACCGATGTCCGCTCCACCCCCTGCCCCCAACGGCGCGCCCGCCCCGCTGCGGCACCTGCTGATCGCCGACGCCGCGCCCTGGCCCGGCGGCGCCGAGGCCCCGCCCCTGCCCCCGCTGCCCAACCTGACGGCGCTGCTGGCGCGCCTGCGGCCCACCGGCACCCTCAGCTGCGACGAAGGCAGCCCCGAAACCCCGCACGCCCTGGCCGTGGCCCGCGCCAACGGCTTGCCTGGCGAGCCCGGGCGCCACCCCTGGGCCGCGTTTGAAAGCGGCAGCGTCGGCACGCCCAGCGCCTGGCTGCGCCCCGCGCACCTGCAGATGGGCATGGACGACGTGCAGCTGATCGCGTTGGACCAGCTGGACCTGAGCGCCGAAGAGTCCGAGCAGCTGATGGCCGCCGTCGCGCCGCTGCTGACCGACGACGGGCTGACGCTGCGCCACGCTTACCCCGGCGCCTGGCTGGCCCAGGGCGAGTTGCTGCGCCACCTGTTCGCCCCCGCGCCCGACCGCGCCGCTGGCCGCCTGCTGACCCGCACCGAACTGGCGCGCGCCGACGACCCGGCGCAGCAGCGCCAGCTGGCGCGCTTGCTCAGCGAGCTGGAAATGGTCCTCGCCACCCACCCCGTCAGCCAGGCGCGCGAAGCGGCGCGGCGCTGGCCGGTCAACGCCGTCTGGGTGCACGGCGCGGGCGCGTTGGACGCGCCCTTGCCGCCCGCCCCCGGTGTGCGCGTGGCGCCGCAGCTGTCCCAAGGCGCTGCCGCGCACGACCCCGCCGCCCACGCCGCCGCGTGGCAGGCCATCGACCAGGGTGACGCGGCTGATCTACTGGCGTCGCTGCGCGCCGGGGTGCCAGTGCAGCTGACCCTGAGCGGGCCCGAGCGCGCCGTGACGCTGGGCGCGTCCGGCGGCGGCCTGTGGTCCCGAATTTCAAGCCTTTTCGGCCGCCCGTCCTTGATGGAATTGCGCAAGCAGCTATGAAAATTGAAGTACGTGAAGTCCCGCCGCGCGCCGCCTGGGCGCTGGAACAGGCGGGCGTCCACCCGCTGTTGGCGCGCCTGTTTGCCGCGCGCGGCGTCAGCACACAGGACGATCTGGACGAAGGCCTGGCGCGCCTGCTGCCACCCACCGGCCTGAAGGGCGCGCACGAAGCCGCCGTGCTGCTGGCCGACGCCATCGCCGCGGGCGATCGCATCTGCATCGTCGCCGACTACGACTGCGACGGCGCCACCGCCTGCGCCGTGGGCCTGCGCGGGCTGGCGCTGCTGGGCGCAACGAACGTCAGCTACCTCGTACCCGACCGCGTGGTCGATGGCTACGGCCTGACGCCGCCGATCGCCGAGCGCGTGGCCGCCACCGGCGCGCAGGTGCTGGTCACCGTGGACAACGGTATCGCCAGCGTGGCCGGCGTGGCGCGCGCGCAGGCCCTGGGCCTGAAGGTGCTGGTGACCGACCACCACTTGCCGGGCGAAGAGCTTCCCAGCGCCGACGTCATCGTCAACCCCAACCAGCCGGGCTGCACTTTCGACAGCAAGTCGCTCGCCGGTGTCGGCGTGATGTTCTATGTGTTGATGGCGCTGCGGGCCGAGCTGCGCAGCCGTGGCGCATTTGGGACAGGCGTCGCCGCCGGGTCGCCCCAAGGCGACGCGGCCCCCTCGGGGAGCAGCGAACCACGCGCAGCGGGGAGCGTGGGGGCAGGTCTCCAACAACCGAAGATCGACACCCTGCTGCCCCTGGTCGCCTTGGGCACCGTGGCCGACGTGGTGCGGCTGGACGCCAACAACCGCCGCCTGGTCGCGCAAGGGCTGAAGCGCATCCGCGCTGGGCAGCTGCCGGCGGGCATGAGCGCTCTGTTTTCAGTAGCTGGCCGCGCTTATCCCAAGGCCACCACCTTCGATTTTGGCTTTGCACTAGGGCCGCGCATCAACGCCGCCGGCCGGCTGGCCGACATGACGCTGGGCATCGAGCTGCTGCGCACCGACGACGCCGCGCGCGCCGACGAGCTGGCGCGCCAGCTGGATGCCATCAACCGCGAGCGGCGCGAGATCGAAGGCGGCATGCGCGACCAGGCGATGGAGATCGCCGAAGGCCTGTTCGACGACAGCGAAGCGCCGCCGTCGGCCCTGGCGGTCTACGACCCGGACTTCCACGAAGGCGTGGTCGGCATCGTCGCCGCGCGCCTCAAAGACAAGCTGCACCGCCCGACCTTCGTCTTCGCCGCCAGCGCCGCGCCAGGGCATGAACACGAATTGAAGGGCTCAGGCCGCTCCATCCCCGGCTTTCACCTGCGCGACGCGCTCGACCTGGTGGCCAAGCGCCACCCCGGCGTGCTGCTGAAGTTCGGCGGCCACGCCATGGCGGCCGGCTGCACGATTGCGGAGGAGCACTTCGACACCTTCGACCAGGCCTTGCAGCAGGTCGCCGCCGAATGGCTGGACGAGGCCACGCTGACGCGCCGCATCGAAACCGACGGTCCGCTGCCGCCCGAATACCGCCGCGCCGACATGGTCGACACCCTGCACCAGGCCGTGTGGGGCCAGGGCTTTGCGCCGCCGGTGTTCAGCGAAGAGGTGGAAGTGATCAGCCAGCGCCTGGTGGGCGAACGCCACCTGGCGCTGAAACTGCGCCACCAGGGCCAGCCGGTCGACGGCATCTGGTTCGGCCACACCGACCCCCTGCCCGCCCGCGCCCACCTGGCCTTCCGGCTGGAGACGGACGAATGGCAGGGCGTGCGGCGCGTGCGGCTGCTGGTGGAAGGCGCGGCAGGCTGAAGCGGCCGCGCCAAAAGGCCCCCGCGGCTTATGCCGCCAGCGCATATCCATAGAGTGGATGCGTCTATGCTGCAGTGCGACAATACCCGCTTCCCCCTGGATTGAACCCGCCCGCCGACGCGCGGCACCGCACCTACCATGGCCGCTTTCGACGAAGAAGAAGTCCTCACCGTCCACCATTGGACGGACCGTCTGTTCTCGTTCACGACGACGCGCAGCCCCAGCCTGCGTTTTTCGAACGGCCACTTCACCATGATCGGCCTGCGCGTCAACGACAAGCCGCTGCTGCGCGCCTACTCCATCGCCAGCGCCAATTACGAGGAAACGCTGGAATTCCTCAGCATCAAGGTGCCCGACGGCCCGCTGACCAGCCGCCTGCAAAGCATCCAGCCGGGCGACAAGGTGATCGTCGGGCACAAGCCCACCGGCACGCTGCTGATCGACTACCTGCTGCCGGGCAAGCGCCTGTACATGTTCGGCACCGGCACCGGCCTGGCGCCGTTCATGAGCATCATCCGCGACCCGGACACCTACGAGAAATTCGAGGAAGTGATCCTGGTGCACGGCTGCCGCCTGGTGAGCGAGCTGGCCTACCACGACTACATCACGCAGGATTTGCGTGAGCACGAATTCCTGGGCGAGATGGTGCGCCAGCAGCTGAAGTACTACCCCACGGTGACGCGCGAAGAGTTCCCGACCAAAGGCCGCATCCCCGACCTGATCGAAAGCGGCCAGATGGCGCGCGACCTCGGCCTGCCCGAACTCAACCCCACCACCGACCGCGTCATGCTGTGCGGCAGCCCGGAAATGCTGAAGTCGATCAAGAGCGTGCTGGAAAAGCGCGAATTCAACGAAGGCAACACCACGACACCGGGCGACTACGTGGTCGAACGCGCCTTCGTCGACCAGTAAGCCGCGAGCCTTGGTGCGCGCAACCTGTTTTTGAATGAAAACGGGCTCTGGCCCTACAGCCACCAGCGCGGCCAGCTACTCAAACCATAGCAACATTCAGCGCTTCGGCGCTGGCGGCTGCACCAGATCCATGCGGCGCTTGACGCGCTCGGCCTCCTGCACGTCCCCACGCGCTTCGGCCAGGCGCGCCTGCACGCCCAGCCAGGCCAGCAGCGGTCGGCGCCAACCTTGGGCCGACGCGGTGTCGACCGCCGCGGCCACCACGTCGGGCGTGGCTTGGCTGCGTTGCAGCAAGACGCCGGCGGCGATCAGGCGGCCGAGCGGGTCGTCGGCCGGGGGCAGTGCCGCCGATGTGCCAGCCGCCACGGCGCGGTGGTGTTCCGGCAGCAGCGCGGCCTGCGCGCCAGCCAGCGGCTGGCCGGTCAGGTAGGCGGCGTAGGCGATTTCCGGCGCTGCCGCGTCAGGGCGCAGCGGCTCGAAGCCGGTGCACGGCCCGAAGTCCAGGCTGGCCACGTGGGCGGCGCAGCGGTTCAGCTCAATCCGCGCCACCAATTCCGGCCGGCCGGTGCGGGCGGTTTCGGCGCGTGCCAGCTCGAATTCGCGCGCCTCGACGCGGGCGTCGCCTTTCAAATACGCCTCGGTGAAGCGTTCGAGATGGCCGATGGCGTTGACCTTCCAGTCCGGCACTTTTGGGCCGCTGGCGCAGGCGGACAGTGCGCAGGCAGCTACCAAAGCCATAGCACTCAGGCGGCGTTGCGGCGCAGCGATGAAGTGGGTCAAGGTGGCGAAACGGCTCATGGCAGCTTGACCTCCTTGTCCTTGGGCGCAAACGGCCATTTGCGGTTCAGGTCGGTGATCAGCGCGTCGATCTTGCGCAGGCTGGCTTCCACGTCGCTGCGCAAATCGCCCAGGTTGTCGGTGGCTTCACGCGCGTTGCCGGCCACGCCCTGCACTTCCTTCAGCACCGCGTCGACCTGGACCACGGTCTGGCGCGCGTCCTGCAGCAGCTTGTTCAGCTCGCGCACGGCGACCTGCGCGTCGGTGACCAGGCCTTCCTTGCCCAGCACCTGCTGGTCGGCCTTGCGCACCACGCCGTCCACGCGCACGGCGACGCTGTCGAGGTTCTTGACCAGCTGGTTGGTGCGCGACAGCAACTCGGCGACCTGCTTGGCGTCGGCCTCGTTGCCGGTCATGGCGGCGACCAGGCCGCCCTTGTTGCTGTTCAGGCGCTGGGTGAAAGTGCGCACCTCGTTCAGCGACGCGTACAGCGCCGATTCGGCCGCGGTGAGCTGGTTGACGTTTTGCAGCACATCGCGCGCGTCGGCCACCATCTTCGGGATCTCAGCCGAGACGTCGCCGCGCAGCACCACGCGTTCGGCGTCCGGCGGCAAGGGGGGGTCGTCCAGAATGCCGGTGAAGGCGCGCAGCCGCGCCGCGCCAACGATGCCTTTTTCCAGCGTGAAGACGCTGGAGATGCGCAGCCAGTGCGCCGACTTGACCGGCACCTCGACGTGGATGCGGACCTGGCCCTGGTCGGCCAGCTCGATCCGGCTGACGCGCCCGACGGGAAAGCCCGAAAACGTCATGTCCATGCCCACGACCACGCCTTCGGAGTCGTCGGTGGTCAGGTACAGCTGCTGCGTGGCTTCGAAGGCACCGCGCACCCACAGCAGGTAAAACACCGAGCCGGCCACCAGCAGCGCCATCAACAGCAGCAGCAGCCCGGCGCGCACTTCCAGCCGGCGCACCGACCAGCGGCTGGCCGGCGGCACCGGGGCGGCGCGGGTCAACTCCTCTGCTGCGGCAGACAGGCGCGGCGCTTTCGGCTCAGGCAGGCTGGGCGGGTTGGCGGGCTCGTCCGGTGGCGGCGGGGGGCGTGGGGTATCGGTCATCGGGCGCTCAATAGTAGTTGCCCACGAGCGAGGCGATCTCGATCACCAGCATCAGCACGAACATCTGCACCAGGCCTTGCAGCTCCACACTGGTGCGCGACGGCCGGTGCGGGATGTCGCGCAGGGCGTTGGCGACCGGCAGCAGCGCCACCGCGATGGCGAACGCCAGCGTCTTCATGGTGAAGATCAGCGACACCACAGGGTTGAAGATGTTACCGACCACGTGGTTGAACGAGGCCACGCCCGCGACAGTGAAACCATGCACCGCCACGTAGGCCAGCACCAGCGACAACAGGCAGCTCAGCAGGGCCAGCAGCAGCACCGCGAACATGCCGGCCAGCACCCGCGGCAGCACCTCGCGGCTGAGCGGGTCGATCCCGCGGGCGCGCATGGCGTCCAATTCGCCGCTGCGGCGCAGCTTGTAGAGCTCGGACCCGCCGGGGATCGTGTATTCGACCGCCACAAACAAGGCGGCAATCAGGGGAATCAGCTCCAGCAGCAGCACGCGCACGACCGCATCCAGCGCGTACTGCGTCAGCCCGTAGGCGAAGGCGGTGACCACCAGGATGCGGATCAACACCACGTTGAACAGCGCCATCAGCGTGGTGAACCCGGGCAAACCAGGGCCGGCGGCGAAGTACAGCTGGCGCAGCACCACGCCCCGGGATTCGCGCTGGTAGCTGGACGGTGAAAACGCCAGCACGGCCAGCTGCGCGCCGATGAAAACGACGATCCACCAACCCAGCGCCCAGCGCAACAGCCCCCGCCCGAGGCCCATCAGCCAGTCGTAGAGCGAGAAGCCGGAGGTCATGGGCGGGCATGATACCTGTGGCGCTTCCAACAGCTGCCGGTACTGCCGGCGGCACAGCACCTTCCGGCAGGTCGCGCGCGCGACACGCACGGGGCGCAGGGGGGAACCACGTCAGCCTCACGCAAGCTGATGTTCCTGTGCTGGGCTGGGTAGGCGCGCCGCCCGTCGGCGGCGCCAGGGCGCGGCCCTCCTACACCGGATTAGTGGTTACAACCGACTGCAATTTGAGGCCAGCTGCGTTATATTGCATCGCAACAATTTGGTTAGTTCCCTCCCATTGCCCATGCTCTATCAAATCTACGAAGCGCAGCGTTCGCTGCTCGAGCCTTTCGCTGGAATGGCCGAAGCCGCCTCCAAGATGTTCGGCAATTCGCACTCGATGATGGGGCAAACGCCCCTCGCCCAGCGCGTGGCCGCCGCCTATTCGCTGTTCTACCGCCTGGCCAAGGACTACGAAAAGCCCGAATTCGGCATCCGCAAGGTGCCGGTCGATGGGGTGGAAGTCGCCATCGACGAGCGCGTTGAGCTGGACAAGCCCTTTTGCGAGCTGCTGCGCTTCAAGCGCTTTTCCGACGACCCGGCGACGCTGGAAAAGCTCAAAGGCCAACCGCCCGTGCTGGTGGTGGCGCCGCTGTCGGGCCACTACGCGACCCTGCTGCGCGACACCGTGCGCACCATGCTGGAAGGCCACAAGGTCTACATCACCGACTGGAAGAACGCCTGCATGGTGCCGCTGTCCGAAGGTGAATTCCACCTGGACGACTACATCAACTACGTGCAGGACTTCATCCGCCACCTGCAGGGCAAGTACGGCAACTGCCACGTCATCAGCGTGTGCCAGCCCACCGTGCCGGTGCTGGCCGCCGTGTCGCTGATGGCCTCGCGCGGCGAGAAGACCCCCATCACCATGACCATGATGGGCGGCCCGATCGACGCCCGCAAGTCGCCCACGGCCGTGAACGACCTGGCCGTGCAGCGCAGCTTTGAATGGTTCGAGAACAACGTGATCTACCGCGTGCCGCCCAACTACCCCGGCGCCGGTCGCCGCGTGTACCCGGGCTTTCTGCAGCACGCCGGCTTCATCGCCATGAACCCGGACCGCCACACCAGCAGCCACTACGACTACTTCCGCGACCTGATCAAGGGCGACCAGTCCAGCGCCGACACGCACCGCAAGTTCTACGACGAGTACAACGCCGTGCTCGACATGGACGCCGACTATTACCTGGAAACCATCAAGACGGTGTTCCAGGACTTCAACCTGGTGCACGGCACCTGGGACGTGCGCTCGCCCGCTGGCAACATCGAACGCGTGCGCCCGCAGGACATCACCGGCACCGCGCTGCTCACCGTTGAAGGCGAGCTGGACGACATCTCGGGCGCCGGCCAGACCCGCGCCGCGCACAACCTGTGCAAGAAGATCGTGCGCCGCGAAGGTGACCACCTGGAAGTCAAGGGCGCAGGCCACTACGGCATCTTCAGCGGCCGCCGCTGGCGCACCGTGGTGTACCCGCAGGTGAAAGCCTTCATTGCCGACTTCCACGCCAAGGCGGCCGCCGAAGACGACATCGCCACACCGGCCCCCGTCGCCGTTCGCCGCGCCGTGGTGGCCGAACGCGAAGCGGACCACCACCATTTGCACATCGACCCGGTGGAAGGTCCGCCAGAAGCCGAGGTGCTGGACCCCGTCACGCTGGCAGCGCCGCTGCTGCCGCCCGTGGTGGTGGATCTGGCGGCGGTGACGCGCCCCACGCCCGCCAAGCGCCGAAGCGCCACGCCTGCCAAAGCCGCCGCCGTCAATGGCGCCGCCGCTGGCAAGACCACCCGGACCGCGCGCAAGCCGGCCGCCAAGGTCGCTGCGCCCAAGGCCACCGCCAAACGCCGCCAGGCCAGCGCACGCTGATCGGGCGCGCGCAACCCGCCCCAACGCCCGCGCCTGCGGGCGTTCTCGTTTTCACCACGGCCCCGATGCGTTCCGACACGCCCACCCCCGAAGCCCAGGACGAGCTCGCCCACAAAGTGCTGGCGGTGCTGCCGCAGACCCAGTGCACGCGCTGCGGCTACCCGGACTGCGCGGCCTACGCACGGGCCATCGTGCAGGGTGAGGCCGCCATCAACCAGTGCCCGCCGGGCGGCGCGGAAGGCATCCAGCGGCTGGCGGCGGTGACCGGCCAGCCGGTGCAAGCCCTCAACCCCGACTTTGGCACCGAAGGCCCGCGCCACGTCGCCTGGATCGATGAAGCCTGGTGCATCGGCTGCACGCTGTGCATCAAGGCTTGCCCGGTGGACTGCATCGTCGGTGGCAACAAGCGCATGCACACGGTGATCGAAGCCGACTGCACCGGCTGCGAGCTGTGCATTCCGGTCTGCCCCGTCGACTGCATCGCGCTGGAAAACGTCACCGGCAGCCGCACCGGCTGGCAGGCCTGGAGCCCAGCACAGGCGGACGATGCGCGAATTCGCCATGAAAAAACGAGCACCCGGCGCAAGCGCAGCGCCGGCGAGAACGCCAAAAGGCTTGAAGCCAAGGCGCAGGACAAGCTGGCCAGGCTGCCGGAGCTGGTCAAGAACGCCACGCCGGCCGAACTGGACCGCAAGCGCGCCACCATCGAAGCCGCGTTGGCACGCGCCCGCGCGCGCCGGACACCCGACTGACCGCGCCAAGCGCAGCGTCGGGCCTGCCGCCCTGCTCTGCCCCAGGCGTCAATGCGCGCCGGCCGCGTCGGCCGATGCCCCACCCTTGGGGCGCCCCGCCAGCCACACGACGGCGATCAGGCTGAGGAACAGCAGGGCCGAGGCGTAAAACACCTCCTGCGTCGACAGCATGAAGGCCTGCTGCGTCACCAGGTTGTTCACCACGCCCAGGGCTTGCTGGTGGCTCATGCCACCCGCTTCCAGCTGGCGCAGGGTTTCCATGGCCACCGGGCTGCCGTGGTTGATCGACTCGGCCAGCTGCGCGTGGTGCATGGCCGCGCGGTCCTCCCACAGCGTGGTCGCGATCGACGTGCCCATGGCGCCCGCGGTGATGCGGGTGAAGTTGGACAGGCCCGACGCGGCTGGGATGCGCGAAGGCTCGATGCCCGACAGCGTGATCGTCACCAGCGGGATGAAAAAGCCCGCCATCGCGATGCCCTGGATGATCGTCGGCACCATGAAGGTGGCGAAATCGGTCTGCGTGGTGAACTGCGAGCGCATCCACAGCACGAGCGCGAACACCACGAACGACAGGCTGGCGTAAATGCGCGGGTCCACCCGGCTGATGGTCAGCCCGACGATGGGCGACAGCACGATGGCCAGCAAGCCCACCGGTGCCATGACCATGCCCGCCTGCGTTGCCGTGTAACCCATGAACTGCTGCAGCCACAGCGGCAGCAGCACCACGTTGCCGAAGAACAGGCCGTAACCCACCGACAAGGCCAGCGCACCGGCCCAGAAATTGCGCCGCTTGAACAGCGACAGGTCCACCACCGGGTGCTCGTCCGTCAGCTCCCACACCAGGAAGAACGCGAGGCCGACCACAGCGACCACGGCAAAGCCAATGATCAGCGGCGAGTGGAACCAGTCCAGCTCCTTGCCCTTGTCCAGCATCAGCTGCAGCGAGCCGACCCAGACCACCAGCAGCGCCAGGCCGACCACGTCGATCGGCAGCTTGCGCGTGGCGGTCTCACGGTCGCGGTAGATCAGCCAGGTCGCGCCCGCGGCGACCAGACCGACCGGGACGTTGATGTAGAAGATCCACGGCCAGCTGACGTTGTCGGTGATCCAGCCGCCCAAGAGCGGCCCCATGATCGGCGCCACCAGCGTGGTGATGGACCACATCGCCATGGCCAGGCCCGCCTTGGCCGGTGGGTAGCTCGACAACAGCAGCGTCTGCGACAGCGGAATCATCGGCCCGGCGACAAAGCCCTGCAGCGCCCGGAAGGCAATCAGCAAGGTCATGTTCGGCGCCAGGCCGCACAGCCAGGACGCCAGCACGAACAGCAGCACACTGCCGATGAACAAGCGCACCTGCCCCAGGCGCTGCGTGAGCCAGCCGGTCAGCGGCACGGAAATGGCGTTGGCGACGGCGAAACTGGTGATGACCCAGGTGCCCTGGACCGTGCTGACGCCCAGGTCGCCCGAAATCGCCGGCAGCGACACGTTGGCGATCGACGAATCCAGCACGTTCATGAACGTGGCCGCCGACAAGGCCAGCGTGCCCAGCACGCGCGTGCTGCCCGTCAGCGGCGGATGGGCCATCGGAGCCTGAGGTGCGGCCATGGATCAAATCCGTTTCAAACGCTTGCCCAATGTGCGCAGGCAGCTATCAAAATAAAAGCAAACTCGCCGGAACGCTGTTCAACCGGCGCGCCCGGCGCGACCCTGGCCGGCGTGGTGTTCGGCCGAAGACGTGGCGGACGCGGGGCCGGCCGCTGCGCCGGGCGCGCTGGCAGCGGCGGGCGCCATGGCGCGGCCCAGGTTCTGCGCGATGATGGCGTGCACGCGCTCGTCGGCGCCCTTGTCGGCTTCGGCGAAGACCTGGGTGCGGGCGGCGTCGCCGGTGCGGGCGGCCGAGGCCAAATCGGCCCCGCTCTGGTCGGCGATGTCGACCTTGGCTTCCATCGACAGGCCGACGCGCAGCGGGCGCGCCTTCAGCTGGGCCGGGTCCAGCGTCACGCGCACCGGCACGCGCTGCACCACCTTGATCCAGTTGCCGGTGGCGTTTTGCGCTGGCAGCAGCGCCGACGCCGCGCCAGTGGCAATGCCCAGGCCGGCCACCTTGCCGTCGTACACCACCTTGCTGCCATAGGCGTCGGCCACCAGCTTGACGGGCTGGCCCACGCGCAGGTTGCGCAGCTGGTTTTCCTTGAAATTGGCGTCGACCCACAGCGCGTCCAGCGGCACCACGGCCATCAGCGGCGCGCCGGGCGCCACGCGCTGACCCAGCTGCACGTTGCGCTTGCTGACGTAGCCCGACACGGGCGCGGGCAGCGTCATGCGGTGCGCGGCGATCCAGGCTTCGCGCACCTTGGCGGCGGCGGCCTGCACGCTGGGGTGCTGCTCGACCGGCGTGCCGTCGGTCAGCGCGCGGTTGCTGCTGAGCTGTTCGCGCGCGGCCACCACAGCGGCCTGCGCGGCTTCCACGGCGGTCTGCGCGCTGGTGACTTGCGAACGGGCGTGGGCGAGTTCTTCGCCCGACACGGCGCCGCCTTGCGTCAGCGCCTGGCGGCGGCCCAGGTCCTGCTGCGCGGTGCTCAGCTGGCTGCGGGCCTTGGCCACGTCGGCCTCGCGCAGGCGCACCTGCGCGGCCAGCCCAGCGTTGTTGACGTACAGCGTGCGCACCTGACGCACCGCCTGGCCCAGCGCAGCCTCGGCCTGTGATAGGGCGACGTTGGCGTCGGCCGCGTCCAGCTTGACCAGCGGCTGGCCGGCTTCGACCCGGTCGGTCTCGTCGGCCATGATGGCCGTCACCGTGCCGCCGACCTGCGGCGTGATCTGGATGACGTTGCCCTGGACGTAGGCGTTGTCGGTGTCCTCGAAATGGCTGAGCACCAGCCAGTCGTACAGACCCCAGGCCACGCCACCCAGCACCATCACGGTGCTCAGGATCAGCAGCGCACGCTTGCGCTTGGGGTTCATGCCACGCGCGGGCGGTGAATCTTCCACCTGAACCGCTGCGTTTTCAGGAGCTGCCTGCGCAGATGGGACGGGCGCTTGATCGGTGTTTGACATGGTATTTTCAGTCGAGCGAATCGAAGAAGGACGGTGGCGTTCAGCAGCGCTGGCTCAGGGCTGCGCGCTGGCGCTGGGTGCGGACGGCGGGGTCAGCTCGGGCGACGGCTGCCAGCCGCCACCCATGGCGTGCGCCAGGCCGATCTGCGCATCGACCGCTCGCGCAGCCAGGTCGACCCGCGCGCGGCGCTGCGCCAGCACCGCGGTCTCGGCGGTCAGCACGTCCAGGTAAGTGCCCAGGCCGCCCTTGTAACGGCGCTGCGCGATGTCATAGGCGCCTTCGGCGGCGCGCAGAGCGACCGCCTGCTCGCTGCGCTGGCGGTCCACCGCGCGCACGGCCTGCGACTGGTCGGCCGCGTCGCGCATGGCGTCGATCACGGTGGCGTTGTAGGTTTCGATGGCGGCGTCGACGTCGGCGGTCTTGGCGCCCAGGTTGGCGCGCAGGCGACCGGCTTCGAAGATCGGCAGGCGGATCGCAGGGCCAACGCCCCACTGGAAGCTGTCGCCCTTGAGCAGGTTGCCCAGCCCGATGCTCTGAAAGCCGATGAAGGCCGCCAGATTGATGTTGGGATAGAACTGCGACTTGGCGACCTGCACCTCACCGCGCGCCGCCTCCACACGCCAGCGCGCGGCGACGATGTCGGCGCGGCGCGCCAGCCAGTTGGCGTCCATCTGCTGCGGCACGGCCAGGGTCTTGAGCTGCGACAGGCGCGGCGGCTGCACGCCCGCGTCCAGGTGCGGCTGGCCCAGCAGGGCCGCCAGCGCGTTGCGGGCAGCGTCCTGCTGTTGCTCGTAGGCGCTCATCTGGGTGCGCGAATCGGCGCGGCCGGTTTCGTTCTGGCGCATCTGCAGCTGGTTGTCCAAACCGGCGCGCACGCGGTCTTCGACCAGCTTCAGCATTTCCTGCCGCTGCGCCAGCGCGCGGCCGGCCACGGTGTACTGGTCATTCAGCGCTGCCCACTTGACGTAGGCGCGCACCACATTCGTCGCCAGCAGCACGCGCGCCGCGTCGGCCTCGGCCTCGGCCGCGTGCAGCTGGCCGATGGCGGAATTCGAACCGCCCTCGTGCTTGCCGAAGAAGTCGATCTCCCAGCCGCCGTTGATCTGCAGGTTGCCCAGCGTCTGGGTCGAGCCGCCCAGCGGCGGCGGGTAGATGTAGTTGCTGGAGAAGCTCTGGCGGTTCAGGTCGAGCTGACCGTTGACCTGTGGCGCATAGGCCGCCTCGGCGATGGCCTGCGCCGCGCGCGCCTTGGTCACACGCGCCGCGGCCACGCGCAGGTTGGGGTTGCCGGCCAGCGCCTCGTTCACCAGGCGGTCCAGCTGCGGATCGCCCAGTGCCGCCCACCAATCGGGCGCCGGGCTGAGGGCTTCGGCCGGCGCGGGCAAACCCAGCGCCGCCGCGTCGCGCAATTGCGCTGTGGTGTCGATGCCCGACATGTTGGCGCAGCCGGCCAGCAGCAATGCCGCCAGGGCGGCCGCGGCGGTGGCGGTGGCGTGCAGAGGGGGCTTGGTGTTCATGGAGATTCCTTGATCGGCGCCCGCTCGGCGTTGACGCACAGACGGCGCAGGTAGCCCTGCAACTGCTGCCACTCTTCGTGGCTGAAGTCGGACAGCGCGGTGTTGTAGACCCGACTCAGCACCTCCGGCACGCTGCGGGCGACCTCCACGCCTTCGGGCGTGAGCTCAATATGAACTACGCGCCGGTCGGTTTCGGAACGCACGCGGCGGCACAGGCCCTTGCGCTCCAGCCGGTCGAGCAAGCGCGTCATGGCGCCCGCATCCACCGTGCATTTGCGCGCCAGATCCGCCACGGTGTTGGCGTGGCCGCTGTGCACCTTGTAGAGCGGCAGCCACTGCGGGATGGTGGACCCGCCCAGGTCGGTTTCGTCAGCGACACGTTGCGCGATGGCCATTTGCGCCAGGCGCAAGAGCAGCAGCAGGCCGTTTTCCGGCCGAAAATCTTCTGGCGCGTAGTACGGCTGGGCACCGGGCGACGGTCCGTCCTGGGGAGCACGCGAATCCATGGTGGCGAGACTTGAAACTGGAACAGGTTGGGGAAGGGGCGCGATTTTATTTGCCTAGGCAAACATTGACCAAGAGAAATTTGCGTAGGCACGCTGAAATCAGGGTTTTCAGAAATGTGACGGCGGCGGGCGGCGCTGCAAATCGCTGAACGCCGCGCGCCCGCACGCCGCGCCGGCGTGTGCGCTTCGTGCGGGGACGGCTTGATCGTGAGCTCGCCAGTTATGGCGTACGGCGACGACGGCAGAAGCAAGGCCTGCCGCGGCATGAAGAACCCGCCAATGCTCCTAAAAAAGAAGCTGCTTGCGCAGATGGCTCTAGGGCGTCAGCGTGCTTTTATTGAAAATAAGGGTCGGATACCCTTTGCCGACCCGTGCCTGGCAGCGCCGGAACGCGCTTGATGTGAAGCAAGGGAACCGCGAGCCCTCACCCGCGGCAGCCCGTCAGGCACCTGCCGGGCACCGCACTGGCTTCAGTTCAGCCCAAGGCCCGCGCTGGCGGCAGGCCTCCGGGACTCAGCGGAAGCCGGCGTTCAACTGGTCCAGCGCCGCCGCGCCGGGGCACAGGTCGGTGCGACCCAGGCCGTTCAGGGGCCGGCTGCTGGTGTTCTGCGCGCTGTGCAGGTCGCCCGTGTCGTCTTCGACGTACAGCAGTCCGGTGACCAGTTCGCCCTCGGCCGCGCGCGCGTGCATGTAGCTCATGGCGGCCACGCGGTCCGTGGGGTCGTAGTCAGCGTGCAGCTTGCGCAGGCGCAGCACGGTGCCGTCGTGCTGCTCCACGTCGACCACGGCGCCGGGGGCGATGGTGGCGGTGATCTCGTCGCGCGGGCTGATGAAGTCGATGCGGCTCACCGCCTCGTTGTGCTCGCGCACCCAGTCGTAGCTGCGCGTGGAGCCGGCGTGGTTGTTGAAGGTCACGCAGGGGCTGATGATGTCGATGAAGGCCGCGCCGCCGTGGCCCATGGCCGCCTTGATCAGCGGCACCATCTGCTCCTTGTCGCCCGAGAAGCTGCGCGCCACGAAGCTGGCGCCCAACTGCATCGCCAGGCCCACCAGGTCGACCGGGCTGTCGGCGTTGACCACGCCCTTCTTGCTCTTGCTGCCCTTGTCGGCCGTGGCGGAAAACTGGCCCTTGGTCAGGCCATACACGCCGTTGTTCTCCACGATGTAGACCATGTTGACGTTGCGGCGCATGGCGTGCGCAAACTGGCCCAGGCCGATGGAGGCCGAATCTCCGTCGCCCGACACGCCCAAATACAGCAGGTCGCGGTTGGCCAGGTTGGCGCCCGTGAGCACGCTGGGCATGCGCCCGTGCACGGTGTTGAAGCCGTGGCTGGCACCCAGGAAGTAGTCCGGCGTCTTGGACGAGCAGCCGATGCCCGACAGCTTGGCCACGCGGTGCGGCTCGATGTCCATCTCCCAGCAGGCCTGGATGATGGCCGCCGAGATCGAGTCGTGTCCACAACCGGCGCACAGCGTGGACACCTTGCCTTCGTAATCGCGCCGGGTGTAGCCGACCTTGTTCTTGGTGAGCGACGGGTGGCGCAGACGGGGTTTGGCGATGTAGGTCATGGCTTGCTGTCCTGCGGTGCCACGAGGACTTCGTGCACGTGGTCGGTGATGGTCTGGGTGATGAAGCGCGCGGTGATCGGCGTGCCGTCGTAGTGCAGCACCTTGCACAGCTTGCCGGGGTCGACGTCAAGCTCGTTGACCAGCAGGCTGCGCATCTGCGCGTCGCGGTTCTGCTCGACCACGAAGACCAGTTCGTGCTCGTCGATGAAGGTCTTGACGCTGTCCGGGAACGGGAAGGCGCGCAGCCGCAGGGCGTCGACGTGGATGCCCTGCCCGCTCAACACGTCCAGCGCCTCCTGCATGGCCGGGCTGGTGGAGCCGAAATAGATCACACCCAGGCGCGTGCGCTTGGCCGCGGCGCGCACCTCGGGCTGCGGCACCAGCTTGGCGGCGGTCTTGAACTTGTGCAGCAGGCGCAGCACGTTGTAGATGTAGTCCGGCCCGCGTTCGGAATAGCGCGCATAAGCGTCGCGCGTGGTGCCGCGCGTGAAGTAACTGCCCCGCGTCGGGTGCGTGCCCGGCAGCGTGCGCCACGGAATGCCGTCGCCGTCCACATCCTTGTAGCGGCCGAAGTCCTTTTGCTCCAGGTCGTCGGCGCTCATCACCTTGCCGCGGTCGTAGTCGCGCGCGTCGTCCCAGGTCAGGGGCTCGCACAGCCGCTCGTTCATGCCGATGTCCAGATCGGTCATGACGAACACCGGCGTCTGCAAGCGGTCGGCCAGGTCCAGCGCCGTAGCGGTGTGCTCAAAGCATTCACGCGGGTCTTCAGGGAACAGCAACACGTGCTTGGTGTCGCCGTGCGATGCGTAGGCACAGGCCAGGATGTCGGCCTGCTGCGTGCGCGTGGGCATGCCGGTGGACGGGCCGCCGCGCTGCACATTGACCAGCGTGATCGGGATCTCGGCAAAGTAGGCCAGGCCGATGAATTCGGTCATCAGCGAAATGCCGGGCCCGGACGTGGCGGTGAAGGCGCGCGAGCCGTTCCAGCCCGCGCCGACGACGATGCCGATGGACGCCAGCTCGTCCTCGCCCTGCACGATGGCGTAGTTGTGGCGCCCCTCCGCGTCCACGCGGAATTCGGCGCAGTACTGCATGAAGGCTTCGGCCACCGAGGTCGAGGGCGTGATCGGGTACCAGGCGCACACCGTGGCGCCGCCGTACACCGCGCCCAGGCCCGCGGCCGTGTTGCCGTCCAGAAAGACCTTCTGGCCCACGCGGTGCGCGCGCTGCACGCGAATCGGCAGCGGAAAGCTCAGGTGCTCGGTCGCAAAGTCGCGCCCCAGTTTCAGCGCCTGCACGTTGGAGGCGATCAGCTTTTCCTTGCCCTTGAATTGGTCGGCCAGCAGTTCTTCGATGATGGCCGGGTCCATGTCCAGCAGCACCGACAGCGCGCCGACGTAGACGATGTTCTTGAAGAGCTGGCGCTGGCGCGGGTCGGAATAAACGGCGTTGCAGATCTCGGTCAGCGGCATGCCGATGACGGTGATGTCGTCGCGCAATTCGGACGGCAGCCGCGGGCGCGTGTTGTCGTAGAACAAGTAGCCACCGGGTTCGATCTCTTCCAGATCGGCGGCCCAGGTCTGCGGGTTCATCGCCACCATCATGTCGATGCCGCCGCGCCGGCCCAGGTAGCCCTTCTCGCTCACGCGCACTTCGTACCAGGTCGGCAGGCCCTGGATGTTGCTGGGGAAGATGTTGCGCGGGCTGACCGGCACACCCATGCGCAAGATAGCCTTGGCGAACAGCTCGTTGGCGCTGGCCGAGCCCGAGCCGTTGACGTTGGCGAACTTGATGACGAAGTCGTTGATGGCTTCAATCTGCTTCATACCGGCGTCCTTTCTGCGCAGCCAGCTACTGGATTGGTAGCGCCGCCGGCCTTGGCCGTCAGCAGCAGGAACTTCTGCATGTCCCAGGCGCCGGTCGGGCAGCGCTCGGCGCACAAGCCGCAGTGCAGGCACACGTCTTCGTCCTTGACCATCACGCGACCGGTTTTCAGCTCGCTCGACACGTACAGGTCTTGCGTGGTGTTTTCGGCCGGCGCGTTCAGCTCCTGGCGCAACACGCCCTCTTCCGCGTTGGCGGTGAAGGTGATGCAGTCCATCGGGCAGATGTCGACGCAGCCATCGCATTCGATGCACAGCTTGGGCGTGAACACGGTTTGCACGTCGCAGTTCAAACAGCGCCCGGCCTCCTTGAGTGCGGTGCGCGGGTCAAAGCCCAGTTCCACCTCGACCTTGATGTTGGCCAAAGCCTTTTCGGCATTGGCCCAGGGCACGGCGTAACGCAGGTCGTTGGACGGGTCGTTGTCGTACGCCCATTCGTGGATGCCCATTTTTTCGGACACCAGGTTGGTGCGCGGGCCGGGCCTTTCGGCCACGTTCTGGCCGGTCAGGAACAGGTCGATCGACACCGCGGCTTCGTGCCCGTGGGCCACGGCGGTGATGATGTTCTTGGGCCCGAAGGCCGCGTCGCCGCCAAAGAAGACATTGGGCAGCGACGACTGGAAGGTGTCGGCGCCCAGCACCGGCAGGCCCCATTCGTCGAAGTCGATGCCGGCATCGCGCTCGATCCACGGAAAGGCGTTTTCCTGGCCGACGGCGACCAGCACGTCGTCGCAGGGGAAGAAGGCGTCCGGCTCGCCGGTGGGCACCAGCTTGCGCTTGCCCTTGTCGTCGTACTCGGCGCGCACCACTTCAAAGGTCATGCCGGTCAGGCGGTCGCCTTCGTGCACGAAGGCCTTGGGCACGTGCATGTTGATGATGGGAATGCCTTCGTGCTGGGCGTCTTCTTTTTCCCAGGGCGAGGCTTTCATCTCGTCAAAGCCGGAACGCACGATGACCTTGACGTCTTCACCGCCCAGGCGCCGGGCCGAGCGGCAACAGTCCATCGCGGTGTTGCCGCCGCCCAGCACGATGACGCGCTTGCCGACGCTGGTGACGTGGCCGAACGAGACCGACGCCAGCCAGTCGATGCCGATGTGGATGTGGCTGGCCGCCTCTTGGCGGCCGGGCAGGTCCAGGTCGCGCCCGCGCGGCGCGCCGCAGCCGACGAAGACGGCGTCGTAGCCGTCGGCCAGCAGCGCCTTCATCGACTCGACGCGTTCGCCGGCGCGGAACTTCGGGCCCAGCGCGAAGACGTAGCCGGTCTCTTCGTCGATCACGCTTTCGGGCAGGCGAAAGCGCGGGATCTGCTGGTGCATGAAGCCACCGGCCTTGCGTTCGCCGTCGAACACTGTGACCTCGTAGCCCAGCGGCGCCAGGTCACGCGCCACGGTCAGCGCGGAAGGACCCGCGCCCACGCAGGCGATGCGCTTGCCGTTGGACGGCGCCGGGCGCGGCATGCGCGGCACGATGTCTTCCTTGTAGTCGGCCGCCACGCGCTTCAAGCGGCAGATCGCCACGGGTTCGGGCTTGGCGGTGTTCTCTTCCTCGACGCGGCCGCGCCGGCAAGCCGGCTCACACGGCCGATCGCAGGTGCGACCCAAAATGCCGGGGAACACGTTGGACACCCAGTTGACCATGTACGCATCGCCGTAGCGCCCTTGGGCGATCATGCGGATGTACTCAGGGACGGGGGTGTGGGCGGGGCACGCCCATTGGCAATCAACGACCTTGTGGAAGTAGGCCGGATCAGCGGTATTGGTCGGCTGCAATGCTTGTCTCCTAGCGCCCCCGTGTGCCCGGGCTGTGTGTGCTGGCTGGGGCTGACGCTAGTCTACGCCTTGCCGAAACGGCACAGTCCGAGGCCCCGACACCCAAGCGACACGCGCACCGCCGCACGCAGCCCGCATCACGGCGATCGGCCACGCGTTGCACGTGGCACGGCGCTTGGCCCAATCACCGGCACCGGGGCCGCGCATGACTGCGGTATTTAGCGGAAGTAAACAGCTCAGGTCTTGGAACGCCCCACCGGGCAGGTGCTCATGCCCAGCAAGGTGTACAGCGGACAAAAGCGAAACAGGCCGGTCGCCAAAGGTACGACGCCCAGCCAGCCCCACCAGCCCACCGTGCCGGTGGCGGCCAGTGCGATCAGCACCACGCCCAGGACGATGCGGAGGATGCGGTCAACACCGCCAACGTTGAGTTTCATGACGCTTCCTTTCGAGAAATGCCCTGATGGGCGGGAGGATCCGCAGGCCATCTTGCGCAGTTCGCCTCCGGGCAAACGCTGAGCCCGGCGGCGGGGTCACCGCGCGTGATCAGCAGCGCCGCAGCCACATGGCGCGACGACGATCGGCTCGACCAGAACTTGCTGCGTTTTGCGCCGCCACCGAACGCGCTGCACCGCCGGCCGCGGGCATTTCACCCTGCGGACCGCCTGCGCGATCCGCTTGGCAGGCAGTATTCATTGTTTTATTATTTGCACATTAACGCAAATACGCAATATCGCAAATTAGCAACAACCACGGATGGCGCTCGGCTTGTTGCACGCGCCATACTGCTCCCTTCAACTACCCGACTCGGTGAACCAGTGGCCTCGTTCAAGCAATTGCCGCCCGATGCGCTGGAGCACGTGGCCAACTACTTTCGCACCCTGTCGGAGACGACGCGCCTGCGCATCCTCAATGTGCTGGGCACGGGCGAGCTCAGCGTCGGTGAAATCGCGCAGGAAGTGCAGTCCAGCGTGGCCAACGTGTCGCGCCACCTGGCGCAGATGGCGCAGTACGGCCTGGTGGCGCGCGACAGCCGCGGCAACGCGGTGTACTACCGCATCGCCGACCCCACAGTGCACGAGTTGTGCGAGCTGGTCTGCGGCAGCCTGGTGCGCCGCTTCGACCAGGTGGCCAGCGACCACGCCGCGTTTCGTGCGACGGTGCCGCGCGCGGGCGCTCGCGCACGGCGCGGCGGCTGAGGCTCGCGGTGCCCGTGCCTCGCGCAGGCGCCATCCGCTATATTTTCAATAGCTGGCCGCGCAGATTGTTCTAGGGCCAGAGGCCCATTTCATTTAAAAACCCGGCTCAAACGCCGTCGCGCACCACCAGCGTGGTCAGCTTGGTGTGCGACAGCACGCTTTGCGTGACGCTGCCGAGCACCAGCTTTTCCAGGCCGCGGCGGCCGTGCGAACCCATGACGACCAGGTCGGCGCTGACCGCTTCGGAAGCTTCGAGGATGCCGCGCCAGACGGCGTGGGCCTCGATCACGCGGGTGTCCACCGGCACACTGGCGGCGGTCAATCGGGCCGACACCGCTTCGATGGCGGCGTTGGCTTCGGCCTTGGCGGCGCTCAGGTACTGGTCCTGGCCGTAGGCGAAATCGGCGCCGACACCGGTGAAAGGGTACGGGTCGATCACGTAGATCGCCGTCACCGTGCTGCCAAAACTCTTGGCCAGCGCAATGGCCTTGTCGATCGCGGCGAGTGAAGTCGGCGATCCGTCCACCGGGACCAGAATGTGTTTGAACATGGTGTTCTCCTTCGTGTTGGATGGGCGAACTTCATTGTGCCGCGCGATCCAGACAAAGGCTTGATATCCATCAAGGGGACGGGGACAGAAAACCACCGCGCCGCAGCGTGACCACCAACGTGTCGCGGTGGCCGGGCTGGGCGGCATCAACAGGCTGGATCGGCGTGGTTTCGTGGATCACGCGCGTGTCGTCCATCACCAGCACCGACCAAGGCTCGGCCAGCGTGAAGCGCTGGCCCTGCGGGCCGTCCAGCGCGAAGACGCGGGTTTCACCGCCCTTGATGGCCTCGCGGTCCACCATGAAGACCGCCACCAGGTCGACGCCGTCGCGGTGCGCGCCTTCGGGCGTCGGGCGGCCAATGCCCTCGGCCGTGTCGATGCGAAAGGCGTGCACCTCGGTGTACCAGGGCTGCGGCCCATGCACCGCGTCGGCCACGCGCGCCAGCCAGCGCAGCAGCGCCTGCAGGGCGGGCGCGGCCAGCGCGGCGTCGGACAAGGGGGCGAACCAGCGTTCGATACCGCCGTGCAGCGCGTTGTAGTCTACGGGCTGCCAGTGCGCGCGGGCCGGCTGCACCTGCACGCCGTCCTGCGCCAGCACGACGCTGGCGTGCCGCCGGCGGCGGTAGCGGCCGCCGTCACGCAGATAGTCATCGGGCGCCAGCGTGGCCCATTCGGCCGTGAGCGCGTGCAGATCGCGCGCGTTCGTGCCGGCCAACTGGCGCACCGTCGCGGCGTCCAGGACGGCGCTGCCTTGCGCGCGCAGCGCCTGGAGGTACTCGGCAGCGGTGGCAAAGGGCGGAGCAAACATGGGCGCGGTCCAGCGGCGGGTGAATGGGGTCGCCAGCATAACGGGGCACATCGCCCACCCGACGAAGCTGCCGGCCGAAGCCATCCAGGGCTGCGGCGGCCACCACGGCTCTACCGACGAAGAAACGGTCGGCACCGCCACGGCCTGAGCCGTGCGAATCCGGGCCGCCCGGGCAGCCCGGCGGCAGATGCGCGTGGCCCCAAGCCCGACCAACCCGGATGGGAGGCCAACCGCAGGCGCGCGCAGGCCCCGGGTGGGACAATCGTTGGGTGACCGGCGCTCGCTCGCCGGGCCGCTGCCGACCCCGCGCGGCGCCGGTCACCTGCCGTATGAAATTGCTGACCTCCGCTTTCGCCGTCCTCGCGCTGTTGACCGCGCTGGCGTTCCGACCGTGGCGTCTGTTGGGCAACACCGGGCTGATCTCACCGCTGCTGGCGGCGCTGGTGATCACGCCCTGGCTGTGGGCCCTGCCGTGGCTGCACCATATGCCGATCCAACTGCAGCTGTCGGGCGCCTGTCTGATCACGCTGGCGCTGGGCTGGCCGCTGGCCGTGCCGGTGCTGTGCGCGGTCGCTGTGGTGGTGGGCTGGATCGCCCCGGTCAACTGGCAGCAGCAGGTCGACATGGCGGTGTGGCTGGGCATCGTGCCTTCCACACTGGCTTTTGCCCTGGGCATGGCGCTGCGGCGCTGGTTGCCACACAACCTGTTCATCTACATCCTGGGCCGGGCGTTTCTGGGCACGGTGTTGTGCATGTTTGTGACCGGCGCACTGGCGCAGTGGACCGGCCACGCGCTGGCCGCGGCCGTACCGACCGACCTGGCCCTGGTGGCGCGCTGGCTGATCGCCTGGGGCGACGGTTTTCTGACCGGCATGTTTGCCGCCATTGGCGTGGCTTTCCGCCCGCAGTGGCTGGCGACCTGGTCGGACCGGCTGTATCTGCGTCCGCCCGACGGCAAGGGCTGAGCGCCACTGCGCGCACCGGGCACAATGGCGCCCGACCATGGAACCGCGCAACCGCTTTCCCCTGCTGCGCCCGCTGCTGACCGGCATGCTGGCACTGCTGCCGCTGGCCGCCACACTGGTGCTGCTGGTGTGGGTGGTGCGTCTGGCGGCCGAATGGTTGGGGCCCACCAGCTTCTTCGGTCGCCTGCTGACCCACATTGGCCTGGGCGTGGGCAGCGAAGCCTCGGCCACCGGCTACCTGGTTGGCCTGATGGTGCTGCTGGCCCTGGTCTACGGCTTTGGCTTGCTGGTCGAGACGGGCTTGCAGCGCGGGGCCAACCGGCTATTCCAGTCGCTGATCCATCGCATCCCGGTGGTGCGCACGGTGTACGACGTGGTGCAACGCATGGTCGGCCTGATGACCCAACCCAAGGACGAAGGCCAGAAGTCGATGCGCCCGGTGTGGCTGTACTTCGGCGGGCCGCCGGCCGAGGGCGAAGCGCCCGCCACCACGGTGGTGCTGGGCCTGCTGACGACGGCCGAGCCGGTCGACATGGGCGGCCAGCCCTTTCATGGCGTACTGGTGCCCACCGCGCCCGTGCCGGTGGGCGGCGGCCTGCTGTTCGTGCCGGCACACTGGGTGGTGCCGGCGGACGTCGGGATTGAAGGCGTGACCAGCATCTACGTGTCGATGGGCGTCACGGCCGGGCAGTATCTGGGCGCGCACAGCGCAGGGTCAGCGTCCGCCGCCGCGGCGCCGGGCCAGTCGGTCGCGCAAAAGCCCGACTGAGCGCGCGCCAGCCGCGCCTTCGGCCCACGGCACCCGCCGTCTGCCCTGAGCTTGAGGTGCATCAATACCCCCACGCACGCCATGGGCAGACTCTGTGTCAAGCACCCGCTTGAACAACATCCACGAGAGAGGACGCCCCCATGAAGCTCTGGCAAGACCTGTTTGGTACCGACTACGGCCGCATGAGCATCGCCGGCATCGCCTTCATGCTGCTGATGGCGGTGTGGTTCGTGCGCTTTTTCCTGCGCAAGATGAAAGAGGCGCCGGGCGCTGAATAAGGCTGCCATCCATCGGATTTCAAGCCTTTTTGGCCGACAGCCGTACAGCCAACTGCGCAAGCAGCTATTTATTCAATAGCAATCAATTCACCGGCGCGCCGCCGCTGCTCGCCTCGGCTTCCTGCAGCAGGCGCCACATGACCTTGCCGGAACCGCTCTTGGGCAGCGCGTCGACGAACTGCACCACGCGCGGCGCCTTGTACACGGCCATGTTCTCGCGGCACCAGTCGATGATGTCCTGGTCGGTCACCAGGTCGCGGTGCGTGGGCCGCAGCACCACCACAGCCTTGACCGATTCACCGCGGTAATCGTCCTGCGTGGCGATCACGCAGGCCTCGGCGATGGCGGGGTGGCGGTACATCAGCGATTCGACCTCGGCCGGCCAGACCTTGAAACCACTGGCGTTGATCATGCGCTTGAGGCGGTCGGTGATGAAGAAGTAGCCGTCCTCGTCCACGCGGCCCAAGTCGCCCGAACGGAAGAAGCGTTTGCCGTCCAGCTCAAAGAACGCGGCCTCGGTCGCGTCCGGGCGTTTCCAGTAGCCCTGGAACACCTGCGGGCCGTGGATGACGATTTCGCCCTGCTCGCCCACGCACACTTCCTGCAGCGTTTCGGGGTCGACCACGCGCGCGTCGGTGCTGACAAAGGGGATGCCCAGACACTGCTGCTTGGGGCGGTCCAGCGGGTTCTGGTGCGAAGGCGCGGCGGTCTCCGTCAGCCCGTAGCCCTCGGCGTAGCGCAGGCCGTAGGTGTCCTGCAGGCGCTGCGCCACAGCGGCCGGCATGGCGGCACCGCCGCCGCTGGTGGCCACCAGGCTGGCCAGGTCGTACTGGTCAAAGCGCGGGCTGGCCAGCAGGTCGATCCACATGGTGGGGATGTTGGTGAAGTTGGTGACGCGCCAGCGCGAGATCAGCCGGCCCGCCAGGTCGCGGTCCCAGCGCGGCATCACCACCATGCTGCCGCCCACATAAATGGCCGCGTGCATCACCGCTGTCATGCCGGTGATGTGGAACATCGGCACCACCACCAGCGCAACGGTCTCGCCCGTCACTCCGCCCCACAGCGCGCACGCGACCGCGTTGTGCATGATCGACGCGTGCGTGTGCATGCAGCCCTTGGGCAGCCCCGTGGTGCCGCTGGTGTAGGGCAGCACGGACAAATCCTGCGGGCCGGCGGTCGCGGGTGCCAGCGGGCCGTCAAAGGCCAGCGCGTCGGTCCACGCGTGCACGGCGCCATCGTCCAGGGCCGGCAGCGGGTGGTGTGTCAGCAGCCAGTTGCGCCAAGCTTCGGGCGGCGCGTCCTCGCCCTGCACGTCGGCGTCAAAAGCGTCGGTGAACTGCGTGACCAACAGGTGCGCCAGGCGCTTGGTCTCCGGCAGCGCGTTGCTGGCGGCCGCCAACTCGGGCGCCAGGTCGCCGGTGGTGATGGCAACGCGGGCGTCGGCATCGCTGATGTAGTGCTTCAGCTCCTCGGCGCGGTTCATCGGGTTGACCGGCACCACCACCGCGTCGGCGCGCAGGATGGCGAAGTGCGCCAGGATCAGCTGCGGCGAGTTCTGCATGTCCAGCAGCACCCGGTCGCCCTTGCCCACCCCCACCGACTGCAGCCACGCCGCCAGCCGTTCGGCCCCCGCGTGCAGCTGGGCGTAGGTCGTCGCGCGGCCGAAGAACACCGTCGCCACGCGGTCTGGATAGCGCCGGGCGCTGATCGCGAGGTTGTCCCACAAGGAGGTGGCAGGCGGCGTGATGGCGTGCGGCAGGCGCGCGGGCCAAAACCGAAAGTGGGCGCGGGGGGACATCGCTGGCAACCTCCAATGACGGGTGGATTGCGGCCCATCCTAGCGGGCCGCATGCCACTCGAAAATTGACCGCTGTCGCCACGGTGACCAGGACCGCTTCCCCACACCCACGGATGCGGCGCGTTGCCGAGCACACGAGCCGCGCGCCGGCCCGGTCGGCCAGGGCAGGCGCTTTCAGTGCTGCATGGCCAGCGGCGGTCCCGCGACGCGCCCCTTGCGCATCTTCAGCACCGCGCTGACGAGTTGCCAGGCGATGAAGATGCCGACCAGGGCAAACAAGGTGCCCGCAATGGGGCGATGGGCCATCTCGAGGAAACTGCCACGGGTCAGCAACATCGCGCGTCGGAAGTTTTCCTCCAGCATGGGGCCGAGGATGAAGCCCAGCATCAGCGGTGCCGCATCCAGCCCCAGGCGCATGAAGGTGTAGCCCAGCGCGCCGAAAAACACGGTGACGAAGATGTCGTCCACGTTGTTGTTCACGCTGAACGAGCCGATGCAGCAGAAGAACAGGATCGCCGGGAACAGCACGCTGTACGGGATCTTGAACAGCGTCAGCCAGTAGCGCACCAACGGCACGTTCAGGATCAGCAGGAAGCAGTTGCCCACCCACATGCTGGCCACCAGGCCCCAGAAGACGTCCGGGTGCTCGGGAATCAGGTTGGGCCCGGGCGTGACGCCCTTGATCATGAAGGCGCCCATCATCAGCGCCATGACGGCGTTTTCCGGAATGCCGATGCTCAGCAGCGGGATGAAGCTGGTACGCGCGGCCGCCTCGTCCGCCGCCGCCT
This sequence comes from Pseudomonadota bacterium, assembly GCA_023442945.1. Taxonomy (GTDB): domain Bacteria; phylum Pseudomonadota; class Gammaproteobacteria; order Burkholderiales; family Burkholderiaceae_C; genus Ottowia. Next base: position 83,229 of record JAEZWW010000117.1, on the reverse strand, counting down.
GGCCGGCCACCCCTTCGATGGCGCCGGTACCGATCTCGTGGCGGTACTTGCTCACCTTCTTGTCGACGGCGTAGGCCGCGAACTGCGCGATCACCGGGCCGCCCCCCGGCAGGATGCCGAGGAATGAACCGAGCACACTGCCGCGCAGGGCGCTGGGAATGATGCGCTTGAACTCCGGCCAGGTCGGGATCAGCTTGATCGAGCCGTTGAAGGGCGAGCGCTCTTCCCGCGCGTCCAGGTTCTTCGTGATCTCCGCGATACCGAAGCATCCCAGCGCGACGCTGACGAGGCCCACACCGTCGGCCAGGAAGGGCAGGTCCAGCGTAAAGCGCTGAACGCCGCTGTTCACGTCGGTCCCGATCTGCCCCAGCAGCACACCGACCATGCACATGGCCAGGCCGTTGAGCAGGCTGCCGGTGGTCACGAAGCTGACGCAGACGAAACCCACCAGCATCAGGGCGCAATACTCGGCCGGCCCGAAAAGGAAAGCGACTTGGCTCAGCGACGGCGCCATGAAGGCCAGCACGATGATGGCCAGCGTACCGCCGATGAAGCTGGACACGCCCGCGGTGAACAAAGCCAGGCCTGTCTTGCCCTTGAGCGTCATCGCGTACCCGTCGATACAGGCCACGATGCTGCTCGCGTGCGGGATCTTCATCGTGATGGCGCTGACGCTGTCGCCGTACTGTGCGCCGTAGTAGATGCCGGCCAGCATGATCAGCGAACAGGCCGACCATGGTGCCGACCGCGCAACCCAGTGCGCAGTACATCAGGTTGCTCAGGGTGAGCGCGTGCTCAAACCCGAAGAGGAGGTTTTGCAGGACGTCCATCACAGCAGCGGCAAGCTCAGGCCGAGAAGTTTCTGGAAGGCAAACGCCACGACGATCAGGCCGATGCTGATCTTGGTGTTGCGCGACACCGAGTAGGTGGCGGCGGCCCGCCCGGCAATGAACACCATGGCCACGATCGCCACCACCATGTTCACGTACAGCGACAGACCTGCAAAGACACACAGCGATATCAACAGCAGGCTGATGTTGCGGGGGTTGAACTCCAGCGGCTCAGGCGCCTGGAAACGCGATCGCACCATGATCATCACGGCGATCAGCAGCAATACGCCGCTGACCAGCAGCGGGAACAGACCCGGCCCCGCGTGGTCCAGGTGGCCCGTCGGGTAGCGCAGCGAGTAGCCGCCAAAGGTGAGCGCGACGGCGGCAAGGAAAACGCCGCGCGCAAGGTTTCGGTCGATCATCCAGACACTCCGAAGAAGTTGGCTTCGTGTGTGGCCGCTCCATGCTGCCAGCCCCACACCCCAGGCGCCAACACGCAAGCGCGAGACAGCGACCCTTCAGGCAGTGTTCAACCGCAGGGAACGTCAAAGGAATATCGGTTTCCACGTACGACAGCTTGACGACAGCTTGGGTCGCCGGCTTGTCACCGTGGTGATCAGCCAGGCGACAAAGGGAGAAAGACGACCCGCACGCGCAGGCCGTGGCCGCCCTCTCGGGCGAGCAGTTCGGCCTCACCACCGTGCGCCCGCGCAATGTGTTGCACGATCGCCAGCCCGAGGCCGGTCCCGCCACCGGGTGCGCCGCTTCCGCGGTAGAAGCGGTCCCACGCGCGCGGCCATTCGGCCGCGTCCATGCCAGGGCCGTCGTCCTCTACTTCCAGCGTCGGTACCCCGTTGACGGTGAAGGTGCGAACGGTCACGTGGGCGCCGGGGCCGGCGTGCCGTTCGGCGTTGTGCAAGAGGTTGCCCACCAGTTCCTGCAGTTGCCACGGCACGCCCATGACCGCCGCCTGCCCCAACTCGAAGCCCAGGTCCTGACCCACAGCCATCGCCGGGCGCACCCAGTCCGTCGCCGCGTCGGCGATCAGACGCGCCAGGTCGACGCCCTGTGCGCCCGCAGCGGACGCCACGCCTTCTCCCTCAGCCCGCGCCAGCGTCAGCAGCTGGTGCGCCAGGTGCGCGCCACGCTCAGCCGCTGCGTGCAAGCGCAACAAACGCGTGTGCAAGGCCTCCGGGTGCGGCGTCTCCAGCGCCTGCGCCGATTCCGACAGCACCACCGCGAGCGGCGTGCGCAGTTGGTGCGAAGCGTCATCGAGAAAGCTGCGCTGCGACGCCGCGGCCATGCCCAAGCGGACCAGCAGGTCGTTGATGGCGGTCCCCAAAAAAGCCACCTCGCGCGGCAACTGGTCGGTCGGCAAGGGCGCGAGCGCGTTCAGCGACCGCTGCGCCAGGGCCTGCGACGCCAACCGCAAGGGTTGCAGAGAGCGCGCCGTCGCCACCCAGGCCAGAGCGCCCAGACTCGCCGCGAGAAGCAAACCCGCGAACAGCGCTGCCAGCATGACGTGCCGCGAGGCCTGGTTGCGCTTGCCCAGCGATTCGGCGACCAGCACCGGACAGACGCGTGCGCCGCAGGGTGCGCCGTACGTCACCATGCGCATGGCGTGGCCCTGCCAGGGGCCGTCAAAAAATACCCACTGGCCCGCCGCGACCGGTCGGGCCAACCCCAGCAAAGCGGCCGCCCCGCCAAGCGTGCCTCCCTGCCCGTCGCCCACGGCAAAGACCACCAGGTCCACGGCATCGGCCACCAGGGCATCAGCCGTCTGCTCGCGCAGCGGCAGCGACGGCACGCCTTCTTCCACCCGGAGGATGCGCGACAACGCGACCGCCGTATCGGTCAGCGCGCGGTCCAGGCTGTCGAGCGCTGGCTCCAGGGCCAGAAAAAACACCACGCCCGCTGCCACGGGTACCAACACCAGCAGGGGCAACAGCAGCCACGCCAGCAGCGTACGGCGCAGGCTGGGCGCGCCCCGCCCTGCGGCCGCGGCTTCATCGGCCGGCATCGCCTTGGGCTTCCAGCAGATACCCTAAGCCACGCACCGTGCGCAGTTGAACGCCTGCTGGCTCGATCTTGGCGCGCAGGCGCGACATCAACAGTTCCAGCGCGTTGTCGCTGGCGCCCGCCTGCCAGCCCGGCACCAACGATGTCAGCTGATCGCGGGCCACCACCTCACCCGAACGTGCCATCAGGTACTGCAACACCACGGATTCCCGCGCGGTCAGCGCCAATGGCGTGTCGCCAATCGCGCCGCGCTGGCTGTGGGTGTCGAAACGAAGCGTCCCCAGGCGGTACATCCCCGCCTGCTGGTGCTCACGCCGGCGCACCAGCGCCCGCACGCGGGCCACCAATTCGGCCGGCGCGAAGGGCTTGCACAGGTAATCGTCGGCGCCGGTTTCCAGGCCAGCGACGCGGTCCTGAACGCTGTCGCGCGCGGTCAGCACCAAGATGGGACTGAGCCACCCCGCCGCCCGAACGCGGCGCAAGGTTTCCAGCCCGTCGATGCCGGGAAGCCCCAGATCCAGCAGCAGCACGTCGTACCCGTCCTGCGTCAAGGAGCGGGGCACCGGCTCGCCGCGGTCGCTGATGTCCACGCGCCAGCCCTGGGACCGCAGCGCTGCCGCGATCGATTCCGCCAGATCCACATCGTCCTCGACCAGCAGGATGTGCATGGGTTCTGGCCTGTAGGCCGTGCCGGCCGATCAATGGGTCAATGGGTGCGGGGCGTCGTCCGCGCCGCTGACCTCAGATCGCGTTGTCGTCTTCCTCGCCGGTGCGGATGCGCACCACGCGCTCGACCGGGGTGACGAAGATCTTGCCGTCGCCGATCTTGCCGGTGCGCGCGGCCTTGATGATGGCGTCCACGCAGCGCTCGACGTCGGCGTCCGGCACGACCACTTCGATCTTCACCTTGGGCAGGAAGTCGACCACGTATTCCGCGCCGCGATACAGCTCGGTATGGCCTTTCTGGCGGCCAAAGCCCTTGACTTCGGTCACCGTCAGGCCCGTGACGCCCACTTCCGCCAGCGCTTCACGCACCTCTTCGAGCTTGAAAGGCTTGATGACGGCGGTGATTTGTTTCATGAAAGCTCCAGAAGATCGAATAGGACGGGGGTTCATTCAGCGGCTGGCCAGGGTGGCGCGCCCAGAGCGCACCGCTGCTCAGCCTTTGAACCGGTTGGTAATAGGATAACGCCAGTCCTTGCCGAAGCTGCGGTGCGTCACGCGCGTGCCCACCGCCGCCTGCTGGCGCTTGTATTCGTTCAGGCGGATCAGGCGCGCGACCTGCTCCACCGCGGTCTGCGGAAAGCCTTCGGCGATCAGGTCGGCCACGCTCAGGTCGTTTTCCATATAACGCGTGATGATCGCGTCCAGCACTTCGTAGGCCGGCAGGCTGTCCTGGTCGGTCTGGTCGGGGCGCAGTTCGGCCGAAGGCGGGCGGGTGATGATGCGCTCCGGAATCGGGTTGCTGCCGGTCTTGAACGGGTCGTGCGCATTGCGCCAGCGGCACAGTTCGAACACCTTGGTCTTGAGCACGTCCTTGATCGGCGCAAAGCCGCCGCACATGTCGCCGTACAGCGTGCAATAGCCGACGGCGTATTCGCTCTTGTTTCCGGTGGTCAGGATCAAATGGCCGTGCTTGTTGGACAGCGCCATCAGCATCACGCCGCGAACGCGCGCCTGGATGTTCTCTTCGGTCGTGTCTTCGGGCTTGCCGCCAAACAGCGGCTGTAGCGACGCCTTGAACGCCTCGAACTCCGGCACGATGGAAATCACGTCGTAGCGCACACCCACGCGCCGCGCCATGTCCTGCGCGTCTTCCAGGCTGATGCCGGCCGTGTAGGGGCTGGGCATCATCACCGCGTGCACGTTGTCCTTGCCCAGCGCGTCCACCGCCAGCGCCAGCACCAGGGCGGAGTCGATGCCACCCGACAGCCCCAGCGCCACCGTCTTGAAGCCGTTCTTGTGCACGTAGTCGCGCAGGCCCAGCACCAGTGCGTCCCACAAGTCGGCGTTGTCGTCGCGCGCAGGGGCGATCTCTGCTCTCAATTCCAGAGCTGCCTGCGCACGCTCCACCTCGACGTAGAACAGTTTTTCTTCAAAACTCGGGGCGCGGCCGACCAGTTTGGCGTCGGCGCCGATGGCGAACGACTGACCTTCAAACACCACCTCGTCCTGGCCGCCGACCAGGTGTGCGTACACCAGCGGCAGGCCGCAGCGCTGCACGCGCTCGATCATCATGGCTTCACGCTCGTAGCCCTTGCCGACGTGAAAGGGCGACGCGTTGATCACCGCCAGTAGCTCGGCGCCGGCTTCCTTGGCCAGCTCAGCCGGCTCGTCGAACCAGGCGTCTTCGCAGATCAGCAAGCCGACGCTCACGCCTTCCACCTGGAACACGCAGGTGCCCTGCCCCGGCACGAAGTAGCGCCGCTCGTCAAACACCTGGTAATTGGGCAGCAGGCGCTTGGCGTAGTTCTCGATCACGCGCCCGTCCTGGATCACACTGGCCGAATTGGTGCGCTGGCTGGTCGACACGCTCTTGCCCTGCTGGCCGCGCCCGACCGGGTGGCCGACCACGATGGCCATGCCGCTCAACCCTGCGGTCTCGCGGGCAATCGTTTTCACGGCATCATCGCAGGCAGCAATGAACGACGGGCGCAGATACAGGTCTTCGGCGATGTACGCGCAGATCGACAGCTCCGGCGTCAGCAACAGCCGCGCGCCGGCAGCGTACGCGGCGCGCGCCGCGTCGATGATCTTCTGCGCGTTGCCGGGCATGTCGCCGACCACGAAGTTCAGCTGGGCAACGGCAATCTTGAGGCTCATGGACAGTGTCTGAAATCGAATTCGGCCAGCATGGTAACGCGCTGCGGTGGCAGCAGGTGGATGACCCCACCACCATCGACCCCCGCGCGTGGGACGCCCTGCTGGCGCGCCAACGCACCCCCACGCCCTTCATGCGCCACGCCTACCTGGCCGCGCTGCACAGCAGCGGCAGCGCCGTGCCGGAAACCGGCTGGTCGCCGCGCTTTCTGCTGCTGTGGGACGGCGACGACCTGGCTGCGGCCTGCCCGCTGTACATCAAGGCGCATTCCTACGGCGAATACGTGTTCGACTGGGCCTGGGCCAACGCGTACGCCGAACACGGCCTGCGCTACTACCCCAAAGCGCTGGTCGCCGTGCCTTTCACGCCCGTGCCGGGCTCGCGCCTGCTGGCGCGCGACGCCGACGCACGCGCCGCGCTGGTGCAAGCGCTGATCGGCTATTGCCGCAAAGAGCGACTGTCGTCCCTGCACGTGCTGTACGGCGACGAGGATGACCTGGCCGTGTGCGACGCCGCCGGCCTGATGCGGCGTGAGCAGATCCAGTTCCACTGGAACAACGTGAGGCCCCCACGCTCCGCGGCTGCGCCTGCTGCGCTGCCCCCAACCGGGGAGGGGCCCGCGGTCACGCCGCAGGCCGGGGCCCTCGCCGCCTTGGGGCGGCCCGGCGGCGGCCGGATCGCGCCCAACGAAAGCGACAGCGCAGGTCAGGGCGAGGCCTTCACCAGCTTCAACGACTTCCTCGCCTCCCTCTCGCACGACAAGCGCAAGAAGATCCGGCAGGAGCGCAAGCGTGTGGCCGACGCGGGTGTGCGCTTTCGCTGGGCGCGCGGGGCCGACATCGCGGCCGAGGATTGGGCGTTTTTCTACCGCTGCTACGAACGCACCTACCTCGAACATGGCAACGCGCCTTACCTCACGCCGGCCTTCTTTGCGCGCATGGCAACCGAGATGGCGGACGACTGGGTGCTTTTTGTGGCCGAGCATGACGGCGATCCAATTGCTTGCAGTTTGATAGCTGTCAGCGCAGGTGGCAGTAAGGCCGACGGCCCAAATGACATACAATGCGCGCCGCCCGTGGCCTACGGGCGCTACTGGGGCGCACTGGCGCGGGTGGACAGGCTGCACTTCGAAGCCTGTTACTACCGGCCCATCGAATGGTGCATCGCGCACGGCGTGGTACGGTTCGAGGGCGGCGCGCAGGGCGAACACAAGATGGCGCGGGCCCTGATGCCCGTGGCCACACCCAGCGCGCATTGGCTGGCGCACCCGGCCTTCGCCGATGCGGTCGAGCGCTTCCTCGAGCGCGAAACCGAAGGCGTCGGCCGCTACCTGGAACACCTGGAACAACGGTCCCCGTTTCGGCAGTAAGCCGCGGCGGGCGGCGCGGCTTGTCAAAGCCACCAACAGCGAACTGCAAATTCGGAAGGACCACCCGCATGGAAATCAAACTCGACGGCTACTACACGATGATTCTGGCCACCCTGGTGCTGCTGCTGGGGCGCTTTCTGGTGGTCAAGATCAAATTCCTGTCCGACTTCAACATCCCTGAGCCCGTGGCCGGCGGTCTGGTCGCCGGCATCATCGTGTACGCGCTCAACGCCGCGTTCGGGTTGACCTTCCAGTTCCAGGGCGAATTGCAAACGGCGTTCATGCTGATGTTCTTCTCGTCCATCGGCCTCAGCGCCGACTTCACGCGCCTGAAGGCCGGCGGCAAGCCGCTGGCGCTGTTCCTGGTGGTGGTGGCCGTGTTCATCGTCGTGCAGGACGTGGTCGGCGTCGGCATGGCGGCCGCCATGGGGCTGGACCCGCTGCTCGGGCTGGTGACCGGCTCCATCACCCTCACCGGCGGCCACGGCACCGCCGGCGCCTGGGGCCCGGTGCTGGAAAGCCGCTACGGCATCACCGGCGCGACCACGCTGGGCATCGCCACCGCCACGTTTGGCCTGGTGTCGGGCGGCCTGATCGGCGGGCCCGTTGCCAAGTACCTGATCAGGAAAATCGGCCACCAGAAGCTGCCTCCTGCCACCCAGCAGACCCCGGCCGAAGCCGTGGCTGCCGCGCAGTCGCTCTACAGCACGCGCCACGCCGAAGGCACCGACCAGCCCGACAACGCCATGTTCGACAAGCCGGACGAGATCCGCCTGATCACCGCGTCGTCCACCATCGAAACGCTGGCCTTGTTTGCCGGCTGCATGGCCTTCGCCGGCCTGATGGCCACCGCCACCAAGGGAACCGCCTTCGAGCTGCCGACCTTCGTCTGGGCGCTGGGCGGCGGCGTGATCATCCGCAACATCCTCACCCACTTCTTCAAGTTCGACATGTTCGACCGCGCCATCGACGTGTTCGGCAACGCCTCGCTGTCGCTGTTCCTGGCCATGGCCCTGCTGTCGCTGCGGCTGTGGGAGCTGACCGACCTGGCCCTGCCCGTCATGGTCATCCTGGCTGTGCAGGTGGTCGTGATGATGGTGTACGCCGGCTGGGTCACCTTCAAGGTCATGGGCGCCGACTACGACGCCGCCGTGCTGGCCGCCGGCCACTGCGGCTTCGGCATGGGCGCCACGCCCACGGCCATCGCCAACATGCAGGCCATCACCGACCGCTACGGCCCGTCCTACAAAGCCTTCTTGATCGTGCCCATGGTCGGCGCCTTCTTCGTTGACCTGGTCAACGCGGCGGTGTTGCAGCTGTTCACGCAGCTGCCGTTTCTGCAGTAGGCGCGCCGCCAGCGCCTGCCCGCTACGCCTTCGCGCGGCCGATGTGGGCCTGCATCATGCCGGCCACCGGACCGCTGCCGTGGCGGCGGGCGATGGCTTCGGTCACGTGCTCGGTCGCTTCGGCCAGTGCGTCCTGCGCCGGGTTGCGCGCCTCGATTTCCCCGCGCAGCGGCGTGCCGTGGCAGAACGCGGTGGCGACGTCGCGGGCCGAGGCGGCGCGGCTCAGCTCGCCCCGCGTCTCGATCCACAGGTGGCGAAAGCCCGCGCGGCGCACGTCTTCGCGGATCTGCGCGGTGTTGTGGTAGCCGTGCGGGATGCGGGCCAGAAAGCGCGGCGGGTCGTGCGGGAACAACTCCGCCAGCGCCCGCGTCACCTCGTCGGCGAAGGCGTTGTCCTCCAGCCGGTCCCACACGCTGAACAGCAGGTGCCCGCCCGGGTGCAGCACGCGGCGCGCTTCGGCCAAGCCCACCACCCGGTCGGGGAAGAACATGGCGCCAAACTGGCAGAAGACGACGTCGAACTGCGCGTCCTCCAGCGGCAGCCGCAGCGCGTCCGCCTGGCGCCATTCGATGCGCGCATCCGGCCCCTGGCGCTGGGCCGCGTAGTCGAGCATCGGCTGGCTCAAATCCGTCACGACGTAGCGCGCACCGTCCGCCAGCAAGGGCGCCAGCGCGCGAGTGACGGCGCCGGTGCCAGCGGCCGTCTCCAGCACGGCCGATGGCGACAGCTCGGCCACACGCGCCGCCATGTCGGCCGCGTACGGTTCAAAAATGATCGGCACCGTCAAGGTGTCGTAGAACTTCGGCAGTGCGCCCGAAAACGCTTTGTCGATCTCCGCCATGGTCGGCCCTCCTGTTGCCAGGTGGACGGCCGACGCGCCCGCGCCAGCCGGTCATGCGCGCATGCTCGGGCGCGGACTCGGGCCGGGTCAACACCAAATGGACTATGGCGGACAGCGCCGCCGAGGCGCGCATGGCCGCTGTGCCGCCGCGCATGGCCGGAGGGCGGCAGGCCAAATCACTTTAATTTTGATAGCTGCCCGCGCAGATGGCTGTAGGGCCAGACGCATAAATCGCCAAAAAAACAAACCCCGCCGGAGCGGGTGCGCGGGCGGGGCGGCGGGGGCTGATCGGGCTAAGGCACCGTGGCGCCAGCGCGCGGGCCGCGCCAAGCGCCCCGTTGCGCCTGGGCGCGCGGTTTATTCGCGGTCTTGGCGCGGAGCGCGGTGGTGTTTGCGCGCGCGCTTGCCGCTCTTGCGCACACCTTTGCGCGGGGCCTCGTACACGACGGGCGCGGTCTTCAGGTCGTAATAGCGGTCCAGGTCGTCGCCGCAACGCGGATCGGCGATGCCGAACACCATGGTCGCGCCCTGGCCGTAGGCGTAAGGCACGGTCTGGTGCAGCTGGTAGGACATGTCGACCGGCGGGGTCGAGCTTTCGGACAGCACCTTGCCCTTGGGCCCGAGCACGGTGTAGCAAGCGGCTTGCGCGCCGGCGGCCAGGATCAGGGTGGCGAGGAAGGTGACGGTCTTTTTCATGGTGTGATTCTGCAACAACTTGTATGCACGCTGCCCGAGTCTGCCCGACCGGGCGGGCTTGTCAAGCGGACGGGGCCGCGAAGGCCCGGCGCGGCGGTCACAACCCGCAGGGGTGTGGCACGCAACCCACGGCGTCGGGCCTGGGAAGGGTCGGTGAGCGCGGCGCGGCGCACGGCGAATTCCAAGCTCACACGGTGCCCCATGTTCACGTCGAGCGGGACAGCCCAGACCGCTTCAGCTGGCAGGCCCAAACCGCTCAGCCAGCCGCCGCGCCACCGTCGCTTCCAGCGCCTGGCGTTCACTGCTGCCGTGGCTGCCCCAGGCCTGGCGCAGCGCGCCACGCTCCCAGTCGGGGTGGCCGCGCGCGGCGTCCAGGGCGTGGACCACGTCCTGCAGGCCGTCGTCGACCTGGCCATCGTCCACGCGCAGGCGTTCCACGGCGGCGTGGCCACGCTGCTCCAGCGCGCGGGCCAGGTCCAGCAGATGGTCGGCCAGCACCAACAGGACCGGGTCTTCCACCGTCAGCTCCTGCACGCCGTTCAGGCGGTTTTCCAGCTTGCGCCACAGCGGCCGCCAGCCGCCCGACGCGGCGCCGCCCAGCGTGGCGCCCAAGGTGGTGGCCGCGCCCAGCGACAGCCCCGCCATGGCGACGTCGGCCACGGCGCCGATGCCAGCGCCGATCATGGCGCCCAGGCCCAGGCGCTTGCCGGCTTTCTTGAGCAGCTCGGGGTTGAACAAATCGTCTTCCCAGCGTCCGGCCAGCTGCGGCAGCTCGTTCATTTCGGCGTCGCTGGCACGGAAGGCGAACACGGCCAGCAGCTCGTCGACCGCGTGGCGCGCGTGGCGCCGCACGTCGTCCTGGAAGGCGCGGACAAAGGCCTTCTGCCGCGTCTCGTCGGCAAATTCCTCGGCCGGCAGCGCGCGGCGCATGGCGGCCACGTCGATCAGCGCGCTGGCGATGACGCGGCAGGCGGCCAGGCGGCGCTCGCGCGCCTGTTGCGCCAGGGCGTCGACGATGCCGTTCAGCTGTGCGCGGCGCGCCGGCAGCAGCGTGGCCAGGTCGCTGTACAGCTGCTGTTCCGAGCCGTTGAAGGGCGCGACCACGTCGAATTCGACCCGCGCGTGCAGGCCCGCTTCCAGCAGCATCTGGTGCCATTCGTCGCGGCGGCTGTTCAGGTAGCGCACGAAGTTCAGCACCGGCATGACGGGCTTGGCGCACCAGGTCAGGATTTCAATTTCGGCGCGGAACTTGGGCAGCACCGGCTCGCGCGTGTCGATGACGACCATGGCGGCGTCGGCCTCGCCGATCAGCGCGCGCAGCACCTTGGCTTCTTGCTCAAAGCTGGCGCGCGCCTCGGGCCCGGCCAGGAAGGCGCGCACCTTCGCCGGGCGCGAATCGCCGTCCAGCTGCTGCAGGTATTCCAGCAGCGCGACCGAATCCTCCAGCCCCGGCGTGTCGATGAAGCGCACGGCTTCGCGCCCGTCGATGCGCAGGTCGATCGTCTCGGCGTGGCGCGTGGTGCCGGGGCGGTCGGACACCTCGCCAAAGTCCACGTTGCGCGTCAGCGTGCGCAGCAGGGAGGTCTTGCCGGCGTTGGTGTGGCCGACGATGGCGATGCGCAGAGGGTCTTGGCTCATGTCTGGGCCGCTTCGGCGGCGGGTAGGGGGCGCCCAGGCGCTATCCATTCAGTAGCTGCCTGCGCAGATGGCAGTAGGGCCAGCGCCTCAAAACCTTCAGAATCCAGCCATTGGCGCCAGCGCGGCAGGCCTGGGCTGTCCGTGGCGCCCTCCACCGCGCCCTCGCCCAAGGCCAGCAGCGCGGTGCGCCCGGCCGGCCGCGCGGCTTCGCGCACGAAGCGGGCGGTGCCGCGGTCAGGGCTGCTGCGGGCGTGCACCACGATCAGCAGCGACGCCGGGCGCGTCGCCGCCAGCTGCGCCAGCGCGTCTTGCCGCTCGCGCGCACTGCCCGCCAGGCGCAGCGGCGCGGCGGAGCCGGCGGGCGTGGGCGGCAAACCGGGCACGGGCCAGGGCTGTTCAGGCGGCAATTCAAAGCCGATCACCGCCAGCGAGCCCGGAGCGCCCGGTGTCCCCAGCGGCAGCGCGGCGGGCGGCGGCGCGTCGGATGGGCGCTCGACGTCGATCACCTGCGGCGGCGGCTCCAGCGCATCCAGCCGCTGCACGAGGCGGTGCACGTACGGGTTGGCCATGTCGACTTGGGCCTGCCGCCGCGTGCCGGCGCGCCAGCGCGCCAGGCTTAAAGCGGCCAACAGCGCGCGCGGCAGCAGCCCGTACAGCAGCACGCAGCCCATCAGCCACCAGGCCCAGTCGCTTTGCGCGCCGCCGCCGGCCGCGGCCTGGCCACCCACGGTGCCCATGCGCGCAACCGCGCTGGCATCCGGCACCGGGAAGCCCAGCAGGTGCGGCAGCGCGCCGGTCAGCTGGACAAAGCGCTCAAAGAAAGCGGGGCTGAGGATGGTCGTCTCCCACGTCAGCTGGTAGGCGTGGAAGGCAAAGCCGAACGCCAACATCACCAGCATCAGCCCAAAGGCCAGCGTCCAGATGCCGTGGCTGATCGCGCCCGTCAGCCACACCAGCAGGCGCTGGCGCGACAGCAGCGCCGTGGCCGATTGCAGCAGCGCCAGCGCGTGCGGGCCGCGGTCGATCGGCAGGCGCGCCGTCAGCCACAGAGCCAGCCGCCCCAGCGACCAGCCGCCGCCCTGCCCGCCCGACAGCAGCAGGCTGATCAGCCACAGCGCCAGCGTCACAAAATGCAGGCCCAGCAGGCTGACGAACGCCGCCACCGCGTTGATGCTGCGCCCCTCGCCCACCACGGCGCGCGCCGTGCCCAGGCTGGCGAGCGCTACCAGCGCCGCCAGCAGCACCAGCACACCCCAGCCAACGGGGCGCCAGCGCGCCAGCTCGGCCGGCAGGCCCAGGCGCTGGCCCAGCAGCCAGGCGCGCTGCAGCACCTGCGCCGCGCGCCCGCGCCGGGCGTGAAAGGCTTGCTGCAATTCAGACGCGTCGTCCAGCGGGCCGGCCGATTCGATGCGCTGCACCGCGTCCATCACCAGCGCGCTGGCCAACGGGCTGGCGGGCAGGTCGGCCATGGCAACGGCGGCGCTGGTGCGCGCGGGGGACTGCGCTGGTGCGGGCGGGGTCGGGGGCGTCGGGGCGGATCGCATGGTCACAGCGCGGGATTATCCCCGGCGCCAGCAGACGCACCGACCGGCATCATTTGCTACTACAAATGTAGCTGGCTGCGCAGGTAGTTGTAGGGCCAGGCGCCCTTTTGGCCTTGAAACCCTACCCCCTGGCCGGCTGCGGCCCTCCACCCCCCTGTGTTGGGCGCTCTGACCCATGGCGCCGCAGATTCAAAATCCGCGCCATTCATGGCTGGGTGCACCAAAAAAGGGCCGCCTGAATAACCGGATTAACATGAAGGATGATATTTTGGACGCGCCTTCGTCGCAAAACGCTTATTCAGTCCATTCTCCCTCTTGAAAACCTCAAATCGGTGCGAAAAACCTGTGAACAAAACAGGCTTCTCACCTGTAATCTGTTGACCTCAAACGTATCAGTTCAAGAAACTTTCCCAAATCATGCGGCCATGCGCATAGGATGAATATGCGTACTGGATGGAGTTTTCCTCCACTTCCATGTATGCACCACTTCATATTAGGAGTTCACCATGGCCACCAACAACCCACAAGGGCACAACCAATACGATACCCCTCCGCACCATCGCCGTTCCGACGAGGGCAAACGCATGGACAAGGACGATAAGAACAAATCGTCCAGCCAGTCCAGCCAGCAAAGCCAAAGCCCTTCGGGCACCCAGTCCAGCGACGCACCCAAACAGCAAAAATAAGGGCTGCCCCCAAGAGGAGAACTGATTTTCATCATCGGTTTTCATTGAATGGAGCACACCATGCACCGCGGTCACCCCTACCGAAACGAATCTTCCCGACGCGCCCCCCGCTCCGACCCCGGCTATTGGGCCGATACGGCGCCGCGCAGATACCCTGGCCCTGAATACGACCCGTACCGTCCCGATAATGCTGGTGACGAGTATGCGTCCCCGCCCTACGGCCCCCGGCGCGACAACGACTGGATGGGCCACGAACGCCCGCGCAACATGGCCCGCAGCGACTGGGACCGGAGCGACGACGACCCGCGCCGCTCGCCTTACGGCAGCATTTACGGTGGTTACGGCGGCTATGGCGGCTATGGCGGCTATGGCGGCTATGGCGCGTACGGCGACGGGCGCCGCGATGACGATTTGCGCAACGACCGCCTGCGCGGCGCCGGCGCTTACCGCCCCGGCGATGACCAGGAACGCAGCTACCAGCCCGTGGTCCCCCACCCCAGCCTGTTCGACCCGGAATACGACCAGTGGCGGCGCGACCACATGAACGCGCTGGACAACGACTACCACCGCTGGCGCCAGGAGCGCTACCAGAAGTTTTCAGACGACTTCAACACCTGGCGCCAGAACCGGCCGGTCGAAACCGGCACCGATACCGACACCGGCCGCACCGGTGCTTCGGCTACGGGCAGCTCGGGCGCATCGTCGACCTCATCGGGCACCGGCGCTTCCAAGAGCGGCTCGTCCAGCAGTTGAAGAACGTCCGCCCCGCCGAAGGCCATTCACCATGGAAAAAGGCACGATCAAGGACCACTGGTTCGACCTGCAGGCCCGGATCCAGGAAAACTGGCCTGCCTTGACCGACGACGACGTGAACATGATCGCCGGACGGCGCGACCAACTCGTCGGAAAGATTCAGGAACGCCTGGGCATCACCGCGGATCAGGCCGATCTGCAGGTCGTTGCTTGGCAAGCCCACCTGGGCTGCCCTTGGGGCGAATGACATTTCAGGAGGTTCACCATGACCACCCTACGCCATCTCACCACCCTGCTGGCCACCACGGCCGCGGTGGTTGCCGCGTCCAGCGTCGCGCTGGCGCAAATGCCACGCACCCCTCCGCGCGACGACACGGGCGCGCCGCCGGCCAGCGGCGAGCAGCCCGCCCCCGCCACGCCCACGGCGTCCGCCCCTGCAGGCACCGTGGGCACGGCGCTGAGCGACACCGCCATCACCACCAAGGTCAAGGCGGCTTTTGCGGGCGACACCACGGTGTCGGCCGCCGCCATCCACGTGACGACCCAAAAGGGAGAGGTTCAACTGTCGGGCACCGCCAAAAGCGCGGCTGAAAAACAACGCGCTGAAGAGCTGGCGCGCACCACCGAAGGTGTGCGCAACGTCAGAAGCCGGATCACGGTCAAACCGTAGAACTCGCGGTTGCGCCCCCTCTGATGGGGGGCGCTTTTTTTCTTTGCAGGACAGGTGCCCACCATGACCCCGTTGCGCTTCAACTACCGGGCGGCCGACGGCGAGCTGATTTACTGCCGCATCCACCCCTGGTCCGACCAGGGCCAGAGCATCCAGGGCTTCGACCATCCGTCCAGCCGCTTTGGCGTGTACCAGAAGGACCACATCGCCGAATACCTTCAACACACGCCGCTGCAGCCGATTCCCCCGCCCCCACCGCCGCCGCCCTTCGACCCCATTGACCCGAACGACCCCACGGAACCGCCCGAGCCGGGCGGCCCGCCCAGCCCCTTGCCGCCGCACCCGTTCGACCGCTGGACGCTGGCGCCCACCCTGGCGGCGCTGAGCGACGACACCGGCCAGGCACCGCCCTGCGATCCGCTGTCGGTCTGTAGCATCGATGCGGGAGTCCACATCGCGGCCAGCGCACCCCCGTCGCCCCAGCCGGTGGAGCCCGATTCGCCCACCGTGCCGCAACCGGTCGCCCCGGACGACAGCCCGGCGGCGCCGCTGCCACCGCACCCGGTTGACGAGCGCCATCCGAACGAGCGGCCCAACCCCAGCACCTGACGGCGCCTGTTGCCGGGCACCGTCACACAGTCGGGCCGGCGTGCCGGCCAACGTCAAACAACGCGCGTACGCCCGCACCTTGGCGCACGGCGCTCGCGCGGCCCGCCCAAAGGCGGCGTGTCTATTCTTGGTCTTGCTGGTCTTTGGCCGCGAGGTCCAGGAACTGGCGCCGCAGCGCATCCAATTCGGCCTCGTCCAGATCTTCCAGCGCCAGCATGCGGTTGCGCGCGGCGTCGACCGCACGGATCAGCTCATCCAGCTTGATCTGCAGCGCCTCGGTTTCGGTGTTCTGGCTGCCCTGGATCAGAAACACCATCAGGAAGGTGACGATGGTGGTGCCGGTGTTGATGACCAACTGCCAGGTTTCGCTGAAATGAAAAAACGGCCCGGTGATGGCCCACACGAGCACCAGCGCACACGCCAGCACAAAGGCGCCGGAATGGCCGGCCAACCGCGATACCCGGCGCGATGCGCGGACAAAACGCGAACGCGTCCGGGCCAGCGGTGGCGCGCCGTCCGTGCGGTCCGGCCCTGTGTCGGGTGCAGGTGGTGGCGGCATGGCGAGCGCGCGACTTGGAATTGCGGGATCTCAAAACTGCAAGATCGCGACGGTTGACGCAATCAGTAGGCAGTTGCCTGTGCGTTGTCGTGCGTTCGCTGCGCGACGCATTTCCGGTTATCAACCCCAAAATGATCAAGCGACGCAAAACGCCGCCCGAGGGGTTGGACGCACAAGGCACCGCTTGGTGACGTCGGCAACTGGACTACCAGACGTACTTGTTGGCGGTTTCCCAGTCTTTGACCTGCTGTTCGGCCACCTCGCGTGCCAAACCTTCACGCTCCTGCAGGCGCCCGATCAGCTGTTCGCGTTGGCCGTTGATCACGTCCAGGTCGTCGTCGGTGAGTTGGCCCCACTGCTCCTTGACCTTGCCTTTGAATTGCGTCCAGTTGCCCTGGATGGTGTCGCTGTTCATGGTGTGTGTCCTGCAAAAACGTGCTCAGGCCTGTTGGCCGGGCTGCTTGTTGGGCTGCTGACCTTGCCCCGGCGACTGCTGGCCCTGGCCGGGCTTGGGGTTTTGCTGTTGCTGCTGGCCCGGGCTTGGCTGCTGACCAGGCTGCAGCTGCGGGTTTTGGTTGGGGTTTTGGTTGGCCATGGTGTACCTCTTGATGGCGAAGCCAATCGCTTCGCCCCCACCGTAACGCGCGCACCCGCGGGCGCGCGTAGGCGCTTGTTGCGGCCAGCCGTAGGACACCCCCCTATTCGCGGGGTAGACGCCCATGCATAGTTCGTGCTTGCAAAAGTCGCCGCGTCCTACAGGGGGTGGTACGTGGTCCGTCTAAATTGACGGTGTCATAACACCGAAGAGGAGACCTCACCATGCTGACCTGGGCCATCATCTTTGCCGTGATCGCGGTCATCGCGGGCGTGCTGGGCTTCAGCGGCGTCGCGTCCGGCGCTGCCGGCATCGCCAAAACCCTGTTCTTCCTGTTCATCGCCATCGCCGTCGTGCTGTTCATCCTGTCGGTGCTGGGGATTGGCGCGCTGGCGTTGTAAACGCGACCCCGGCTTGCGCAACACCCTGCGGCGCGGCCCACGCGATGTGACGGCGTGCCATTGGGGGGCGGCTAGGGCCGCCCGCGCGGCAGGGCCGGTCGCCGCGCGACAAGTTGGCCGGCTTGCGTGGCGGGCGCAGCGCCACCGGTCACGGCGTTTGCTACAGCAACCATAGCTGCTTGCGCAGTGGGTTGTAGGGCCAGCGGACTATTTGATCAGCATCGTGGCCCTTTCGCCCCCGGTCCGGCCGCGGGCGGTCCGACTGACCACCCCCCGCGCTGCTACCCTCAGCGCCATGCCCACCCCTTCCGCGCCACCGTCCGCGCCCCGCTCGCTGTGGGCCTGGCTCAACGGTCACCCGGCGCTGCTGTTGATCATCACCACCCTGATCTGGGGCAGCAACGCCGTCGCCGCGCGCCTGGCCGTGGGGCAGGTGTCGCCCATGATGCTGACCACCGCGCGCTGGTCCGTCGCCTGCGTGGCGCTGTGGTTCGTGGCGCGTCGGCAGGTGGCCGCTGCCTGGCCGCAGCTGCGCCCACGCTGGCTGTACCTGACGCTGATGGGCGTGGCCGGCTTCACGGGCTTCAACGCGCTGTACTACACCGCCGCGCACCACACCAGCGCGGTCAACCTGACCATCATCCAGGGCGTGGTGCCGGTGCTCGTGCTCCTGGGCGGTGCGCTGGTGCTGCGCCTGCGCGTGAGCGGGTTGCAGGCGCTGGGCGTGGCGCTGACGCTGGCCGGCGTCGCCATGGTCGCCGCGCGCGGCCAGTGGTCGGTGCTGGCGGCGATGGACTTCAACGCGGGCGACCTGGCCGTGCTGCTGGCGTCGCTGTTGTACGCCGGCTACACCCTGGGCCTGCGCGCCAAACCGCCGGTGCCACCGCTGGTGTTCTTTGCCGCCGTGGCTGGCGTGGCCGCGCTGGCGTCGCTGCCGCTGCTGGCATGGGAGGTGGCCGCCGGGCACTTCTTCTGGCCCACGTGGCAAGGCTGGCTGATCATCCTGTACGTCGGCCTGCTGCCGTCCTTTGTGTCGCAGATCACCTTCATCCGCGCGGTGGAACTCATCGGCCCCGCCCGCGCCGGCGTGTTCTACAACCTCACCCCCGTGTTCGGCCCCGCCTTGGCCGTGCTGCTGCTGGGCGAGCCGCTGCACGCCTACCACGTCGCCGCGTTGGCCATGGTGCTGGGCGGCATCTGGGTGGCCGAAAGGCTGGGCAAACCGCGCGGCTGAGGGCGCGCGCAACGCCCGCGCGGTGGCCGCATGGCGGCATGGCCAGCACCCGCCAGCCACGCCCCGGCCCACGCCGGCCCACCCGGTCATTTCGCTATCGTTGTCATAGCTGTCTTCGCAAGTGGTTGTGGGGCCACAGGCCGATTTCATGATGCAAATGCCCCGTAACTCGGCCAAGCAACTGTTTGCACTGCGACCCCAAAAAATACCCAGTTTCAGGGATGCCTTTTTTGTTACACCTGGGGTAGAGTGGGCCCTGCTTCATGCCCACGGCCTACAAGCACCCTGCGGCGTCTGGCGACCATCCGTCCTCTTTGCACAAGCGAACAAGCCCCATGCGCACCCCACTCTCCCTGGCCACCGCCGCCTCCACCCTGCTGCTGGCCGCCGGCCTGCTGGCTCCTGCCGGCGCAGCGCACGCGCAGGCGATGTCGCAGAACTTCGACGCTTTGGCGTGCAGTGACGCGGACCCGTACCTCTGGCTCAGCAACCAGGGCGGTTTGACGTGGTCGAACTTCCTGTGCTTGAAGACGGATACCTACCCATCTGTATCTGGCTACCAGCACGGTACGACTTCTGGCACCAACGTGGCGTTTGCGTACCCCGGCAGCACTGCGACGCTGAGCCGCAGTGGGGGTAACGTCTTCAGCCTCGCTAACGCCCAGATCACCGCCGCCTGGCGCGACGGAATGACCCTCACCATCAGCGGGTTCCTGGACAGCACCCCTGTTGCGACGATCACCCTGACACCCTTCACCTCCGGCCCCATCCTGGTCGATCTGAGCGCTATGCACAACGTGAATCGGGTGGACTTCTCGCGCTCAGGCGGTACGCAGCACAGCGGTTGGGTCGGCCCTGGCGACAACCTCGTCATCGATGACTTGAACTACATCCTGGGGCCGGCGCATACGGTCACGGTCTCCCCCGTCCCGGCCAACGGCACGCTGAGTTGCAGCCCCAACCCGGTGCCCAACGGCAGCAACGCCACCTGCACGGCCACGCCGGCGGCGGGCTACAACCTCGCCAGCTTCACCGGCTGCACGCAGGTGGGCACGGGCAACACCTGCACGCTAACCAACGTGACGGCACCCGCCACCGTGTCTGCCACCTTCGCTGCCGCACCAGTCGCCGTGCCGACGCTGAACGAATGGGCACTGATGCTGCTGGGCCTGGGCGCGGCCGGGCTGGGCGCGTGCCGGCTGCGTCGGCAGGGGTGATGCTGGCCAAGCGGTGCTGATCCACTGACTTGGCAGGTCACCACCCACCCCCCTCAACCCCGCTGCGGCGGGGTTTTTGGTGCCTCCCGTGGCGCACGGTCTGCCGTTGCGGTCGGTACGGGTGCACTGCTTTTGATAGCTGGCCGCGCAAGTGGTTATAGGGCCAGAGACCGATTTTCCTGAATATCAGGAAACACGCCACAAATCGGTCAACCGGGCAGCATGGCCGCAGACGGGCGCCGGGCCAAACGCTTGGCGGTGCGGGCTGAACCGTGGACCCGCCCTCAATCCAGCAACAGGCGCTCGAACAAATCGTCGGCGCCCATCTGCCCGCCCTTGAGCATGATTTGCAGGCCGTCCAGCGCCGGCCGGTCGCTGTGCACGCGGCACAGCGGCACGCCGGGCGCGACGCGGCGGATGAAGGACAGGCCCCAGGCGTCGAGCGCCAGCACGGCGTGGCTGCTGGTGTCGCCACCGGCCACGCCGACGCGCGCCAGCGGCACGCGCGCCAGCACGTCGACCAACAGGCGACCGCCCGCATGGGCCAGGGCGTGCGCGTCGACCGGCACAGCGGACGCAGGGGTCGCGCCATCGTCGGCCGGCATGGTGCAGGCCAGCACATGGCGGCCGGCGCGCAGGCGCTGGTCGCAGTCGTCGGCCAAGGCGGCGTGGTAACCGCTTTGCGCGGGGTCGGCCAGGCGGACGGCGTCGATGCGCACCACGTCGTACGACTCGGCGGCGGCGACCTGACGCGCGGTGTTGGGCGACTGGCTGCCGGCCAGCACGAAGACCGGGCCGCGCGCCGCTGCGGCTTGAGGGGGCGCCCCAGTGGGCCTGGGCGACGCGGCCAGGGCCGCTTCCATCACGCTGCTGGCGCCCACGGCCAGGACGCCTTGGCCGGCCGGGCCGCGCATCAGCCAGGCGCCGATGCGTTGGAGGTGCTCGGGCCGCGCGGCGTCGACCAGCACGTCGCCGGTGGGCCAGGCGGCGGGCGCGCCGTCTGCTTCCAGCTGCGTCCAGGGCAGCAGGGCCAGCCCGGGCAGGCCGAGTTGCGCCAGGTGGCGGCGCAGGTCGGCCTCGCCCATCGGGGTAACGGGGTGACGGCTCATGGTCGGATGGCGGTCGATACGGGCCACGTCGCCGTCGGCGGTGGACGCAAACAGCTGGCCGAACAGGCAGTAGCGCCGCAGGCTGGGCTGGCCGCCGACGATCACCACGCCCGGCGATGGCACGGCGCCGCGCAGGCAATCGACGGCGACGGCGACGTTGCCGACCGCGGGCGCACTGTCAAAGGTGGAACAGACCTTGTAGTGCAGCACCTGCGGGCGCAGCCGCTGCGCCAGCGCTGCGACGGGTGCCAGCGCGGCGCGCATCTCGTCGGGCGCCATGGCACGCGCGGCGCCGGCGATGCCAATGCAGTCCAGCGGGCCGGCGCGTGCAAGCAAAGCGTCGTCCGGAACGCGCAGGAACATCAGGCTGCGCCAGCCGCCCTGCGCCGCCGTGGCCAGCGCGTCGGACGCGCCGGTGAAGTCGTCGCCGTAAAACAGGACGGCGGGCCGCTGAGCGGTTTCGGCCACCGCGCCCTCAGCCAAAAAAAGCCAGCGCGGTGGCGAGCTCAGGCTGGGTGGGCGCCGCTTGTTGCAGCGTCTGCCCGGCGCGCACCGCGGCCCACGCCTGGCGGATGCTGGCCACCCCGGCGGCGGGGCCGCCCGGGTGCGCCAGGATGCCGCCGCCGGACATGAACAGCAGGTCGTCGCGCTGAATGGCGGCCCAGGTCGGCGGCACCGTGCCGGCCCATTGGCCGGACGAAAAAGCGGGCAGCACGCAGTCGTCCACGCCGTCCGCCAGCGGCGTGAAGCAGTCGCGCGCGCCGGCAATCACTTCGTCGTCCGACTGCGCAAACTTGCCGGCCAAGCCGTGCACGTGCATGTGGTCCACGCCGGTCAGCCGCCACATCACCTGGTAGGCCTGGTACCCCATGCCCAACAGCGGGTGGCGCGACAGCGCGCCAAAGCCGTTGCGGTGGCCGTGCAGAGCCAGCGGCGTGTGGCGGCGCAGCGCCTGGACGGCGGAAAAGCCGCACCAGTTCAGGCTGGCCATGACGCAGCTGCCGCCTTCCCGCTGGACTAGGTCGGCGTGGCGGCGCATGGCGTCGACCTCGTCCGTGATGTTGAAGGCCACCATGACCTGCTTACCGGTGCGCTGGGCGTGCGCACGCACCACGGCCATGACAGCGGGCACGCGCTGCGCCAGCGGGGCGTGGTCGGGGTCGGCGCAGACCTCGTCGTCCTTGATGAAATCGACCCCGGCCGCGCACAGGCGACCGACCAGTTCGGCCGTCTGTTCGGGCGAGAAGCCGACGTTGGGCTTGATGATGGTGCCGACCATCGCGCCGGTGACCACGCCGGTGGCGGCGCGCGTGCCGGCGATGCCGACGCGCGGCAGCTCGAAGCGGCGGCGGTAGTCGGCGGGCAGCTGCAACGTCTCCAGCCGCATGCCGGTGCTTTCGCCCAGGTCGTACAGGTTGCCGGCCACGGTGGCGGCCAGCGTGGGCAGGTTGGCGCCGATGTTGGCGACCGGAAAGCTCAGTTGGACCCGCGCGCGGCGCCAAGGCCCCGGCTGGTGCTGCCGCTTTAGCAGCGCGTTGGGCAGGCTGGGCGCGGCGGCGGCGGGCAACTCCTGCACGGATTCGACCGTGGCGCGGGCGCGGGCGCGCAGGTCGTCGGTCTCCCCCTCGACCCGTTTGAAGGTGCCGCAGGATTGCTCACCGGCCATCACCTCGGCCACGGCCTCGGGCGCGAGCGGGGTTTCAATCAGGTAGCTGGCGTGGATGCGCTCGGGGTTCATGCGGCAGTCAGGTCTTTCGCGCGGCGCGCCGGCAGGCACGCGCACAGGGCACGGGGTATGCGGCCACGCGGGCTGCGGCTCAGATCTTGCTCAGGTCCGGGAAGGGGCGAATCGGGTCGGTGGTGCCGTCCCAGCGTTCCGATTCGCTGCGGATCAGGTCGAACATGCGGCCCTTGGGGCCGGCGACTTCGGACAGCTCGATCACCGTGCCGGGGTGGTATTCGGTGTCGAAGTAGACGAAGCGCCCGCGCTCTCCCACTTCGCCACTCATCACCGGCTGGAAGCCTTCCTTCAAAAGCCGCGCCAGGTCGGCGTCGTAGTCGCTGGTCCAGTAGGCGATGTGCTGCAGCCCGGTGCGGCCGGCCTGCTGGAAGTCGCGGTACATGGACGGCACGTCGTTGCGCGTCTGGATCAGCTCGACCTGCACGTAGCCGGAATTGGCCAGCGCGACGGAGTTGCTCGGCTCGTACGCTTCGCCGCGGTAGCGGTAGTTCACGATCGGCACGCGCGGGTTGTAGAACCACGGGCCCACGCCCAAGGTCTTGCTCCAATAGGCCATCGCCTCCTCAATGTCCGGGACCACGTAGCCCAGCTGACGGATGGCGCCGAAATGTCGGCTCATGCTTGCGTTCCTTGTTCGGGTGTTGGGGTCGAGTCGTGCGCTTACTTGGCGCCGTCGATGATTTCCTTGGGCACCGGCACGCCGGCGTACTTCATGTGGATCTCGTTCAGCTTGCCGTTGGCCAGGTTGGTCTTGATCCAGCCGTTGACGGCGGCCATCAGCTGCGGCTGGTTCTTGCGCATGGCCATGCCGAGCTGGAAGGACTGGAGGATGAACTTGGTCTCGAACTCGCGCTGCGGGTTGCGCTTGGCGATGGCGGCGATGATGGGCGGCGTGATGGCGACGATGTCGGCTTGGCCGGTGGCGGCGGCGGTGATGGACGCGGCTTCGTCGTCAAAGCGCACCACCTTGGCTTGCGGCGCGCGCTCGCTCACGATCTTGTCCTGCGGGCCACCGCGCGTCACCGCCACGGTCTTGCCGGCCAGGTCTTCGATGCCGGTGAGTTTCAAACTCTTGGGCGCGCCGACGGCGGCCTGAATCGCCCCGTAGGGGATGGAAAAGTCCACCGCCTTCTGGCGCTCCGGCGTGATCGACAGCGAAGAGATGATCAGGTCCACCTTGTTGGACAGCAGGTTGGGAATGCGCGCCGAGTTGGTGGTGTTGACGATCTCCAGCTGCAGGCCCAGGTCCTTGGCCAGTTGGCGCGCGGCGTCCACGTCCGAGCCGGTGGGCTGCATCTTGTCGTCCACGAAGCCGTAGAACGGTGCGCCCAGATCGACGCCCACGCGCAGCTTGCCGCTGGCCTTGATCTCCGGCAAATCGGCCAGCGCGGGCAA
Source organism: Pseudomonadota bacterium (assembly GCA_023442945.1). Lineage (GTDB taxonomy): Bacteria > Pseudomonadota > Gammaproteobacteria > Burkholderiales > Burkholderiaceae_C > Ottowia. The sequence continues at coordinate 59,156 of JAEZWW010000117.1, read as the reverse complement.
GCACAAGGCGCCCAGCGTCAGGGCCAGGACGGCGCGGCGTGTGGTGGTGGGGATCTTCATGGCAAGTCTCCTTTATGGGTGTGAGTAATTGATTTCGTGTGGCCGCCGGACGTGCTTACAAGCCGTGCGACAAGAAAGCGCGCAGTTCCGGCGTTTGCGGGTCGCGCAGCATGCTGCCGGGGCCGGTCTCCCAGACCTTGCCTTCGTGCATGTAGATGACGGTGTCGGCCACGCGGGCGGCAAATTCCATTTCGTGCGTGACCAGCACCATGGTCATGCCGCCTTTGGCCAGTTGCTCCATGACGCGCAGCACTTCGCCGGTCAGCTGCGGGTCCAGCGCGGACGTCACTTCGTCGAACAGCATGACCTGCGGCTCCATCGCCAGCGAGCGCGCAATCGCCACGCGCTGCTGCTGGCCGCCAGACAGTTGTTCGGGATAAGCGCCGGCTTTCTCGGCAAGCCCCACCTGACCCAGCGTGCGCTGCGCCACTTCACGCGCGTCGGCCGTCGACAGGCCTTTGACCGCCTTGGGCGCCAGGGTGATGTTCTGTTCCACCGTCAGGTGCGGGAACAGGTTGTAGCTTTGAAAGACGATGCCCACGTCCTGCCGCAGCTGACGCAGGTTGACCGCCGGGTCGTGCACGGCGTGGCCGCAGACCTGGATGGTGCCACTGTCGATCACCTCCAGCCGGTCGATGCAGCGCAGCGCCGTGCTTTTGCCCGAGCCGCTCTGACCGATGATGGCCGTGACTTCGCCCTTGGGGATGGCGAAGGAAACGCCCTTGAGCACATGGTTGTGGCCGAAGCGCTTGTGGACGTCCCGCAGCTGGACGACGGGGGTGAAGGTGTCGGCGTTCATGCGGGCTCCGGGGCGGCGCGCGTCGCAAAGTGCAGCCGCTTTTCAAGGCGACGACTCCAGACGGACAAGGGGTAGCACATCGCGAAGTACATGACCGCGATGACCAGGTACACCACGAAGGGCTGGAAGATGGAGTTGTTGATCAGCTGGCCGGCGCGCACCAGCTCGACAAAACCGACGATCGACGCGAGCGAGGTGTTCTTGACGATCTGCACCATGAAGCCGACGGTGGGCGGTGTGGCGATGCGCACCGCTTGCGGCAGCACCACCAGGCGCATGCGTTGCGCGCGCGTCAGGGCTAGGCATTCGGCCGCTTCCCATTGCGTGGGTGGCACCGATTCGATGCAGCCGCGCCAGATCTCGCCAAGGTAGGCGCTGACGTAGACGATCATGGCGAAGCTGGCGGCCACGATGGCGGGCAACTCGAAGCCCAGGATCGACAGGCCGAAGAAGCACACGAACAGCACCACCAGCAGCGGCGTGCCCTGGATCAGCTGCACCCAGGCGATGCTGGCCCAGCGGACGGCCTTGACTGGGCTGATGCGTGCCAGCGCAATCACCGCGCCGGCCAGGCCACCGCCGACGAAGGCGATCAGCGACAGGCCGATGGTCCACAGCGCGCCCCACAGCAGGTACTGCAGGTGGTGGATGTTGAAGCCGCCGTCGATCACCGGCCACCTCCGGCCGCGCCCATGCGGCGGCGCCGCGTGAACACCAACTGGCCGAACAGCCACAGTCCCAGGCGCATCAGCAGCGACAGCACCAGGTAGGCGACGGCGACGACGATGTAGGCCTCAAACGGGCGAAAGGTGTCGGACTGCACGCGCGCGGCCGCGGCCGTGAGCTCTTCCACCGAAATCTGCGAGGTGATGGACGACGCCAGCATCAGCAGCACGAACTGGCTGGTCAGCGCCGGGTAGACCTTTTCCATCGCCGGGCGAAGGATCACGTGCCAGTACACCTGCCGGCGCGTCAAACCCAGGCATTCGGCCGCTTCCAGTTGCCCCTTGTGCACTGAATCCATGCCAGCGCGCATGATCTCGCACGAATACGCGGCCACGTTGATGATCAGCGAAGCCAGCGCCGCGCCATAGGCCGACACCTTCCAGCCCAGGCTGGACAAGCCAAAGAACATCAGAAAGACCTGCACCAGCAAGGGCGTGTTGCGCACCACTTCCACATAGGCGCCGCACAGGCTGGCCAGCCAGCGCTGGTCCCCGCGCCGCCCGATCGCGAGCAACGTGCCGCCCACAAACCCCAGCACCGTGGCGGGAAAGGACAGCAACACTGTCACCCAGGCGCCTTGCAGGAACTGCGGCCAGGCCGCCAGCACACTGGCAAAGTCGAAGTCGTAGGTCACGCGAATTCCGGGTCCGGGAAGCGGTAGCGTTGTCGGCAGCCGATCAGGCGCACGCCGCCCCAAGCCGGTGGCGAGCAAAAAGGGGGTCGTTGGCGCGCATGCTGTCTCCTGTCTTGCAGCGGCATCTTTCTTGATGCGGCGCAGCAATTTTTGTGATCTGATTTGATGGTTTTCAAATCAACTGATGTTGATGTTATCCATGCTACCCATCAAAATCCACAAATCGATTTGATGTTTTTTGATGTCCCATCAACGTGTCCAAAGTCCCCCGCATTCCTGACATTGCGCGAGAAGCCGGCGTGTCCACCGCCACCGTGGACCGCGTGCTGAACAAGCGCCCGGGCGTGCGCAGCGCCACCGTGGAGCGCGTGCTGCGCGCCGCCGCTGCGCTGGACTACCTGCCCGACGCGGCCGACCCTGGCGCTGCCCCGCAGGGCGCGCAGGCACGCCCGTTGCGGCTGAGCTTCTTGCTGCCCAATGGCAGCAACCGCTTCATCCGCATGCTGGGCGACATGGTCAGCACCTCGCGCGAGCACTGGGCCAGCCTGCAGGTGCGCTGCCGCACCGAATTCATCGAAAGTTTCAACCCGCTGGAGCTGGCCGCGGCACTGCGCCGCCATGGCGCGCAGTCGGATGGCGTGGCGGTGATGCCGCTGGACCACCCCGCCGTGCGCGAAGCCGTCAATGAATTGGTGGCCGCCGGCGTGCACGTGGTCACACTGATTTCGGACCTGCCGAACTCGCCTCGTTCGGCCTACCTGGGGCTGGACAACCGGGCGGCGGGGCGTACCGCGGGCTACCTGGTCGGGCGCTTCATCGGCGCGCGCAGCGCCAGCGTGGCACTGATCGCCGGCAGCCGCAGCTACAGCGCCCATGTGGAGCGCGAGGCCGGCTTTCACAGCGTGATGGACGAGCTGTTCCCGCGCCTGACGGTCGTCGGCCTGCGCGAAGGCCAGGACGATGCCGAACTGAACTACCGCCAGATGCGCGCCCTGCTGGAGCAATACCCGCAGCTGGCCGGCATCTACAACATCGGCGGCGCGGCCGACGGCGTCGCCCGCGCCTTGAAGGAAGTCGACCGCAACGGCGCCACCGCCTTCGTCGGCCACGGCCTGACGCCCGACACGCGCGCGCTGCTGATCGACGGCACGCTGGACGCGGTGATCACCCAGAACCCCCAAGCCACGGTGCTGAGCTGCGCGCGCATCTTCGTCAACCTGCGCGAGCGGCGCGAGCCGCTGCTGGGCGTTGAGACCACGCGCAGCCAGGTCATCTTTCGCGAAAACCTGCCCTAAGCCGTGCCCGGGTCAAGCGGCCGCCGCGGCGGATGGGGCGTTTGACTCGCCCGCACGGCGGCGCGGACATGGCGGTGCTGGCGCCGCAGCCTGTGGCTGCGGCCCTCTGTCCTCGCTATGCAATCGGGAGCTGGCCGCGCAATCGGCTGTAGGGCCGGCGGCCGATTTGATCAGAATCTTCGGGGAACGCCGCGCCACGGATGCGCGACGCCAAGCCACTGCGCGAACCGGCAAGGCGCGCATCGCGAGGGTGTCCGATTGCCCCTACGCGTCGCTCCGAAATCTTTTGCAAATGACAATCATTCTCATTTGTAGACCCGGCGGAGCTCACCATGCCCTCTTCTTCCACCCCCATCCTTGACACCACCCACCTGCCGATCGCCCGCTTGCGCGCCATGCCGGCCGACTTGGCGCAGACGCAGGCCTGGCTGGCCGAGATGGCGCAGCTGATGGCGGCGCAGACGCCGTTTGCGCTGGTGTACGACCCCATGCCGCACGAGCGCGCGGGTGCCGAAGTCCACGAAAGCCGCAAGACCACCATCCTGTGGCTCAAGCAGCACCGCGAGGCCTTCCAGACCTGGTGCAAAGGCATGGTCGTGACCTGCCAGCCCGACCAGTCGAACCGCGACTTTCTGCAGGTCAACCAGACGCCGCTGAGCAAGGCCTACGGCGTGCCGGTGCTGCTGGCCAGCGACCCGGCCGATGCGAACGCGCAGGCCTTGGCGCTGGCAGCTGCTTGATCGGGCCAGCACCGGTGACCAAGGCGATGCTTCGCTGAAGCTGACGCGCGAGCCTTAGCGCTGGCGGCCGCCTGAGCTGGCGTGCGTCAGCGATCGTCGTGGCGCGATGCCAACCTTGATTCGGACCTATTTTGATAGCTGCCGGCGCAATGGGATCCAGGGCCAGAGGCCGATTTCCTTGCAAAGCGCTGCGCAGCCGCTGGTCACCTGTGCCGGCGCGGAAGGCTGACCTGCGACGTGTCAGCGTTGCCACGTTCGCTCTGGCGGACCGGCGCTGCCACGCTATCGATGGTGAAGCTGCCTGCGCGCGGGGTACTAGGGCTGGCAGCCGCTTGGCCACTCCATCAGGGCTTGCGCTGCAGCCCTGCGCCCTGAGAGCGCACCCTACCCTCAGACGCAAAAAAGCCCCGCGTGGGCGGGGCTTTTTTGGCGGGCTTGCGCGATTAAGCGAGTGTCTGTGCGCTCACCCTTCTGCTACCAATTAAGTAGCTGCCCGCGCAACCCCGCGTAGGGCCGGCAGGCAATTCGGCACTTAATCCTTGTACGCGGCGATGCCGTCCATGATTTCCTTGTGGGCGGCTTCAACGCCTTCCCAGCCCAGCACCTTGACCCACTTGCCCTGCTCCAGGTCTTTGTAGTGCTCGAAGAAGTGGCTGATGGCCTTCAGGCGCATCTGGTTCACGTCTTCGACCGACTTCCAGTGGCTGTAGATCGGCAGGATCTTGTCGGTGGGCACGGCCAGCACCTTACCGTCCACGCCGGCTTCGTCTTCCATCTTCAGGATGCCCAGGGCGCGGCAGGTTACGGCCACGCCGGGCAGCAGGGGGTAAGGGGTGATGACCAGCACGTCCACCGGGTCGCCGTCGCCCGACAGGGTCTGCGGCACGTAGCCGTAGTTGGTCGGGTAGTACATGGCCGTGGTCATGAAGCGGTCGACGAAGATGGCGCCGGATTCCTTGTCCACCTCGTATTTGATCGGGTCCGCGTTCATGGGGATCTCGATCACGACGTTGAATTCTTCGGGTGCCTTTTTGCCAGGCGGAATCTTGTCGAAGGACATGCGTTGTTTTCCGTTTTGAATGATGAGAGCGGGAACTCGGGATTAACCCTGATTTTACTTTCGCGTCCCTTGCGAGACGCCGCATTGTCATGTTTTCGGGCTAAATTGTTCCCGTTGGCCAATCGTTTGCCCTGCGCGGGCGGCGAGGAAGCAACGCAGCGGAGGAGCCCGATTGCGTTGCCCCCCACCCAGGCCGATGCAGCCAGCTCCTCTTGAAGCGCAACCGCTTTTGACGAGAGAGGAGACTCCCCATGACAGGACATTCGGCGCTGATATTGGCGCTTGTGTGCGGGCTGATCGCCGTGGTGTATGGCTTTTGGGCGCGCGGCTGGATTCTTGCGCAGGACGCGGGCAACTCGCGCATGCAGGAGATCGCCGCCGCCATCCAGACCGGCGCGGCGGCTTACCTGGCGCGCCAGTACAAGGCCATTGCCATCGTGGGCGTGGTGCTGGCCATCCTGATCGCGCTGGCGATCGACCTCACCACCGCCGTTGGCTTTGTCGTCGGCGCGGTGTTGTCGGGCGCCTGCGGCTTCATCGGCATGAACGTGTCGGTGCGCGCCAACGTGCGCACGGCGCAGGCGGCCACGCGCGGCATTGGCCCGGCGCTGGACGTGGCCTTCCGCGGCGGCGCCATTACCGGCATGCTGGTGGTGGGCCTGGGGCTGCTGGGCGTGGCGGCCTTCACCTGGTTCCTGCTGGGGCGCGCGGACGGCACGACCACGCCGCTGGCCACGCTGCTGAACCCGCTGATCGGCTTTGCCTTCGGCTCGTCGCTGATCTCCATCTTCGCGCGCTTGGGCGGCGGCATCTTCACCAAGGGCGCTGACGTCGGCGCCGACCTGGTCGGCAAGGTGGAAGCCGGCATCCCCGAAGACGACCCGCGCAACCCCGCGGTGATCGCCGACAACGTGGGCGACAACGTGGGCGACTGCGCCGGCATGGCGGCCGACCTGTTTGAGACCTACGCGGTCACGCTGATCGCCACGATGGTGCTGGGCGCGCTGATGGTGACGGGCGGGCAGATGCAAGCAGTGATGTACCCGCTGGCGCTGGGCGCGGTCAGCATCGTGGCGTCCATCGTCGGCACCTTCTTCGTCAAGGCCAGCGCGGGCATGAAGAACGTGATGCCTGCGCTGTACAAAGGCCTGGCGATCGCGGGCGTGCTGTCGCTGATCGCGTTCTACTTCATCACCGCCTGGATCATTCCGGACAACGCCATCGCCGCCAGCGGCAGCGTGATGCGCCTGTTCGGCGCCTGCGTCGTCGGCCTGGTGCTGACGGCAGCGCTGGTGTGGATCACCGAGTACTACACCGGCACGCAGTACAAACCGGTGCAGCACGTGGCGCAGGCCAGCACCACCGGCCACGCGACCAACATCATTGCCGGCATCGGCGTCAGCATGAAGTCCACCGCGTGGCCGGTGCTGTTCGTCTGCGTGGCCATCATCGCCGCGTACAAGCTAGGTGGGCTGTACGGCGTGGCTGTGGCCGCCATGTCGATGCTGAGCATGGCCGGCATCGTGGTCGCGCTGGACGCCTACGGCCCCATCACCGACAACGCCGGCGGCATCGCCGAGATGGCCGAGCTGCCCCCCAGCGTGCGCGACATCACCGACCCGCTGGACGCCGTGGGCAACACCACCAAGGCGGTGACCAAGGGCTACGCCATCGGCTCGGCCGGCCTGGCGGCGCTGGTGCTGTTTGCCGACTACACGCACAAGTTGGACGTGTTTGGCGCCAAGGTCAGTTTTGACCTGAGCGACCCGATGGTCATCGTCGGCCTGTTCATCGGCGGGCTGATCCCCTACCTGTTCGGCGCCATGGCGATGGAGGCCGTGGGCCGCGCCGCCGGCAGCGTGGTGGAGGAAGTGCGCCGCCAGTTCCGCGAGATCAAGGGCATCATGACCGGCGAGGCCAAGCCCGAGTACGGCCGTGCGGTCGACATGCTGACGGGCGCCGCCATCAAGGAAATGATGATCCCGTCGCTGTTGCCGGTGGTGGTGCCGATCCTGGTCGGCCTGCTGCTGGGGCCCAAGGCGCTGGGTGGGCTGCTGATGGGCACCATCGTCACCGGCCTGTTCGTGGCCATCAGCATGTGCACGGGCGGCGGCGCGTGGGACAACGCCAAGAAGTACATCGAAGACGGCCACCACGGCGGCAAGGGCAGCGACGCGCACAAGGCCGCCGTCACCGGCGACACCGTGGGCGACCCGTACAAGGACACGGCCGGCCCCGCCGTCAACCCGCTGATCAAGATCATCAACATCGTGGCGCTGCTGATCGTGCCGCTGGTGGTCAAGTTCCACCCCGGCGCGGTAACCGAGGCGCCGAGCGTCACACCCGCCGCCGTGACCGCGCCCGCCGCGGGCGCCACCATGACCGGCGCTGCAGGCGCCCAGCCTGACGCCGATTCGGTGCAGGTCGAAGGCGATGTGGTGCGCTTTTACTTCGCCACCGGCAAGGCCAACCCGCACCCCGACGGTGCGCGCGCGCTGCAAGTCATCCTGGACGGCGTGAAGGCCGGGCGCAAGGCGATCATCAGCGGCTACGTCGACAGCACCGGTAGCGCCGCCGCCAATGAAGAGATTGCCAAGCAGCGTGCCTTCGCGGTGCGCGACCTGCTGAAAAGCCTGGGCGTGACGGACGACCAGATCGAGCTGGCCAAGCCCGCCGACATCCAGGCCGGCAGCGGCGCACAGGCACGGCGCGTGGAGGTGACGCTGCGCTGATCGCGGGTCGACCGCGCCAAAAAGGGCGGCGTTGGCCGCCCTTTGTTATCCCCGATTGGTTACCCCATTTTGCTACTGTATTCGTAGCTGGCCGCGCAGGTGGCTGTAGGGCCAGCGCCTCAAAGCGCTTGAAATCGCCGACATAGGCCGCGCGTCAGCCTCCGCTCTGGGCGCGCTCCTGCGGCGCCCCCGCACGGCGCAGCAGCAGCGCCGCCATGGCCAGCGCGCTGAACAGCGCGCCCGCGCCAAAGGTCCACGCGGGCCCCAGGGTCTGCCACAGCACACCGGCCAACACGCTGGCCAGCAGCAGGGCCAGGCCGCTGACCAGGTTGAACATGCCAAAGGCCGTGCCGCGCAGATCCGCCGGCGCCGTGGCCGCGACCATGGTGGCCAGCAGGCCCTGCGTCATCCCCATGTGCACGCCCCACAGCGCCACGCCCAGCAACAGGCCGCCCCAGTGCTGGCTGGCTGCCAGCACGATGTCGGCCGCGATCAGCACCGCCATGCCGCCCAGTAGCAGCCTCTGGTGCGACACGCGGTCTGACAGGCGCCCGAACGGGTAGGCGCACAGCGCGTACACGGCGTTCATCGCCACCATGACCAGCGGCACCAGCGCCACGGCAATGCCCAGTTGCTGGGCGCGCAGCACCAGAAACGCTTCGGAAAAGCGCGCCAGCGTGAACACCGCGCCCACGCCCACCACCCACCAGTAGGTGCGCGGCAGGCGGCGCAGGTTGGCACGCGCAATCGGGTTGATGCGCGGCGCGCCCGCCGGGCGGGGCGGCTCGCGCACGCCCCAGGCCAGCAGCAGCACGCTCAACACCGCCGGCACCACGGCCACGGCGAACACCGCCCGGTAGTCGTTGGCCCACAGCAGCATCAGCCCCACCGCCAGCAGCGGCCCCAGGAAGGCGCCGACCGTGTCCAGCGACTGGCGCAGGCCGAAGGCGGCACCGCGCTGCTCGGGCGGGGCCAGGTCGGCCACCAGCGCATCGCGCGGTGCGCCGCGGATGCCCTTGCCGACGCGGTCCAGCAGGCGCGCCGTGAAGATCAGCCCGGCCCCGCTGGCCAGGGCGAACAGCGGCTTGGTCGCCGCGCCCAGGCCATAGCCCAGCACCGCCAGCGGCTTGCGCCGCCCGAAGCGGTCGCTGATCACGCCGGAAAACACTTTCAGGACCAGCGCCGTGGCTTCGGCCAGGCCTTCCAGCAGGCCGACCAGCGCCACACTCATGCCCAGCGTACCGACCATGAACAGCGGCAACAGGGCATGGATCATCTCGGACGACACGTCCATCAGCAGGCTGACGAAGCCCAGCGCCCAGATGCCGGCGGGCAGGCGCCGCGCCGCGCGGGCAGGGGCAGACGGTTCAGTGGTCACGGGGGCCTTTCGGTCGTTGCGGCGGCGGCTGCGCGGGTCCTGTGCTCCAGGAAGTTCGGGCGTGTTAAAACACGGCGATTTCCTCCTGACCGACCATCCTATCGGCTCCGACGCGCATGACCTCTTCCGACAAGGCCCCTCAGCCGGTGCATGAACCGCACCAGCCGATTTCCGAGTACTACCGGACCGAGGCCGAACGCGCTGGTTTCCTGCGCGAGATCTTCGATTCGACCGCGACCGACTACGACAAGGTCGAACGCTTGCTGGCTCTGGGCACCGGCCCCTGGTACCGGCGCCAGGCGCTCAAGCGCGCGGGCCTCGCGCCCGGCATGCAGGTGGTGGACGTGGGCTTTGGCACCGGCCTGGTGGCCAAGGAGGCGATCGCCATCATTGGCAACCCGGCCCTGCTGACCGGCGTGGACCCGAGCCCGGCCATGATGGGCGCCAGCCCGCTGGCCGGCAAGGTCAAACAGGTCGAAGGCAAGGCCGAAAGCATTCCGCTGCCCGACGCCTGCGCCGACTTCATCAGCATGGGCTATGCGCTGCGCCACATTGGCGATTTGAGCGCGGCATTCCGCGAATTCCACCGCGTGCTCAAACCCGGCGGGCGGCTGTGCATTCTGGAGATCACCAAGCCCGAAGGCGCGGTCGGCACGGCCCTGCTCAAAGGCTACATGCGCGGCTGGGTGCCCCTGGCCGCCTGGCTGTCGCGCTCGGCCACGCACACACCCAAGATCTGGCGCTACTACTGGGACAGCATCGAAGCCTGCGCCCCGCCGCAGCGCATTCTGGACACCTTGCGCGCTGCCGGCCTGGACGACGCCAACCGGCACGTCGAGCTGGGCACCTTCTCCGAATACCGTGCCCGCAAGCCGGGCTGATCGCGGCGCGGCGCGCATCCCCCGGTACGGTCTTCCGCTGCCCGATGCGCCCCACAAGCCCTGCCCCACTGCCCCCGGCGCCCGGCCTGGCCACTCGCCGCGTGTGGCTGGCGACCGGTGCGCTGGCGCTGCTGGCGCTGTCCGGCTGCGTGCCCCCCATCCGACCTGTGCAGGCCCGCATGGACCGCGTGCTTGACCTCGCCCAGCCGGGCCAGCGAGCCGACACCCTGCTGGTGCTGCTGCCCGGCGCGTACGACACGCCGCAGGACTTCATCCGCGAAGGCTTCGTCGCCGCCGTGCGCCAGCGGCAGCTGCCGGTCGACCTGCTGCTGCTGGACGCGCACACCGGTTACTACACCTCGCAGCAAATCATTGACCGCCTGCTGAATGAAGTGGTGCGCCCAGCGCGCGACCAAGGCTACGCGCGCGTCTGGCTGGTCGGCATTTCGCTGGGCGGCTACGGCTCGCTGCTGTTCACGCGCGAACACGGTGACATGATCGATGGCGCCTTCGTCATGGCCGCCTTCCTCGGGCGGCGCGACCTGCCCGCCGCCATCGGCCAAGCCGGTGGCCTGCGGGCGTGGGACGGTGAACTGGACGGCGCCGACGTGCACGACCTCGCCCTGTGGCGCTGGTTGCGCGAACGCGCCAACCGCCCCGGCCCGCAGCGCCCGCCGCTGTGGATCGGCTACGGCGACGACGACCGCTTTGTCGCCAGCAACCGCCTGATCGCCGCCACCTTGCCGCCCAACCAGGTGCTGGTCACCGACGGCGGCCACGCCTGGGCGCCCTGGCGGCGCCTGTGGAACCGGTTTCTGGACCTGCGGCCCTGGCAGGGCTGACGCGGGTTCGCCCGCTTGAACCCCCACCCAGGCTGGGCGTAGCATGGGTGACCCTTGCCGGAGACCGCCATGCGCACCCTGACTGACCAGTTGGCCCAGTACGCCACCTACCACCGCGACCGGCGCAACATCGCCACGCACTTTGTCGGCATCCCGATGATCGTGCTGGCCGTGCAGGTGCTGCTGTCGCGCCCGCTGCTGGGCGACGTGGCGGGTGTGCCGGTCACGCCCGCGCTGCTGGTCACGGTGCTGACCTGCGCCTACTACCTGTGGCTGGACCGGCCGCTGGGCGCGCTGATGGCGCTGCTGATGGCCGCGGGCCTGGCGCTGGCCTGGCCGCTGGCGGCGCAGACCACGGCGCTGTGGCTGTGGAGCGGCATCGGCCTGTTCGTGCTCGGTTGGGTGATCCAGTTCGTCGGCCATCTCTGGGAGGGGCGCAAGCCGGCTTTTGTGGACGACCTGGTCGGCCTGGTCATCGGCCCGCTGTTCGTGGTGGCCGAGATCGTCTTCGCTCTGGGCGGGCGGCGTGCGCTGCACGCGGCGATCGAGCAGCGCGCCGGCCCGCTGCGCAGCGGGCGCCAGGCGCTGGGCACGCATTGAAAGCGTCGCTGCAAGGCGCCGGCACGGCGCACCGGTTACTCTATTTTTCATAGCTGCCAGCGCAGGTGGTTGTAGGGCCATCGCCCGATTTTTCTTAAAATCATGCTACCCAACAGGGCATACCACTTGGGCGGTGCTGGCCGCCCGATCTGCGCAACAATGCGCGGATGCAACTGAACTTCATCGCCAACGAATCCGTCGCGTCCGCCAGCGGGCGCACCCTGCCGGTGATCGACCCGTCCGATGGCCAGCCGTTTGACGACATCCAGCGCAGCGACGAACGCGACATCGACGCCGCCGTGCGCGCCGCGCGCAGCGCTTTTGACGGGCCGTGGGGCCAGCTGTCGGCGGCCGAGCGCGGGCGCCTGCTGCTTGCGCTGGCCGCCAAGGTCGAACAGCACGCCGACGAGTTGGCCGCGCTGGAGCAGCGCGACTGCGGCAAACCCACCAAACAGGCGCGCGCCGACGCGCTGGCGCTGGTGCGCTACTTCGAGTTTTACGCCGGCGCCTGCGACAAGTTCCACGGCGAAACCCTGCCCTACCAAAACGGCTACAGCGTGCTGACCTGGCGCGAGCCGCACGGCGTCACCGGCCACGTCATCCCCTGGAACTACCCGATGCAGATCTTCGGGCGCAGCGTGGGCGGTGCGCTGGCGGCGGGCAACTGCTGCGTCGTCAAACCGGCCGAAGACGCGTGCCTGAGCCTGATCCGCGTGGCGCAGCTGGCGGCCGAAGTGGGCTTTCCGCCCGGCGCCATCAACATCGTCACCGGCTACGGCCACGAAGTGGGCGACGCGCTGGCGCGCCACCCGGGCATCGACCACATCAGCTTCACCGGCAGCCCCAAGGTTGGCACGCTGATCCAGCAAGTCGCGGCCGAGCGGCATTGCCCGGTCACGCTCGAGCTGGGTGGCAAAAGCCCGCAGATCGTCTTTGCCGACGCCGACCTGGACGCGGCCATCCCCGTCATCGTCAACGCCATCGTGCAGAACGGCGGCCAGACCTGCTCGGCCGGCTCGCGCGTGCTGATCGAGCGCAGCATTTACGACCCGCTGCTGGCGCGCCTGGGCGAAGCGTTTGAGGCGCTGCGCGTCGGCCCCGCGACGATGGACCTGGACATCGGCCCGCTGATCCGCCAGAGCCAGCAGCAGCGCGTGTGGGACTTTTTGTCCGACGCGCAATCGGCGCAGATCCCGGTTGTCGCCCAGGGCCAGATCGTCGACGAAGCGCCCGAAACCGGCTTTTACCAAGCCCCCGTGCTGCTGGCCGACGTGCCGGTGGGCCACCGCGTGGCGCAGGAAGAAGTCTTCGGCCCTGTGCTGTCGGCCATGCCCTTCGACGACGAAGACCACGCCGTCGCGCTGGCCAACGCCACCGCCTTTGGCCTGGTCGCCGGCATCTGGACGCGGGACGGCGCGCGCCAGTTCCGCATGGCCAAACGCGTCAAGGCCGGCCAGGTCTTCATCAACAACTACGGCGCCGGCGGCGGGGTCGAGCTGCCCTTTGGCGGCTACAAATCCAGCGGCTACGGGCGCGAAAAAGGCTTTGAGGCGCTGTACGGCTTCACCGTGCTGAAGACGGTGGCGTTCAAGCACGGGTGAGCGGCCTGGGCGACTGGCACCGGGCCCCAGCGCGTGCGACAGTTGCTACGCTTGTGATAGCTGTCCGCGCAGATTCCTCTAAGGCCAGAGGCCAATTTCCTTAAAATCCGCTCAACCTTCCGCGCCGGGAAAGGCGCTGCGCGCCTCTTCAAACCGGGCCGTCAGTTCACGCCGCAGTGTGCGCCGCAGCTCGGCCGCGTGGTGGCGGCGGCGCTGGATCGGGGTTTGCGGGACCCAGGGCGGCACTTCGGCGGGTTTGGCGTCGTCGTCCACGGCCACCATGGTGAAAAAGCAGCTGTTGGCGTGGCGCACGACGCGGTCGCGGATGTTTTCGGTCACGACCTTGACGCCGATTTCCATCGACGTGCGGCCGGTGTAATTGACGCTGGCCAGGAAGGTGACCAGCTCGCCCACGTGAATCGGCTGCAGGAAGGTGACCTGGTCGACCGACAGCGTGACCACGTAACGCCCGGCGTAGCGGCTGGCGCAGGCGTAGGCGACCTGGTCGAGCAGCTTGAGGATGGAGCCACCGTGCACGTTGCCGGAAAAGTTGGCCATGTCGGGCGTCATCAGCACCGTCATGCTGAGTTGGTGCTGGGCGTCTTCGCTGGCGGGATCTGGGCTCATGGGGCGCATCCAATCACAAAAAAGCCCGGCGAACCGGGCGTGCGTGGCAGGGTGTGGTCAGCGGCGGCCGCCGAGCAGGCCGCCACCCATTTTCAGCAAATCGGCCAGGTCGACGTCGCCGTCACCGTCCTGGTCCAGCACGGCGTTCATCAGCCCGCCGCCCAGGCCACCGCGCTGCTGCACCTGCGCGCGCTCCTGGCCCAGCATGTTGCCCAGGCCGCCGGCGTCCACGCCGCGCGCCATGACCTGCTTGGCCAGAAAGGCCATGACGATCGGCGCCAGGATCTTCAGCAGATTGCCGGCCTGGCCGCTGTTCATGCCCGTGACCTGGCCCAGGCCGCTTTCGGCGCGCGACTGCTGGCCGCCGAAGATGTGGCCGAGGATGCCGCCAGCATCCATCTGGCGGCTGGCCGGTGCGCCGCCGCCCAGCACGCTGCCCAGCAGACCGCCCAGGCCGCCCATCGCCCCCGCGTTGCCAGCGCCGCCGCCAAGCAAGCCGCCCAGCAAACCGCCGAGGTCCATGGCACCAGCACCGCCGCCGCCGTGGTCGCGCTGCAGCGCGCCGAACAGGTCGGCCGCGCCGCCCGGTTGTTGGGTGTTGCGGCCCAGCGCGCCCAGCAGCATCGGCAGCGCCGCTTCAATGGCGCTGGCGGCGGTGTTGGGGTCGGTGCCCAGCTGCTGGGCGATCTGGCCGGTGGGCGCGCCTTGCAGTTGGCGCATCAGGTCGTCGACGAGGGAAGCGGACATGGTGGGGGCGAAGCCTTTGCCAAAAAGAGGTTGCAGGAAATCGAAGCGGCCATGGTAGTGCGTTTGCGCGCCGCTGGGCACAGGGGGTATGCCGCCGCTGGCTACACTGCGGGTTGCTTCACACCCCTGTCCCTTTTTAGCCCCAAGGAGAGCTTTGCATGCGCGTGGCAGACAAGTCCATCATCGTCACCGGCGCCGGCGGCGGCATCGGCGAAGGCATTGCGCGGCGGCTGGCGGCCGAAGGCGCGCGCGTGATCGTCAACGACCTGCAGGCGGCGCTGGGCGAGAAGGTGGCGGGCGAGATCAACGCCGCCGGCGGCCAGGCGCGCTTTGTGCAAGCCGACGTGACGAAAGGCGCCGACTGGGCCGCGCTGGTGCAGGCCGCGCAGGCCTTTGGCGGCGGCCAACTGGACGCCATCGTCAACAACGCCGGCTGGACGCACCGCAACCGCCCCATGCTCGAAGTGAGCGAGGCCGAGTTCGACAAGGTCTACGACGTCAACATGAAAAGCATTTACTGGAGCGCCATCCACGGCGTGCCGGCCATGCGCCAGGCCGGTGGCGGCAGCTTCATCAACATCGCGTCGACCGCCGGCGTGCGCCCGCGCCCGGGCCTGACCTGGTACAACGGCAGCAAGGCCGCCGTCATCGTCACCAGCAAGTCGATGGCGGCCGAGCTGGGCCCCGACAACATCCGCGTCAACTGCATCAACCCGGTGTTCAACCCCGACACCGGCCTGTCCGCCGAATTCGCCGGCGGCCCGGTGGACGACGAACGCAAAGCCAAGTTCCGCGCCACCATCCCGCTGGGCCGTTTTTCCACCGCGCTGGACGTGGCCAACGCCGCGCTCTACCTGGCCAGCGACGAGGCCGCGTTTATCAGCGGCGTGTGTATTGAAGTGGATGGGGCGCGCTGCGTGTGAGCACCGCGCGCATTTGAAAGAAATCGGCCGCTAGCCCTACGGGCAATTGCGCGGACAGCTACGACATTCATAGCAGACACACCCAAGCCGCGTCACACCCAGCGCGCCAGCTCGGCCACGTCTTCGGCAAACAGCTGGCCTTTTTCGGCCTGCACCACACGCCCGTCCTTGCCGCGCACCACGGTGACGGGCAGGCCGTCGGGTTTGGCGTAGGCCTTGGCCAAGTCGGGGCTGAGCCACGCGGCCGGGAAGGTGTAGCCCTTGCGCGCCAGGTAAGCGGCGGCGTCTTCAGGCTTCTTGTCGATCGACAGCGCCAACATCTGCAAGCCGCGCCCGCTTTGCGCGGCCCAGAGTTTTTGCATCTCCGGGCTTTGCTGGGCGCAGAACGGGCACCAGCTGGCCCACCAGTACAGGACGACCGGCCTGCCCTGGGCTTGCGCCGGGTCGAAGCGGCCGCCGCCGATCAGCGGCGCGGGGGCCAGCGGCAGCGCGGTGCCGACGGCGGGCAGCGGCTGGGGCGCGGCCTTTTGCGCGACGGCCCAGGCAGGCGCCAAGCCAATCGGCAGTGCGGTCAGCAGCGTGCGCCGGGTGAGAGTGATCGGGGGCTGCGGCAGGCGTGGTTCGGGCATGCCGCCATCGTAGCGGCGTAGGGATGGGCGTGCCGCGGCCTGCTTGGCGCCGCCACGCCATGCGAGCCGCGCGGACGGACGTTTCAAGCCCTTTCGCGCGCCAGCCTTAGTGCCATCTGCGCAGCCAGCTATCTTTTTTAAAGCATTTCCCAACCCCACCACGTCGCCCGGTTACCTATGCACCCACCTGCACAGGTGCGCCGCGCAGGGGATAATCGCCCCATGGGCGAACGAGTCATTCCCTTGGTCGATCACCGCACGGCGACGCTGGCGGTGCCGCCGTCTGCGTCCGTTGCGGCGGACGGCACGCTGCTGGACACGCGCGGCCGGCCGCTGCGCGACCTGCGCATCAGCGTGACGGACCGCTGCAACTTCCGCTGCAGCTACTGCATGCCCAAGGAGGTGTTCGACAACACCTACAGCTACCTGCCGCACAGCGCGCTGCTGTCGTTTGAAGAAATCACGCGCCTGGCCGAGCGCTTTGTCGCGCACGGCGTGCACAAGCTGCGCCTGACGGGCGGCGAGCCGCTGCTGCGCAAGGGCATCGAAACGCTGATCGCCCAGCTGGCCGCGCTGCGCACGCCCGCGGGCGAGCCGCTGGACATCACGCTGACCACCAACGGCAGCCTGCTGGCGCGCAAGGCCGAGGCGCTGAAAGCCGCCGGCCTGCGCCGCGTGACCGTGAGCCTGGACGGGCTGGACGACGCCGTCTTCCGCGACATGAACGACGTGGACTTCCCCGTCGCCAGCGTGCTGGCCGGCATTGACGCCGCGCGCGCCGCGGGCCTGGGGCCGATCAAGGTCAACATGGTGGTCAAGCGCGGCACCAACGAAGCGCAGATCCTGCCCATGGCGCGGCATTTCCGCGGCAGCGGCATCGTGCTGCGCTTCATCGAATTCATGGACGTGGGCGCCACCAACGGCTGGCGCATGGACGAGGTGCTGCCGTCGGACCAGGTGCTGGCGCTGCTGCAAAGCGAGTTCGCCCTGGTGCCGCTGCAAGCCAGCCAGACCGGCGAGACGGCGCAGCGCTGGGGCTATGCCGGCGCCGACGGGCGGCACGACCCGGCGCTGGGCGAGGTGGGCTTCATCAGCAGCGTGACGCACGCCTTCTGTGGCGACTGCAACCGCGCGCGATTGTCGATGGACGGCAAGCTGTTCCTGTGCCTGTTCGCCAGCCAGGGCTACGACCTGCGCGCGCTGCTGCGCGGCGGCGCCGACACCGCCGCGCTGGACGGCGCGCTGGCCGCCATCTGGCAAGGCCGCAGCGACCGTTACAGCGAGTTGCGCGCCAGCCTGCCGGCCGACACCGGCGCGGGCGGCCCCAAGCGGGTCGAGATGAGCTACATCGGCGGCTGACGGCTGCGCGCGGGCCGCGCCCAAGCTTGCGAAACGGCGCTTTCGCCCCCATGTAAGAGGCTTCGCGGACGCGCTGTGCGCCCGCCTTCGGAGACCGACATGAGCAGCACCGCCACCCCCACGGCCAACACGTCCGCGGCCAACGTCACCCCACCCGCCGCCGACCTGATCATCAGCGCCCAAGCCATCGACAACCGCCTGCCGGGCATCGACCCCTTCATCTTCGGCGCCTACCACCAGGACCACTACCCCGCCAGCAACGGCGCGCTGGGGCCCGACGCCGCCTTGCTGGCCGGGCGCGACATCGGCATGGACTTCAGCCGCCAGGACGGCTGGAGCATGTACCACGGCGACAGCGTGCCGGGCTTTCCCGCGCACCCGCACCGCGGTTTTGAAACCGTGACCATCGTGCGCAAAGGCCTGGTCGACCACGCCGATTCGCTGGGCGCGACCGCGCGTTATGGCGAAGGCGACGTGCAGTGGCTGACCACTGGCAGCGGCGTGCAGCACGGCGAGATGTTCCCCATGGTGCACGCCGACCAGCCCAACACGCTGGACCTGTTCCAGCTGTGGCTGAACCTGCCGGCCAAACGCAAGATGGCGCCGCCCGACTTCACCATGTTCTGGGCCGACGCCATCCCGCACCACGTGCAGACCGACGCCGACGGGCGCCGCGCCGAGGTGGAAGTCATCGCCGGTGACTACGCCCCCGTGCTGGCCGATGGCAGCACCGGCGCGCCCGTCAAGGCGCTGGCGCCGCCGGCCGATTCCTGGGCCAGCGAGCCCGGTGCGGACGTGGCGATCTGGATCCTGCGCCTGGCGCCCGGCGCCAGCCTGACGCTGCCGCCTGCAACGGCCGCCGCGCGCCGCGCGCTGTACCTGACCACCGGCCGCACGCTGGCCGTGGGCACGCAACTGGCTGACCGCCCGCTGATGATCGAGGTGCGCGCCGACCAGCCCGCGCCGCTGCACAACCCGGGCGACGAGACCATCGAAGTGCTGGTGCTCCAAGGCCGCCCGATTGGCGAGCCGGTGGCCGCGCGCGGCCCGTTCGTGATGAACACCCAGCAAGAGCTGCTGCAGGCCATCCAGGACTACCAGCGCACCGAATTCGGCGGCTGGCCCTGGCCCAGCCCGGCGCACACCCACGGCCAGGCCGAGCGCTTTGCCCAGCACCCCGACGGGCGTGTCGAGCGGGCGGCCGCGGCCGGCACCTCGGCCGGCGCGGCCTGATCGCGCGGGCGCCCCGCGTTGCGCGCCATGCTTGGGCGCAGCGCGGGGGCCTGCCCCGCCGACAAAGGCGAAGTTGTCGGACACGCCCTGTCATGGAGATGCGTTACGGTGAGTGGTTAGCTGCCCTGGCGCAGCGCTTTGATGAAAGTTGCCACATGACGCTGTTCCCCTCCGATGCCCCGGCATCGTCCCGTTCGTCCCACCTTGGCCTGCTGGCCCGGGTCGGTCCCGTTGTCGCCGCCACGGCTCTGCTGGCGGCGTGCGCGCAAACCACGCCACCGCCGCCTGCCCCGCCCGGCACCGCCACCGTGTCTCCCCCGCCCATCACCGCCGTGCCGGCCTACGACGCGGCGCGCCAATTGCCGGCGTACACCTGGGAACTGGTCACCGTGCGCGACGCCCGCGGCCAGAACGACGCCCGTTGGCGCGCGCCTGATCGCCCGCCGATGCGCCTGTCTTTCAAGGACGGTCGCGTGAGCGTGCACAACCTGTGCAACGTTGTCACGGCAGGCTATCAGGTGGAAGGCGCCCAGCTGCGCGTCCACCGCGCAGCGGCGACCTTGCGCGCCTGTCCCGAGCCGGGTGTGATGGCGCTGGAGCAGCGCGTCGCCCAGCAACTGCCCACCGCCCAGTCCGCCCAGGTGCGCACCGCGGCCGCGCCCGGCGCGACCCCGCAGCTGATGCTGGCTTTTGCCGACGGCAGCCAGTGGGAGCTGACGGGCCAGGCAACGCCCGAGACGCGCTACGGCGGCGCCGGTGAGCGCATGTTCCTGGAAGTCGCGCCGCAAAAAGTGTCCTGCAACCACCCGCTGATGCGCAACGCCATGTGCCTGCGCGTGCGAGACATCGCCTACGACGGCAATGGCCGCAAGACCAAGGTGGGCCCATGGCGCATCTTCCAGGGCGACATCGAGGGGTATGAGCACAAGGCCGGCGTGCGCAACATCGTGCGCGTGAACCGCTATTCGCGCGCCGTGAATGGCCAGCTGCCGGCCGACGCGCCGCGCCACGCCTACGTGCTCGACATGGTGGTCGAGACAGAAACGGTGCGCTGACGCAGCGCCCGCGGCCCGCCGCGCCTGCTGGGGCGCCGCGCGGGCCAGCCGCTTGGGTGGTCGCGCATCGCTGGCACTGCGCCCTTGGCCTTACCGCATCGCCACGCTGGACAACAAGGTTTGAATGCGCCGATTCAAGCGTTTTGGTGCACCAGCCCTAGTACCACCTGCGCAACCAGCTATCACAAACATAGCGATTTGACAGACGCCGCGACCCTGCGGGAGTCGCCAGCGCGGCCCCTGCGCCAGCGCCCGACCCGGCCATCCGCCCCGCGGCCCGCGCAGCGCGGCCAGCCCAGCGGGTATAACCGCCGCATGAGCACCCCTACCGACGCGCCCCCCGCCATTCCGTCCGACCAGATCACCGCCCTGCTGCTGGCCGGCGGGCGCGGCAGCCGCATGGGCGGCGTGGACAAGGGCTTGCAGACTTTCCGCGGCACGCCACTGGCGATGCACGCCCTGCTGCGCCTGCAGGCGCAAACCTTGCCGCCGGCCGAAGTCATGGTCAACGCCAACCGCAACCTGGCGGCGTACGAATCCTTTGGCGTGCCGGTGTGGCCGGACGCGCTGCCCGACTTCGCCGGTCCACTGGCCGGCTTTCTGACCGGGTTGGAGCGTTGCGAAACGCCTTATCTGCTCACCCTGCCGTGCGACGTGCCCAACTTTCCGCTATCGCTTTGCGAGCGGCTGGCGCAGGCCCTGCAAGCGCAGCAGGCCGATATCGCCATGGCCGCCGGCCCCGAGACGGACGACAGCGGCCAGACCCGCGTGCGCACCCAGCCCGTGTTCTGCCTGCTGCGCGCCGACCTGCTGGAAAGCCTGATGCGCTTCACCCACGGCGGTGGCCGCAAGATCGACGCCTGGACCGCGCAGCACCGCCAGGTCGTCGTGCCGTTCGACGCGCCGGATGACGACCCGCTGGCCTTCGCCAACGCCAACACCCTGGACGAGCTGCACCGCCTGGAAACCGCCCCAATCCGGTCTTGATCGCCCTGACCCGCGCCAGCACCATGCCTGCCGACCCGCCCACCGTCCGCCTGCTGACCGCCGCCGACCTGCCCGCCTACAAGCGGCTGCGCGACGAGGGCCTGCGGACCGAGCCCACGGCCTTCACGTCCGACTACGCCAGCGCCAGCCCGCTGCCCGCGTCCACCTACGCCCGGCGCCTGGGCCAGCCGCCGGACGACGACTTCATCCTGGGTGCCTTCGACGGCGACGGCGCGCTGATCGGCGCCGTCGTCTGCGTGCGCGCCGAACGCCAGAAAGAACGCCACATGGCCGACCTGGTGGGCATGATGGTCGCCACGCCGGCGCGCGGCCGCGGCGTGGGCACGGCCTTGCTGCAGGCGTTTGACGCGCACGTGCGCCAGCTGCCCGGCGTCAAGCAAGTCCTGCTCAGCGTCACCGCCAGCAACGCCGCCGCCGTGCGCCTGTACGAAGGCGCGGGCTTTGCGCGCTACGGCCTGCTGGCGCGCGCCCTCTGCGTCGACGGCGTGTACCACGACAAAGCACTGATGGCCAAATCGCTATGAAAACAGAAGCTGCCCGCGCAGGTGGTTGTAGGGCCAGAACCCAGTTTTCTTTGAATCCGACGCTTCGCTGCACGCCCCCGCCCACCGCCATCCCGCCATGAAAACCCTCGAACAGATCGCCGCCGAACTGCAGGGCTACGACCCACAAGCCCTGCCCGCCGAGACGGTGAACGCCTTCCTGGCCGAGCTGGTCACGCCGGTGACCGACGTCGAACAGCTGCCGCTGATGCAGGCGCTGGGCCGCGTGCTGGCTGAAGACATCGTCTCGCCCATCAGCGTGCCGCCGCACGACAACTCGGCCATGGACGGCTTCGCCTTTCACGGCGCGCAACTGGTGCGCGATCAGGCACTGTCGCTGCGCATCGTCGGTACGGCGCTGGCGGGCGCGGCGTGGCGCGGCCAGGTCGGGCCCAGCGAGTGCGTGAAGATCATGACCGGCGCCGTGATGCCTGATGGCCTGGACACCGTCGTGCCACAGGAATTCACGCGCGTGGCGGGCGACGTGGTGGAGATCCCGGCCAACATCCTGCAGCCCGGCGACAACCGCCGCCACCTGGGTGAAGACCTGATGGCCGGCCAGCCCGCGCTACTGAAAGGTGAGCTGCTTGCGCCGGCGGCTCTAGGGCTGGTGGCCAGTTTGGGTGTTGCCACCGTGCCCGTGCTGCGGCGCGTGCGCGTTGCGTATTTCTCCACCGGCGACGAGATCCTGAGCCTGGGCGAAGCCCCGCGCGAAGGGGCCGTGTACGACAGCAACCGCTACACCGTGTTCGGCCTGCTGACGCGCCTGGGCTGCGAAGTGATCGACCTGGGCGTGGTCAAGGACGAACCCGCGCAGCTGGAAGCCGCCTTCCGCCACGCCGCCGCGCGCGCCGACGCGGTGATCACCAGCGGCGGCGTCAGCGTGGGCGAAGCCGACCACACCAAGGCCATGATGCGGCAGCTGGGCGACGTCGCCTTCTGGCGCATCGCCATGCGCCCGGGCCGGCCGATGGCGGTGGGGCGCCTACCGCGCGCGCGCCTGGCAAGCGATGCTGGCGCGGACCCAGAAATTTCAGATCAATCGGCCTCTGGCCCTAGTGCAGATTGCGCAACCAGCTACCCGAAAGATAGCAGCGCCGTGCTCTTCGGCCTGCCCGGCAACCCGGTGGCGGTGATGGTCACCTTCCTCGCCTTCGTGCGGCCCGCGCTGCTGCGCCTGATGGGCGCGCGCCCGCAACCGACCGTGTACCTGCGCGCCGCCAGCGCCGAGCCGATCCGAAAAAAACCCGGCCGCACCGAATACCAGCGCGGCATCGTCACGCGTGAAGCCGATGGTGCCTTGAGCGTGCGCACCACCGGCAACCAAGGCTCGGGCGTGCTGTCGTCCATGGTGCAAGCCAACGGCCTGATCGTGCTCGGGCACACGCAAGCCAACGTGGCCGCGGGCGACCTCGTCGATGTGATGGTGTTTGAGGGCGCCGTCTGAAGTCCATCGCACCGCGGTGACGCGGGCGGTGCGCCGGTTGACGGGTCAGCCCATCAACGCCAGACCGGCAGGCTTTCACGCGCGCCCAGGCGCTCTGAAATCTGCAGCGCCGCCGACACGATCAGCGGGGCAAACCCGCGCATCTGCGTGGTCTTGAAGCGCTCACGCGGGCCCGACAGGCCCAGTGCGGCCACCACGCGCCCGCTGGCGTCGCGCACCGGCGAAGCGATGCCGTACACGTTCTCGTTCCACTCGCCCTTGTTGATCGCGTAGCCCTGCGAACGGATGCGCGCCATCTCCTGCAGGAAGCGCTCAGGCTCAACCAGGGTTTGCGGGGTGCGGGCCTCCAGCCGCTGCGCCAGGCGCTCCAGCGCCGGCACGGCCTGAAAGGCCAACATGGCCTTGCCCGTGGCCACGCAGTAGGCGAGCGCGCGCCCGCCAATCTGTGAGTACGCCCGCACCGGGTTCGGGCTGTCGAGCTTGTGCACGTACACCACCTCGTCGCCGTCCAGCACCGACAGGTGCACGGTCTCGCGCGTCTGGTCCAGCAGGCCATCCATCACCTGCTCGGCGTGCACGCGCAAATCCAGCTTGGACAGCACCGCCGACCCCAATTCCCACAGCTTGATCGCCGCCGTGTACCGGCCCGATTGCGGATCGCGCACGATGAAGCGCGCATCCGTCAGCGCCCCCAACAGGCGGTGAACATTGCTCTTGACCAGTTGGAGCTCGTTGGCGATATCGGTCAGCCCCAGGGGCCGCTCGCTGTGCGCCAGCAACTCGATGATGGCCAAGCCTTTGATGAGGGTGTTGTTCATGTCCCTGTGAATTGTGCCCTGTTGGCACACCAGGGTTTGCCCTGATGCCCGTATTGCATTTGCAAATTACAAAACCTTATTTTCGTTTTATAGAACTTTTCGTCAACATTCCGGTGCGTTTCAACCACCCGAAACCTCCAGATTGACCCCATGACCGCCCGACTCGTTGTTGGCGCCATCAGCGCCGATGCCCACCGCCTTGCTTCCAATCTGATGCACGGACTCCTGCGCGACGCGCCTGTCAACGCTGCGCAAGCCGCCCCTTGGCACAGGGCAGGGAACCCTGCGCGTGCGCGCAAGACTTCGCTGTTGAGCTTTACCCGCATGCTGGCCAGCGCGGCAGAGCAAAGCGGGCGCGATCACCTGGGCTTGGACATGGCGGGGGCCGAATCGGACCCGGCCCGCAGCATCTTTGGGGAGCTGTTCCTCCACGCCCCCACCGTCGGGCACGCGCTACAGGCCCTGACGCGCTACTTTCCCGTCAGCCAGACCGGCACCACGGTCTCGCTCACCCAGGCGGACAACACGGCGCGTTTGGCCTACCTGATCCACGACCCGGCCGTGGCAGAACGTTTGCAGGACGCGGCGTACACGCTCGGCAAGATCTACCGGTCCTTGCGCCGATCGGTCGGCCATGCCTGCACCCTTGACCATGTGATGCTGGCAGCGCCCGCACCGCGTCAACAGGCGCCGTACCAGCGATTTTTTGACGCCCCCGTGACCTTTGGCGCGGCATGCACCGCGCTGTGCTTCAACACGCGGGTATTGGCTCAACCGATCGCAACCGCCAACGCCGCGCGCTACCAGGCGTTCTGCCTGCACCTCGCGCAGCACATGCCACAGCACAACGAGCCGGACCTGCTCGAGGACGCGCTGCGCGCCTGGATGAACGAGGCCGCCCGCTGGGGCGACGCCACCTTGACGCAAGCCGCCGCAGACTTTGGCGTGACGCCACGCACCCTGCAGCGTCGCTTGAAGGAACGCGGGGTGAGCTTTCAACCGCTGCTGGCCGAAGTCCGCATGCAAAACGCCGAGCGGATGCTGAGAGAAAGCGAGTTGCCGGTCACGCAGATTGCCGAGCAATTGGGCTTCAGCGAAATCAGCGCCTTCACCCGCGCATTTCGCAGCCACGCGCAGCAGAGCCCACGCGCCTTCCGCCAGGCGCAACCGCTCGCCTCCTGAAGCCAGTGTGGGGCGCTCATCCGCGCCTTAAGGGTCAAGGCCCGCCGAATGTCGCATTCGGTCAAGTCAATCGGTGCATCGTTGACTACGCTGAGTCCATCGCCCTGAAGGACCGATCTTGAAGTTCACCTACTCCCCACTTCACCGTCAACACGCACCGGAACAAATCACCGTGCGCGGCCAATTGGTGCAGAACCTGGAATCGCCAGCGCGCGCTGAGGCCTTGCTCGCGGAGTTGCTGTCCAAAGGCCACGAGCAAATCACGCCGAAGGCATGGGACCGCCAGTGGATCGACGCTGTGCACGATGCGGGCTATCTCGACTTTCTCTCCACCGCGCACGCCCGCTGGCGCGCGTTGCCCAACGCCACGCCGCTGATCCACCCCCACGCTTTTGCGCACTACAGCTCCCGCCGTCGGCCTGACAGCATCCAGGGGCAAGTCGGCTACTACCTCGCGGGCGGCTCGTCGCCCGTAGCGGAAGGTACGTGGGAGGCCGCCCTGGGCTCAGCCCACACGGCATTGGAAGCGGCCAAGCTGGTCCTGGACGGTGAGCGGGAAGCCTACGCACTGTGCCGACCGCCCGGCCACCACGCGTATGCCGACTTCGGCGGCGGCTTCTGCTACCTGAACAACGTCGCCATCGCGGCGAACTACATGGCCACGCAGTTGGGCAACGTGGGCATCCTGGACATCGACACGCACCACGGCAACGGCACACAGTCGATCTTCTACGAGCGTGGCGATGTGCATTTTGTGTCGGTCCACGGCGACCCTAACGTGCTGTTCCCCTTCTACGCCGGCTACGCCGATGAGCGCGGCGAGGGCGAAGGTGCAGATCACAACCTCAACCTGCCTCTGCCCTTGAAGTCCGAAGACCCTGCCTGGCTGGCGGCCATCGACACCGGTATGGCGTCGATCCTGACCTACCAGCCCAAGGCCTTGCTGGTGTCGTTGGGCTTCGACCCATTCAAAGGCGATCCGTCCTCTGACTTGGCCGTCAGCACCGAGGGTTTTCGCGGTGCTGGCGAACGCATCGGCGCCTACCGCGGCCCAGTTGTCCTGATCCAGGAGGGCGGCTACCTGGTCGACAAACTCGGGGAGAACCTCGATGCTTTCCTCGAAGGCTTCATGCGCGCGCGCCAAGCCGGCTGAAGCCCCCTCCTCTTCCCCCACTTTCAGGCAGACCCCTCATGACCACACCGCACAGCGCCAACGCGCAAAAAGACATCGCGCACGTCGTTCACCCCTACTCCAACCTGGACGCACACGACCAGCGTGGCCCGGTCGTCATCACCCGCGGTGACGGCTGCTACGTCGAAGACGAAAACGGAAAGCGCTACCTGGAAGGCATGTCTGGCCTGTGGTGCGCATCGCTGGGCTTTTCAGAAAAGCGCCTGGTCGATGCGGCCACGGCGCAGCTCAACGTGCTGCCCTATTACCACCTGTTCAACCACCGTTCGCACCCGCCCGGCATCGCGCTGGCCGAGGCGCTGACCGCGATTGCGCCCGAAGGGCTGAACCACGTGCTGTTCGCCAACTCCGGCTCGGAGGCCAACGACGCCGCGGTGAAGATGATCTGGTACTACAACAACCAATTGGGCCGCCCGCAGAAGAAAAAGATCATCTCGCGTCTGTACGGCTACCACGGCGTGACGGTGGCGTCGGGCAGCCTGACCGGCCTGGTCCACGTGCACCGCGACTTCGACCTGCCGATCCCGCAGGTGCTGCACACCGATTGCCCAAGCTACTATCACTTCGGCCAGGCCGGTGAGAGCGAAGAGCAGTTTGCCGAGCGACTGGCCAACAACCTGGAGCAGATGATCCTGAAGGAAGGCCCGGACACGGTGGCCGCCTTCATCGCCGAGCC
Source organism: Pseudomonadota bacterium (assembly GCA_023442945.1). Classification (GTDB taxonomy): domain Bacteria; phylum Pseudomonadota; class Gammaproteobacteria; order Burkholderiales; family Burkholderiaceae_C; genus Ottowia. The sequence continues at coordinate 32,370 of JAEZWW010000117.1, read as the reverse complement.
CATCAACGGCTCGGGCGGCGTGATCGTGCCGCCCAAGGGCTACTTTGAACGTGTCCAGGCGATCTTGAAGAAGTACGACGTGCTGTTCATCGTGGACGAAGTGATCTGTGGCTTCGGCCGCACCGGCGAGATGTTCGGCAGCGACAGCTTCCAACTCAAGCCCAACATGATGACCGTGGCCAAAGGCCTTTCCGGCGCCTACCAGCCGATCTCGGGCCTGCTGTTGACCGATGAGATCAACGAGGGGCTCAAGGCTGGCAGCCGCAAGATTGGCGCGTTCGCCCACGGCCTGACCTACGCCGCGCACCCGGTGGCCGCCGCCGTCGCGCTGGAGACGATCAAGATCTACAAGGAGCGCAAGATCGTCGAGCATGTGCAGGACGTGGCGCCCTATTTCCTGGAAAGATTGCACGCCCTGGCCGACCACCCCCTAGTCGGTGAAGTGCGCGGCATGGGCCTGTTGGCGGCGGTCGAAATCACCGCCGACAAAGCCAGCAAGAAGCCCTTCCCGCCCGAAGCTGCGGTCGGCGCATGGATCCAGAACAAGGCGATGGAAAACGGCGTGATCGTGCGTGCCATTGCCAACTGCGTGGCGCTGTGCCCGCCGCTGATCAGCGAGCGCAAACACATCGACGAACTGGTGGACGGTTTGTCGAAGGCGCTGGACGCCGCGCAAGCCCATTTCGGCGCCACCGTGCCCGCCTGACCCGCACCCACTCCGACGAAAGACGACCATGTTCGCCACCCGCCGAATTGCCATTGCCCTGGGCGCCGCCCTGCTCACCAGCCTTGCCGCCGCTCAGGCGCCGCGCAACGGCGGCACGCTCAACCTGATCGTCAACCCCGAGCCACCGGGAATCAACCTGGGCAGCGCCAAGCTGGGGCCGAGCTCGTTTGTCGGCAGCAAGGTCTATGAGGGCTTGATCTCGCTCACGCCCAAGCTAGAGCCGATTCCTCGCCTGGCGCAGTCCTGGACCATTTCGTCGGACGGCAAAACCTACACCTTCAAGCTGCGCCCCGGCGTCAAATGGCACGACGGCAAGCCCTTCACCTCGGCCGACGTGCTGTTCAGCTTCAAGCAGTACCTGCCGGTGACGTTTGCCCGGACGAAGCTGGTCATGGAACAGGTGGAATCCATCGAGGCGCCCGACGCACTGACGGTGGTGTTCAAGCTCAAGCAGCCCTACCCCGCCTTCATGTACATCTTCGAGGCCACGGGCGGCACCATCATGCCCAAGCACCTGTACGAACGCGTCACCGACTACCGCACCACGCAAGTCAACAACACCATCGTTGGCACCGGGCCGTTCAAGCTGGGCGAATGGCGCCGCGGTGCTTTCATCAAGCTAGTGAAGAACCCGGACTACTGGGACAAGGGCAAGCCCCACCTGGACGCCTTGTTCTTCCACATAGTGCCGGACGCAGTGGGCCGATCCATCGCGTTTGAAAGCGGCAAGGTCGATGCGATCCGCGCGGGTGACGTCGAAAACTTCGAGATTGCGCGCCTGGCCGCGCTGCCGGGGTCCGCGCTGACCAAGGCCGGCTGGGAGTTTCTGCAGCCCGTGGGCTTTCTCAACATGAACCTGCGCAACAAGCCGATCAACGACGTGCGCTTCCGCCAGGCCGTCGCGCACGCGATCGACCGCCAGTTCATCATCAAGAACATTTTCTCCACCTTTGGCGAGCCGGTGAATGGCCCGTTCCCCCCGGGTTACGCGTTCCGCGACACCAGTGTGGAAACCAAGTACCCGTACGACCCGGCGCGCGCCAAGGCGCTGCTGGACGAAATGGGACTGAAACCTGGCGCAGACGGGACGCGCGTCAGCCTGCGCCTGCTGCCCCTGCCCTACGGCGAGATGTGGCAACGCTTGGCCGAATACACCCGCGAACGCCTAACCGCAGTGGGCATCAAGACGACCATCGTGGCGACGGACGTACCGGGCTGGTCTTCGCGCGCATCGTCCGGCGATTTCGACCTGGCCTACAACTTCGTCTACTTGCTGGGCGACCCCGCCATCGGGGTGACACAGACCTATCTGTCAACCAACCAGCTCAACCGCGGAACCGCGGCGAACATCGATGGCTACGTCAACAAGGACGTGGACGCGCTGCTGCTGAAGGCCGAGCAGCAACCCGACAAGGCCGAGCGTGCCAAGCTGTACTCGCAGCTGCAAAAGACCTTGTCGCACGATCTGCCCATCCTGTGGACGCACCAGATGGTCATGCCAACCGTGTACCGCACCAAGGTCAAAAGCCTGATCAGCACCGGTTTGGGCATGAACGAGAACTTTGCCGACGTGTGGGTCGACGGCAAGTAAGCCCAGCGCATCTGCCAGCTTTCGACATCGCTTATGGATCGCTTTCTCTTCTTCGCGCGGCGCTGCTTCAAGGCCTGGCTCGTGATCTTCTTCGTGATCGCGATCAACTTCGCCTTGATCCGGGCGGCGCCCGGGGACCCGGCAACGATTCTGGCGGGTGAAAGCGGCGCCGTGGACGCCGGCTTTGTTGAGCGCGTGCGCCAGGAGTACGGCTTGGACAAACCGCTGCCCGTGCAGTTGCTGACCTACATGAAGCAGCTGCTGACCTTCCAGCTGGGAGCCTCTTACCGCGAGAACCGGCCCGTCAAGGACATCATTCTGGAAAAGCTGCCTGCCACCCTGCTGCTGACCTTGAGCGCGTTTCTCTTCTCGGTCGTGATAGGTGTCGCGCTGGGCATTGCCGCAGCCCGGCGGGCAGGCACCTGGGTCGACACCTTAATCACCGCCGGGTCCTTGGTCTTCTTTGCCATGCCCCTGTTCTGGATCGGCCTGCTGGCGATCGTGCTTTTTTCCATGAAACTGGGCTGGCTCCCCCCGTATGGGATGAGCACCGTGGGCGCCGACCTGAGTGGTTGGGCGGCCGTGGTGGACGTCGCCAAACACCTGGTAATGCCGGCGGTCACGCTCGGCTTGTTCTATGTCGCCATTTACACCCGCGTAACCCGCGCCGCGGCGCTGGAAGTGATGGACCAGGACTTCGTCAAGACGGCGCGCGCCAAGGGCGTGCCTGAGCGGCGTGTCTGGCAGCGCCACATCCTGCGCAATTCGCTGTTGCCGGTCATCACCTTCGTGTCACTGCAGGCCGGGCACATCCTTGGTGGCTCGGTGCTCATCGAAACCGTGTTTGCGTGGCCCGGCATCGGCCGTTTGGCTTTCGATGCGCTTTTTCAACGCGACTACAACCTGCTGCTGGCCGTGTTCTTCGTCAGCTCGGTCATGGTGGTCATCTTCAATCTGATCGCCGACATGCTCTACAGCGTGGCCGATCCCCGTATCGAGCTGCAGACATGAAAGCCGTGTTGTTGCGCCTGCTTCGGCAACCCGCCGGTGTGGCCGGCGCGCTGATGTTGCTGGTCATCCTGGTGATCGCCATCGGCGCCCCTTGGCTCTACCCGGGTGACCCCTGGGCCATGGTCGCCGATCCAAACCTCCCTCCTTTGAGCCCTGGCTACCCTTTCGGCACCGACATGCTGGGGCGCGATGTGGCTGCAGGCGTAGCCCACGGTGCCCGCGTGTCCCTCTTGATCGGCGTGATCGCCACGGCGGTGGCCGTGATCGTCGGGACCGTGTTGGGCGCGCTGGCGGGGTACTACGGAGGCTGGGTCGATGACCTGATCATGCGTTTCACCGAAATCTTTCAGACCATCCCCGGCTTCCTGCTGGCGCTGCTGATGGTCGCGATCTTCGGCCCGTCGATTTACTCTATCGTGGGCGCGATTGGCGTGATCTCCTGGCCTTCGGTCGCGCGGCTGGTGCGCGCAGAGTTTCTGTCCCTGCGCACGAGGGACTTCGTCAAGGCGGCGGTGCTGGGTGGGCAGTCCGATCTCCGCATCGTGTTCCACCAGATCCTGCCGAACGCGCTGTCACCCATCGTGGTGGCCGCATCGCTCATGATGGCCACCGCCATTCTTTTGGAATCGGCCATCAGCTTCCTGGGCCTGGGCGACCGCAGCATGATCTCCTGGGGTTTCATGATCGGCGCGGGCCGCACCACGCTGCTGCAAAGCTGGTGGCTATCGGCCCTGCCCGGCTTGGCCATTTTCGTGACCGTGCTCGGCCTCAACTTTCTGGGCGATGCCTTGAACCAGGTGTTGAGCCCGCGCCGCCGGCCCGTGGGAGGCCAGGCATGAATGCTCCTGTTGCCCAGATCAACGCCCCAGTGCTGCTGAAGATTCAGGACCTGAGCGTCGCCCTTCCGGAAGGTGGCGACCGCCCGTTTGCGGTGCAGAACGTGTCCCTCGTTGTACCGGAAGGCCAGACGCTGTGCGTGGTCGGCGAATCGGGCTCCGGCAAGTCGGTCATGGCCAACGCGGTCATGCGCCTGCTGCCGCCGCGCGCGCTGCGCGTCACCTCCGGCCGGATCACGCTGGAAGGCGATGACCTGCTGGCACTGGACACCCAGGCGCTGCGGCGCGCACGGGGCTCACGCATGGGCATGATCTTCCAGGAGCCCATGACCGCGCTGAACCCCGTGATGACAGTGGGCGACCAAATCGCCGAAGTGCTGCTGGTGCACGGCAAGACCGATGGCGTCGAACGCGAGCGCCGGGTGCTGGAGCTGATGCGCGAGATGAACCTGCAGGATCCCGAGCAGCTGCGCCATCGCTACCCATTTCAACTCTCGGGGGGCCAGCGCCAGCGTGTGGTGATCGCCATCGCGATGGCGCTCGAGCCGCGCCTGTTGATTGCCGACGAGCCCACGACGGCGCTGGACGTGACCACGCAAGCCCAGATCCTGGCGCTGATCCAGCGCTTGCAGCAGGAACACGGCATCGGCGTGCTGTTCATTACCCACGACTTCGGCGTGGTCGCCGACATTGCCGACCAGGTGGTGGTGATGCAACATGGCCAGGTGGTGGAAGGCGGTGCGGCGGCACAAGTGCTGCGGCAGCCGAAGCACCCGTACACACGGCGCTTAATCGACGCTGTGCCTCGGTTGCGCACCAACCAGACGGCGCCCGCAGCCGCTTCGGACGCGCCCTTGCTGCGCGTGGAGTCCCTGGTCAAGTCCTACCCCGCCCGGCGCGCCGGCCTGTTTGGGCGCAAAGAGCGCACGCGGACCTTGAACGATGTGTCATTGGAGATCGCTGCTGGGGAGACCGTGGGCCTCATCGGCGAGTCGGGGTCGGGCAAGACCACGCTCGGCCAGTGCGTGATGCGCCTACTGGACGTCGACAGCGGGCGCATTCTGTTCAAAGGCCAACCCGTGCAGGATCTGCGCGGCGCTGCGTTGAAGGCACTGCGGCCTGAGATCCAGATGATCTTCCAGGACCCGTTTGCGTCGCTGAATCCGCGCCACCGCGTTGCGCGCATCGTGACCGAGAACGCCATTCTGTGCGGCGTGTCGCCGGATGAAGCGCGGCGGCGCATGATGGATGTCCTGGCCGTCGTCGGCCTGGATCCCAGCGCGGTAAACCGCTACCCGCACGAATTCAGCGGCGGGCAACGCCAGCGCATCGGGATCGCGCGCGCACTCGTGATGCAGCCGAAGCTGATCGTCGCCGACGAGGCGGTGTCGGCGCTGGACGTGTCGGTACAGCAACAGGTGCTTTCACTGTTGCGGGACGTGCGGCAACGCCTGAATCTGTCGATGCTCTTCATCACCCACGACTTGAGGGTGGCCAGCCAGATCTGCGACCGCATCGCGGTGATGCACAAAGGACAGATCGTGGAGACCGGCACGGTGCAAGCGATTGCCCGCGCCCCTCAGCATGCGTACACCCGAACACTTTTTGAAGCCATGCCGGGCCAAGCCTGGGAGCGCGAGATCGAGCGCGTGCCCCAGGCCGATGCCGCGCTGGCTTGAACGGCATCGCCCGCCGCAACTTCTTGAGGAACCCATCGCATGACTCCGGCTTACGAACACTTGGCGCTCTACATTGACGGGGAGTTCATTGACGGCGAAGGTCGCGCAGAACAGCCCGTGCTGGATCCGGCGACCGGCCACACCCTGGGCAAGCTCCCGCACGCGACGCGCGCCGACCTGGATCGCGCCCTGGCGGCGGCCGATCACGCCTTCCAAACCTGGCGCCACGTCTCGCCGACAGAGCGCGGAGCGATTTTGCGCAAGGTCGGCGAACTCAGCCGTGAACGCGCCAGGGAGATCGGCCGCAACATCACCTTGGACCAGGGCAAGCCCTTGGCCGAGGCGGTCGGCGAGGTACTGCGTTGCGCGGACCATTGCGACTGGCACGCCGAAGAGGCGCGCCGTATCTACGGCCGCGTCATCCCGCCGCGCGTGCCCAATGTGCGGCAGTTCGTCTTGCGCGAGCCCATCGGCGTGTGCGCCGCCTTCACGCCCTGGAACTTCCCCTACAACCAGGCGATCCGCAAGATCGCCGCCGCCATCGGTGCGGGCTGCACCGTCATCATCAAAGGGCCGGAAGACTCGCCCAGTGCGGTGGTGGCCATTGCGCGACTGTTCCACGAGGCTGGCCTGCCGCCCGGCGTGCTCAACGTGGTGTGGGGTGTCCCCCACGAAGTGTCGGAACACCTGATCTCATCGCCCATCGTGCGCAAGGTGTCGTTCACCGGCTCGGTCCCGGTCGGCAAACAGTTGGCGGCACTGGCCGGCAGCCACATGAAGCGCATCACCATGGAACTGGGCGGCCACTCCCCCGTGATCGTGTGCGCCGACGCGGACGTTGAGCGCGCGGCAACCATGCTGGCAGCGTCCAAGTTCACCAACGCCGGGCAGGTCTGCGTATCGCCCACCCGCTTCTTCATCGAGGCAGCGGCCTGGGACAAGTTCATGGCGCGCTTCACCACGCTGGCGCGCGGCATCAAGGTTGGCGCCGGACTGGAGGCAGACACCAAGATGGGCCCGCTCGCCCATGCCCGGCGCGTGACGGCCATGGCCGAGTTCGTCGACGATGCCCAGCAGCGCGGCGCCCGCGTTGAAGTCGGCGGTGAACGCCTGGGTGAGACAGGCAACTTCTTCGCGCCAACGGTGATCGCCGCACCGCCTGACGACGCCCGCATCATGCAAGCCGAGCCCTTCGGCCCGATCGCGGCCTGCGTCCCCTTTACGGACCTCGACGACGTGATTCGTCGTGCGAACAGCCTACCCTTCGGATTGTCGTCGTATGCGTTCACGACCAACACGCGCGCCGCCTTGCGCATCCAGAACGGCATTGAGGCCGGCATGGTCAACATCAACCACTTTGGACAGGCCCTGCCAGAGACCCCGTTTGGTGGCATCAAAGACAGCGGCATGGGCAGCGAAGGCGGCACCGAGACGTTTGATGGCTATCTGGTCACCAAGTTCGTGACCCAGATGGACTGAACAAGGCGCGAACCGCGCGTGGGCGGCCGCCATCACCTGCGGCCCTTTTCCATTTCGAATCTTGAACGAGGAGGTCTCATGACCAAGAACTTTTCGCTGACGCTGAGTACTCTGGCAGTCGCCAGTGCGCTGCTTGCCGGACCGACCTGGGCCAAGACCCCAGCAGACACTTTGGTGATCGCCCGCAACATCAGCGACTACATCTCCCTAGATCCACAGGAGGCGTTTGAGATCTCTTCCGGCGACACGCTGAACAACCTGTACCTGCGCCTGGTACAGCACGACCCCATGGACTTCAGCAAGATCGTCCCGGGCGCCGCGGCCAGCTGGGAGGCCTCCCCCGACGGCAAGCAAATCACATTCAAGATCCGCCCAGGCTTGAAGTTTGTCTCGGGCAATCCGCTCACCGCCGCAGACGCCGCGTTTTCCCTGCACCGCGGCATCCTGCTGGACAAGCAACCGGCCATCATCCTCAAGCAATTTGGCTGGACGCGCGACAACGTCAAGGAACGCGTTAAGGCTGATAGCGACAAGCTCGTCCTGAGCTTTGACGAACCCTACCCGACCAACCTGATCCTGAGCGCGCTCAGCGCCGCCATCGCCTCGGTGGTCGATCAGAAAACCGTCATGGCCAACGACAAAGGCGGCGACCTGGGCAACGCCTGGTTGCGCACGCACTCGGCCGGTGCAGGTCCGTACAAGCTCGTCGAATGGAAGGCCAAGGACGCGGTGGTGATGGAAGCCTTTCCGGGCTACCTAGGCGGCGCCGCACCCAAACTTAAGCGCGTCGTGGTTCGGCACGTGGCGGAACCTGCGGCGCAACGCCTGCTGCTGGAAAAGGGCGATGTGGACGTGGCAGCCGACCTGAACCCGGACCAGGTACAGGCCATGACGGGCAAGCCCGACTTGAAAGTCGTTCAGATCCCGCGCGGAAACGTGTACTACCTGGCGCTCAACACCGCCAACCCCAAGCTGTCAAAGCCCGAAGTTTGGCAGGCCCTGCGTTGGGCGATCGATTACGACGGGATCGCCAATCAGCTGTTCCGGGGCCTGTACAAGGTCAACCAGACACCCGTGGCCAGTGGCACCGACGGCGCGCTGACCGAACCGGCGTACAAGCTGGACCTGGCCAAGGCCAAGGCACTGCTGGCCAAGGCGGGCGCGTCCGACGGCTTCCCGATGTCGTTGGACGTGATGAGCACCAGCCCCTACCGCGAGATCGCGCAATCCTTGCAGTCCACGTTTGCGCAGGTGGGGGTGAAGCTGGACCTGAAGATGGCCGAACCTTCCCAGGTCATGACGCGCTACCGCGCGCGCCAGCACGACATGGTGCTGTTTGTCTGGTCGCCCGACTACTCGGACCCCAGCTCGACCCTGGAGTTCTTCACCCGCAACAGCGACAACGCGCCGACCTCGTCGCTCAAGAATGCGCCGTGGCGCGCCAACTGGCTGATCCCACAACTAACCAAGCAAGCCGAATCCGCGCGCCACGAGCTCGACAACACCAAGCGCCTCAAGACCTACACCGACCTGCAGCGCAGCTTGCGCGACGATTCGCCGTTTGCGTTCATCGTGCAGAAAATCGAACCAATCGCCACGCGCGCCAATGTGCAGAACTACAAGGGTGCCATCACCTTCGATTCGACGGCCTACCAGGTCATCGAGAAGAAGTGAGTGAGCTCATGGATAGCCGTGTCCCAATCTGGAGCACCCGCAATTTTGTTGCGCCTTCTCTCGTCAGCGAGCACCCTAGTCGCCCGCTGGCGGTGACTGAGCAGCCGGGCGAGCAGCGCGCTTGGCCGGGCGGCGTAGCATGACCGACGCGGCTGACACCACGAGCGCGAAGTCGTCCCAAGGCGGCGCAGGCACGCTTTGGCGCCGCCTGCGCTGGTTGGGCGCGACCCTGACGAGCGTGCTGATCACCTTGCTGGGCCTGCTGGTGGTGACGTTTGCGCTTGGGCGCGTGCTTCCAGCCGACCCCGTGCTGCGGGTCGTGGGCGACCGGGCGACGCAAGAGCAATACGACAAGGTGCGTCATGAGTTGCGGCTTGATCGGCCGCTGCCCGAGCAATTCGCGGCGTTCACGGGCGACATGTTGCGCGGGGATTTCGGCAAGTCCCTGGTCACTGGCAACCCGATCCGCGAAGACATCGTGCGCTATTTCCCGGCGACGCTGGAGCTCGCCACCGTCGCCATTCTCCTCGGGGTGCTCTTCGGCATCCCGTTGGGGGTGATCTGTGCGCAATACGCCAACCGCTGGCCTGATCACCTGGGTCGCGTGCTGTCGCTGGGCGGGCATTCCGTCCCAATATTCTGGCTGGGCATCGTGGGGCTGTTGATCTTCTACGCGCAGTTGGGGTGGGTTGCTGGGCCGGGCCGGCTGGACGTGGCCTACCGCTATTCGGTACCGGAAGTCACGCACCTGATGCTGGTCGACAGTGCCCTGGCCGGCGAATGGGACGCCTTTCGCAACGCGATCTCGCACCTTGTGCTGCCAGCCAGCTTGCTGGGCCTGGTGGCGCTGGGCTACATCACCCGCATGACGCGCAGTTTTCTGCTGTACCAGCTGCGCCAGGACTACACAACGGTGCTGCGCCTCAAGGGTCTGTCTGAAAGCGCCATCCTCTGGCGCCATGCTCTGCGCAACGCCGCCGGCCCAGTGCTCGCCATCGTCGCTCTGACCTACGCATACCTGCTGGAAGGCGCCGTCCTAACCGAAACGGTCTTCGCATGGCCGGGCCTCGGTATGTACATCACCGACTCCTTGTTTGCCTCGGATATTCCCGCTGTGCTGGTCGCCACCTTACTCGTCGGCAGCATCTTCATGCTGGTCAACATCGCCAGCGAACTGATCCAGTCGGCCTTGGACCCACGCTCTCGCTTGGCATGAACGACGCAAGCACCCCCAACCAGCCAATGCACGGCTTGGCGCACTCCAAGGAGGTTCCCATGAGCGCACTCACCGCCGCCCTCGGCTGGCTGGCCACCGACACGCCACATACGCGCACTCAGGCCCGCCTCGGCGCCACCTACCGCTTGGCGCGCCGCTTGCTGCGCCACCCCATTGGCGTCGTCGGTTTGACGATGGTCGGCTTGGTGGTGTTGGCCGCGGTGCTGGCGCCCTGGCTGTCTCTGGTCGACCCGATCACGCAATCCTTGGGCGACCGGCTGAAGCCGCCGTCGGCCACCCACCTGCTGGGCACCGACACGCTTGGGCGTGACCTGCTATCGCGGGTAGTCTGGGGTGCACGCCCGACCTTGGCCATCGTCGCACTGGTGCTGCTGACCAGCGTTCCGGTTGGTTTGCTGGTCGGCGCGGCCGCAGGCCTGTGGGGCGGCTGGCTGGACACCGCGCTGATGCGCGTGGCCGACGTGTTCATGGCCTTCCCACGTCTGATCCTGGCGATTGCCGTCGCCGCGACGCTCAGCACGGGCCTGTGGACGGCTGTGATCGCCATTGCCGTGACCGGCTGGCCACCGTATGCGCGGGTAGCCCGAGCGGAAATGGCCGCCCTGCGCCGCGCCGAATTCATACAGGCTGCCAAAGCTCTGGGCGCCTCGCGCGCGCGCCTGTTGCTGCGTCACGCCCTGCCGCTGTGCCTGCCTTCGGCCGTGGTGCGCGCGGCGCTGGATGCGCCCGGTATCGTGCTCATCGTTTCGGGCCTGGGCTTTCTGGGATTGGGTTTGCCACCGCCGGCACCGGAATGGGGCGCCATGGTCGCCGAAGGGCGCGCCATCGTGTTCGAAGCCTGGTGGGTGTCGACGCTGCCCGGTGTGATGATTCTGTGGCTGAGCCTGGGCTTCAACTTCGTCGGGGATGCGCTGCGCGACGTCGTGGATCCGGGCGTGAAATAGGGGCCGTTGATGAATGCGCGAGCCCAAACACCAGCCCCGCTGCTCGACGTGCGAGATCTGCGCATCCGCTTCGACACGCCACAAGGCCCGACCGAAGCCGTGCGCGGCTTCAACCTGACGATGGGCCGAGAGCGCATCGCCGTCGTCGGCGAGTCGGGGTCAGGCAAATCGATCAGCTTTCGCTCCTTGTTAGGCTTGCTGCCGGCCAGTGCCACCGTCACGGCAGAGCGCATGGCCCTTGAAGAACAGGACCTGCTGAGTCTCTCGCCGCGCGCGCTGCGCCAATTGCGCGGCGGCCGCATCGGCATGGTGGTCCAGGACCCCAAGCAAGGCTTGGACCCGTTGATGACCATTGGCAAGCAACTCGCCGAGATGCTGCGCGTGCATGGAAAGACGCCGAGCGCGGGCGCCAGGCACCGGGTACACGAACTGCTGGCTGAGGTCCATATTCGCGACCCAGAACGCGTGGCCACCTTGTACCCCCACGAAGTCTCGGGCGGTATGGCGCAGCGCGCCATGCTGGCCATGATGCTGTCGGCTGCCCCCGAGCTGCTGATCGCTGACGAGGCCACATCGGCGCTGGACGCGGTGGTGCGTCGCCACGTGCTGGATTTGATCGATGAGCAGGTCCGCTTGCGCGGCATGGGGCTGGTGCTGATCAGCCACGACCTGGACCTGGTCGCGCGTTACGCAGACCGCGTCCTGGTGATGTACGCCGGCCGCGTTGTGGAAGAGTTGCCAGCCAGCCAGTTGTACGCGGCACACCACCCCTACACCCGCGGCCTGCTGGCCTGTCGCCCGACGCTTCACGATCCGGGCGGCGAGCTGCCCGTGTTGCAACGGGAGGCGTCGTGGTTGCAGTGACCAACACCGCCTTGCGCGTGCAGGATCTCGTGGTCGAGCGGGGACGCACCGAAGTCGTAAAGGGCGTTTCGTTCGAGTTGCCGCGCGGCGGCAGTCTGGGCATCGTGGGCGAATCGGGCTGTGGCAAGAGCAGCATCCTGCGCGCGATCGCCGGCATCGACGAACAGTGGCGCGGCGGCCTGGCCGTGGGCGGTCAGGCCATCACGCACCGCCGCACCCTCGCCGACCGGCGCTATATGCAGATGGTCTTCCAGGATCCGTTGGCCGCCTTGAATCCAAGCCACACCATCGACGAGATCCTGCGCGAGCCGCTCATCGTCCACCGGATGGATCGACACGACCAGCGCATCGCGAATGCCCTGGACACCGTGGCGCTGCCCGGCTCCGTGCGCTTTCGCTTCCCAGGCCAACTCTCGGGCGGGCAACGCCAGCGCGTGTGCATCGCGCGCGCCCTGCTGGTGGAACCTCAGGTGCTCTTGCTGGACGAGCCCACGTCGGCTCTGGATGTCTCGGTCCAGGCGGAAGTGCTGAACCTGCTCACCCGCTTGCGACGCGACCGCCAACAAGCGTTCGTGCTCGTCAGCCACGATCTCAGCGTGGTCGCACACATGTGCGACCAGATTGCCTTCATGGTCGGTGGTCGCTTTACCGACGTGCTCACCCGCACGGCATTGCGCGGCGCACGCCTGCAGGCGTCCGAAGCGCAACGGCTGTTGGACGCTGCGCTGGCGACATGAACTCATGACGTCATTCGTTTTAAATTCTGTTTTTCAGAACACTTGTTGTTCATTTGAGAAACTCCTAACATGAACGGACTGACCATGCCGTCTGCACGCGCCGTCCGCCCAAGGAATCTCGCCTCCCATGACCACAGCCCCCGCCCCAATCCTGCCGCTGACCGGCATCCGCGTGGTCGAGTTCTGCTCGACCGCCTCTGGCCCCTTCTCCACCATGCTGCTGTCCGACATGGGTGCAGAAGTGATCAAGGTGGAGCCGCCGGCCGGCGATGGGCTGCGCCAGTGGCCGCCGCTCAACCAGGGCTTCAGCGAGAACTTCGCTTCGCTGAACCGCAACAAGCGCTCGGCGGTGCTGGATCTGAAGGACCCGGAAGACGCCGCTTTGGCGCGGCGCCTGATTCTTGAGGCCGATGTGGTGGTTGAAAACAACCGACCGGGCGTGATGGACCGCCTGGGCCTGGGCTACGCCGCCATGTCGGCCGAGAAGCCCAGCTTGATCTTCTGCTCCATCTCGGCGTATGGACAAAGCGGGCCACGGTCGGGCGAAGGCGGGTTTGATCTCACCATCCAGGCGGCTGCCGGCGTCATGAGTGTGACGGGCGAGCCCGACGGCGCGCCGGTGAAGTGCGGGGTGCCGCTGTCCGATTTTGCATCCGGCCTGTATGCTGCGTATTCCATAGCATCCATGCTGGTGCACGTGCGGGCCGGCGGCCATGGCGCCCACATCGACATCCCGATGTTCGGCTGCACGCTTGGTATCGCGGCGCTGCAGACCAGCGAGTACTTTGGCAACAACCGAAGCCCGGTCAAACTGGGCTCGGCCCACCCCCGCAACGCGCCCTACCAAGCGTTCCATGCGCAGGACGGGTACTTTGCGATCGCGGCCGGCAACCACAAGCTGTGGCTGGCGGTGCTGGGGGTCGTCGGCATGCCCGAGCTGGCGGACGATGAGCGTTTCATCAGCACGACCGACCGCGCGCGCAACCAGGCGGCGCTGAAAGACATTCTGGAAGTCGTCTTCACGCAAAAGCCGGTGGCGCATTGGATCGACGCCTTCAACCGCGCCGGCGTGCCGCACGCCCGCATCAACGACTACGCCGCTGCCCTGGCCGATCCGCAGACTGCGCACATGGGCTGGGTCCAGGACCTGGAGCTGCCCAATGGCGAGAGCACGCGCACCTTCACCTCGCCCATCCGCCTCAACGGCGCGGGCTTTGGCGTGCGCAGGCCGCCCCCGGCCTTGGGCCAGCACACGGACGAGATCCGCCAGCAATTTGCAGCCAAGGAGGCGTGATGGCGGCCAAGGAAGATCGATTGCTGGACTTCGTCGCGGCCATGACGCAGCTGGTCAACGGCGGCCCCGCCGATGAAGCCCGTTTGCTGCAAGGCGCCGAGCCGCTGATGAAGGCGCTGGTGTCCAACGACGACTGGTTGCCTGACGCCATGGCCGTGCCGCACCCCCAGTTCTACCAGCAGCACCTGCTGTACGGCGACCCGCTGGACCGCTTCTCGCTGGTCAGTTTTGTCTGGGGGCCGGGGCAGAAGACGCCGGTCCACGACCACACGGTGTGGGGCATCATCGGCATGCTGCGGGGCAGCGAATGCGCGCAGGGCTTCGCGCGTGACGCGCAGGGGCACTTGGTGGCCGACGGGCCTGAAGTCACGCTGAACCCAGGCGACCTGGACAAAGTGTCGCCCACGCTGGGCGACATCCACTTGGTGCGCAATGCCTTCGCCGACCGCGTGTCGATCAGCATCCACCTGTACGGCGGCAACATCGGACGGATCGCGCGGCACGTGTACGTGCCCGAATCGTCCGAGGTCAAGGACTTCGTCTCCGGCTACTCCAACCAGCTCTCGCCCAACCTCTGGGCCCGCAGCGCGGCATGAGTGCGCCTGAACTGCTCAGCGTCCGCGAAGGCGCGGTGCTGCATCTGACGCTGAACCGGCCCGACAAAGGCAACGCCTTGTCGGCGCAGCTGGTGCAATCGCTGACAGACGCATTCGATCAGGCCAGCGGCGAGCGCGATCTGCGCCTGGTCGTGCTGGCCGGTGCTGGCCGCCATTTCTGCACCGGCTTCGATCTGTCCGACCTGGACCAGGCCACGGACGACATCCTGCTGGCGCGCTTCACACGGGTCGAACTGTTGCTGCAAGCCGTGCACGCCGCGCCCTTCGCCACCCTGGCGCTGGCCCAGGGCCGCGCCATGGGCGCGGGCGCCGACCTGTTTGCCGCTTGCACCGAACGCTGGACCGTGGACGACGCCAAATTCGCGTTCCCTGGTGCTGCCTTCGGCTTGGTGCTGGGCACCACGCGGCTGACGACCCTGGTCGGCGCGCCACAGGCCGCCGAATGGATCCAAAGCGGCGCCGTCTTTGACGCGGCGGCCGCCCGCGGCGCCGGCCTGGCGACCCGGCAACTTTCGCAAGCGCAGCTGCCCGCGGCACAGGCCGAACTCACGGCGCGCGTCAGCCGGCTCGACGGCCCGACGCAACGGGCCATCCACGCAGCGATCGACGCCGGTCACCGACCGCGCGGTGACGCGGGCGACGCCGAGGACCTGGCGCGCCTGGTTCGCTCGGCGGCCCGCCCCGGCTTGCGCGACCGCATCGCCGCCTACCGCCAGGCACAGCAGCGCAGCTGATCGCCGCCCCCACTTTTTTAACCCTCTTCTTTTTTGTCAGACCCGACGTGACCGCTGCTGCCCCGCTCAAGACCCTGCTCAACCCGCGCTCCGTGGCCGTCATTGGCGCGTCGGAGGACCAAACCAAATTCGGCGGCCGCCTTTACAAGACGCTGCTGCAGCACCGCTACCAGGGCACCGTGTACCCCATCAACCCGGCGCGCGACACGCTGTTCGATCTGAAGACCTTTCCCAACGTCGCCGCCACGCCGGAGGCGCCCGACATGGTGATCATGGCTTTGCCGCGCGACAAGGTGAAGGCCGAGATCGTCGCTTGCGCCGAACGCGGCGCCAAGGCCGGCATCATCATCACGTCCAAGTTCTCTGACGCCGGCCCGCAAGGCGCCGCGCTGGAACGCGAGATCGTGGACGCGGCGCGCCAGCACGGCATGCGCTTGATCGGGCCCAACTGCCTGGGCCTGATCAGCCCCGTCAACAAGCTGGTACTGTGCTCTTCCCCGGCGCTGAACGTGCCTTCGCTCATCGAAGCGCCGATCGGCTTCGTCAGCCAAAGCGGCGCGCTGATGGGCACGCTGTTCGACCGCTCCTACGGCATGGGCATCGGCTTTTCGCATTGCGTGTCGGTCGGCAACCAGGCCGATCTGGAGCTGAACGACTTCGTCGAATTCCTGATCGAGGACGAGCGCACGCAGGTGATCTGCAGCTACGTCGAAGGCATCAAGTCGCCGCAGCGCTTTGTCGAGCTGGCGCGGCGCGCACGGGCCGCCGGCAAACCCTGGCTGATGGTGAAAGCCGGCGCCACCGACGATGGCAGCCGCGCGGCGTACTCGCACACCGCCAGCCTGGCCGGCGACTTCGCTGCGCTGAAGGCCGTGTGCGAGCGCGAAAACGTCGTCCTGATGGACGACCCGCTGAACATGCTGAGCCTGGCGCGTGCCATGGTGCGTTACCCGCAGCGCCGCGTGCGCGATGTGGCGGTGATCACCACCTCGGGCGGCGGCGGCGCCATCACGGCCGACCAGTTGTCGCACGCCGGCATCGGCCTGGCGCGCTTCAACGACGCCACGCGCGCCGCCCTGGCCGAGCATTACGCGGAAGGCCAGGCCGGCAACCCGATCGACGTGGGCGGCCGCAAGCACGACGGCACGGCTGAGCTGGGCGTGGTCACGGCCGAGATCGCGCTCGGCGACCCGGCGACCGATCTGGGTCTGATGGTGCTGACCACCGCGCCCGACGTGCCTGGCTTGACGCGCCAACTGGCCGACGGCGCCGAACGCCCCGCCGCCGGCGGCAAGCCCACCCTGTACGTGATGCTGCCCGGCCGCGTGGCCGAGCCGGCCCGCAAGATGCTGGTGGAGCGCAGCCTGCCCTACGTCGACACGCTGGCTGAAGGCATGGCCGTGCTGCGCGGCTGGAAGGCGTGGTCGACCTACCAGGCGCCCGACGCGCCAACGCGGCCTGCGGGCATGCCGGTGTTCACCGGCGTCGAAGCGGGGACATTGGGCGAAGGCGCATCCAAGGCCTTGCTCGCCCAAGCAGGCATTGCGGTCAACGAAGAGCGCATCGTGACGTCCGCGGCCGACGCGCTGGCGGCCGCGGACGCGCTCGGCTTTCCGCTGGTGCTCAAGGTCGTCTCGCCCGACATCGCGCACAAGTCCGATGTGGGCGGCGTGGCCCTGAACATCGCCGATGCCGACGACCTGCAGAAGCGGCTGGTGGCGATGCAGGCCAGCGTGGCCAAAGCGGCACCCACCGCGCGCATCGAAGGCTATTCGCTGCAGAAGATGGAGCACGGCGAGCTGGAGCTGATCGTCGGCGCGCGGCGCGATCCGCAGTTCGGCGCCCAGGTCGTGGTGGGCGCGGGCGGCGTGTTGGTCGAGTTGCTGAAAGACGTCGCGGTGCTGCCCGCCCCGGTCGACGCCGGCAGCGCGCGCCGCGCCGTTGAGGGCCTGAAAGTCGCTCCCCTGCTGCGCGCTTACCGCGGCCGCGGCGCACTGGACGTGGACGCCGTGGTCGACACCATCGTGCGGCTGAGCTGGCTGGCGCACGACCTGGTCGGCAACGCCGGGCGCGAGGTCGAAATCGAGGTGAACCCGCTGAAAGTCAAGCTGGCTGGCCAGGGCGCCGTGGCCGTGGATGCACGGGCAAAACTCGGTTAGGCCCTAGTGCAACGTGCGCAGCCAGCTACTGAAACCATAGCAATCACACCGATTCACTACCGCGTTACAGACCCGATCACACCGACCGACGCTTAGCCCACCGGCAGCTGCGTCGGTTCCATCCGCCACATTCACCCAGGAGACACCATGGCGCAAGTCAACATCGAACAGCACGGCAAGGTCACGCTGTTCACCATCAACCGCCCGGCACGCAAGAACGCCATCTGCAAGGACACGGCGCTGGAGCTGCAGGCCGGCTTTGCCGCCTTCGACGCGTCCGAGCAGCGCGTGGCCGTCATCACCGGTGCGGGCAACGACGCGTTCTCGTCCGGTGCAGACGTCAGCAACCTACCCGAGCTGTGGCGCTGCATTCCGGGCTCGGGTTTCACCACCGACAAGCCCATCATCGCGGCCACGGCCGGCTGGTGCGTCGGCGGCGCGATCGTGCTGACCATGATGTGCGACTTGATCGTGGCGGCCGACAACACCAAGTTCTCCTACCCCGAGGCGCGCCTGGGCTTCACCGGCGGCATGATCGCCGGCCTGGCCGCGCGCATCCCGCACAAGGCGGCGATGGATTTGATCCTGTTGGGCCGCACCATGAGCGCCGAGCGCGCGCTGCAAGTCGGCCTGGTCAGCGACGTGGTGGAAACCGGCAAGCAGCTGGAAGTGGCGATGCAGCAGGCCCAGACCCTGGCCGATTCGGCGCCGCTGGTGCTGACCACCATCAAGCGCTTCGTCAACCAGCACGTGCTGGCCAAGAGCCCGGCCGAAGCCATGTCGGAAACGCTGCGGCAGCTGAACGTGGTGCGCGAGAGCGACGACATCAAGGAAGGCGTGGCCGCCTTCAAGGAAAAACGCGCCCCGGTCTACACCGGCCGCTGATCGGCACGCTGGCCGCGCCCGGCCTGCGACGCAGCTCGGCACGCCGACGCCAATGCGCCTATCCTGTGCCCATGGCCTACACCGCGACTTTCACCCCCGAGACCCTGACCCGCGCCGACGTCGACGCCACGCGCGGCCCGCTGGTGCTGGAATTCGGCACCAACTGGTGCGGCTGGTGCCGTGGCGCGCAGCCGCACATCGAAGCGGCGTTGGCGAAGAGCCCCGACATTCCGCACGTCAAGGTCGAAGACGGCCCTGGGCGGCGCCTGGGGCGCAGCTTCGGGGTGAAGCTGTGGCCGACGCTGGTGTTCCTGAAGGACGGGCAGGAAGTGGCGCGACTGGTGCGCCCGGACAGCGCCGAGGCGGTTGCGCAAGCCTTGCGGCAGCTCAGCAGCTGAACCGTGCAGCGCCGCTGCCCTAAGCCGTTCCGCCGCCGCAGCGGCACCGCCTAGTCCGCCGAGACGTCCGGACAGGGCTTGAACCGCACGCAGGGCGCGACCTTGCGCAGTCGCGTCAGCATGTTGCCGCTGGCCCGACGTTCGGCGACGAAGCCCACTTCATCGCCGACCCGAATGTCTTGCAGCAACTCGGGCCGTTCGACACCGAAACTCACCGTGGTGAAGGGCAGCTTGCCGCGCGGGAGGAGCTTGAGGCGCACGGCGTTCGGCTCGGCGGCGCTGGGCAGGCTGCGCACCACCGCCCGCGTGTAGACGGGCTTGGCAACCGCGGGCGGGGCAGGCGTTTCGGGCGTGGCCTGCGCCAACGCTGCGCCCAGGAACAACAACGCCAGTGCACCAGCCCAGGCACCGATCCAGCGGACGCGGTCATCGGGCCGAAGCGGCAAGGAGCGCATGGACGCCATGCTACTGCGCAACGCGCTCACCGCGCCCAGGGCGGTGTGGGCTCCAGCAGGTCTTCCAGCGCCTGTAGCATGACCCGCACCTTGGCGATGCGCACGCGGCTGGGCGTATAGCAGGCGTACACGTGGCTGCCGAACTGCGTGTCCGACACGAAATCCGGCAGCACCTGCACCAGGCGCCCCGCTTGAAGATGGGCGCCGGCCAGGTACGCGGGGATGATCGCCAAACCCAGGCCGGCCAGGGCGGCGTCGACCATGCAGTCGACGCTGTTGAAGCGCAGCCGGCAGGTGGTGGTGTGCGCATACTCCTCGCCCCGCGGGCCGATCAGGCGCCAGCGGTGTTCGTCGGTCATCAAATAACTCAGCGTCTGGTGCTGCGCCAAATCGTTGGGGTCCGTGGGCGTGCCGTGCGCGGCCAGGTAGGCGGGGGCGGCGCAGATGATGCGGTCCAGCGTCGCCAGGCGGCGCACCACGGCGTCCTGCGGCGGCACGCGGGTCATGCGCAGCGCCAGGTCAATGTCTTCGGCGTCCAGGTCGACCAGGCGGTCGCTCAGGATCAGTTCGGCCGACAGGCCGGGGTGTTCGGCCACCACCTTCTGCAGCAAGGGCGCGACGTACAGCCGGCCAAAACTCATGGTCGCGCTGATGCGCAGCACGCCCAGCGGCGTTTCGCCCTGGTTGCGCACGGCGATCTGGGTGCTGGCGACCGCGTCCAGCGCGGCCAGCGCGTGGTGGCGGAAGATCTCGCCCGCTGGCGTCAGCCGCAGGCGGCGTGTCGACCGCTCCAGCAGCCGCGTGTCAAAAGCCGCTTCCAACTCAGCGATCTGCTTGCTGACCTGGGCGCGCGTGCAACCCAACTGGCGCGCCGCCGCGGCCATGCTGCCCGCGTCGACCGACTTGACGAAGGCTTGCCAGGCCGGTAACCAGGGCGAAGTGGCCTGCAGCGGTGCGTTCAGTCCACCGGCGGCGGGCAGGGGCAGGTTCGCCCGAGGTGGTGGCTTCATTGTCAATAAATCGTTGACATAAACAGCGCGATTTTCGGCTTTTTGTCCACGGATACAAGGTCTATCATCCGTCCCTCGACGCTGGCCACACCTGTGTCCGGCGCGCAGGCAGGACTTTCATCATGTTCAAAGAACTTCGCGGCCCAGGGGCGATGGGCATCACGCTGGCGGCGGCCGGCATCCTGATGGTGACGATGGGCGCGCGCCAGTCGCTGGGGCTGTTCGTCGGGCCGCTGAACACGTCCACGGGCCTGGGCATCGTGACCATCAGCTTCGCCATGGCGATCGCGCAGTTCACCTGGGGCGCGGTGCAGCCGCTGGCGGGAGCTGCGGCCGACCGCTGGGGCCCGCGCCCGGTTTTGCTGGCCGGCATCGTGGTGCTGGCCATCGGCACCGCGCTGACGCCTTTGCTGACCTCGGCCTGGGGGCTGATGTTCACCATCGGCCTGCTGTCCGCCATGGGCGCGGGCATGGGCAGCTTTTCGGTGCTGATTGGTGCGGCGGCGCAGCGCATGTCGCCCGAGGCGCGCGGGGCAGCCGCAGGGGTGATCAACGCCGGTGGGTCGATGGGGCAATTCGTGTTCGCGCCACTGGCGCAGAAGCTGATCCAGGTGCTGGGCTGGATGGGCGCGATGTATTCGATGGCCGCCATCGCGCTGCTGGCGCTGCCGCTGGTCGGCAAGGTGACCAAAGGCGCCAAAGGCCATTCGGCCCCCGCTGCGGCGGCGGGCGAAGGCGGGCTGGGCGCGGCAGTGCGCCAGGCCATGGGCGACCGCAGCTATCTGCTGCTGCACCTGGGCTTTTTCACATGCGGCTTTCACATCGCCTTTCTGGTGACGCATTTGCCGACCGAGGTCGACCTGTGCGGCCTGCCGCCGTCGGTGGCCAGCTGGTCGTTGGCGCTGATCGGCCTGGCCAACATCGCCGGCAGCCTGATCGTGGGCAAGCTGGTGGGCCAGTACCGCAGCAAGATGATCCTGGCGCTGATGTACGCCAGCCGCGCCGTGCTGATCGTCTGGTACTTGATGATGCCGCGCGAACCCTGGGTGTTCTACATCTTCGCCGTGGGCCTGGGCTTCACCTGGCTGGCGACGGTGCCGCCCACCGCGGGCATCGTGGCCAAGCTGTTCGGCGTGCGCTATTTGGGCACCTTGTTCGGGCTGACGCTGCTGTCGCACCAGATCGGCGGTTTCCTGGGCGCCTGGCTGGGCGGGCTGGCGATCACGCGCTTTGGCAACTACACCTGGATGTGGTGGGCCGACATCGCGCTGGCGGCCATGGCGGCGCTGGTCAACCTGCCGATCCGCGAAGCGCGGGTGCAGCCGAAGTTGCAGCCGGCCTGAGCGGCGCTGGCGGGCGCCGGCACCCAGCCGGCGCACTGGCCATCCATGGGATCCGGTCGCGCTTTTACTCTGTTTTTGATAGCTGGTCGCGCAGATGGTTGTAGGGCCAGAGCCCTAAAACCCTTGAAATTCCGCTTGCAGAAAACTAGCAGCACCTGCTGCGACGGATGCGGGCCGCGACAGCGCCCGCAGTCTGCCGCCCCTGAGTGGGAGCGCGCCCCTCAGGTCATCAGCATGCGGCACGCCTTGCCGCTGCGCCCGCGCGGCACGGTCACGCCGACTTCGCCCAGCACGTGGATCGGCTCGGCGCCCTGCGCGGTGGCGAAGTGCTGCAGCGCGTCGCGGCAGCGGTCGATCACCGCGTGCGCTTCCTCGCCCTCGTGCGGCACGCGCAGCACCAGGGTGTGGGTGTCGCGCTGCTGCAGCTGGAAGTCGAACAGGCCGCATTCCTCCTCCACCACCGTGCACAGCGCCATCGGCAGCAGGCTGACGGTTTCGCCCTTGCGGCGCAGCGAAGGCACGCGCAGCACGTCGTCGCGGCGCCCGCCCACGTCCAGCGTCGGCAGGGGCGATCCGCAGCGGCAGCGCTGGCTGTGCAGCGTGACCTGGTCGCCCAGGTCGTAGCGGATCAGCGGCTGCACCAGGTTGGCCAGGTTGGTCAGCAGCACGCTGTGCGAAGGCTGGCCGCGCGGCACCGGGCGGTAATGCTCATCCACCGGCTCCAGGATCAGCCAGTCCTCGTTGACATGCAGGTGCCCGTGCGCGCATTCCCAGGCGATGGGCAGGAATTCGGACGCGCCATAGCTGCTGCGCACGGTGGCGTTGCCAAAGCTCTGGCGCACGTGCTCGCGCGCCGCGCTGCCCAGCGCCTCACCGCCGGTCAAGACGCAGCGCGGGCGCACGCGCAGGCGCCCGGCCGCGGCCTCGTCCGCCAACAGCGCTGCGGCCGTGGGGTAGGTGGCCAGCACCGTGGGTTGGAAATCGTTCAGCGCGGCGACCAGCGTCTCGGTCGACTGCAGCAGGCTGAAGCTGCGCGCCGTCTGCGCCAGCCAAGGGTTGATGCGGCGCAGCCGCTCGAAGCTGACCACGCTGGCAAAGTGGCCGCCGGTGGCGGTGACCATGGCCGTGCGGTCGCTCGCCCCGACCATCGCTTCCAAGGCCGAAAACGGCCCGAACAGGCGTGCGCCAGCGCCGCCGTTGCCCCGGCCGGTGACGCGGTGGCGCACCGCTTCCAGCGCGTCGTATACCGCCATGGCCGGCGCGTCCTGCACGAAGACGCCGGGTTGCGAGCTGGTGCCCGAGCTTTCCCACACCACGTAACGGCCCAGCCAGGCTTCGCCCACGCGCGTGTCGTCGGCGGTGAAGGCGCGCAATTCGCCCAGGCGCAGCGCCGGGTCGGTCACCCAGTCGTCGAAGCGGTCCATCAGTTCGGCCCGCGTCACGTGCGGCACGTGGGCCAGGTGGTGACCACGCCCCGCGGCGGGGGCGAGGCGGTCGCGGTAGAAGGCGGAGCCGTGGCGGGCGGCGTCGAGCAAACGGGCCAGCCGCTGTTGCTGGCGCTGTGCCAGCAACGAGGGCGTGGCGTGCGTGGCGGCCATCACGTCCAGCGTGGCGGCCTGCATGTGCAAGGGGTCGAATACGGACGTCATGGGCAGCGCCTCGGGTGGCTGCCCTGCGACCACCGGCGCGAACGCGGGCCTGGCATGTGATTTGTCTCCTGTTTGCCGTCCGATGCGTGGGCGCCTGTCAGAGTTCCCCGGGAACCTGCAGTTGCCGCGCGCAGCGTCGGCCGAATCTGCCGCCATGGTGCCAGAGCCGGGCTGCCCCGCCTTGACAAGGGTCAAGTCGGATCGGCGATTTGCACACGCTTACCGGTCGGCGACAACCGCAACTTTCCCATCCAACAGGGCTTTCGCCCTAGAGCCATCTGCGCGGGCAGCTATCTTTTATGCAGCAACCGGCGACAAGTGTTACCGCCGGCCAGCGGCCGCAGCCGCCGTCAGGCGCCCTGCCGCAGCGACGCCACGCCGCGGTTGGCCAGCGCGTCGGCGTGCTCGTTGCCCTCGTGCCCGGCGTGGCCGCGCACCCAGTGCCAGTGGATCGTGTGGCCGCCGCCGCTGACCAGCGCGTCCAGGCGCTGCCACAGGTCGACGTTCTTGACTGGCTGCTTGGTCGAGGTGCGCCAGCCCTTTGCCTTCCAGCCGGCGATCCACTCGGTGATGCCCTGGCGCACGTACTGGCTGTCGAGGTACAGGTCGATCTCGCACGGGCGCTTCAGCGCGGACAGCCCTTCGATCACCGCCGTCAACTCCATGCGGTTGTTGGTGGTGTGGGCTTCGCCGCCGAACAGCTCTTTTTCATGCCCAGGCGAGCGCAGCCACACGCCCCAGCCGCCCGGGCCGGGGTTGCCCTTGCAGGCGCCATCGGTGTACATCTCAATTCGATTCAAGGTCATTTCTTCTTGCAGACGGCTCTGGCGCTGCGCGACCAGCTACCGAAACAGGAGCACCCGCGGTCGCGGGCGCCTTCTTCCAACGCGTGCCCACCAGCTTGGCGCCCTGGGTGCGTTTGACGGCCACCGCCACATACGCGGCGCCCAGCACCGGCCACCAGCGGCCGCCGACGCGGTCCATCCATTCAAAGCGCGCCAGCGCCCCGGCGCTGCGCACCGCCGGGCGGTAGCAGCCGAAGGCCACGGATTCCAGCTCCAGCTCCAGCAGGCGCAGCCAGTCGCGCAGCCGCCAATGGCCGATGAATTCGCAGTCTTCCGGCAGGTACAGCTTGCCACTGCCCAGGCTGCGGTAGAGATGGGCGCGGACCTGGCGCCAGCCCCACAGGCTGGCCGGGTTCAGGCCCGAAATCGCCACCCGCCCCTCGGGCACCAGCACGCGTTGCACTTCGCGCAGCGTGGCGTGCGGGTCTGCGCTGAATTCCAGCGTGTGCGGCAGCACGACCAGGTCCAGGCTGGCCTCGGCAAAGGGCAGCGCCGTGCTGTCGGTGACCAGGGCGGCCTGCCAGGCGGCGGGCGCGGGCGCTTCCGGCGCAGGCCCCGGGCCCGGTGTGGCGGGCGGCGTTGGCGCTACGGCGCCCGGCCCCGCGTCCAGCGCGACGTGCCAACGGTGCGGCATGCGGTTGACGCGCAGCGCGTCCAGCGCCGGCAGCCCGAGCTGCACCGCGTGGTAGCCGAACACGTCGACCAGCGCGGCGTCAAATTGCGCCTGCTCCCAGGCCAGCGCGTACTGGCCGGGCGGCGTATGAAACCAGTCAAACAGGCCGGTCATCGGCATCGTTCGGGCGGGGATGTGTAAAGTTGGGTAGCTCGGACAAGCGGGCAAGCACGCGTTTTTATAATCGGCCGCTCATGGAATTGATTGCACTGCCCGCCTTCCAGGACAACTATTTCTGGATGCTGCACGACGGACGGCAAGCCCTGGTCGTCGACCCGGGCGAGGCGGCGCCGGTGCTGGCTGCCCTGCGCCAGGGGGGCCTGACGCTCGCGAGCATTCTAGTCACGCACCACCACGCCGATCACACCGGCGGGGTGGCCGAGCTGCGCGCCGCCACCGGCGCGCAAGTCCATGGCCCGGCGCGCGAGCGCATCCCCGAACCTTTTGCGCCGCTGCAAGGCGGCGACCAGGTGCAGGCGCTGGGTGTGAACTTTCGGGTGATCGACGTGCCAGGCCACACGGCCGGGCACATCGCCTATTTCGCCGCCGACGTGAACGGCGCACCGCTGCTGTTTTGCGGCGACACGCTGTTTTCAGGCGGCTGCGGTCGCCTGTTTGAAGGCACGCCGGCGCAGATGCTGGCGTCGCTCGACACCCTGGCCGCCCTGCCGGCCGACACCCGGGTGTGCTGCGCACACGAATACACGCTGTCCAACCTGCGCTTTGCCCGCGCGGTGGAGCCGGGCAACCCCGCCCTGGCCGATTACCTGCAACGCTGTGAACAGCTGCGTGCGCAGGGCCAGCCTACCCTGCCGTCCACCATCGGCACCGAGCGCGCAGTCAACCCTTTTCTCCGCAGCCGCGAAAGCGAGGTCGTGCAGGCCGTGCACGCGCAGGCGGCTTCTGCAACGGACGAAGTGGCGGTGTTTGCCGCCCTTCGCGAATGGAAAAACAACTTCCGATGAAATGGTCTTATGTGCTGGCGCTGGCCGCCAGCGTCTGGCTGGCCGGTTGCGCCGCGCCCGGCAGCACCTCCGGCGATTCGCCCACCCGCACGTCCACTGCGTCCCGCCAACCCGCATCCGGCGACATGCCACCGGTGTCGGTGACCGAGCTGCGCTCGGGCAAGGTGGCGCCGCTGGACGCGCCGGCCGACCTGTGGGAACGCATCCGCCGCGGCTATGCCATGCCCGATCTGGACACCGACCTGGTGCGCCAGCAGGAGCAGTGGTACAGCAGCCGCCCCGACTACATCCAGCGCATGACCGAGCGCTCGCGCATGTACATCTTCCACATCGTGGAGGAGCTGGAACTGCGCGGCATGCCGACCGAGCTGGCGCTGCTGCCCTACATCGAATCCGCGTTCAACCCGCAGGCCGTGTCCAGCGCCAAGGCGGCGGGCATGTGGCAGTTCATGCCGGCCACCGGCAGCTCGTTCGACCTGCGCCAGAACATGCTGCGCGACGACCGGCGCGACGTGATCGCCTCGACCCGCGCCGCCCTGGACTACCTGCAGCAGCTGCACGACCGCTTCGGCGATTGGCACCTGGCGCTGGCCGCCTACAACTGGGGCCAGGGCAACGTCAACCGCGCCATCACGCGCAACCAGGCGGCCGGCCTGGGCACCGGCTACCTCGACCTGAACATGCCGGCCGAGACGCGCAACTACGTGCCCAAGCTGCAGGCGGTCAAGAACATCATCGCCCGCCCCGACAGCTACGCCACCGTGCTGCCGCTGATCGAAAACCACCCCTTCTTCGACACGGTCGACATCACCAAGGACATCGACGTCGAAGTCGCCGCGCGCCTGGCCGAGGTGCGCCTGGAGGATTTCCGCGCGCTCAACCCCTCGCAGCGCAAGCCGGTGATCTTCGCCGCGGGCACGCCGCAGGTGCTTCTGCCCTGGAACAACGCCGTCACCTTCAACCGCAACCTGGCGGCGGCCGACCCGCAGTCGCTGGCCTCGTGGACGGCCTGGGTCGCGCCGTCCAACCTGCCATCGCGCGAAGTCGCCAACCGCTTCGGCATGGACGAGGAAAGCTTCCGCGAGATGAACAACATCCCGCGCGGCATGCTGATCAAGGGCGGCTCCACCGTGCTGGTCAAGCGCAGCAACGGCGCCGCACCGGCCGTATCCAGCCACGTGGTGAACAACGCGCAGCTGTCGTACACGCCCGAAATCGTGCTGCGCCGCACCACGGTGCGCGCGCGCAAGGGCGACACCATCGCCAGCGTGGCCAACCGCTACGACCTGCCCGCCGCCACCGTGGCCGGCTGGAACAAGGGCGGCGCCCACGCCAGCTTGAAGCGCGGCCAGCCGGTCGTGCTGTACCTGCCGGTGCGCGCCGCCGCCGCTGCGGCGGGCGAAGGCGTCGCGTCGGCCCGCCACCGCGCGGCACGCGCCGAGCACAATGCGCGCGGCCGAGGCCACGACAAGGCCGAGCGCGCCGAAAACACGCGCGCCAGCCAAGGCAAGGCGTCAACCCGCGCCGCCAAAGGCGGCAAGGACACCAAGTCCGCGAAGTCGGCAGGCAAGGTCGCACCGGCCGGCAAGTCCAGCGCCAAGGCCTCCGCCAAGTCGGCGCCCGCCGCGAAGTCGGCGCCCGCCGCGAAGTCGGCCCCGGCCAAACCGTCGGCCAAGCCCGCCGCCAAGACGGCCGCCAAGGGCAAGGAAAAAGGCAAGCGTTGAAGTACGGCGCGGCGCTGCCGGCGATGGCCGCCGCGCGCCGCGCGCCCGCGTCCGGCAGCCAGCGCCCAGTGCCCTGCCCCGTCAGGCCTGGTAGCGCTGCTTGGCCTTGCGGGCGAATTCGTTGGTGAACAGCGTGTCCGCCGCCGCCCGCACCGCCGGCGGGGCCCCGGTGCCGTAGCGATCCACCAGCCGCACCGCGGTTTGCACGCCCGGGTCGGTCAGCACGCCGTCGGGTGAAAACGCTTCGCGCGACTTTTCAAACGCACCCAGAAACACCGCGCGGTCGCCGTGCATGGCCACGTCGGGCACGGCGCGCACGATGTCGCTGGGCCCCGCTGTCTGCAGCCACTTCAGCGCCTTGACCACCGCGTTGGCCACGCTCTGCACCGTGCGCGGGTTGCGCTGCAGCAATTCGGCCGGCGCGTACAGGCAACCGCCGGGCATGGGCCCGCCAAACAGGTCCTGTGTGCTGCGCAGCAGGCGCGTGTCGGTCTGCACACGTATATCACCGCGCGCTTCCAGCAGGCTGATCAGCGGGTCGCCGTGGGCGATGGCGGCGATGTCGCCCTCACGCAGGGCCGCCACGGCCGCCACGGTGCTGCCCAGCGCCACGAATTCGACCTCGCCGGGCACCAGGCCGCTGCGCTGCAGCACCAGCTTGGCGAACCAGTGGGTGGCCGGCTCCTGGGCCGAAACGCCGACCTTCGCGCCGCGCAGCTGCGACAGCTGGCGAAAGGCCGGCAGTGCGCGCGGGCTGATGCCAAACACCCACTGCGGCGCCCGCCCGAGCAGCGCGAACGCCAGGCAGTCCACGCCGCGCTGGCGCAGCATGATGGCGTTTTCGATCCCGCCGGCCGCCAGATCGGACGTGCCCTTGGCCAGGGACTGCTGAATGGCGCCGATGCCCGCCATCTCGTGGAATTCAACGTCCAGCCCTTCCGCCGAAAAATAGCCCAGCTGCGCCGCCACCGTCAGCGGCAGCTGGTACAGCGCCGAACCCTCGTTCAGCGCCACGCTCACCCGCGCGCGTTCCGGCTTGGGCGCACCGGTCTGCGCCCGGGCGCTGCTGGCAGCCGCCCAGACCAACGCAGGCAGCCCCTTCAGCAGGGAACGGCGGACGGGGCTGTGGGCGGCGAACATCGGCGGGCAAATTGGAGGTCGTCGGGGTTAGCCATGCTGCCTGCCAGCATCGCGCACCCGCACGTTCAACGTTAGCGGATGCTTCGCCCAGCGGCATCCGGGCGTGTCCCAATCGGGTTTGTCTGTACGCCAGGGCCAGGCGTTGGCCCGACACCACAGCTTGTCCGGCTCCGGGCGCGGCCGAGACACGGGCAAGCGGCGGTTGGCGCGGGGCAGCTGCGCTTCGGGGACAGATGGCACGGCCGTCGGCGGGCAGAGATGTCGGCGCACTGAAGCTGCCAGGTCGCCCGGCAGCAGCTATTTCAAAGGATTTCCGGCTTCAGCCCTAGAGCCATCTGCGCAACCAGCTATATAAAATATAGCGAATCGCACACCGAAACGCCGGACACGCTCGCCCGAATGCCACGCCCTCAGCGCCGGTCGACCAAGGCGTGGGCGATGGTGCCCAGATCGACGTATTCCAGCTCGCTGCCCGCCGGCACGCCGCGCGCCAGGCGGGTCACGGTCAGGCCGCGGTTTTTAAGCGCCTGCGCGATGACGTGGGCCGTCGTCTCGCCCTCGGCGGTGAAGTTGGTGGCCAGGATCACCTCCTGCACCGTGCCGTCGCTGGCGCGCTCGATCAGCTTGTGCAGGCCGATGTCGCGTGGCCCCACCCCGTCCAGCGGGCTGAGCTTGCCCATCAGCACGAAATACCGTCCCTTGAAGGCGCCCGTGCGCTCCAGCGCCGCCTGGTCGGCCGGCGTTTCCACCACCGCCAGCTTGCTGGCGTCGCGCCGCGGGTCCTGGCAGGTGCTGCACACCTCGCCCTCGGTGAAGGTGTGGCACAGCGCGCAATGCCGCACCTGGCTCACCGCGTCCTGCAGCGACCGCGCCAGCAACGCAGCGCCCTCGCGGTCGTGCTGCAGCAAATGGAACGCCATGCGCTGCGCCGAACGCACGCCGACCCCCGGCAGCCGCCGCAGCGCCTGCACCAGGGTGTCGAGACTGTGGGTGTCACTCATAGCAAATCAGACAGGCAGTCAAAACGCGGGGAGCCGGCCGGCAGCACAACACGGTCCTTTGCCCTGCCGCAGGCCGGCCATGGCGCAACGCGTTCCAGCCAACGCCGTGCCCGAACCCGCGCCGGGCACTGGCGTTGTTCCCCTTCCCGAAGAGAGAAGGGGGAAGGCGCGTCAGCGCCTCAGGGGGATGACCTTTGTTTAAAACGGGAATTTCATGCCCGGCGGCATGCCCGGCATGCCCGCCGGCATCAGCTTGCCCATCTTCTCGGCCGACACTTCTTCGGCCTTGCGCACGGCGGCGTTGAAGGCGGCGGCGACCAGGTCTTCCAGCATGTCCTTGTCGTCGGCCAGCAGGCTTGGGTCGATGGTGACGCGCTTGACGTCGTGCTTGCCCGTCATCAGCACCTTGACCATGCCGGCGCCGGATTCGCCCTCGACTTCCATCTGCGCCAGCTCGTCCTGCGCCTTCTTCATGTTGTCCTGCATGGCTTGCGCCTGCTTCATCAGGCCAGCGAGTTGTCCTTTGTTGAACATCGTTTGATTTCCTTTTTCAGATCCATGGACGGCGGCGCGCCGCGCCACCTGTTGTGTTCGAAATCCGTGCACCGCGCGCCGTCAGGCGGGCCATGCGCGTCCCCGATGGACGGGCGGGGCCCGTGGCGGCGGACGGCGTGTGCGTCGTCACAGCGGTTTGATGCTGCCAGGGACGATTTTCGCCCCAAACTCGCGCATCATCTCCTGCACGAAGGGATCGGCCATCACCAGCGCCTCGGCCGCCTTCATGCGCTGCGCGGCGGCGTAGCTGTTGCGGCGCGCCGGGCTGTCGGCGACGCGGCCCAGCTCGACGTTCAGGCGCACGCCGTGTCCGGCGTCGGCCAGGGCGTTCTGCAGGCGGTCGCGCGCGCCGGGTTGGCGCAGGGTTTCGGTCTCGACCCGCAGCGTCCACTGGTCCGCCTGGCGCTCGGTCAGCTGGGCCTGCAGCGCCAATTCGCGCACCAGAGCCGTGACCTTTTCGCGCGCGATCAAATCCTGCACCAGCGCGTGCCAGAAGTCGCCCAGCGCGTCGCCGGCGACCGGCGCGGGCTCGGGCGCCGGTGCGGCGCGCGCGGGGGCGCGGTCGGCGCCGCTTTCGCGCACCTTGATCGCTATGGATTCAGTAGCTGCTTGCGCAGATGGTTGTAGGGCTGGCGCCCTATTTTCCTCAAAAACACCGTCCCGATCGGCGCCCTGCCCCCGCACCGGCAGCGGACGCAGGGGCGAGCCCACGCCGCGCGGCGCAGGTGCAGCGTTCACGGCACTGGGCGCGCCCTGGTCTGCATCATCGGCGCCCCAGTCGTCGGCCCACGGGGCGGGGGCATCTTCGGCGTCGATCGGCGCGAAGGCGGCGTCGCCCATGTCGTCGTCGGCACCGGGCGGGACGTCGGCGTCGGCCGCGGCCGCCGGTGGCGTGCCGGGGTCCAAGGCCGGGGGTGGTGGATCAACGGCGGTGGGCGGCGCGACGGGCGCGGGGCCTGGTGCGGCAACCGCAGGCACTGCAGCTGTAGCCGGGGAGACATCCGCCGCGGGTGCGACCACCGCCGCTGGCGACCCTGACGGGGCTGGCGTCTGGGCGGAAGGTTCGGGCGCTGGCGCCGCCTCAGACGCCGCTTCGGGCGCCGGTGCGGCCGGCGCTGGGACGGGCGCCAACGGCGCGTCGGCCTGTGGTTCGGCAGCGGCCGGGGCTAGCACCGCTGGCGCGGCGACGGGCACGGCCACCGACTGGGCAGGCGCCTCAGCCGATTTCAGGCTTTTTTTTTCCGCCGCGGCAGCCTGGCCCGTACCGGCCTTGAAGGGCAGCAGCCGCAGCAGGACCATGGTCAGCCCGGCGTATTCGTCGGGCGCCAGGCCCAGCTCGGCCCGGCCGTGGATGCACAGGCTGTACAGCAGCTGCGTCTCGTCGGCCGGCATCAGCGCGGCCAGGCGGGCGGTTTCCTGCGCGTCGGGGTCGGCGGCGTCCACGGCCATGTCGGGCACGGCCTGCTGGACGGCCATGCGCTGCAGCACGCTGGCCATGTCTTCCAGCGTGGTGGCGGCCGATAGGCCGGTCGCGCGCAGCTGGTTGGCCAGATCGACCACCGTTTTGCCGTCGCCCTGGGCCAGCGCCTCGATCAGGCGGAAGACCACGGTGCGGTCGACCGAGCCCAGCATCTGCCGCACGCCGGCTTCCTGCAGCTGGCCCGAGCCAAAGGCGATGGCCTGGTCGGTCAGGCTGAGCGCGTCGCGCATCGAGCCACGTGCCGCGCGCGCCAGCAGGCGCAGGGCTTGCGGCTCGGCCGGGACGTTTTCAGCAGCCAGCACGTGGGTGAGGTGCTCCAGCACCGTCTCGGGCGCCATCGGCCGCAGGTTGAACTGCAGGCAGCGGCTGAGCACGGTGACCGGCACCTTCTGCGGATCGGTGGTGGCGAGCACGAACTTCAGGTATTCGGGCGGCTCTTCCAGCGTCTTCAGCATGGCGTTGAACGCCGTGTTGGAGAGCATGTGCACTTCGTCGATCATGAAGACCTTGAAGCGGCCCTGCACGGGCTTGTAGACGGCCTGCTCGAGCAGTTGCTGCACCTCGTCCACGCCGCGGTTGCTCGCGGCATCCAGCTCGGTGTAGTCGACAAAGCGGCCGGCATCGATCTCGGTGCAGGCGGCGCACACGCCGCAGGGCGTGGCGG
>JAEZWW010000090.1 GCA_023442945.1 Pseudomonadota bacterium | reverse complement strand
GCATTTCGCACTCGCTGTTCGTGCTGCCCATCGTGGCGTGGTTCATCTGGTGGCTGTTCAGGCAGCGCGGCGGGCGCGTGGCGCAGGCGCCGCGGCGCTGGGTCTGGGCCATCCTGGCGGCGCTGCTCACGCACCCGCTGCTGGATGCCTTCACGTCGTACGGCACGCAACTGTTCTGGCCGCTGCCGGTGGCGCCGACCTGGTGGTCGACCGTGTTCATCATCGATCCGCTCTACACCGCATGGCTGCTGGCGGCCTGCGTCGTGGCCTGGATGGCGCGCGATCGGGCGCTGGCGCAGCATGCGCTGGTGGCCGGGCTGTTGCTCTCCACGGCCTATCTCGCCTGGTCGGTGCTGGCCAAGGGCATGGTCGATCGTGCGGCCGGCGCGGGCCTGGCACCGCTGGGGCTGGCCGACGCGCCGCGCTTTTCGGTCGCCACCCCGTTCAACACGCTGCTGTACCGTGTGGTGGTGATGACGCCGGAGGGCTACCTGATCGGCGACCGTTCGGTGGTGGCCGACCGCGGGCCGATGCGCTTTGCGGCCCACCCGTCCGATCACGCCGCGCTGCGTTCGGCGGCGCAGGTGCCGGCGGTGCAGAGGCTGAGCTGGTTCAACGGCGGTTTCATGCGCACCCGCGTGCAGGCCGGCACCCTGGTGCTGAGCGACCTGCGCATGGGCCTGGAGCCGGCCTACAGCTTCAACTTTGCCATCGCGCGGCGTCAGGGCGAAGGCTGGCAGGCCATCGCGCCCACGCTCGCGCCGGCCGGCGAGGGCGCCGTGTTCACGCGCGAAGGCATCGGCGCCGCCTGGCGCGCGGTGTGGCAGCGCATGTGGCACGAGCCGCCGCCACCGGGTTGACGCGGCTTGCCACGCCGCGGCGCGCTGGCTTATGCTGGCCGTGACTTCTTTTTGCTTCCTCCGTCCGCATGAACGACCGCCTACAGGATTCCCCGCCCGCCGCCCCCCTGCCGGCGCCTGCCGCCACGGACTACCGCCCGTACGTGCCCCCGCCGTCCACCGTGCCGCAGGCGGTGATGGTGCCGCTGGGCCTGGCCGATCCACTGCGCTGGCTGCGCAAGGGCTGGGGCGACTTCATGGCCGCGCCGGGCATCGGCCTGTTCTACGGCGTGTGCTTCTGGCTGATGGCCGTGGTGCTGACGCTGGTGTTCCGCAGCAAGCCCGAATACGTGATGTCGATCGCCTCCGGTTGCCTGCTGGTCGGGCCCTTCCTGGCCATGGGGCTGTATGAAGTCAGCCGCCGGCGCGAGGCCGGCGAGAAGCCCACCCTGGCCGCCTCGCTCACCTGCTGGGACCGGCACA
Source organism: Pseudomonadota bacterium (assembly GCA_023442945.1). GTDB lineage: Bacteria > Pseudomonadota > Gammaproteobacteria > Burkholderiales > Burkholderiaceae_C > Ottowia. The sequence goes on along the minus strand of JAEZWW010000090.1, from coordinate 20,026 downwards.
TCCGCAGCATGGCCATGCTGGTGCTGGTGCTGATCGTGCTGGAGCTGCTGTGGGGCCGCGCGTCGCTGGTGGTGTTTGCGGTGTTCTTCAACACCGGCATGCCGTCCACCGCAGGCGTGCTACAGGCCATCTTCAACCCCGACAACCTGGAATTCGTGCTGGTCTACCTGGCCGTGGGCGGCATTTTTGCGCTGCTGGTGTATTCGACCGCGGTGGTGTCGATCCCGATGATCCTGGACCGCGACACCGACGCCATCAGCGCCGCCATCACCAGCATCCGCGTGGTGTTCGCCAACCCCATCACCCTGTTGTGGTGGGGCTTTCTGATCACCCTGCTGATCGCGGTGGCGCTGGCGACCTGGGGCGCGGGCTTTGTGCTGATCGGCCCGCTGCTGGGTCACGCCTCCTGGCACGCCTACCGCGGCGCCGTGCGCTGGCAGGAGCCGCCCGCGGCGGCCGCCGCGTCGGCCGAGGGCGGTGCGGGTGGTAAAGTGGATTGAATCTGAAGGAGACTGCTGAATTGGCGACCCCCAACTACGGTTACGAAAAGCGCCAGCGCGAGCTGGAAAAGAAGCGCAAAAAGGAAGACAAGGCACGTGCCAAGGCCGACCGCAAGGCGGGCCTGATCCCCGACGGCGAAGGCCAGGGGCCTGACGAAGCCGGTGAAGCCGGCGAGGGTACAGGCGCCGAGGGCGGCGGCGAAGGCGGTGATGGCGGCAGCGGTGGTGGAGACGGCGACTGAGGTCGCGCACCGCACCTGAACCCACACGCTTCATCCGCTTGGGATGAACCCCTGAACGGGCGCGGTGCGCCCGTTTTTGTTTTTCCGGGTGAAAGCGAGCGCTTGCCGACGCGCAGGTGCCCGTCAGGCCACAACGTAGTGCACGCCGCGGAAGCCGCTGCGGAAGGCGGTTACCTCAGCGGCCACGGCTTCCCCCGCCAGCGCACGGGCGATCAGCCCCGCCAGCGCCGGCATGTCGGCCGGCCCCATGCCCAGGCGCACGATCTCGGGCGTACCCAGGCGCAGGCCGTTCAAATCCTCCTCCACCGCCGCGATCGGCAGGCCGATGCCGCAGGCCAGCAGGCCAGACTGGGCCATCTGCCGCGCCGCGCGCTGCCCGCCGCCCCAGCGTGCGGCCTCCAACGCCAACTGGTGCGACGTGGTGGCACCGCGGTCCATCGCGTACACGGGCAAACCCAGCGCCGCCAGGGCTTGGGCCAAGGCCTGGGCCGTGGCCTGCATGGCACGCGCGTAGTCGGCGCCGTGCACGGTCCAGTCGATCAGCCCGCGCGCCAGCGCCGCCACGCGGCCGGGGTCGAAGTTGGCGGTGAGGCCCGGGTAGGCGATGGCGTCCAGGCGCTCGGCCAACTCGGCCTCGTTGGTCACGATCAGCCCGCCGGCGGGGCCGCCCAGGCTTTTGTAGGTGCTCATGGTCATGGCGTGGGCACCTTCGGCCAGCGGGTTCTGCCACGCCTGGCCGGCGAACATGCCGGAGAGGTGCGCCGCGTCAAACATCAGCCAGGCGCCCACCTCGTCGGCGATGGCGCGCAGGTCGGCCACCGGGTGCTCGAACAGGTTCAGGCTGCCGCCGGCGGTGATCAGGCGCGGCTTGACCTCGTGCGCCAGCTTGCGCAGCGCGTCCACGTCGATGCTGTAGCGCTGCGGGTCGATGGGTGCGGCCACGGTCTGCAGGCCGAACCAACCCGCCGCGCCGGCCTGGTGGTGGGTAACGTGCCCGCCCACGTCCGGCGGCGGCGCGATGATGCGGTCGCCCGCGCGGCAGGTGGCCATGAAGACGTACAGGTTGGACAGCGCGCCCGAGGCCACGCGCACTTCGGCGTAGCGCGCGTCAAAGACTTGCGCGGCCAGGTGGGCCGCCATCACCTCGATCTGCTCGATGGCTTCCAGCCCGACTTCGTACTTGTCGCCGGGGTAGCCCAGCGACGCGCGGCTGCCCAGGCCGCGCGCCAGCAACGCCTCGGCGGCCGGGTTCATCACGTTGCTGGCGGGGTTGAGGTTGAGGCCCTGCTGGTCGTGGATGCGGTGGTTGTCGGCCACCAGTTCGTCCAGGCGCGCGACCAGCGCGGGCGCATCCAGCGCGGCCATTTGTTGCGCCAGCGCTTGCACATGCGCTTCGGGCGCGGCGGGAACCCAGGGGCGGATGGCGAGTGGGGACATGCGTCTGCTTCCTTTCGCACCGCGGCGCTGGGTCAGGGGGAGGGAGCGCTGGGCGGCGGCGGCGCGGCCAGGATCTCGGCGCTGGCGCGCGCCAGGGCGGCGGCAGACCGGTCGGCCAGCACCACCGGCAGCGCCTGGTCAAAGGCGGCGAAATTGCGCCGCGTGGACGTGGCGTAGCCCGGGTCGTAATGCCGGGCCAGCAGGTCGCGCACCACGGCTTCGGTCTGGCCGCTGTGCACCAACGCCTTCCATTCGTCCACCACGGCGCGGCCGCGCAGGGCGACCAGGGTGTCCAGGCGCCGGCAGAAGAAGTCGGGGTCTTGCACGAAGAAGGGGTAGTCCTCCAGCAGCAGGGCCACGCGTTCGTCTTCGGACAAGTCCACGCGCAGGCAGGGGCTGGCGCGCATGGCCTCGATCAGCGCGTCGGGCAGGGTGACGTTGCCGACCTTCTTGCTTTCGGCCTCCACGTACACCGGCTGCGCCGGGTCGAAGCCGCGCAGCGTTTCCCACACCAGCATCTCGAAGCGCTTTTGCGATGGCTGGGGTTGGCCCGGAATCAGGCCCAGCACCGACGCGCGGTGGCTGGCCAGCCCTTCCAGGTCCAGCACCTGCGCGCCGGCGTCGCGCAGCGCGTGCAGCAGGCGCGTCTTGCCCGAGCCGGTCGGCCCACAGACCACGCGGTACTGCAGGCGCGCCACCTGTGCCGGCAGGTCGGCCAGCATGGCGCGGCGAAAGGCCTTGTAGCCGCCGTCAATCAAATGCACCTTGAAGCCGATCTGCCCCAGGATCAGCGCCAGCGAGCCGCTGCGCTTGCCGCCGCGCCAGCAGTACAGCAGCGGCTGCCAGTTCTTGGGTTTGTCCAGCACCTCGCGTTCGATGTGGGCGGCGATGTTGCGCGCGACCAGCGCGGCGCCGATCTTCTGCGCTTCGAACGGGCTGACCTGCTTGTACAGCGTGCCAACGCGCACGCGCTCGTCGTCGTGCAGGCTCGGCCAGTTGAGGGCGCCGGGCAGGCGGTCGTGCGCCCATTCGCTTTCGCTGCGCGCGTCGATCACGGCGCTGAAGCTGGCCAGCCGCGCCAGCGCGTCTTCCGCGGCGATGGCGTGGACGCTCACTTCAGCAGCTTCTGCAATTCAGGCCAGATGTTGGCCAGGATGGTCGGGTGCGCCGCCGCCGTCGGGTGGATGCGGTCCGCCTGGAACAGCGCTGTCGGGTCCGCGCCATCGGCCACGCCCTTGAGCATGAAGGGCACCAGCGCCGCATTTTCGGCCTTGGCCACCTTAGCGAACAGGTCGCTGAACTGCTTGCCGTAGGCCGCGCCGTAGTTGGGCGGCATCTGCATGCCCACCAGCAGCACCTTGGCGCCGGCTTTTTGCGCGGCCTGGGTCATGGCGACCAGGTTGGCTTCGGTCATGGGTAGCGACAGTCCGCGCAGCGCGTCATTGCTGCCCAACTCGATCACCACCACGCCCGGTTGGTGCGCCTTCAGCAAGCTGGCCAGGCGCGCGCGGCCGCCCGCCGTGGTGTCGCCTGAAATGCTGGCGTTGACCACCGGCGCGGCGATCTTCTCGGCCTGCAGCTTTTTCTCCAGCAGCGCGACCCAGCCGGTGCCGCGCGCCAAACCGTATTCGGCGCTGAGCGAGTCGCCCACCACCAGGATCTTGGGCGCGGCCGCGGCATGGCCCAGCGCTGCGCCCAGCGCCAGTGCGCTGGCCAGCAGGGTGGAGCGGATAAAGTGTCGTCGGAACAAAAAACAGCCTTTCAATGACGGAACCCATGCCCGGCGCCACGCCGAACAGCCCTCATCCCCAGATCATCACGGTGGAGCATGTTTTCAAGTCGGTCACCGACTCCACCGGCACGCTGGATATTCTGCGCGATATCGATTTCGCCCTGGCCGCGCGCGAAACCGTGGCCATCGTCGGTGCGTCCGGCTCGGGCAAAAGCACGCTGCTGTCGATCATCGCCGGGCTGGACACGCCCACGCGCGGCACCGTGCGGCTGGACGGCGAAGACCTTTTTGCCGTAGGCGAAGACCAGCGCGCCGCGCTGCGCGCGCGCAAGATCGGCTTTGTCTTTCAGGCCTTCCAGCTGATGGGCAACCTGACGGCGCTGGAAAACGTGATGCTGCCGCTGGAGCTGGCCGGGCGCCGCGACGCGCGCGCCGCCGCCACCGACATGCTGGCGCGCGTCGGCCTGGCCGAGCGCTTGGACCGCTACCCCAAGGTGCTGTCGGGCGGCGAACAACAGCGCGTCGCATTGGCACGCGCCTTCGTCGTGCACCCGGCCGTGCTGCTGGCCGACGAGCCCACCGGCAGCCTGGACTTTGCGACCGGCGAAAAGATCATGGAGCTGATGTTCGCGCTGAACCGCGAACAGGGCACGACGCTGATCATGGTCACACACGACCGCGCCATCGCCGCGCTGTGTGAGCGCCGACTTACGGTCGAGGCCGGACGCATCGCCGCGGACGAGCGCAGCGCGCGCTGAAAAATCCTTCCTTGAAGGATTTCGGCTTTGTGGCCCGCATGGAATGTGCGCAGGCAGCTATATTTAGCGTAGCAAGAAGGTCGTCACTGACGAAGTCGAACGCGCTTGAGGTCGACGTTGTGTGACCTTCTTTCGATACTGCGCGCAGTAAATCCGCGGGACGACAAGCGGTGTCGGATCGCGCTGACACGAGCGCTTGCAAGCGCCCGAGACACTGACTGCCGCTCGCGAGATTTGCGGCACCGAGGGTGTGCAAAGCCATCCCGGACCGCCACATCCATCCGTGAGCCATTTGTCAGATCCAACCCACGGAGAACTTGTATGGCTAACGATTCCAACGCCCGCGATACCAACCCCGATCCCATCACCGGCGAAGCCGGCGCGCACCCCGTCGGCACCGGCGTGGGCGCGGCCGGTGGGGCAGCGGCTGGCGCTGCCCTCGGCACCATGGTGGCAGGTCCGCTGGGCACACTGGTGGGCGGCGTCATCGGCGCCGTGACCGGCGGCCTGGCGGGCAAGGACGTCGCGGAAAACCTGGACCCGACCGAAGGCGGCGAACCGCCCGAGCACAAAGTCGCGACCGGTGTCGGCGCCAGTGGCGGCGCTGTGGCCGGCGCGGTGGCGGGCTCGGTCGCCGGCCCCATCGGCACGCTGGCCGGTGCCGTCATCGGTGCGGCCGCCGGCGGCATGGCTGGCAAGGGCGTGGGTGAGGTCGTCAACCCCGAAGTGGGCGACGATTTGCAGGACCACAGCCTGGCGTCCGGCACGGGTGCCGGCGCAGGCGCCCTCGCGGGCGCGGCCGTCGGTGCCGTCGGCGGCCCGGTGGGTGCGGCCATTGGTGCCACCGTTGGCGCCGTCACCGGCGCGATGGCCGGAAAGGGCGCGGGCGAAGTCGTCAACCCGAAAGCCGGTGACGACCTGGCCGACCACAACCTGGCGACCGGCACTGGCGCTGGGGCCGGCGCTGCCACCGGCGCGATGGTCGGCGCGGTAGGTGGCCCGGTCGGCATGGCCGTCGGCGCTGCCGTGGGTGGTCTGGCCGGCGCGGCGGCCGGCAAGGGCGCGGCCTCGGTCGTCAACCCGGTGGCCGAAGACGCCTATTGGCGCGACGCCTACCTGCGCGAGCCGGGCTACCACAGCGGCTACACCTACGACGACTATGCGCCTGCCTACCGCCTCGGCTACGACGGCTACGGCAGCGCCCGTGGCCGGACGTGGGAAGACACCGAAGCGGCGCTGCAAGCCGATTGGGACCGCGTGAAAGGCCGCTCGCGCCTGACCTGGGAAGAAGCCAAGGCCGCCAGCCGCAGCGCCTGGCACCGGGTGGAACGCGCCATCCCCGGCGACTTCGACGGCGACGGGCGCTGAGCCCGCAACGCCGCCGTCAGAGCTGGAAGGCGAAGGTGGCGATCACGCCTTCGCCGATGTCGCGCAACCAGGACGGCGGCGCCGCGCTGGCCGGTGTGCCGGTCTGCGCAACGCCGTCGATCCAGTCGGCCAGCCAATTGATCTCGTACGCACCATAAAAAGCCGCCATCGCTTCAAAGTTGACAAACAGGCTGCGGCTGTCCAGGTTGGCCGATCCGCACAGCGCCAGCGCCTGGTCGACCACCACGGCCTTGGCGTGCAGCATGGCGGGGACCAGGCGGACGTCGGCGCCGGCTTCAACCATCTCGCGCAGGGCGCGGCCGCGGGCGATGTCGGGCAGGGCGTGGTTGGACGTGGCGGGCACGGCCAGCACCACGCGCACGCCGCGGCGCGCGGCCAGCAGCAGCGCCTCCAGCAGGCCGTCGTCGGGCACGAAGTAGGGCGTGCACAACAGCAAGCGGTCGGTGGCGTGGAAGGCCGCCGACACCAGCAGCGCGTGCAGCACGTCGTCATGAAAATCCGGGCCCGAGGGCACCCACTGGGCCAGCGGCACGGCGGGCAGCGCCGGGTCGGCCGGGCGCGGCTCGGCATTGGTCCAGGGGTGCGGGCGGGCGTTGGCGGTCGCCGTGCCGGCGTCGGCCTGCGCTTCGATCGCCTGGCGTTCGTACAGGTGCACGCGCTCGGCGTAGCCCAGGCGCTGCGCGCGGTTCAGCCCGCGCGCCAGGCGCCAGTCGCCTTCGAACAGCGCGTGCGCTTGCACGGCCAGCGTGCCGGTGGCGGTGAAGCTCAGGTCCAGCCAGGGCGGCTGGCCGGCGCTGCCGATGAAGTAGTCGTTGGCCAGGTTGCGGCCGCCGCCCCACACGCGCAGGCCGTCGGCCACCACCAGCTTGCGGTGGTTGCGCAAGTTGGTGCGGCTGCGGCGTGGGTTGTGGCGCAGCGGCATGAACAGGCGCGTCTGCACCCCGGCGGCTTGCAGCTGCGCGTCGTGGCTGCGTGCGCTTTTCAGGCTGCCGATGGCATCCACCAGCAGGCGCACGCGCACGCCGGCGCGGGCCCGTTCACACAGCGCGCTGGCGACGGCGGCGCCGACCTTGTCGTCGCCCAGCACGTAGGTGCAGACGTCCAGCGTGCGCTCGGCCGATTGCATCAGCGCCTGCAGCGCGCGCAGGGCGTCGTCGCCGTCGGCCTGGAAGGCGATGGCCTGCTGTGGGTGGGCTTCGGCCACGCCCAGCGCGGCCAGCAGGCGCGTGGCCCAGGGCGGCGCCAGCACGGCCCAGGGGCCTTGCGGCGCGGGCTGGGCCTCAGTGCGCGGGCGCACCACCTTGCGGGTGCCGAAGACCAGAAAAAGCGGCAGCCCGAGGTAGGGGAAGGCGGCGATCGACATCACCCAGGCCAGCGCGGCGTAAGGCGCGCGGCGCTGGCGGCGGATGCGCGTGACGACCACGTAGGTCAGCAGCCCGGCGGCGACAAAGGCCAGGTGTTCAAGCGGCGTCAGCGTGGGCAGGCGGATCATGGGCGGTGGGCTTGAGTCTAGGCGCTGGCGCGTGCCGTCAGCGGCCACCGGGGCGTGCTGGGCGCGCTCTGGGAGGCTGGCGCAGATGGAAAGTGATGGTCAAATACTACAAAAATAATAGCTGCTCGCGCAGATGGTTGTGGGGCCAGGGCGCAAAAACATTCCAAAACTCCGCCGCTGCCCGGGCGCCGCAGCGGGCGCCCGGATAATGCCGGGCATGTCTTCTCCCAAAGTCCTGTTCGGTTTCCACGCGGTCGGGGTGCGCCTCAAGACCGCGCCCGCGTCGGTGATCGAGGTCTACGCCGACCCGACGCGGCGCGACGCGCGCATGAAGCAGTTCTTGAGCCGCGCGACCGAAGCCGGCGTGCGCGTCATTGAAGCCGACGCCGCTCGGCTGGCCAAGATGGCGGGCAGCGCCGGCCACCAGGGTGTGGTCGCGCGCGTGCAGGCGCTGGAAGGCGTGCGCACCCTGGACGAGCTGCTGGAAGACTTGGAGGCCGAAGGCGTGCCGCCGCTGCTGCTGGTGCTGGACGGCGTGACCGACCCACACAACCTGGGCGCCTGCCTGCGCGTGGCCGATGGCGCGGGCGCGCACGCCGTGATCGCGCCCAAGGACCACGCGGCGGGCATCAACGCCACCGTGTCCAAGGTCGCCAGCGGCGCCGCCGAGACCGTGCCGTACTTCATGGTGACCAACCTGGCGCGCACGCTGAACGAGTTGAAAGAACGCAACATCTGGGTCATCGGCACCAGCGGCGACGCCGACCAGACGCTGTACCAGGCCGACTACAAAGGTGCGACCGCGCTGGTGCTGGGCGCCGAAGGCCCCGGCATGCGCCAGCTGACGCGCAAGACCTGCGACGCGCTGGTGCGCATCCCGATGATGGGCGCGGTGGAAAGCTTGAACGTGTCGGTGGCCAGCGGCGTGTGCCTGTACGAGGCGCGGCGCCAGCGCGGCGGCTGACGGCCCCATTCGCCCGCGCGTCAGAAAGCGCGCGACTCAGCCGACTCAGCCCGCCGGCATCTGCGACGGGTCGGCGTGCATGACTTCCCAGACGTGGCCGTCCAGGTCTTCAAAGCAGCGCGAAACCATCCAGCCGTGGTCTTGCGCCGGGCGCGGCTCCTGGGCGCCGGCGGCCAGTGCGCGCTGCAGCAGCGCATCGACTTCGGCACGGTCGCGCACACCAAAGCAGGTCAGCACCTCGGTCACCTGGTGCGCGTCGGCCATGGGTTTGGTCAGGAAGCTCTTGAAGAAGGGCTCGACCAGCAGCATGACGTGGATGTGCTCGCTCAGCACCATGCAGGTCGCGTTCTCGTTGGTGAACTGCGGGTTGAATTCGGCGCCCAGCGCGGTGAAGAAGGCGACGCTGCGCTTCAAATCCTTCACGGGCAGGTTGACGAAGATGTCGGTGGCTTTCATGCAGTGGTCTCCGGTGGGGTGGTTTCGCACACTTGCTTGAGCGCCTGCAGCACCAGCGCCCAGGCCAGGTTGTTGAAGCCGGCAAAGCGCCCGTTCAGGTCGTAGCCGGGCTGGCGGAAGTCCAGCGTGGTCAGGGTGCCGATGGGCTGGGCGCTGACGGCGCGTTCGACCATCGCCGCGCCGCTGTTCGCGTCGTCGCTGAGGGTGAAGACGAACTCCGTGCCCACCCAGGCCGACGCCGGGTTGTCCGGTGGGTACTCGCCGATGCAGGCCCACACCACGCGTTCGCCCGGCGTCAGTTCCAGCACGCGCAGGCGCACGGTGCCGTAGGGGCCGGCCTGGTGCGACAGGACCGTGCCTTCCGGTGTTTCGGCGACGCTTTGTTCGCCCCACCAGCGGCCGATCAGCGCCGGCTCGGCAATCAATTGATAGACGCGCTCGCGCGGGGCGCGGATGGCCAGTTGGTGGTGGATGCCGTCCATGGCTGCTGCGTGCGGGTTACAGCGTCTTGGCCAGGGCCGCGAGCTGGTCGGCGCAGATGCCCCAACCGGTCTCAAAGCCCATCTTTTCGTGCTCGGCCTTGGCCTCGGCCGTCCAGTGGCGCACGCGTGCGGTGTAGCGCGTGTGGTCGCCGTCGGGCTCGAACGTGATGATGCCGGTCATGAATGGCCGCTCCGATGGCACCCAGCCGGCGGTGTAAGCGTCGGTGAACACCAGCCGGCGGTCAGGCACGACTTCCAGGTAGACGCCGGGGTTGGGCATCTCGTTGCCGTCCGGGTCTTGCATGACGATCAGGCTCTGGCCGCCGGGGCGCAGGTCCACTTCGGCGCGGGCCACGCTCCAGGGCTTGGGCACGAACCATTGGCGGATCAGCTCGGGCTCGGTCCAGCAGCGGAACAAGGCGTGCGGCGTGGCGGCGATCTGGCGCGTCAGCACCAGGTCGAGCGGATGGTCGGGGATCGGTGAGGGGATGGTCATGGCGGTGTCCTGTCAAACAGCGGGTGAGCGTGCGCCAGGCGCCAGAAAGCGCGCCGGCACCCGGTCGTAGAAGGGGTAGAACTGCAGGTAGGGTTGGGCTTCGCGCAGCACGCGTTCAACCGAAGGCCGGGTCACCAGCCGGTCGAAGTACGCCTGCAGGTGCGGATAGCGCGCCGATATCGGCTGCAGCGTGCTGGCGTAGAACAGCGCTGGCGCGGCGGCGCAGTCGGCCAACGTGAACGCTGCGCCACAGACCCAGGGGCCGCCTTGGCGCAACTGCTGGTCGACAAGGGCCCAGGCCCGCTCCAGCGCGTCGCGCTGCGGCTGCATGTCACCGGATTGGCCAAACAGGCGGTCGGCGACGATGGCCTGCATGGGCGTTTGCACGTGCAGGTCGAACACGCGGTCCCACAGCCGCACGGTGAGCGCCTCCGCCCGGTCCGGCGGCAGCAGTGGCGCGTTGCCCGGGTAGTGCAGGTCGAGGTACTCCACGATGACGGACGCCTCGGCCACGTTCTGGTCGCGAGCGCTATCGTGCAGCACCGGGAACTTCACCAACGGCCAGACCGCCGCCAGCGCGGCGCGGTCGTCCGACTGGCTGAGGTCGATCAGCCGCGGCGTGAAGGACGTGCCCAGCTCGTACAAGGCCACCAGCGCCTTATGGCAGTACGAGGACAGCGGGTGGTAGTACAGCGTGAGGGCCATGGCGGGGCTGTGCAGTGGCGAGTTCGCTAGTTCAGGGCGCGACCATCGAACTGCTTGACGGGAATGGCCGCCAAGTCCAGCCCCTCCACGCAGCGCAGATTGATCGCAGCCATGACGGTGCCGTTGGGCGCCTTGCCTTCACCAAAGGTGTGGATGCCGCAGGTGGGGCAGAAGTGGTGGGCGATCTCGTGCTTGTGAAAGCGGTAGGTCGCGTCGTTCAACGGTTGGGTCAGTTTCAGTGTGCCGCGCGGGGCGAACCACAGCAGCGAACCTCGCCGTTGGCAGATCGAGCAATTGCAGGCCAGGGCTTCGGTGATGTCGCCCTCGAATTGGAATGCGGTCTGGCCGCAATGGCAGCTGGCGGTGTGGGTCATGGTGGGTGATTCGGTGGTGCCGCAGCGTGTTGCTTGTGCGACCGGTCACTTCATGGAATGCAGGCCGACCACGTTGCCTTCGGTATCGACAAACAGCGAACAAAAGCCGAACTGGCCTATCGAGAACTTGGGCTGGTGCACTTTGCCGCCCGCTTGTTCCACGCGCCCTTGTTCGATGGCGCAGTCCTCGCTGCCGAAATACACCAGCGTGCCGCCACCACCGGGCGACACACCGTCCATCTTGACCAGGGTGCCGCCGGCACCGCCCAGGTTCATTTCAGCGGGGAAGGCCAGCATTTGCATGCCGCTGGCGCTGGCATTGCCTGCGGGCGTGGGCAAGGGGTTCAGCTGGATCTTGAAAACGGCTTCGTAGAACGCTTTGGCGCGCGCCATGTCGGCGACGTAGATTTCAAACCAGACAACGGGGTTGTGTTTCATGAGAAGGCTCCAAGGGGTGTGGAAAGATTAAAGACAGAAGAAGGCCCGGTGCGCGAATACCTTCATGGCGGCGCTGCGAGGAACACCGCCCGCTGCGCGGACAGAGCGCGCTGGAAAGCGGGCCGCGCTTCGCCGCGCGCGACGTAGGCGGCCACCTTGGGGTGCTCCGCCAGCAGGCCGCTGGACTGCAGCCGTCGCAGCACCGTGACCATCATCAGATCGCCGGCGCTGAAGGCCCCGTCCAGCCATTCGTTCTCGACGAGATGGGCGGACAGGTCGTTCAGCCGCTGGTGCACGCGCTCCGCCAGCAACACTTGCCGCGCGCTGAACCAGACCTGCTCGCGCTCAAAGAGCATGGCCATCGTGTACTCGACGACGGGCGGTTCGACAGTGGCGATGGCGGCGAACAGCCAGCTGAGGGCACGCGCGCGCGCAGCAGGCTCGCTGGGCAGCAAGGCGCGGTCGGTTGCCGGGGCGTGTTCAGCGATGTACAGCACGATAGCGCCCGACTCGAACAGCATCACACCGTCGTCTTCGTACGTTGGAATCTGGCCGAAAGGCTGGAGGGCGCGGTGGGTCGGCTGTTTCAGAGCGGGAAAGGTCAGCAGGCGCACGTCGTACGCCTGGCCCGTCTCCTCCAGTGCCCAGCGCACGCGCATGTCCCGTGCCAAGCCGCGGCCTTGATCGGGCGAACGCTCAAACGCGGTGATGGTCGGCATGCTCGCGCTCTGCGGTGACAGGAATTCAGGCTTTCGGCGGCTCGGACGCGACGTCGACCATCCAAGGCGTGCCGAAGCGGTCGGTCACCATGCCAAAGCCCGGTGACCAGAACGTGGCGGCGTACGGCATCGTGACCTGGCCGCCTTGGGCCAGGCCGTCGAATACGCGCTGGCCTTCGGCAAAGTTGACGACGCCGATCGACACCCACAGGCCTTGCGGCTTTTTATAGCCACCGCCGCAAGCTTCCAGGTCGATGCCTGGCACGTCGGGCATGGTGTCCGAGGCCATGATGGCCTGAGCGCCGACCTGCAGGTGGGCGTGCATGATGCGGCTCTTGGCGGCGTCGGGCAGGGGCGGCATTTTCGGGTCAGCGGGCATCTCACTGAAGGTGCCCTGGTACACGATCTGGCCGCCAAACAGCTTGGCGTAGAAGGCCATGGCTTCGGCGCAGGTGCCGTCGAAATTGAGGTAGGGAACGAATTGCATGGAGAGACTCCTGAGGTTGCGGGGGAGGGGAAAGCGCGATGGTCAGGCCGGGAGATTGATCTGCCATGACACACCGAAGCGGTCGTCGGTCCAGCCGAAGCACTGGCTGAAGCCGTAGTCGTCCAGAGGCATGCGCACTTGGCCGCCGTCGGCCAGGGCGTCGAAGATGCGCTGCTGCTGCTCGCGTGAATCGCAGTCGATGAAGACCGAGCACGAGGGCGTAAAAGAAAACGCGTGCACCGGCAGGCTGTCGCTGAACAGGAAGGTGTTGCCGCAGATCGCCACCCGCGCCAGCTTGACCGAGCCTCCGGCCGTGTCGGCACCGTCGTGGCGCGTCATTTGCAACACTCGGGTGTTCGGCAGGACGGCCACGTACCGGTCGATGGCCGCCTGGGCCTGGCCCTGGAACATCAGAAATGGGGTGGCGGTGCTCATGTGGGTCCCTCTTGCGGTGGGGCGGGGCCGAACAGGGGCTGCAGGGTCGCCAGTCGGAGCGGCAGCGAATGGTGCTCGTGCACGATGCGCCAGCCCGTGGCATGCCGCCGCGCGATCAGTGTGCAGCGGTTGTCCACCGAGACGGGCATGGCGCCGCAGTGCGCAGGCGAGGTGTAGGCCGCCCAGGCATGGCCTGCGAGCACGTCCCCCTGGCCATGCGCCTGGACCTGGCGGTGGGTGACGGTCATTGGCGCGTCACCCACGGCGGCGAACCAGGCGGCGGTGGCGGCGCGCCAATTGGCCAGGCCTGAAAGCGTCCAGCTGTCGAAGGGGTCAAACACCACGACGTCCTCCGCATACAGCGCGCAGAACGCGGCCAGGTCCTTGCCGGCGACCGCCCGGGCGTAGCGCGCCAGCAAGTCGGTCAGCGCCGGGGTTGCCACGTCGGCCGTCGTGTGGGCGGCAGTCATCGGCCTTGCCTTCAGGCGGTGCCGTTGAAAGCGGCCTGCAACTCGGCGATGTCGAGCTTTTTCATGCCCATCATGGCTTTCATCGCGCGCTGGGCGCCGGCCTGGTTGGCCGAGGTGTACATCGCCTCCCAATCGCGCGGCGTGATCTGCCAGGACACGCCGTAGCGGTCGGCCAGCCAGCCGCATTGTTGGGCGGCGGGGTCGCCGCCTTCACCCAGGCGCGCCCAGTAATGGTCGATCTCGGCCTGGTTGTCGCAGTTGACCATCAGCGAGATGGCGGGGTTGAACTTGAACATCGGCCCGCCGTTCAAGCCCAGCATGGCCTGGCCGTCGAGCGAGAACGACACCGTCATGACCGAGCCTACCGGCCGGCCATGCTGTTCAATGCCGACCTCGGTGTAGTGCGTGATGGCGTGGATTTTGGCGTTGGGGAAGACGCCCACGTAAAAGCGGGCGGCTTCTTCGGCCTGGGTGTCGAACCACAGGCAGGGTTGGATGCGTTGCAGAGCGGCCATGCTGGTCTCCTTGGTGGTGTGAAACGCGGCCGGTTCAGGCGTCCACCAGGACGGTGAACCCGCCAAAGATCATGCGCTTGCCATCGAAGGGCATCTGTTTCGGGATGTCAGGGTCGGCCATCACGGCGGCCATGCCGCGGTCGCGCGTGGGCTTGTCGGGCCAGACGATCCACGAGAACACGACCGTCTCGTCCGCCTGGCATTTCACGGCCAGGGGGAAGGACGTCAGCTTGCCCTCGGGCACGTCGTCGCCCCAGCACTCGACCACCGACAAGGCGCCGTGTTGGCGGAAGACGCGCGCGGCGTTGGTGGCAACCTGGCGGTAGGTTTCGCGCTGCTGGGTCGGCACGGGGACGACGAAACCGTCGATGTAGTGGCTGTCATTCATCACTGTCTCCTGATATATGTGTACGGCGTCCACTTATTCTGCCGTAAAATGGACGCTGTCCACATTTAACCCTCAGCCACGCATGGTCAAAGCACGCGCAGCCGCCGCTGCCGCCGACAACGCCGCTTCAGGTCGCCGCGACAGCTACCGCCACGGCGACCTTCGGCGGGCGCTGCTGGACGCCGGCATTGCGCTGGCGCGCGAGGGCGGTCCGCCCGCGGTGGTCCTGCGCGAAGCCACACGCCGCGCCGGCGTCGTGCCCAACGCGGCGTACCGCCATTTCGCCAACCGCGACGCGCTGTTCGACGCCGTGCGCGGCGCCGCGCTGGGCGCGCTGGCGCGCGCCATCGAGCGCGAGATCGCGCAGGCCACGCACAACGTGACCGACGCCGCGCTGCGCGCGCGCACCGCATTCAAGGCGGTGGGCACCGGTTACGTGCGCTTTGCGCAGACCGAATCGGGCCTGTTCCGCGCGGCCTTCGCGGCGCAGCCCTACGACGTGGACAACACCGACCGGGCCGACTACCGCGGCGACGCCGGGCGCGACCCGTTCGAGATCCTGTGCGACGCGCTGGACGGGTTGGTCGCGGCCGGCGTGCTGAGCCCCGATCGCCGCCCCGGCGCCGAATTCCTGGCTTGGTCGGCCGTGCACGGCATGGCCATGCTGGCGCTGGATGGGCCCCTGCGCCGCGTCGACCCCGCGCGCATCGAGGCCATGGCGCAGCGCCTGGTCAACATGGTCGAGCAGGGGCTTTGAGGCTGGCGCGCCGATCGTGGCCGGTCGACCAACCGGGATCGCCCAGGTGACCGCCGCCAAGCGCCTGGCAGCTATTTTTTTTGCCAATTAGGCCAGTACCCCTACAACCACCTGCGCGGGCAGCTATAAAAATAAGAGTATTCCATCGCTCCCGCGCGGTGACGGGCGGATGCGCTGACGCCACCACAGGGTGCCCTGCCGCCGTCGGTCGCACGGGGTTTCGCGCACGCGTCCTGGCCCGGTTGAGGGCGTCAACCGCGAACCACGCCAATCATGACCCGGCACTCAGCCCGTCGGCAGTTCAAACACCAGGCAGGTCGTCGTGGCGTGCGCGTACAGCGTACCGTCCGGCCCGACCAGGCGCGCTTCGGCCGTGGCCAGCTGGCGCCCGGCGTGGATGACCTGGCCGATGGCGCGCACGCGCGGCACCTTGGTCGAGATGGCGCGCACCATGTTCACGCCCAGCTCCGCCGTGGTGTAGCCGCGCCCCGGCGGCATGGTGGTGTGCACGGCGCAGCCCAGGGCCGAATCCAGCAGCGTGGCGAACCACCCGCCATGCACCGAGCCCATGGGGTTCAGCAACTGCGGCCCCGGCGTGCCCTGGAACACCGCGCGGCCAGGCCCGACCTCGATCAGCATGAAGTCCAGCGTCTTGGCGATCGCGGCGTAAGGCAGCTCGCCCGCCAGCATGGCCTGCATCATCTGCAGGCCGGTCAGGCCGGCGATCTGCTCGCGCGTCGCCACGCCCGGCCCGGCGCCGTGGTCCAGGCGTTCGCGCACGGCTTTTTCTTCGGCCAGCCATGGGTCCAGGTGGTTCTCGGTGGGTGCTGACATGCGGATCTTTCAAAAAGAAGGGCAGGAAAGGCGGGATGATGGCACGCCTTCAGGCGCCGGTCAGTCGCTCCCGCAACTCGGTTTTCAGCACCTTGCCGTAGTTGTTCTTGGGCAGGCTGCTCACGAAGATGTAGCGCTTGGGGCGCTTGAAACGGGCGATGTGGGCCAGGCAGTGCGCATCCAGTGTGGCGTCGGTGAGGGCCGCGCCGTCTTGAGCGACGACGAAGGCGACGACGTTCTCGCCCCACTGCGCGTCGGACTCGCCGACCACGGCGACTTCGGCCACGCCCTCGGCGGTCAGCAGGGCTTCTTCCACTTCGCGCGGGTAGATGTTGCTGCCGCCGCTGATGATCAGGTCCTTGCTGCGGTCCTTCAGCGTCAGGTAGCCGTCGGCGTCCAGGCTGCCCATGTCGCCGGTGAACAGCCAGCCGTTCTGGATGGCGGCGGCGGTGGCGTCGGGGTTGGCCCAGTACCCGGCCATGACGCTGTCGCCCTGGATCAGCACTTCGCCCACGTCCCCCAGCGGCACGTCCACGCCGTGCCGGTCCGTCACGCGCACGCGCACCGGCGTTTGCGCCACGCCGACGCTCGCGATGCGCTGGGCGTAGCGCGGGTGCGCGCTGTCGGCCAGATCGGCGCGCGTCAGCACGGTGCCGGTCATCGGCGTTTCGCCCTGGCCGTAGATCTGCACGAAGCGCGGGCCCATGACCTGCAGGGCGCGCTGGATGTCGGCCACGTACATGGGCGCGCCGCCGTAGACGATGGTCTTGAAGGACTGCGCGCAGTCGTCTGATGACAGGCCGTGCGCCACCGCGTGGTCCACCAGCCGCCCCACGATGGTCGGCGCGGCGAACAGCGACAGCGGACCGATGGCACGGCCCAGTGCGACCAGCTCGGCCGCATCGACGCCGCCCGAGGCTGGCACCACATGGCGCGCGCCGGCCATCAGGTGCGGGATGGCGTAGATGCCGGCGCCGTGCGAGATGGGCGCGGCGTAGGCAATCACGTCGCCGCGCGCCACCGGGTCCACATCGACGAAGTAGCCCGTGCCCATGGTCATCAGGTTGCGGTGCGTCAGCATCACGCCCTTGGGGCGACCGGTGGTGCCGCTGGTGTAGAACAGCCAGGCGGTGTCGCCCAGGCTGCGCTCGGTCACCGGCACGGCCAGCGGGTCGGACGCGGGGGCGAGCAGGGCGCTGGCCTCGGCGCCCTCCAGATCGATCTGGCGTTCCAGCCCGGCCAGCGGCCCGGGCGCGACGTCGGCGGTGACAAAGGCCCAGCGCGCACCGCAATTGGCGACGATCCATTCGACCTCGCGCGGGTGCAGCTTGGCGTTGACCGGCACCGCGACCAGGCCGGCCCACCAGAGCCCCCACAGCACTTCCAGATAGCGCGGGTGGTTGCGCGCGAACAGCAGCACGCGGTCGCCCGGCTGCAGCCCGGCGGACAGCAGGCGCTGGGCCAGACCGGCGCTGCGCGCGGCCCATTCGCCGTGCGTGGCGTGCAGGGCGTCGCCGCTCAGGATGGCGGGCGAGTCGGGGCGCTGGCGCGCCTGGCGCAGCAGCAGGTGGGCCAGGGACATGGGCGGCTTCTCCTTTGGAAGGTGCTGCGGCCATTGTGGGGCAAATCGGGTCCTGGCGCTGGATGAATCTGCGCGGGAAGCTATTGAAAGCGTAGCGAAAAGGGGGGGTGGCTGCGGCACCGCGCAACCCTGGCAGACGCTGACACCGCGTGAAAAGCCGTTGTCGCGGCGGCGCCGGCGGGAAGGCGCCTGGGCGGCGGACGCGCCGCGCCCGGCCCGCTGCGGAGTGTCAGATGACGAACGGCCCGGGGTAGGCGTGCACGTGGCTGAAGTGGCAGGCCAGGCCGTCTTCGGGCGTCCAGCGGTACAGGCCGACCTTGGGTGGCTCCAGCCGCACGGCCAGCGGCGCGCGCGGGCGCAGGTCCAGCTCCAGCTGGTGCGAGCTGGACGGTTCCACCACCACCGGCGCGCCGCCCAGCGTGCCGACCACGGGACGGTGCAGATGGCCGGCCACGATCACCTGCACGTTGCCGTGCGCGCGCACCAGCGTGCCCAGCCGTTCGCGGCCGCGCAGCAAGCCGCACGCATCCATTGCCGCCATGCCCGACACCAGCGGCGGGTGGTGCAGGAAGATCACGACCGGCGCGCCCGCGCTGGCCGCGAGCCGATCGCGCAACCAGTCGAGCTGGCGGTCGTCCAGCTCGCCATGCGAATGGCCGGGCACCACCGTGTCCAGGCCGATGAAATGCAGGTTGCCGTGGACGGTGTGCTGGCAGGTCAGGCCTTCCGGCGCCTCGGCCGCGGGGCCGAGCAAGTCGCCCACCACCTGGCGCGCGGCGCTGCGGTCGTCGTGGTTGCCCAGCACGGCCAGCACGCGCAAGCCCGTGCCCCCCGGCGCACGCACCGTTTCGTCCAGCAAGCAGTTGAGGGTTTCGTAGTCCGCCACGGCGCCGCTGTCGGTCAAATCGCCCGTGAGCAGCAGGACCTCGGGCGCCGGGTCCATCGATTGCACGTGGGCCAGCGCGCGGCGCAACGCCTCCTCCGGGCCGGGATGGTTAGGCAGAAACCGGGTGTCCAGGCCCAGATGGGGGTCGGTGATGTGGGCGATCAGCATGGCGGACGAAAAACCAAGGCGCGTGAAGCGTGCGCGGGCGGCGGGAAAGGAGGAAAACGGTCGGAAGACGGCGCCGCCGGGTACGGCAATGGGTGCGGCCTGGTTCCGAATTTAGGGCGAAACATCTCGGCACAAGCCCCCTTAAACAGGGGGTGAGGATAGGAATAGAGGATTTTTCCTACAAGGGGCGGCGTCCCTGGCCGGCCACTCGGCGTCAGGCCGGGTCCGAATGACCGTCCAACAGGTGTGCACTTACACCGGCACGGTGTAATTCAGCGCCAGGCGCCCGCCGTCGACCATGATGATCTCGCCGGTGATGTAGCTGCTGGCGTCGCTGGCCAGAAAGGCCACCACGTCGGCGATCTCGCTCGGCTCGCCCAGGCGCTTGAGCGGCGTGCGCATCATGATCTTGTGCTTGGCCTCGTCGCTGGTCAGCACGGCCTTGGCGGCCAGCTCGGTCGCGATGGTGCCGGGGCCGACGGCGTTGACGCGCACGCCGCGGTCGGCCAGCGCCAGCGCCATGGCGCGCGTCAGCTGGTTGATGCCGCCCTTGGTGACGTTGTAGCTGGCGATGTTGGGAATGGCCAGCACGCTGTTCACGCTGCTCATGTTGACGATGCTGCCGCGCCCGGCCTTGGCCATCTCGCGTGCCACAGCCTGGCCCATCAGGAAGGAGCCCTTCAGGTTGACGCGCAGCACGGCGTCGAAATCGGCTTCGGTCACGTCCAGAAAATCGGCCGCGCGGAAGATACCGGCGTTGTTGACCAGCACGTCGATGCGGCCGTGCGCGGCCATCACCTGGGCGACCAGCGCGTCGACCTGCGCCTTGTCGCCCACGTCGCAGTGCAGGTAGGTGGCGTTCAGCTCGGCCGCCAGTGCCTGGCCGGGCGCGTCGGCCACGTCGCAGAGCACGACCTGCGCGCCTTCCTGCGCGAAGCGGCGTGCACAGGCTTCGCCAATGCCTTGCGCGGCGCCGGTGACGACCACCACGCGGCCACCCAGGCCGAAGGAGATGCGGGAATCGGTGGTGGGGGCGTTCATGGTCTTGTCTCCGAAATTTATAAGAAATGGGTGGCTGGCCCTACAGCCATCTGCGCAGCCAGCTATTAAAAAAATAGTAACCGGCGTTTATCTTACCGGCGAATCACCGGCCGGAGCGGCGCTGTCGCCCCGGCTGCGGCGCCGTTCGATCAGCTCGGCCAGCGCTTCATGGCCCGCGCCGCGCGCCTGGTCGGCCGCGGTGTGGCCGGCGCCGTCGGTGCGCGCCGTGTCGGCCCCGGCGGCCAGCAGCGCGCGCACGCTGGCCGTGTCGCCCCGGCG
>JAEZWW010000080.1 GCA_023442945.1 Pseudomonadota bacterium | reverse complement strand
GATCTGGCCCATACGTACAGTATGGGCGGCGATCAGCGCCTTGCCACGGGCGCCGATGACGGCACGGCCATCCGACACTTGAGACTTGACGCGACACTGGCCGCGCGCAGCGAAGACCGGCTGTTGCAACTGGCGGCGGTACTGGCCGTGGGTGCAGAGGCTGTGTGGCCGGCCGACGCCCAGTACGACTGGGCGCGCCTGCCGGTCGATTTGCTGGCCCACATCGCCATCACGCCGGACTGGCGCGCGCCGGGCGCCGATTTCGACGCCGTGCTGCTGCATGGCGACGCCATGGATGCGCTGGCCGTGCAGCGCGTGCTGGCTGCGCGAGCCGGCCCCATCATCGGGCTGACGGTGCAGCCGCCCGGCGCCACCCACGTGCCGCTGGCGCCGCTGCTGACCGAGCGCAGCACCAGCGTCAACACCGCGGCGGCGGGCGGCAATGCGAGCTTGATGACGCTGGATTGAGTGCTCGCACGTGCAAATCGCTACATTAATCAGAGCTGCTCGCGCTTGCCTGACGAGCGCTAGAGGCCAGAAACCTTTGAAACGGCTGGATGAACCCCTTCCCCCGCTGGGGGAAGGTTGGGATGAGGGCCGCCCCGTTTCTACCGGCCGCGGGGTAGCCCCCACCCCAGCTCTCCCCCAGCGGGGGAGGGGGCAATTGCCGTACGCCTCGCGGTCAGCGCGCGTTCAATCCGCGCAGCAACTCGCTCGCCCCATCCCAGAAAATCTGCACGCCCACGCACAGCAGGATAAAAGCCGACAGGCGCAGAAACACCACCAACCCCACCTCGCCCAGCGGCCGCAGAATGCGTCCGGCGTAGCGGTAGGTCAGCAGCACCAGCAGCCCGATCACCACCATCGCGGCCAGTCCGCCGGCGAAGTTGGCGGCGGTGACCGGCCACTGCCGACTGTGCAGCGCCGCGCCCACCGTGATGGCGGCCGAGATCGAACCCGGCCCGCAGGTCAACGGAAAAGTCATCGGGTAAAAGGCCTGGATGCGCACGTGGTCGTCGTCCACCAGCGACTGCGCCATTTCCGCCTTGTCGGCGCTGGTCGCCTGCTGGGCGTACAGCATGTTCCACGCCGTGAAGGCGACGATCAGGCCGCCGGCCACGCGCACGATGGGGATCGAGACGCCAAAAAAGTCCAGCACATAGGTGCCGATCACCATGGCGCTGCCCAGCATCAGCACCACGTTGCGGCCGATGCGCGTGGCCAGCGCGCGGCGGCGGGCGGGGTCAAGCTCGCGCGTCAGGTTGACGAACACCGGCGCGGAGGCCGGCGGGTTGAGGATGGGCAGCACGGCCGCCAGCGCGAGCAGAAAGCTCTTGCTGAAGGCGAGGACCAAAGCGGACATTTCCATGAGCGAGACAGTGCGGTAGCTTGCGTGTAAAGTGAATTGCTTCAGGTCGGCGCGTTGTCGGCCGCGCCCATTTTCAGGAGAACCCCATGCCCGGACTGCTGCCGAACATCGACCCCGACGGTTTGCTTGAATTCTCGGTGGTCTACACCGACCGCGCGCTGAACCACATGTCGAAGAAGTTCCAGGGCGTGATGAAAGACATCTCGGCGATGCTGAAAGAGGTGTACCACGCCGACGCTGCCGTGCTGGTGCCCGGCAGCGGCACCTTCGGCATGGAAGCGGTGGCGCGGCAGTTTGCCAACGACCAGCGCGTGGTCATCATCCGCAACGGCTTCTTCAGCTTTCGCTGGAGCCAGATTCTGGAGACGGGCAAGATCACCGCGCCCGAGAACATCACCGTGCTGAAGGCGCGCCGCACCGGCAGCGGTGCGCAGGCGCCGTGGGCGCCGGCGCCCATCGACGAAGTCGTGGCCACCATTGCGCAGGTCAAGCCGGCGGTGGTGTTCGCCCCGCACGTCGAAACCGCCAGCGGCATGATGCTGCCGGGCGACTACATGAAGAAGCTCGCCGACGCCGTGCACGCGGTGGGCGGCCTGTTCGTGCTGGACTGCATCGCCTCGGGCGCGATGTGGGTCGACATGAAGGCGGTGGGTGTCGACGTGCTGGTCAGCGCACCGCAAAAGGGCTGGAGCAGCTCGCCCGCCTGCGCCATGGTGTGCCTGTCGGATCGGGCGCTGAAAACCATGGAAGGCACTACCAGCACCAGCTACGCGTGCGATTTGAAAAAGTGGCACCAGATCATGCAGGCCTACGAAACCGGCAGCCACGCCTACCACGCCACCATGCCCACCATGGCGCTGCTGAAATTGCGCGACACCATGGCCGAGACGCGCGAGCGCGGCTTTGCCACCGTGCGCGAGCAGCAGATCGAGCTGGGCCGCAAGGTGCGCGCGCTGTTTGAATCGCGGGGCCTGCCCAGCGTGGCGGCCGAAGGCTTCAAGGCGCCGGGCGTGGTGGTCAGCTACACCACCGACCCGGAGATCAAGAGCGCCAAGAAATTCATCGCCGAAGGCTTGCAGACGGCCAGCGGCGTGCCGCTGATGTGCGACGAGCCCGCCGATTTCCGCACCTTCCGCATCGGCCTGTTCGGGCTCGACAAGTGGGCGGACGTGGATCGCAGCGTGGGTCACCTGGCGGCGGCGCTGGATCGCATCGGCGTGAATGCTCCTGAAAAAGTAGCTGTCAGCGCTTGATGGACAAGCGCCAGAGGCCGATTTGACTCAAAACCTGCTGCTGGTGCTGACCACCGTCGCCACGCGCGCCGACGCCGACGCACTGGCCCGCGCCATGGTCGAGCAGCGCTTGGCCGCCTGCGCGCAGATCAGCGCCATCGACAGCGTGTACTGGTGGCAGGGCGCAGTGCAGGCGGAGGGTGAATTCCGCGTGCTGTTCAAGACCACGGCCGAGCGCTATCCGGCGCTCGAAGCCGCGCTGCGTGCAAGCCATCCGTATGAACTGCCAGCCATCGTCGCGTTGCCGGTTGCGCAGGCCTTGCCTGAGTTTGCGGATTGGGTCGGCACCGAGACGCGCGCTGCGTGAATCTGGCGTTGGGCAAAAGGCCTCAAAACCAGCGCGCCACCAGCGGCATCAGCACCGACGCCAGCAGCACCTGCAGGCCCAAGGCCAGCCCGGCGTAGGCGCCAGCGTCGGCGTTGACTTGCAGCGAACGCGCGGCGCCAATGCCGTGCGCGGCCGTGCCCATGGCGAAGCCGCGCGCCATCCAGCCGACGCGGTCGGTGCCCACGCCCAGCAGCGCAAACAGGGCCTTGCCTGACAGCGCGCCGATCAGGCCCGTGAGCACCGCGAACACCGCCGCCAGCGCCGGCACGCCGCCGATCTTGTCGGCCACGCCCATGGCGACCGGCGCCGTCACCGACTTCGGCGCCAGCGAGCGCAGCACGTCGTCGGGCAGGCCGAACGCCCAGCCGAGTGCTACAGCACTGATAGCTGCTGCCGCGCCACCAGCAAGTGCTGCGGCCACGAAAAGCCCCAAATCCCGCCGCAGTTGCGCGCGCCGCTCCCACAGCGGAAAGCCCAGCGCCACCACCGCCGGCCCGAGCAAAAAGTGGATGAACTGCGCGCCGGCGAAGTAGCTCGGGTACGGCACGCCGGTGGCCAACAGCCCCGCGCCCAGCGTCAGCACCGACCACAGCACCGGGTTGGCCCACGGCGCCTGGTCCATGGCGGCGTAAAAGCGCTGCGCCAGCAAGTAGACGACCAGCGTGGCTGTCAGCCCGAACAGCGGCGCCGACGACAGATAAACCCACAGCTGCACGAAATCAGGCATCGGGCGCCTCCGCCTCGTGCGGGCGTGAGCGCATCAGCGCGCGCAGAGTGAGCGCACTCACGGCCAGCCCGATCCAAGTGGAGACGGCGATCACCGCCAGCAGCCCCACGCCGTGTTGCCGCAGCACATCCAGGTGCGTGATGACGCCCACGCCCACCGGCACGAACAGCAACGACAGGTGCGCCAGCAGAAAGCGCGCCACCTCGGTCACCGGCTCGCGCACCACATGCCAACCCAGCGCCGGCATCAGCAGCAGCATGCCGATCACGGGGCCGGGCAGCGGCAGGCTGAAGGCGCGGGCCAGCACTTCGCCAACCAGTTGCAGCACTAACAGCCAGGCCAGCCCGCGCAGCGATTGCATGGCGTGCGATTAAAACCGTTCCAGTTCAGGGAAAGGCAGCCGCCCGCTGCGCACCAGCAACTTGCCGTACTCGGCGCAGCGGTTGAGCGTGGGAATCACCTTGCCGGGGTTGAGCAGCGCCTGCGGATCGAACGCACGCTTGACGCCGAACATCTGCTCGTTCTCCTCGCCAGAAAACTGAACGCACATGCTGTTGAGCTTTTCGACCCCCACGCCGTGCTCGCCGGTGATGGTGCCCCCCATCGCCACGCTGGTTTCCAGGATGTCGGCGCCGAACAGCTCGGCGCGGTGCAGTTCGTCCGGGTCGTTGGCGTCGAACAGGATCAGCGGGTGCAGGTTGCCGTCGCCGGCATGGAACACGTTGCAGCAGCGCAGGCCGTACTTGCGCTCCATCTCCTGAATCGATAGCAGGATGTCGGCCAGCCGCTTGCGCGGGATGGTCGAATCCATGCACATGTAATCGGGGCTGATGCGGCCTGAGGCGGGAAAGGCATTCTTGCGCCCGCTCCAGAACTTCAGGCGTTCGGCCTCCGATTCGCTCACTGCAATTTTGGTAGCGCCTGCCGCTGTCAGCACCTGCGCCATGCGGCCAATTTCTTCTTCCACCTCTTCCGGCGTGCCGTCGCTTTCGCACAGCAGGATGGCGGCGGCGTCCAGGTCGTAGCCGGCGTGCACGAAGTCCTCGACGGCGGCAGTCATCGGCTTGTCCATCATCTCCAGCCCGGCGGGGATGATGCCGGCGGCAATCACCGCCGCCACCGCATCGCCCGCGTGGCGCACGTCGGCAAAGCTGGCCATGATGCAGCGCGCCAGGCGCGGCTTCGGTAAAAGCTTGACGGTGACTTCGGTCGTCACTGCCAGCATGCCCTCGCTGCCGACGGCCAGCGCCAGCAGGTCGTAGCCGGGCGCGTCGAGCGCGTCGCCACCGAACTCGATGGGCTCGCCTTCCACCGTGAAGCCCTTCACTTTCAGCACGTTGTGCAGCGTCAGACCGTATTTCAGGCAGTGCACGCCGCCGGAGTTTTCGGCCACGTTGCCACCGATGGTGCAGGCGATCTGGCTCGACGGGTCGGGCGCGTAGTACAGGCCGTGCGCGGCCACCGCCTCGCTGATGGCCAGGTTGCGCACGCCGCATTGCACCAGCGCCGTGCGCGCCAGCGGGTCGACTTTCAGGATGCGATTGAATTTGGCCAGCGACAGCGTTACCCCACGCTCGTGCGGCATGGCGCCGCCCGAGAGGCCGGTGCCGGCGCCGCGCGCCACCACCGGCACGCCCAGCGCGTGACAGCTTCGCAACACTTGTTGAATCTGTTCGTAACTGGCGGGCAAGGCCACGGCCAGCGGGCGCTGGCGGTAGGCGGTCAGGCCGTCGCATTCGTAGGGCGTGGTCTGCTCAGGCGTCCACAGCAGCGATTCAGGCGGCAAAACACGCTGCAGCGCAGCTACCACCTGCGCTTGCAGCTCTGTTTTTTGTAGTGTCAAAGGGGTCGATTCGGCGGTGGCGGCGTCCATGGCGGGGCTTCGGATGGCGATCGGCCCACTATAGGGCATCGGCGCGCGCCGTGGCGCGCCGTCACGGGGGCGTCGGGGGGCGCGGCGACAATTCGGCTGCCGGTGTCGGGGGCGCCGGCGCCGCGAGCGAGCCGGCTTTCCACACAGAAAAACGAGATGCAGCATTCAAGCGCGATGAAACGATGGTCGGCCTGGGCTCTTTTATGGGCCACGGGCGCGGGCGCGCAGGGCACGTCGCCGACCTTGGTCTACCCCGACGAGCTGCTGCCCACGCGCATGGTGCTGTGCCAGCGCGAGGTGGGCGGCGCCGAACGCGAGCGTGATCGCAGCGCCAAGCTGCGCACCTGCCTGGCGCGCCGGCTGGAGGGCGAACGCATGGTCGAGCGCAACTGCAAGCGCGAGGCCGGCAGCGTGAACGGCGCCAGCGCCCGCGCGCAGGCCCAGCGCGCCTGCGAACGGCAGGCGCTCGGCGTGCCGTCGTCTGAATTGCCGCGTCGGCCGCCCCCACCGCCCAAGCCCAAGGTGGAGCCCGGGCTGGGCACTGAGCCGAGCGCCGCCGCACCCGCGCGCATGCCGGCGGCGGGGGATCAGTAGCGGCGTTGCTTCATTGCCGCCACGCGCAAAAAAAGCCCGCATGCAGCGGGCTTTCTTGATGCGACGGCGGATGTAGCCGACGCGCGCGTTAGGCTGCGCTCAGCCAGTAGCCCGCGTTGAACGGGCTGCTCATGCGCAGCGCCAGCGGGGAGATGTCGACCAGCTTGTCGGTCGGCATCTTCTCGCCGTTGTCGGCGATTTCAGTGTCGGAGGGCATGTTGTCGCCCTGGGCCTCATTCGCCCGTTCTGCTTGGCCGGCTGGTGCAGAACGGGCTACCGAAAAGAATAGAAGCACCGGAACGGTATCTTCCGGTCGTTCCAGTAATCGGCCGCGTCGCGGAAGATGTCGAACAGCTGCTCGCGCGCTTCCTTGTCGAACTTGGCCGTGGCGGGGATCTGCTCGAGCACGACGATGAAGCCCGGTTGCGGACCCGACTTGTGTAGCGGGTCGGTCATGCAGTCGTACAGGGCGTCGAAGTTCTTGCCGAAGTGCGCCGGAAAGGTGAACTGCGCGGCAATCATGTCCAGCACGTCCTGCTTGGTCTGGGCGCTGGCCAGGTTGGCGTACAAGAAGTGCTGGCCCAACGCCGAAGCGGCTTCCTGCAGGTCGTGCACGCGAAAGGCGCGGATCGACTGCACGATGTTGGTGCGAACGCCCTTCAAGGGCGATTCGGTGGGTTGACGAAGTGGCTGATCCATCTCCGCTGCTTTCTCTGAAGTCAAAAACCGGTCTTCGCCCGGCGACTGGGCCGGGGCGGGCTGAAACTGTTCAAAGGCTTTCATTGCACGATCTTTCTGAAGCTCGAGTAGTGATCGCTCGTGTACCAGCAGGCATCGGGCGCGGTGCGTTGCGGGCCGCCGCAGACGATGCGACGGGCGCCGCGGTTGCGTGCCCCGGGGGTTTCGACGGTGTATTCGCGGTAGTAGCCGCGCCGCTCGCGCGGCAGCAGGCGTTCGCGGTTGCCGAACACCGAGCCGTCCTTATCGTGGGGAAACGGGCCGCCTTGCAGGATCAGCCAGTACGTCTGCTGTCCGTGTCGGGGCAATTCCGTCACCGCGATGGTGGTCTCGGTAGCGCCCCAGAACGACTCTCGCGCCACGGCCACGTTCGCCGTGGGGAGCGCGATTGCCAGCACCGAAGCCGCCAGAACAACCCGAGTCAACCGGACAGCATGCGATGCCGCTGTTCGCAACATGAAATACACCTTTCGGAAACCCTCGGGTTTACCCGAAAATTCCAAGGCGGTAGTGTGACGCAAGCGCCACAAAAAAGCAAGCGCCTGCCTAAAATTCAGGCACCAGGCGCAAGGTCTCAGCGCCTGCTGAGTAGGCGCTAACTTGTCTGGTCGGGCCCTAGCGCGGCGCGTTGGCGTCCGCCACGGCCAGCGCCGTCATGTTCACGATGCGCCGCACGGTGGTGCTGGCGGTGAGAATGTGCACCGGTTTGTCCGCCCCCAGCAGGATCGGGCCGATGGCGATGTTGCCGCCGGCCGCCACCTTCAGCAGGTTGTAGGAGATGTTGGCGGCGTCCAGGTTGGGCATGACCAGCAAGGTGGCGTCGCCGACCAGCGGGCTGTCGGGCATCACCTCGCGCCGTTGACCGGCGTCCAGCGCGACGTCGCCGTGCATCTCGCCATCGACTTCCAGCCACGGCGCCTGTTCCTGCACCAGCGCCAGCGCCTGGCGCATCTTGACGGCGCTCGGCTGGTTGGACGAGCCGAAGTTCGAGTGCGACAGCAGCGCCGCCTTGGGCTTGAAACCAAAGCGCATCATCTCCTGCGCCGCCATGATGGTGATGTCGGCGAGTTGCTCGGCGCTGGGGTCGACGTTGATGTGCGTGTCGACCAGAAACACCTGCCGCCCCGGCAGCATCAGCCCGTTCATGGCGGCGTAAGTGCGCGCGCCGGGCTTTTTGCCGATCACCTGGTCGATGTAGGTCAGGTGCATTTGGTTGGTGCCCCAAGTGCCGCAGATCAGGCCATCAACGTCGCCCGAGCGCAGCAGCATGGCGCCGATGAGCGACAGGCGCCGGCGCATCTCGATCTTGGCGATCGGCACCGTGATGCCGCGCCGCTTGGTCAGCTCGTGATAGGTCTGCCAGAAGCCCTTGTAGCGGTCGTCGTGCTCGACGTTCACCACGTCGTAGTCCACGCCTTCCGTCAGCCGCAGGCCGAACTTCTCGATGCGCTGGGCGATGATGGCCGGGCGGCCGATCAGCGTCGGGCGCGCAATGCCGTCGTCCACCACGATCTGGGCTGCGCGCAGCACGCGCTCTTCTTCGCCCTCGGCGTAGGCCACGCGCTTGCGGGTGGC
>JAEZWW010000068.1 GCA_023442945.1 Pseudomonadota bacterium | reverse complement strand
GTTTCAGCCCGACCGCATTCACCCCACCGCCGCCGCGCACCCGATCATCCTGGGCAACGTGTGGCCTGAGATTCAGAAGTTGTTGAAGTCCAAGTGAGCGTTCAAACCATCGCCGCCGCCGATGCGCTGGCGCGGCTGCGCGAATTCAGCGCCGTCATCGACGCCCGCAGCGAGGGCGAATACGCCATCGACCGCCTGCCCGGCGCCCTCAACTGGCCGAGCCTGAACGACGACGAGCGCGTGCGCGTGGGCACGATGTACAAGCAAGTGAACCCGTTCGAGGCGCGCAAGGTCGGCGCCGCGCTGGTCGCGCGCAACATCGCCAGCCACATCGAGCGCGAGTGCATGGACAAGCCCAAGCACTGGCGCCCCCTGCTCTACTGCTGGCGCGGCGGTCAGCGCAGCGGCGCGCTGGCGTTGGTGCTGGGGCAGATCGGCTTTCGCGTCAGCTTGATCGAAGGCGGCTACAAGGCCTTTCGCGCCGCCATGCTGGCCGACTTGCCGGCGCAGGCGGCGCGCCTCTGCTACCGCGTGGTGTGCGGGCCGACCGGCTCGGGCAAGACGCGACTGTTGCACGCGCTGCGTGATGCAGGCGCGCAGGTGCTCGATCTGGAAGGACTGGCCAGCCACCGCGCGTCGGTGCTGGGGCTGATTCCGGGGCAGCCGCAGCCCTCGCAAAAGCGCTTCGAGATGCTGGTGTGGGAGCAATTGCGCGGCTTTGAAGCCGCGCGCCCGGTGTACGTGGAGGCCGAGAGCAAGAAGGTCGGCAACTGCACGCTGCCCGAATCGCTGATCGACGCCATGCGCGCCAGCGACTGCCTGCGCGTCGACTTGTCCGACGACGAGCGCGTGGCGCTGCTGCTGGAGGACTACCCGTTCTTCGTCAGCGACCCGGCCTTCTTCTGCCAGCGGCTCGACACGCTCATTGCCCTGCGCGGCCACGCGGTGGTGGACGAATGGAAGCGCCTGGTGCACGCTGGCGAGATCGAAGCGGTGGTGCGCGAGCTGCTGGCGCTGCATTACGACCCTGGTTACGCCACATCGACGCGGCGCAACTTCGCGCGCTTTGGCGAGGCACTGCCGGTGGCGCTGGCCGACCGCGGACCGCAAGCGCTGGCGCGCGCGGCCAAGGCCATCGTTCAAGGGGAGGACGACGAAAACGCTGCCAGCGGTAGGGCCGGCGCTTGAGATTTTTTAGATGATTTCAGCCAATTGCGCTTGACCAGCCAGCGCTAGCAGCTCACTTATCGATAGCGGATGGCGTCAATCGCCACCACCGCCGTCGCCACCACCATCGCCGGCGCCGTCCGAGCCTTCGGCCGCATCCGTGACGCCATCGTCCAACTCGGGGCCATCGCCGCCCTCGCCCGACTTGCGCTCAGCCTTAGCGCGGGCTTTTTCTTCCTTCTTGCGTTTCTTTTCCAGCTCGCGCTGGCGTTTTTCGTAGCCGTAATTGGGGGTTGCCAATGCGTTGCCTCCTGATCGATGCGGGCCACTGTAACACCCGGCACGTCACGCGGCGGCGGCTGGCTCTTGCCAGCGCACGGCGCCGCGGTAGGCATGCCAGCTGGCATGGCCCAAGAGCGGGCCAATGATGATCAACCCCACGCCCCACGTGGCCAGGCCGATGGCGATCAGCAGCGTGATCAGAAAGCCCCACCACAGCATGGTGATCGGGTTGGCAAACACCACCCGGATGCTGGTGATGGCGGCGCTGATGGCGTCGGTGTCGCGGTCGAGAATCATCGGGATCGACACCACGGCCGTCGAATACACCAGCAGCGCAAAGATGCCGCCCACCATCAGGTAGACCAGCACGAACTCGATGTTGTCGGGGTTGAAGATGGCCTGCAGCACGCCGGTGGTCGACGGCATGCCGGTGTTGAAGAACACCGCGAACACGACCAGCGAGGCGCGGCCCCACAGCAGTTCCAGCACGATCAGCACCAGCACCAGCATGCCCATGCTGCGCAGGTGCTGGTCCCAGCAGGTGAGCGAGGCCGACAGCTCGGGCGCGATGCCCAGCTCGCGCCGGCGACTCACCTCATACAGGCCCATCGCCAGAAACGGGCCGACCAGCAGGCAGCCCGAGGCGATCGACATCACGTATTCCGGGCTGTTGCGGAACACCAGCGTCAGCACCGCCGCCATCGCCCAAAAGCACAGGCCGTAGAAGACGCCGATGCCGGGCGCGGCCATGAAGTCGCCCCAACCCTGGCGCAGCCAGCGCAGCGGGTCCGCGAGGCCCAGCGGCACCATCACCGCCATCGGCGCGGTGGACGGCGGCGGCACGTAGGGCTGGTATGCGGGTTCGGCGCCGGGCCCGGGCTTGGCGTTGGGCGACGAGGGGGATGACGAAGGCGAATCGGGCATGAGGGCAAGGCGGCGCCAGCGGGGGCTTCTCAGGCAGGCGGCCCAAGCTGCGGGCCGACCTGTTGCTACATGAACTGCAGCTTAGCCCTGGCCACCCGCACCCGCAAGCCGGGCTTTCACCCACTTGGTGGGCACCCTCAGCTTGATGTCGTCAAGTTGCGGGTGCGTGCCAGATGCGCTGCCACACCGCGCGCCACAGCGCCCCCACGCCTTCGCGCGACAAGGTCGGGCCGGGCCCGGCGCGGGCGCCCGTGGGCGGCGCCAGCGCCTGCCAGGCGCCGCCCACGTCGCGCTGCGCCACGGCGAAGTTGAAGGTGTAGGCCGGCTCCAGCCCCATGCGCAGATCGCTCAGCACCAGTGCCTCAGCGCCCGCGGGCGCCGCAGCGGGCCGCACCTGCGCGCGCATGAAGCCGTGGTTGAACCAGCCCAGCCGCTGCACCGCCGGCAGATCGGCCACGGCCTGCAGGGCCGCGCCGTCGCTGGTGTGCGCGGCAAAGCGCATGGGCCCGCGGTCGGCCACCAGCGAACGGTCGCCGATCACGTAGCCCTCCGGCGTCATCGCCACCACGCGCCACAGCAGCGTGTTGAAGGGCATGGGCACCGAAAAGCGCGGCGCCTGCGCCAGGCCCAGGGGCGCCAGCGCCGCCTCGGCCGCGCGTTCCACCATCGTCTTGGCCACCAATGACCAGGCCAGGTAGCCGGTCGACAGCACCAGCCCCGCCACCAGCGCGCCCTGCGCCAAGGGCCGGCGCGGCACCGCCCAGGCGATGACGCAGGCGATCAGCAGCCACACGGTGTACAGCGGGTCGATGATGAAGACGCTGGACCACATCGTCGGCGCCGGCGGCAGCGGCCACCACAGCTGCGTGCCGTACACGGTGAACGCGTCCAGCAGAGGGTGCGTCACCAGCGCCAGCAGGATAGCCCAGAACCACGCCCGCGGCGCAGCGGCCACACGCCCGCCCCGCCTTCGGAAGAACGCCCAGATCGTCCACGCCACAAAAGGCAGCACCAAGAGCGAATGCGTCAGACTGCGGTGCCAGGTCATCAGCGCCACCGGGTCTTTGGTGAACAGCGCGATGGGAAAGCTGTCCAGGTCCGGCAGCGTGCCCAACGCCGCGCCGGCCAGCAGCGCCGCGCGCCGGTGCCCGGGCGCCACGACCACCGCAGCGACGGCGCCGCCGAGGACGATTTGGGAAAGGGAATCCATGCGAGGGGCTTGAATTGATCAGGAGATGGTTTGCAAATGAAATCGGCCACTGGCCCTACAACCATCTGCGCGAACAGCTACTCTATCGATAGCATCTCGCGCACGCACTGACCTCAGCGCCGTTGCGGTCGATGGCCCACTGCGACGCTCAGCCCGGCAACGCCACCTTGATCGCCTGAGCCAAATCCCCCTGCAAATCCCCCACCGCCTCCAGCCCCATCGAAAAGCGCACCACCGTGCCGCGTGCCAGCTGCGCCGGCCAGCCGTTGGCGCGCATGCTGGCCAGGTCGTAGGGGACGACCAGGCTGATGGGGCCGCCCCAGCTGTAGCCGAGCTTGAACAGCTTCAGCGCGTCGCAGAAGGCGTCCACCTGGGCGGACGTGTAGCGCGCGTCAACCACCACGCTGAACAGCCCTGCTGCCGCCCCGCCGCCGCGTTCGTCGGCCGCGCCGCACAGCGCCTGCCAGTGCGTGTGACCGGGTGATCCGCCCAGGGCCGGGTGCAGCACCTGGGCGAAGGCGGGCTGGCTCTGGCACCAGCGCGCCAGCGCGCGCGCAGCCTGGTCCTGGGCGCGGTAGCGGATGGCGATGCTGGGCAGCGCGCGCAGGATGGCTTCGACGTCGTTGGCGCCCACGCCAAGCCCTAAGCGCATGTGGGTCAGCTTGATCTTCAGGTGCAGCGCCTCGTCGCGCGTGGTCACGCTGCCCATCAGCACGTCGCCGCCGCCGCTGGGGTATTTGGTCAGGGCGTGGGCGCTGATGTCCACCGCCAGGCCCTGGCCGTCCAGGTTGAAGGCGTTGAAGGCCAGGCCCGCGCCCCAGGTGTTGTCCAGCGCGCTGACCACGCCGCGTTCGCGGCACAGGCGCGTCTGGGCGATCAAATCGGGCATTTCCATGGTGACGGAGCCGGCCGCTTCCAGCCACACCAGCTTCGTTTTGGGCGTGATGCGCGCGGCCAGGTCGGCCACGTCCACCGGGTCGTAGTACTGGTGGGAGATGCCGAAGGCGGCCAGTTCGCCCTCGGCCAGCGCCTTGTTGGGGCCGTAGGCGTTGTCGGGGATCAGCACCTCGTCGCCCGCCTTCAGCAGCGCCAGCGCGACATTGGCGATGGCCGCCAGCCCGCTGGGCACCAACACGGTCTGCAGGCCGCCTTCCAGCGCGGCGATGCGCTCTTCCAGCATGAAGGTCGTCGGCGTGCCGTGCAGGCCGTAGGTGTAGCCGGTCTTGTGCTTCCAGTCGCGCGCACGCATGGCGGCGACGTTGGGGAAGATCACGGTCGACGCCTTGAAGATGCCGGGCATCGGCGCGTCAAAGCCGGCGGGCGGCTGGTACGGGTGGTGGATCAGGTCGGTGATGGCGTCTTGCATGGTCGGCAATGGTACGTGCAGGGCCACCGGCGGGCATGCCGGCGGGGCTATCATGGCCCGCTGCATTGCCCCATTGCCCTGGAGTTGTTGTCTATGCGCCGTCCCGCCGTCACCGCTGCCCTCGCCTGCCTGGCCGCCTGCGCCGCCCTGCCCGCCGCGGCCCAGAAGGTCATGACCCCCGGCGCGTGGGAGATGACGTCCACCATCACGCGCGAAATCGAAGGCCAGCCGCTCGAACAAATGGGCCGCCACACCATCCAGATGTGCCTGACGCGCGACTTTCTGGCGGCCGACCCCTACTTCACCCCCAACCTGGACGAGCAGCGCTTGGCCGCGCGCCAGGCCAAATGCACCACCGCCGACCACCAGCGCACGGACGACGGCGCCAGCTGGGCCATGGCCTGCGAGCTGGCCGACGGCTCCCGCACCCAGGCGCGTGTGCGCAACACCGCCGGCGCTGAGCGCATGACCACCCAGTTGGTGCAGGATGTGGAGCGCGGCGGAGGCGGCAAGGGGCGCATCACCATGGCCGGCGAAGGCCGCTACATCGGCGAGTGCACCGAAGAAATGAGCAAGCCGGAACCGCCCAAGCCCGCCAAGAAGCCCTGAGCCGCGCCGTGCGCCGCCCGGCACCCCGACGCCGGGCCACAATCGGCGCATGAGTTCACCCGCTGCGCACCCGTTTGACGCCCTCACACCCGACCTGGTCGTCGACGCGCTGTCTGCCGTCGGGCTGATGGCCGACGGGCGGCTCACGCCCCTCAACTCCTACGAAAACCGCGTCTACCTGGCGCACCTGGAGCCCGGCACGCCGCTGGCCGACACGCACCCGGCAGTGGTGCTGAAGTTCTACCGCCCTGGGCGCTGGCGGCCCGAGGAGATCGCCGAAGAACACCGCTTTTCGGCCGAGCTGATGGCGGCCGAGGTGCCGGTGGTCGGCCCGCTGGTGCTGGACGGGCGCACGCTGCACGAACACGCGGGCTTCCTCTTCAGCGTCAGCCCGCGCCGCGGCGGTCGCGCGCCCGAGCTGGACGACCCCGACACGCTGGAGGCCATCGGTCGCTTCCTGGCGCGCCTGCACGTCGTCGGCGCCGCCGCGCCCTTTACCGAACGCCCGGCGATCGACGCCGACACCCACGGCCACACGCCGCGCGACTGGCTGCTGGCGCACGGCGCGGTCGCGCCCGAGGTGCAGGCCGAATGGGCCGAGGTGAGCCAGAACGCTATCGAAATCGCAGCTGCCCGCGCAGATCCCTCTAGGGCCACAGGCCGATTTGATTCAAATATCGCACCCATCACCACGCTGCGCCTGCACGCCGACTGCCACGCCGGCAACATCCTGTGGACGCCGCTGGACGCGCCCGGTGGCGGCCCGCACTTTGTCGACATGGACGATTGCCGCACCGGGCCCGCCGTGCAAGACCTGTGGATGCTGCTGTCCGGCGAACGGCACGAACAGCAGCGCCAGCTGGGCGCGCTGATCGACGGGTACGAGCAGGTGCGCGACTTCGACCGGCGCGAGCTGGCGCTGATCGAGCCGCTGCGCACCCTGCGCCTGATCCACTACAGCGCCTGGCTGGCCCAGCGCTGGGCCGACCCGGCCTTCCCCGCCGCCTTCCCGTGGTTTGGCACGCCCGACTACTGGCGCGGCCAGATCCACATGCTGACCGACCAGATCGAGGCCATGCAGGCGCCCGCGCTGGTGGTGTGAACACGGCACGCCAGCCATGACGGCGCCCGCCCTGACCCACGCGCTGGCCGCCACGCTGCCGCAGCTGGCGGCGCCGGCCGTGGCCACGCTGGCGCGTGGCTTCACGCCGCTGGGCGTGGACAAGGGCGCGCACCTGCTGCTGCAGGGCCAGCCGTGGCGCCACGCGCTGTGGATCGAGCGCGGTGCGCTGCGCCTGTTCTTCACCCGCCGCGACGGGCGCGAATTCAACAAGAACTTCTTCCTGGACGGCGGCCTGCTGTGCCCGCTGACCCCGGCGATGTGGGGCGCGCCCTCGCTGTTCGCCATCGGCGCGGTGGAGCCCAGCACCGTCTGGCGCGCCGACGCCACCGCGTGGCGCACGCAGCTGGAGGCCCACGGCGCCTGGGCGCCGCTGTGCACCGAGCTGCTGGCGCGCCTGGTCAGCCACAAACTGCAGCGCGAGCACGATCTGCTGACGCTGGACGCGCGCCAGCGCTACGCCGCCTTCGTCGCGCGCGAGCCGCAGCTGGCCGAACGCATCCCGCTGCTGCACCTGGCCAGCTACCTGGGCATCACCGACGTGTCGCTGTCGCGCATCCGGCGCGGCCGCCCGGGCGACGCCTGAAGAGCTGCACCGCTGAGCGTCTGAACATCGGATAAGGCGCGCGCCCCGCGCCCGGCCTACGCTGCGCACCTCGTTCTTCTTGCGTTCACGAGGTCCCATGCCCCAGCCTGCCGCACCCTTTCCCACGTCCGCCACCGCACCCGCCGCGCCACCGGCGACACCCGCCGAAGCCGCCCCTTCCCACGCCACCGCGCAGCTCGCGCAGGCGGCGGTGATCGCGCTGCTGACCTTCAGCGCCACCATGTTCGCCGCCACCCTGGCCGGCACGCAGCCCCACCCGCCGGCTGAAAAGCTGCCCTTTGTCGCCACCAACCTGGCCCTGGGGCTGGCGGCGCTGCGGTTGCTGGGCCAGCGCCACCGCTGGGCCGGCGTGGCTGCGCTGCTGGCCGGTTTGGCGTGGATCCCCTCGGTCGGCGTGCACAAGTTCCTGACCGAACCCCACGCCGCGCTACTGACGCCGGTGCTGCTGGTCGGCACTGCGGGCGTGGCCGTGCTGCTGGCTTGCGGCGCGCGCCTGACC
>JAEZWW010000046.1 GCA_023442945.1 Pseudomonadota bacterium | reverse complement strand
ACCGAAGGATGCCCGCGCTTCGTGCTCTGACTCGCTGCAGTTGTTTGAGCGGCGCTGCGCAGCAGCAAAGCGAGTTCTGCAGCGCCACCGCACGATCGAGCATCGCAGGTTGCCCCATCGCAACGCGATGGGGACACGGCCAGTGGGGTCGCCTTTCTTTGGCTTCTTTCTTTGGCGAGTCAAAGAAAGAAGCTGCGCCGCCGGGCGCACATCCCGGCCTCACACCGCAATCAAGCGGCAACGTCAGATGAGCGACCAGCCGAAGAACTACAAATTCAATAGCTGCCCGCGCAATCAGCTGTAGGGCGGAAAGCCCTAACCAGTCAATCCCAGAACCTGGTATCGGTCAGATCAATACCGGCTCGCCAACTCACTGCGCTCCTGCGCAATCACCAGCAGCCCATCAAAAATCATGCTCTCGATCAGCTCAAACGGGCGCGTCATCGCCGGCAGCATCTTCCAGCCCGCGCCGCCCGTCATCAGGCACAGCGGCTCGGCCGCGCAGCGCTTAAACAGGTGCTGGAACATGCGCTCGCAGGCCCCGGCGATGGCGAAGGTGCCGCCGCTGGTCAGGCCGTCGCTGGTGTTGGTGGGGAATTCGCACACCTCGCCCGTCGGCACGTGCAGGCCGGCCGTGCCGGACTCCAGCGCGCGCAGCATGATGCCGTGGCCCGGCAGGATCAGGCCGCCCAGGTAATGGCCGTGCTGGTCGATCGCTTCCACCGTCACCGCGGTGCCGACCATGACCAACAGAATCGGGCGCGGCGGCCCGCGGCGCAGCATGTGGTGGCGCGCGCCAATCATCGCCACCCAGCGGTCGGCGCCCAGGCGCGAGGGGTAGTCGTAGCCGTTGGAAAGGCCCGCTTCGGCGTCGTTCGCCACGACCCAGCGCGGCTCGACCGTCCAGCCCTCCATCTGCTCCTGCACGCGGTGCTTGATCGCCTGCCCGGCCACCAGGCAGCCCAGCATCGACGTCGGCTCGGGCAGGGACGCCCACACACCTTCGCCCAGCCGGTCGATCTGCTCCAGAAACTCCGCGCCGTGGGCCAGCACCGGCGTACCCGGTTCTGGCCGCTCGTACAGCGTCCATTTCAGTCGCGTATTGCCAACGTCGATCGCCAAAAAAGTCATGGGGCGCCATTATTAGCGAGTTTGTCCTACAGGTGTTGCGGCGCCCGCCGGCGCGACGGGGTATCGGTGCGGGTTACATTCCGGCTTTCCGTTCCAACCCCCTCAAGGAGAATGCATATGGGATTGTTCAGTTTCATCAAGGAAGCCGGTGAGAAGCTCTTCGGCGGCAAGGAAGTCGAACAGGCAGCAACCTCCAGCGCGCCCAACCTGGCCGAGCTGAACGCCAAGGCCGGCGACGCGATCAAGACGTACATCGAGAAGCAGAACCTGGGCCTGTCCGGCCTGACCGTCGCCTTTGACGGCGCCACCGGCAAGGTCACCCTGGGCGGCAGCGCCCCCAGCCAGGAAGCCGCTGAAAAGGCCGGTTTGTCCGCCGGCAACGTGGCCAGCGTGAGCGATGTCGACAACAACCTGCAGTACCCCGCCGGTACCGCTTCGCAGTACCACGACGTGGTCAGCGGCGACACGCTCTCCGCCATCTCCAAGAAGTACTACGGCGACGCCAACAAGTACAACGTGATCTTCGAAGCCAACAAGCCGATGCTGTCGGACCCGAACAAGATCTACCCCGGTCAGAAGCTGCGCATCCCCGCGCTCTGATAAGCATAGCTGCCTGCGCAGGCCCTTCTAGAGCTGGCGCAGGTGAATGCTCCAAAAGGCACCTTCGGGTGCCTTTTTTGTGGGCGAGGGCACGCGGCGCGGCTGGCAGCCGCTGCGGCCGCGACAGGACCCGCCAGCCAGCGCGCGTACATTGGGGGGCATGAACACCGCCGCCACGCCCACGCCGCCCATTCCGGACGCACCCGACGCCATCACCGCGCTGGACGCCACGGCGCTGTCTGAAGCGATACACGCGCGCCAGCTGTCGTGCCGCGAGGTGATGCAGGCTTACCTGGCGCGCATCGACCGCCTCAACCCCACCTACAACGCGCTGGTATCGCTGCGCCCGGCCGAGGCGCTGTTGGCCGAGGCCGACGCTTGCGACGCCGAGCTGGCGCGCGGCCAGTCGCGCGGCTGGCTGCACGGCGTGCCGCAGGCGATCAAGGATTTGTCCAACGTGGCGGGCATGCCCACCAGCCTGGGTTCGCCACTGATGAAGGACTTCGTGGCGCACGAAGACGGGCTGATGGCCGCGCGCATGAAGGCGGCCGGCTGCATCGTCATCGGCAAGAGCAACACGCCCGAGTTCGGCCTGGGCTCGCACACCTTCAACGAGGTGTTTGGCGCCACGCGCAACGCCTACGCGCCCGGCCGGACGGCCGGCGGCAGCAGCGGCGGCGCCGCTGTGGCGCTGGCGCTGCGCCTGCTGCCGGTGGCCGATGGGTCGGACTTCATGGGCAGCCTGCGCAACCCCGCCGCATGGGCCAACGGCTTTGGCCTGCGCCCCAGCCAGGGCCGCGTGCCCATGGTGCCGGCGCTGGACGTGTGGGTGTCGCAGCTGGGCACCGAAGGGCCGATGGGCCGCAGCGTGCGCGACGTTGCGCGGCTGCTGGAAACCCAGGCCGGCTGGTCGCCAAACGCTCCCTTATCGATAGCTGGTCGCGCAGATCCCACCGGGTCCGGCGACGCATTGGACGTCAAAACCCAGCGCATCGGCTGGCTCGGCGATTTGAACGGCTACCTGCCGATGGAGGGCGGCATCCTGGCGCGCTGTGAAGACGGCTTGCAGCGCCTGCAAGGCCTGGGCTGCACGGTCGAGCCGGCCACGCTGGGCATGGCGCCCGAACGGGTGTGGAAGGCCTGGCTGATCTGGCGCCGCGTGCTGGTGGCATCGCGCGTGGCGCCGTTCTTGCTGAAGGCCGGCAACCGCGCGCTGATCAAACCCGAAGCGCTGTGGGAGCACGACCAGGCCGAAGGCTGCAGCGCGGCCGACTTCCTCTCGGCCAGTGTGACGCGCACGCAGTTCTACCAAAGCATGCTGGCGCTGTTCGACCAGTACGACTTTCTGGCCTTGCCGACGGCGCAGGTCTGGCCGTTTGCGGTGGAAGAGCGCTGGCCCCAAAGCGTGGCGGGCAAGCCCATGGACACCTACCACCGGTGGATGGAGGTGGTGATTTACGCCACCTTCGCGGGCCTGCCCTGCATCAACGTGCCGGTGGGCTTCAGCCCCGAGGGCCTGCCCATGGGCATGCAGCTGATCGGCCGCCCGCAGGACGACGCCGGCGTGCTGCGCCTGGCCGCGGCGTACGAACAGGTGATCGGCGACTGGCTGGGGCGGCTGCCGGGCGCAGTCTGACGAGCACCGCCCGATGCGGGCAACGGGTCGCCGCCGACACCACCGCTGCGCACGAACGCGGGTCAGATGGGTGCGCCGGTGCGCGCGGCATTTGCTATGAATAACGCAGCTGGCCGCGCAGATGGCTCTAGGGCCAGCGCCTGATTTCTTTGTACAAAGCCCGCCGTACCACCGCGGCACCATCCCGAGATACCGCCCTACCGGCGGCGCGCGGTCAGCCCCTCAGTTCTGCCGCCAAGGCAAACCGGCGTGGCGCCAGCCGTTCTGGTGGCCGCGCTGGGCGTTGGCGTCGGGGTCGCCTTCAAAGCCGCCGAGCACGTTGTACGCCGTCAGCCCCAGCTCGGTCGCGCGCTTGGCCGCGGCGATGGAGCGCACGCCGCTGCGGCACAGCAGCATCACCGTCAGGCCCTCTTCGGCCGCGGCCTGCACCTGCACGTCGAAGTCGGGGTTGAGCGCCATGCCCGGCCATTGCTTCCACGCGGCCACGGCCGCGCCGGGGACGAAGCCGACCCATTCGCGCTCGGCGTCGGTGCGCACGTCGACCAGGACGGCGCGGCCGCTGTCCCTCCATTGCTGAGCGGTCTGCGGCGTGATGTCGCCGGCGTAACCGTCGGCCGGCGTCGGCTCGCCCTCCGTGCGCGGCGCGCTGGGTGGTACGTCGCGGCCGGAGCGCTGGTTGGCCGGCACGGCTTCGTCGATACGAGTGGGCTTCGGCAGGTCCAGCGCCGCCATCAGCGCGATGAATTCGTCGCGCGACTTGCCCGCCAGGCGCGGGTTGGTCGCCTTTTCCAGCGCGATGGTCGACTGCGTGCGCTCGTGGTAGTCGTGGCCCGGCCAGACGATGGTGTCGTCCGGCAGCGGGAACAGCACCTGCGTGATGCTGTCGTACAGCTGCGCGGCCGAGCCGGACTGGAAGTCGGTGCGCCCGCAGCCGCCAATCAGCAGCGTGTCGCCGGTGAAGACGTGGCGTTCGTCGTACGCCGGGCGCAGGTCGGGTCGCATCTCGTGGCCCAGCGGCACGTTGGCGGCCTCGGTCGGCACTTCATCGGCAGGGGGCGTCTTGCGTTCCCAGTAAAAGCACACGCTGCCCGCCGTGTGCCCGGGCGTGGCCAGCACGCGCAGCGCTTCGCGCCCGAAGGCCAGCACGTCGCCGCCCTTGAGCTGCACCGCCGCCGTGCCCACGCCGCAACCCACGGGTGCCGCCAACTGGGCGCCGGTCAGCTCGGCCAGGCGCGCGGCGCTGGTGACGTGGTCGGCATGGGCGTGGGTTTCCACCGCCCATTTCAAGCGCAGGTTCAGGCGCTGCAAGGTGTCGAGGTCGCGCTCCAGCTGCTCGGTCACCGGGTCGATGATCAGCGCATCGCGCGACACCTCATCAAACAGGATGTAGGTGTAAGAGTGCGATTGGGGGTCGAAAAGCTGCGTCGGGTTCATTGGTCCAGTGTAGGACGAAGCACCCGATCCGGCACGTCGCAGTGGCGCCGCGCGCGGCCAGCGGTTCACGCGGGCCGCGCGCGTGGCAGGTCAGCGCCGTGGCGCCCTCTTTACGCGAAGCGCACGAGGATGTCCGCCACGTCGTCCGCGCCGGCCTTGCCGTCGGCAATCAACGTGGCCACCATGGCAAAAAAGGCCTTGTCCAAGGCCTTGCGGGCTGCTGTCATCTGCTGCGCCACCTGCTCCGACTCGGCCTCCGCCTGGATCAGCTTTTGCAGCCCACGCAATTGCCCTTCGACGCGCGCGAGGCGTGCGCACAAGGCTTTTTTTCCAGCTTCCTCAGTCACTATGCTCATCATTTCACCCTTCTCTTAAGTACTACTTTGGTGTCTGTTTACACCCCTCTCTGGACCAGAATAGTAGCCGGAAGTTCATCAAATTGAGCAATTTGATGTCCCTATTTTTTTAACGGGATAGGCAAAGTCTCACCGGCGGTCAACACCCCATCCCGATGACGTCAATTCCGACGTGAGCGCTTGCACCTTGCGATGGTCTCCCCACCCGCGACGGGTTTGCACAATCGGCCCCGGCCCTGTACCGTCCACCGATTCCCTTTCCTGAAAGACCGCTGCATGAGTAAAAAGAGCAACAAAAATCCCCGATCCGCCGACCTGGCCGCGCCGTGGACCGTGCCAGAAGGCGGCGCGCGCTTTGCGCTGGACAAGCTGTCGCCCGCCGACAAGCCGTTTTCAGCCGGCAACAAGACGGAAGACAAGGCCGCCGTGGACGCGCTGGCGCACGAGATCGACGCCTTGCAGGACATCTTCTGGGCCGACCAGCGCTTCAAGCTGCTGGTGCTGTTGCAAGGCACCGACACCGCCGGCAAGGACGGCACGATCCGCGCCGTGTTCAAGGAAACCAGCCCGCTGGGCGTGCGCACGCATGCCTGGAAGGCGCCGACCGAGCGGGAGCTCAGCCACGATTTCCTGTGGCGCATCCACCAGCAGGTGCCGGCGTCGGGCGAATTCATGATCCACAACCGCAGCCACTACGAAGACGTGCTGGTGCCGGTGGTCAACGGCTATATCGACGCCAAGACCACCGCGCAGCGCTACCGCCAGATCAACGACTTCGAGCGCCTGCTCAGCGAAACCGGGACGGTGGTGATGAAGTTCATGCTGCACATCGGCTACGACGAGCAGCGCGAGCGCTTGCAAGCGCGTGTGGACGACCCGACCAAGAACTGGAAGTTTAGCCTGGGCGACCTCGCGGTGCGCAAGCAGTGGAAGGCCTACCAGAAGGCCTACAACGACCTGCTGCGCGCCACCTCGACCGAATGGGCGCCTTGGACCGTGGTGCCGGCCGACAGCAAAACGCACCGCAACCTGATGATCGCCACGCTGGTGCGCGACAAGCTGCAGTCGCTGCAGCTGCGCTACCCGCCCGCGGATCCGACGCTGAAGGCGCTGGACATCCAGTAAGGAACGGGCGGCGCTGTGCGGCTAGCGGTGCGGGCTGGCGTGACGGCGGCGCCGTCCCTCGCTGTTCACGCGCGTGCGCGCCGCCGCCTTTCCTGCGTATCACCCTGAGCCGACGCGATCACCCTCAGGTCGCGGACGCGCGAAGACGCCCGTGACGAGCGCCCCTCTATTGCTATATTTTTGATAGCTGTCTGCGCTGGTGGTTGTAGGGCCACCGCTCGATTTCATCCAAATACTGGCCCAACCGCTGTCACGCCCCACCGGCGCCTTGGCACGGGCGCCCCGCCTTACGCATCCGGTCGCCGCCACAGCCAGATGCCGACGGCCAGCATCACCAGCGGAATGGCGATGCGCAGCCACAGCGGGATCTGCGGCACGAACTGCATGCCGATGGCGCTGGTGGCCATCATGGTGCAACTGAGCCATTTGACGCGCCGCGGGATGGCGCCGCGTTGGCGCCACTGCACGATGGGCGGGCCGAACAGGCGGTGGTTCAGCAACCAGATCTCGAAGGCCGGCCAGCCCTTGCTGGCGGCCCAGGCCGACGCGATCAGGAAAGGCACGGTGGGCACGACCGGCAGCACCACGCCCACCAGGCCGAGCCCCAGGCTGAGCAGCGCCAGGGCGCGCCAGGCGAGTTCGACCAGGCGGCGGCGCAGCGCGACTTTGTCGGGATCGGGCACGTCGCGCGGTGGTTGCGGCAGCGGCTCGGTCATCGCGGGCACAACCCCGTAGTCGCGCGCCGACGCGCCGTAGGGGCCGCGCACTGCAGGGGAAAAACAGGCATCGCCGGAGCATGGCACGCGCCGCCGCGCGCCGCTGTCAGCAGAGGGCTGATCTTCACGCTCGCCGCTAAGCCGCTCAACGCTCGGCCGGGGCCAGATGGTCCAGGCGCAGGCGGTCGCGCCCGTCCGTCACGCGCGACACGGCCCAGTAACTGGTGCCGATGGCGCCCAGCGCGGCCGCGCCCGCCAGCAGCAGCAGCACCAAAATCTGGTACTTGGCCGCCTCCAGCGGCGCCATGCCGGCCAGGATTTGCCCGGTCATCATGCCGGGCAAGGTGATGATGCCGGCGGCCGACATCTGATTGATGACGGGGATCAGGCCCTGCTGCAGCGCCGCGCGCTGCAAGGGCCCCAGCGCCTGGCGCCGCGTGGCGCCCAGGGCCAGGCGCGCTTCGATCGCGGCGCGCTCGCGCACCACGCCGCGCGTGAAGGCGTTGAGCGTGATGCTGACGCCGTTCATGACCGAGCCCAGGACGATGCCGACCATCGGGATCGCCGCCTGTGGCGTCCACCACGGCCGGTGCGCCAGCAGCGCCAGGCCCAGGCCGGCGACCACGACGGTGGCCAGCGTGCTCATGGTCGCGCCCACGCCCCAGCCCCACCAGCCGAGCAAACGCCGCTCCTGCCGCGCATGGATCTCGCGCGCGGCCGCCACCAGCATGAACACCATCACTGCCCCCACCAGCCAGGGCGATTGCGAGGTGAACACCATCTTCAGCACCAGCCCGACCAGCAGCAGTTGCGCCACGGCCCGCGCGCCGGCGACCAGCAAGGGCCGCGCCAGCCCCAGGCCCAGCGCCAGCGACAGCCCGGCGTTGGCCAGCAGCAGCAACGACGCGAACAGCAGCTCGGTGAAGTTGACGGCGGGCGCGGCGTTCATGGCGCGACCTCGGCCGGCACCGTCTGGGGCGATGCGTTGGGGCGGTCTGCGGCGGGGCGCAGCGCGCCGTCCACCAGGTCAAAGCGCCGGTGCGCCAGGCGCCGCGCCTGCGCCGCGTCGTGCGTGACCAGCAGCAGGCCGCCGCCTTGGGCCAGCCGCTCGCGCAAGAGGGTTTCGACCAACACGCGGGCCTGGTCGTCCAGGCCGGACGTAGGCTCGTCCAGCAGCAACACGCGGTTGTCCGGCTGCAGGGCGCGCAGCAGCGCCAGGCGTTGGCGCTCGCCGGTGGAGCAGCGCGCCACCGCGGCCTGGGCCAGCGCGGGCGCCAGACCGACGCGCGGCAGCAAGGCGTTCAGGTCCACGCCCGGGGCGAAGTGCGCGGCCACGGTGTCGGCCCACCAGCCGCTTTCGGCCGCGACGTAGGTGACGCGGCGGCGCCACTGCGGCGCCGGCAGGGCGCTGCACGCGGTGCCGTCCAGCAGCGCATCGCCTTCGTGCGGGTCCAGGTCGGCGATGGCGCGCAGCAGCACGCTCTTGCCGGCGCCCGAAGCGCCCATCACCGACACGCATTCGCCCGCCGCCAGCGCCAGATCCACCGGCCCCACGTGCAGGCGGCGCAAGGCCTTCAGCCTGAGCAGCGCCGGTCCAGAAGCATCCAAAACGGCGGACATGAAACTCCTGTTTTTAT
The DNA here is from genome assembly GCA_023442945.1 of Pseudomonadota bacterium. Taxonomy (GTDB): domain Bacteria; phylum Pseudomonadota; class Gammaproteobacteria; order Burkholderiales; family Burkholderiaceae_C; genus Ottowia. Next base: position 70,455 of record JAEZWW010000046.1, on the reverse strand, counting down.
AGCTGCCTGCGCAGGTAACTGTAGGGCCAGCGGCACAAAACCCTTGAAATTGCGGTATGCACTTGCGACAGAAGGCCGCACCGGCGCCGATCATAGTGCGCGCGCACTCGCGCGCCGTCATCGGCCTGACGCGGCCAGCGTGGACAATGCGCCATGATCTCGCTCCCGCCCTTCATTCCGCCGGCCGCCTTCCACAACGCGGCCGACGCGCTGGCCGAAGTGCAGCGCATCTACGACGCCGCCTGCGCCCACCTGCGCGACGCGCTGCTGGCCTTCATCGAAGGGCCGGCCGACCCGACCGGGCCGCTGACCCGCGTGCGCGCCTTCTACCCCTTCGTGCGCATGCACGTGCCGCACGGTCGCCACCCGGACACGCGCCTGGCCTACGGCTTCGTCAGCCAGGGCGGCAACTACGAAACCACGCTAACGCGGCCCGAGTTGTTCGCCACCTACTACCTGGAGCAGTTCCAGCTGCTGATCGCCAACCACGGCGTGAAGCTGGAAGTGGGCACCAGCCACGAGCCGATCCCGCTGCCCTTCAGCCTGGGCGAGAACGAGCACTTTGAAGGCGGCATGAGCCTGATGCAGCGCCAGCGCCTGGCCGAGGTCTTCGACCTGCCCAACCTGAACGCGATGAACGACCGCATCGCCAACGGCACCTACGAGCCCTCGGCCGGCGAACCGGCGCCGCTGGCGCTGTTCACCGCGCCGCGCGTGGACTATTCGCTGCACCGCCTGCGCCATTACACGGGCACGTCGCCGGCGCACTTCCAGAACTTCGTGCTGTTCACCAACTACCAGTTCTACATCGACGAATTCATCGCGCTGGGCCAGCAGGAAATGGCCAACCCGAACAGCGAGTATTCGCAGTTTGTGCAGCCCGGCAACGTGGTCACGCACCGCGTTGGCCTGACGCCGCCCAGCGACGAAGCCAACGGCCTGGCGCCGCCGCGGCTGCCGCAAATGCCCGCCTACCACCTGGTGCGGCCCGACCGCAGCGGCATCAGCTTCGTCAACATCGGCGTCGGCCCCAGCAACGCCAAGACCATCACCGACCACATCGCCGTGCTGCGCCCGCACGCCTGGATCATGGTGGGCCACTGCGCCGGCCTGCGCAACAGCCAGCAGCTGGGCGACTACGTGCTGGCCCACGGCTACGTGCGCGAAGACCATGTGCTGGACGAAGACCTGCCCATGTGGATCCCCATCCCTGCCCTGGCCGAAGTGCAGATCGCGCTGCAGGAAGCCGTGGCCGACGTCACCGCCCTGACCGGCGATGAGCTCAAGCGCGTGCTGCGCACCGGCACCGTCGCCACCACCGACAACCGCAACTGGGAACTGCTGGGCGGCGGCGCGCCGCAGCGGCGCTTCTCGCAAAGCCGCGCCGTCGCGCTGGACATGGAAAGCGCCACCATCGCCGCCAACGGCTTCCGCTTCCGCGTGCCCTACGGCACCCTGCTGTGCGTGAGCGACAAACCCATGCACGGCGAAATCAAGCTGCCCGGCATGGCCAACCACTTCTACCGCGAACGCGTCAACCAGCATTTGAAGATCGGCATCCGCGCCATCGAGCGCCTGCGTGAAAACGGGCTGGACCAGCTGCACAGCCGCAAACTGCGCAGCTTTGTGGAAGTGGCGTTTCAGTAAGCCTGACCACCTGCATCGCTGCAACGCTTGGCCAAAAGCCGCCGGGGGGCCGCTTTTGACGCACCGTCCTGTGCGGCGTTTTGACGTTTCCCACATTAAACTTGGGCAACAAAGCCCGGGCTGGGCGCCTTGTTGCGCCCGGCGGGCACCCAAGTCAGGGAGACGTCATGAAGAAAAAGCTTGTTGGGTCACTGCGGGCCGCGCTGCTGGCGCTGGCCGCCACCACGGCGTTCAGTGCCCCCGTCACCGCCGTTTTTGGCGTCGACCAGAACGGCACTGCGTGGCAAAGCCCGCTCGGGACCGTGAACCAGACAACCAGCGACAGCGTGGTGGTGACCGGGTTCACCGTCAACGGCAGCACCTACAGCACCGGCGTCAACGACGGCCTGCTGCCTGCGGGGAGCTTTCAGCCGGCCTTGTTCCGCGCGCTCATGCCGGTGCACATCGACAAGACCGCCGCCTACCCCCTCATCGGCGTCGCCCGGAACCTCACCCCGCCGGTGGCGAACAGCAACCCGCCCCTCGCGCCCTACTTGACCGATGGCACGCGTGGCCTGGAATTGAGCACGGCCTTGTTCAACGCGGTGCCCCAGAACCTGGACTTCCCGATCACCCTGTCGGCCGGCGCCCTCGCCATCACGGCGCCCTTCATACTGAGCACCCAAATGGGGGCGCCCGGCACGCTGGACGTCTACAGCTTTGTTGACAGCGCCGGCAATACCGTCGGTAACGGTGTCAACGTCGTGTTCAACCGCGGCATCGGGACGATCAACTGGCTGTTTCGACTGCCCAGTGGCACCAGCAGCAGCAGCTGGCCTCCCGGTGCCAGGGCCATTCAGATGGCCGCGTTCACGTTGGCAGACTTCGGCCTGACGCCCGCCAACATCGGCAGCGTGGCAGCGTTCCGGCAGAAATTGAACGGCGCGTCGGACCTTGCTTTCGTGGCGTACAACGAAGCCGTCGTGACGGTCGCTGCGCCCGACATGGCCATCGACTTGTCGGGCCTGCCCGCGCCGGCGCTCAATACACCGTACGCCGGCAGCTATGCCTGCCGCAACCAGGGGCCCGCCGACGCGACCACGGCGACCAGCTGCACGGTCAGTAGCCTGCCCGACGGGCTGAGCGTGGGCGCCTGCACCATCGACACCACTGCGCCGCCCGCCAACTGGTCGGCCGGCCAACCTGTGCCATCCGGCCGCACGGTGACCTGCGCCGTCACCGGCACCCCCAGCACCGCGGGCCAATCGGTCACGGTGCAAGGCCGCACGGACGGCAGCAGCGCCGCTGCCGTGGATTCACACCCCGAGAACAACAGCGCCACACTGCCCCTCACGGTGGGCGCAGCGCCACTGGCCGATATGCAGGTTGACGCCATCAACCTGCCCGCCGGGACCATCGGCCAGCCCTACAACGGCAGCTTTGTTTGCCGCAACCATGGGCCCGGTGTTGCCGCGGCAGCCACTTGCGCGCCCGCCGGGCTGCCGTCCTGGGCGACGTTCGCGTGCGCACCTACGCCGCCCGCGGCCTTGGCGCCAGGCGCCGCCATTAACTGCGCGGTGACAGGCACGCCCGACGCCAAAGGAAGTTCGCCAGTCACCGTGCGGACCGGCGCCACGCAGGAATCGAACACCGCCAACAACGAAGGCACAGCCACGCTGGTGGTCGGCGGCACGCCCGACGTCACCATCGACCTGGGCGGCCTGCCCACCACCGGCACCGTCAACCAACCGTACACCGGGCACTTCAGCTGTACCAACCAAGGCACGGCCGACGCGACAGGCACCGTCTGCAGCGCCACGCTGGCGCCCTGGATGACGCTGGGCGCCTGCACGCTCAGCCCGGCCAGCAACGCGTGGACATCGCCGGGCGACATTCCTGAAGGCCAGACCGTGACCTGCGAGGTTTCCGGCACACCCACCCAGGCCGGCCTGTCGCCTGTCACCGGCACCGGCGGCACGAACACCGCGACGACCACCGTCACCGTCGCTGGGGTCGCCGTGCCCGTGCCAACCGTGGGGCAATGGGGCCTGATGCTGCTGGCCGGCCTGCTGGCCGCCTTCGGGTTGCGCCACTCGGGGCGCCGCACAGACCGAGCGGATCGGTGATTCAAAAACGGCGGCTTCGGGCCGCCGTTTTTTTTGCCGCGCTCTCAGTACACCGGCTGATGCTGCCGAATCGCCGCGCGCGCTTCGGCAGACAGTGCAAAGCCTTCACCGTGCTGCGCCGCCAACTCGTCGCAGCGCTTCTCAAGGGCCTCAATGCCCTGGCCGTAGATGAACTGCATGGCGCCGCCGGTCCAGCCGGGAAAGCCGATGCCGAAGATGCTGCCGATGTTGGCGTCGTGCACGCTGGTCAGCACGCCTTCGGCCAGGCAGCGCGCGGTTTCGACGGACTGACGGTACAGCAGGCGGTCCTGCACGTCCTTGACGGTCCAGGCGGTTTCGGCGCGCTCGAACAGCGTCTTGAGTTCGGGCCACAGGCGCTTCTTGCCATCGGCGCTGTAGTCGTAGAAGCCGCCACCGCCGGCGCGGCCGGGGCGCTTCAATTCCTTGACCATGCGCTCGACCAGCAGCTCGCCCGGGGTGGCGGCGTAGGTCTTGCCTTCCGCCACGAAGTCGGCGCGGGTCTGGTCCAGCACGTGCACGGACAGCGACAGCGCCGTTTCGTCCAGCACCGCGAGCGGGCCGACCGGCAGGCCGGCTTGCACTGCGGCGTTTTCGATCACCGGCGCGGGAACGCCCTCACCCAACATCGCCGCGCCTTCCATCACGTAGGCGCCAAAGGTGCGGCTGGTGTAGAAGCCGCGCGAATCGTTGACGACGATGGGCAGCTTGCCCAGCGCCAGCACGTAGTCGTAGGCGCGCGCCACCGTCTCGTCGTCGGTCTGCTGGCCGCGGATGATTTCCACCAACTGCATCTTGTCGACCGGGCTGAAGAAATGAATGCCGACGAACTGCGCCGGCCGCGCGCTGGCCAGCGCCAGGCCGCTGATCGGCAGCGTGCTGGTGTTGCTGGCGAAGACGCCGCCGGAAGCCAGCATCGGCTCGGCCTCGCGCGTGACCTGCGCCTTCAAGTCGCGCTGTTCAAACACCGCTTCGATGATCAGATCGCAGCCTTGCAGGTCGGCCACGTCAGCGGTGGGCGTGATGCGGCCGAGCAGCTCGGCCTGCTCCACCGCGCCCATGCGGCCCTTGGCCACACGCGCGCTGGTCAGCTTTTCGCTGTAGGCCTTGCCGTGCGCGGCCTTGTCGGCGCTGACGTCCTTCAGCACGGTGGCGATGCCGCGGCTGGCCTGCGCGTAGGCGATGCCTGCGCCCATCATCCCGGCGCCCAGCACGCCCACCTTCTGCGGGCGCCACTTGGGCACACCGGCGGGGCGCGACTGGCCGCTCTTGATCGCGTTCATGTTGAAGAAGAACGTGTTGATCATGGCCTTGGTCACCGGGCTGGCCAACAGGCCAGCCAGGTAACGGGATTCGATGCGCATGGCAGTGTCGAAGTCGACCTGCGCGCCTTCCACCATGGCCGACAGCGTGGCCGCCGGCGCGGGGTACAGGCCGTGCGTGCGCGCCTTCAGCATGGCCGGCGCTACGGGCAGCATGGCGGCCACCTTGGGGTTGTCGGGCGTGCCACCCGGCATGCGGTAGTCCTTGCGCTCCCACGGGTGTTGCGCAGCTTCGGGTTGGCCCTGCACGCTGTCGATCCAGGCGCGGGCGGCGGGCAACAGCGCGTCGGCGCTGGGCACCAACTCGTGCACGACGCCCAGCTGAAGCGCTTCCTGCGGACCGAACAGCTTGCTTTCCACCAGGTAAGGCTGCGCTCCCGTCAGGCCGAGCAGGCGCGTCATCTTGGTGATGCCGCCACCGCCCGGCAGCAGGCCGATGCTCACTTCCGGCAGGCCCAGGCGGATCTTGGCGTCATCCACCGCGATGCGGTGGTGGCCGACCAGGGCCAGCTCCCAGCCGCCGCCCAGCGCCGCACCGTTCAGGCAGGTGACGATGGGTTTGCCCAGCGTTTCGATGGTGCGGAAGTGGCGTTTCATGCCCTCCACTTCGGCGAAGAATTTCCGCGGCGCCTCCACCGCGTCCATGCGCATCACGCCCTTGAGGTCCGCACCCGCGAAGAAGGTGCTTTTGGCCGACGCCAGCACGACGCCGCGGAACTGATCGCGCTCGGCGCCGAGCTGGGCGGCCAGCGCGGTCAGGTCGGCCTGCCAGGCCTCGCTCATGGTGTTGACGGGGGCCGTCGGGTCGTCGAAGGTCACGACGGCGATGCCGTCCTCGATCGCGTAGCGCAGAGTCTTGTAGCTCATAGACACTCTTGATTTAATAGCTGGCTGCGCAGATGGTTGTAGGGCCGCAGCCTGATTCGTCTTAAATTCGCTCAACGATGGTGGCGATGCCCATGCCACCGCCCACGCACAGCGTGGCCAGGCCGTAGCGCAGCTGGCGGCGGTGCAGCTCGTCGATCAGCGTGCTGAGGATCATGGCGCCCGTCGCTCCCAGCGGGTGGCCCATGGCGATGGCGCCGCCGTTGACGTTGACCTTCTCGTGCGGCACCTTGAATTCCTTCATGAACTTCATCGGTACGGCGGCAAAGGCCTCGTTCACTTCAAACAAATCAATCTGGTCGATCGTCATGCCGGCCTTGGCCAGCGCCTTGCGCGTGGCCGGCATCGGGCCCGTGAGCATGATGGTCGGGTCGGCCCCCGACAGCGCGGTGGCGACGATGCGTGCGCGCGGCGCAAACCCGTGCGCCTTGGCCGCGGCCTCGTTGCCGATCAGCATGGCGGCGGCGCCGTCGACGATGCCGGACGAGTTGCCGGCGTGGTGCACGTGGTCGATGCGCTCGACCTGCGGGTAGCGGCCCAGGGCCACGGCGTCAAAACCCAGCGCGCCCAGTTGCGCGAAAGACGGCTTCAGGCCGCCCAGCGCCTCCACCGTGGTGCGCGGCTTGATGAATTCATCGGCGTCCAGAATGGTCTGGCCCAGCCAGTCTTTCACCGGCACGACCGAGCCGGCGAAGTAGCCGCTGTCCCGTGCCTTGGCCGCGCGCTGCTGTGACACCACGGCAAAGCCGTCGACGTCCTCGCGCGAAAAGCCTTCCAGGGTGGCGATCAAGTCGGCGCCCACGCCTTGCGGCACGAAGTCGGTCGCCATGTTGGTGGCCGGGTCCTGCGCCCAGGCGCCGCCGTCGGCACCAATCGGCACGCGGCTCATGCTTTCCACGCCGCCAGCCACCACCAGGTCTTCCCAGCCTGAGCGCACTTTCTGCGCGGCCAGGTTGACGGCCTCCAGGCCCGACGCGCAGAAGCGGTTGATCTGCACGCCCGCGCACTGCCAGTCCCAACCGGCTTTCAGCGCCGCCACCTTGGCGATGACCGAGCCCTGCTCGCCGATCGGCGACACCACACCCATCACCACGTCGTCGACCACCGCGGTGTCGAAGTCGTGGCGCGTGCGCAGCGCCTCCAGCGTCCCGGCCAGCAGGTCCACGGGCTTGACCTCGTGCAGGCTGCCGTCCTTCTTGCCTTTGCCGCGCGGGGTCCGCACGGCATCGAACACATAGGCTTCGCTCATCAGCTGTCTCCACAAAAAGGACGGAATCTGCGCAGTATAGGCATTTCACCAAGTGATCGCTTGGTGAAATTCAACATGCCAACGGGGCAGCTTCGCGCCCTCGGCCGTCGGCTTGGCCGGACGTTTGCGGTCCGCCGTCACCGCAGGACACTGGGATTTTCACTGAGTGGCTGCTTGGTGAAAGTTCTACACAATGGATCGGTACCGGTGGCGATCTAGGGTTTGCGCTAGCGGGCATCCGTGGTCGACATCGCTAGAGTCCGCCCAATACCCCACCCCAGAGGCCGAGGAGACACGTGCAATTTCTGCAGTTGGTGATCAGCGGCATCGCGCAAGGGTGCATCTACGGCCTGATCGCGCTCGGCTTCGTGCTGATCTACAAGGCCACTGAAACCGTCAGCTTCGCCCAGGGTGATCTGATGATGCTCGGCGCCTTCGCCGGCCTGGTCTGCATGACGATGCTGGGCTTTCCGTACTGGCTGGCCATCATCGCCAGCATCGTGGCGGTGGGCCTGCTGGGCCTGGCCACCGAGCGCCTGATCATCCGCCCCATTCTGGGCCAGCCCGCGTTCTCGATCGTGATGCTGACCATCGGCCTGGGCTACGTTGGCCGCGGCCTCATCACCATGATCCCCGGCATCGGCACCGAAACGCACACGCTGCCCGTGCCCTACAAGGACATGGTCTGGAAGCTCGGCACCTTGGTCCTGAGCGCCGAGCAAGTGGTGGTGATCGGCGTCACCACGGTGCTGTGTGCGGGCCTGTACGGCCTCTTCAAATACAGCAAGCTGGGTATCGCGATGCAGGCTTCGTCGCAGAACCAGCTGGCGGCCTACTACATGGGGATTCCGGTGCAGCGCCTGAACGGGCTGGTGTGGGCGCTGGCTGCCAGCGTTGCGGCCATTGCCGGCCTGTTGCTGGCGCCCATCACCTTTGTGCACGCCAACATGGGCTTCATCGGGCTCAAGGCGTTCCCGGCCGCGGTCGTCGGCGGCTTCGGCAGCCTGCCGGGCGCGATCGTGGGCGGTCTGGTCATCGGCATCGTGGAATCCTTGGCCGGCTTTTACCTGCCGGAGGGATTCAAGGACATCGCCGCCTACATCGTCGTGCTGGTCATGCTGGTCGTTCGGCCCAACGGGCTGTTCGGCGACAAGCTCAGGAAGAAGGTCTGATGCGCTTCATCTTCAAGACCGACTACGCGCAGGACATTCGCCTGATCAAGCACGGCGGCCAGGCCTTCTGGTACGGCCTGCTGGCGCTGTTTCTGCTGGTCGCGCCCTGGGTGGTCCCTGAATACTGGCTGGCGCAGCTCAGCTTCGTGCTGATCTACGGGATCATTGGTCTGGGCCTGATGCTGTTGGCCGGGTACACAGGGCAGTTTTCGATGGGGCACGCCGCCTTCGTCGGCGTGGGCGCCTACGCCCAGGCTTTTTTGACCAATGCGGGCCTTCCCTTCCCGCTGGCCATGCTGTGCGCGGCGGTGCTGGCGGCTTTGGTGGGCGTGGTCGTGGGGCTGCCGGCACTGCGCGTCAAGGGCATCTACCTGGGCATTGCCACCCTGGCGTTCGGCTTCATCGTGGAAGAAGTGTTCGCGCGCTGGGAAAAGCTGACCGGCGGCAATGCCGGCATGCACGTGAAGGCGCCGGCCATCGGGGGCTGGCACATCGATTCGGGCGAAGGCTTTTACTTCATCGCCTTGATCACCGCCGTGCTGTGCACGCTGGCCATCCTGAACCTGCTGCGCAGCGCCACCGGCCGCGCCTTCGTCGCCATCCGCGATTCGGAAATCTCGGCGCAGAGCATGGGCATCCAACTCGCGCGCTACAAGACGCTGTCGTTCGCCCTGTCGGCGGCGCTGGCGGGCATTGGCGGCGCGCTGTACGCGCACAAGATGCGCTTTCTGTCGCCCGACCAGTTCAGCATCCTGCAGTCGATCGACCTGCTGCTGCTGGTCGTCATCGGCGGCCTGGGCTCGGTCCACGGAGCCTTCCTGGGCGCCATCTTCCTGATCGCCATGCCGCAGCTGATCTCCCTGTTCAAAGACTACCTGCCCGACGCCATCGGCCAGGCGCCGGGGCTGCAGACGGTGGTCTACGGCGCGGTGCTGATCGCCTTCGTGCTGTTCGAGCCGTTGGGCCTGTACGGCCGCTGGCTGAAGATCCGCACCTGGTTCCAGATGTTCCCGTTCTACCGCCAGGGCATGTTCAAGCGGCAGAAGTCGTTCCAGAAATCGGACCGGTTGAAATGAACGACGTCCTGCTGTCTGCCAAGAACCTCAGCGTGCGCTTCGGCGGCGTGCTGGCCGTCAACGACGTCAGCTTCGACGTGCGCCGCGGCGAAGTGTTCACCTTGATCGGCCCCAACGGCGCGGGCAAGACCACGGTGTTCAACCTGATCAGCCGCATCTACACGCCCACCAGCGGCGAGATCACCTACGCCGGCCCGGACGGCCAGATCAAGCTCACGGACCAGCCGCCCCACAAGGTAGCCTCGCTCGGCATCGCGCGCACCTTCCAGAACATCGAGCTGTTCGAACACGCGACCGTGCTGCACAACCTGCTGATCGGCCGCCACACGCACCGCCAGACCGGGTTCTGGAGCGAGGTGTTCTTCACCCCCGCCACGCGCCGCGCCGAATTGGCCGCGCGTGAAGAGGTCGAGCGCGTGATCGACCTGCTTGACCTGCAGCACCACCGCGATGCCACCGTCGCCGGCCTGCCCTATGGCGTGCGCAAGGTGGTCGAGTTGGCGCGCGCGCTGTGTGCGCAGCCGCAGCTGCTGCTGCTGGACGAACCGTCTTCCGGCCTGAACGTGGAGGAAACCGAAGACATGGCGTTCTGGATCCAGGACATCGTGCACGAGCTCGGCACCACGGTGCTGATGGTGGAGCACGACATGACGCTGGTGTCGCGCGTGTCCGACCGCGTGGTCGCCATGAACCAGGGCCAGGTGCTGGCGCTGGGCACGCCGGCCCAGGTGCAAAGCGACCCGGCGGTGATCGAGGCTTACCTCGGCTCGATCGATGACGTGTCCTCGCTGCGGAGGACAACGGCATGACGATTGCTATGACTTCAGTAGCTGCTTGCGCAGATCCCTCTAGCGCAGAGGCCCTTTTGAAGCTGCAAAACATCGAAAGCGCCTACGGTCCGATCAAGGCCATTCGCGGCGTCAGCCTGCAGGTGCGGCAAGGGGAAATCGCCACCGTGCTGGGCAGCAACGGGGCCGGAAAGACCACGATCCTGAAAACCATCTCCGGCATCATCGACCCGCGCAAGGGCACGGTGAACTTCCAGGGCCAGGACATTACCGCGCGCGACCCGGCGCGCATCGTGCAACTGGGCCTCAGCCACGTGCCCGAGGGGCGCGAAGTGTTCCCGCTGCTTTCCGTGCGCGACAACCTGCTGATGGGCGCCTACACGCGGCGCGATCGCGACGGCGTGGCGCGCGACATTGAGCAGGTGTTCCAGTACTTCCCGATCCTGCGCGAACGCGCCGCGCAGGACGCAGGCCTGTTGTCCGGCGGGCAGCAGCAGATGCTGGCCATCAGCCGCGCGCTGATGGCCGAACCCGCGCTGATCCTGCTGGACGAGCCCAGCCTGGGCCTGTCGCCCAAGCTGACCAAGGAGATCTTCGAGATCGTCGTGCGCATCAACCGCGAACGCGGCACCACCATCCTGTTGGTGGAGCAGAACGCCAACATGGCGCTGAACGCGGCCGACTACGGCTACGTGCTGGAGAACGGGCGCATCGTGATGGAAGACCGTTGCGACCGTCTGCGTGAAAAGGACGACATCAAGGAGTTCTACCTGGGCATGAAGGACGCCGGCGTGCGCGGCGAGCGGCGCTGGAAAAAGAAGAAGACCTGGAGGTAGAGCGCCGATGTCGAATCTCTGGGACCTGAGCCACATCCAGCCGCGCATGGACAGCGTGCTGGACGGCGACACCATTCCCGCCATGTTCTGGAACGCCGTCCAGTCGCGCGGACCGAACGTCTGGCTGCGTGAAAAAGACTTGGGCATCTGGCGCAGCTGGACCTGGCGCGCAGCGGGCGATGCGGTGACCGAGATCGCCGCGGGGCTCATGCACCTGGGCTTCGCCGCCGGTGACACCGCGTCCATCCTGTCCAACACGGTGCTCGAATGGGTGCTGTGCGACCTGGCGGTGCTCAGCTGCGGCGGCGTGTCCAACGGCATCTACCCGACCGATGCCGCGTCGCAGGTGCACTACCTGTGCGAAGACTCGCGCACCAGTGTGCTGTTTGTTGAAGACGACGAGCAGCTCGACAAAGCCCTCGAAGTGCGCGCCCAACTGCCAGGGCTGCACAAGATCGTGGTGTTCGACATGGACGGACTGCGCGGGCTGGCCGACCCGGACGTGATCAGCCTGGCGCAGCTGCGCGCGCTGGGGCGCGAGCACGTGAAGACCCACCCCGACGCCGTCACTCGGGCGGTGGCCGCCGTGCAACCAGAAGACCTCGCGATTCTGGTCTATACCTCCGGCACCACGGGAAAACCCAAAGGCGCGATGCACACGCACGGCGGGCTGACCTACGCCGTGCGCGGCTACAACACGCTGATCGCGCGCGATGAGCACGACGAATGCATGTGCTTCCTGCCGCTGTGCCACATCGCCGAGCGCATGGGTGGCGAGTATTTCTCGCTCTATTCCGGCGCCAAACTGAACTTTGTCGAAAACCCGGACACGGTTCCGGAGAACGTGCGCGAGATCGCCCCCACGGTGTTCACCGCCGTGCCGCGCGTGTGGGAGAAGTTTTATTCCGGCGTGACCATCGCGCTCAAGGAAAGCACCCGCCTGCAGCGCGCGGTCTACGCCTGGGGGATTGGCGTGGGCCAGCAGATTGCGGCGCGCGTGCTGGCGGGCGAACCCGTTCCCGCCGGCCTGAAGGCGCGCTTTCGGGTGGCGCGCTGGCTGGCGCTGGACAACGTGCGCAAGCTGATCGGCATCCACCGCGCACGCTACCTGGTGACCGGTGCGGCCCCTATCTCGCCCGAGTTGGTCAAGTGGTACCTGGCCCTGGGCGTGCCCATGCTGGAAGTCTGGGGCATGACGGAAACCTGTGGCGCGTCCACCGGCGTTCGGGTGGACCGTATCAGGCCCGGCTCGATCGGCCGGGCGACGGACTTCAACGACGTGCGGATCGACCCCGCTTCGGGCGAGATCCAGGTCAAAGGCGCGAACGTGTTCAAGGGCTACCTCAACCAACCGGAGAAGACGGCCGAGACCTTCACGCCCGACGGCTGGCTGCGCACCGGCGACGTCGGCACGGTCGACAGTGAGGGCTTTTTCCGCATCACCGACCGGATGAAAGACATCATCATCACGGCGGGCGGCAAGAACATCACGCCCAGCGAGCTGGAGAACGAGCTGAAGTTCAGCCCTTACGTCACCGATGCCGTGGTCATCGGCGACCAGAAGCCCTACCTGGTGGCAGTGGTCATGGTCGACCAGGAGAACGTGGAGAAGTTCGCGCAGGACAACGACGTGCCCTTCTCCAACTACGCCAGCCTCACACGCGCCCCCGAGGTGCAGGCGCTGATCCAGAGCGTGATCGACGAGGTGAACGGCAAGTTTGCCCGCGTCGAGCAGATCAAGCGCTTCTTTCTGCTGGACACACAGCTGACCGCCGAGGACGAGGAGTTGACCCCGACGATGAAGCTCAAGCGCAAGCTGGTGCAGACCAAGTACGCCCCGCAGATCGAAGCGATGTACCGCGCTTGACCGCGCATGTCAGGGTATTCACTGCGCCAGCCGCCACCGCCCTTGCGCACAATTTCCCACACGGCGTCGCCACCGCGACGCACCTTTTTGCCGCCCCCTTACCAAGGAGAACGCCATGCCAATGAAACACGCTCTGGTCGCCCTCGCATGCACCGCTGTCGCCGGCGCCGCCTGGGCCCAATCCCAGGGCATCAGCAAGGACCAGATCTCGCTCGGATCGATCCAGGACCTGTCGGGCCCGCTGGCGGGCTTTGGCAAGCAGCTGCGCATGGGCATGCAGCTGCGCGTCGATGAGATCAACGAGCAAGGTGGCATCAACGGCCGCAAGCTGTCGCTGAAGTTCGAGGATTCCGGCTACGACCCCAAGCGCGCCGTGCTGGCCGCGCAAAAACTGGTCAACCAGGACAAGGTGTTTGCCATCCTCGGTCACATCGGCACGGCGCAGAACGTCGCGACCTTTCCGGTGCTGTTCGAGAAGAACGTGATCAGCTTCTTCCCGGTGACGGCGGCGCGTGAGATGTACGAGCCGCACAACCGTCTGAAGTATTCCTTCGCCGCGACCTACTACGACCAGATCCGCCTGGCGGCGCCCAAGCTGTTCAAGGAGAAGAACGCCAAGAAAGCCTGCGCGATCTACCAGGACGACGAGTTCGGCCTGGAGGTGGTGCGCGGCGCCGAGGAGGGCCTGAAGACGATTGGCGTCCCGCTGGCGGAGAAGACGTCGTTCAAGCGCGCTGCCACCGACTTTTCTTCGCAGGTCGCGCGCATGAAAGCAGCCGGCTGCGACTTTGTGGTGATGGGTACGATCATCCGCGAGACGATCGGGACGATCGCCGAGGCGCGCAAGACCAGCTTTTCGCCCACTTTCCTCGGCTCCAGCGCGGCCTACACCGACCTGATCCACAAGCTGGGCGGCAAGGCCATGGACGGGCTGTACGCCACGATGACAGTTCAGAACCCCTACACGGACGAGACCTCGCAGCCGATCCGCTTCTGGGCCAACAAGTACAAGACCAAGTTCAACGAAGACCCCGCGGTGTTTTCGGTCTACGGCTACAACGTGGTGGATTCGTTTGCCAAGGCGGCCCAGAAAGCCGGCCCCAACCTGACCACCGACAGTTTCATCAAGGCCATGGACAGCATGACGCTGCCGCCCGACATGTTCGGCTCGGCCGAAATGACCTTCACCGCCACCAAGCGTTTGGGCAGCAACGCCTCACGCCTGTCGCAACTGCAGGACGGCCGCTGGAAGGTGGTGTCCGACTACATCAAGTGAGCGTCATGAACTGGTAGAAAAAGGCCGCTCTTGGGCGGCCTTTTTGCTTCTGTCACGCCTGCGGAGCATCCCGCCACGTCCGGGGTCGCAATCCTCAGCCGCCAGCCCGCGACTGCAACAGATCGCTCAGGGTTTTGCGCAGCACATGCTTTTGCACCTTGCCAGTGGCGGTGGCCGGCAAGACGTCGACGAAGTGCACCACCTTGGGCACTTCAAACCCACCCAGGCGGTCCTTGCAGTGCGCCAGCACGCTGGCCTCGTCTGCGTCGGCATTGGGCTTGCGCACCACCACCGCGCACACGGCTTCGCCCCAGTGCAGGTGCGGCACGCCCAGCACCGCCGCGCCCGCCACGGCCGGGTGGGCCAGCAAAACCGCTTCGACCTTGACGCTGGCGACGTTCTCGCCGCCGGTCTTGATCATGTCCTTTTTGCGGTCCAGAAAGACCATCTGCCCGTGCGCGTCCCACATGCCCAGGTCGCCCGTGTGGTGCCAGCCGAAGCGCTGGGCGGCCGCCGTCGCCTCCGGGTCCTTGAAGTAGCCCATCATCACGTTGGGACCGCGGTGCACGATCTCCCCCACCTCGCCCGCGCCCAGCAACCGACCGTCATCGTCCATGATGGCCGTCTCGTTCGTGACCAGTGACGTGCCCCAGTAGTTGCCGTCGCTGCCCGGGTGAGCCAGCGGGTCGAAGCTCATGGTGGCGGGGTAGATCTCGGTCTGCCCGGTGGCCAGCATGATGTGCGGACACATGCGTTCGGCGATCTGCGCGATCAGCGGTTGGGGGATCGGCGCCATCGCGTACACGCACTGGCGCAGCGTGGTCGGCTTGAACGCCGGATCGGCCAACACGGCTGCATACATCAGCGGCAGGCCTACATACACCGTCATGCCTTCGCGCACGACCAGATTCGCCACTTCAGTGGGGACGAACGCGCGCGTCAACACGACGCAGGCACCGGCCGCGCATGCCGTTGCGGCCAGCGTGTGCTGCGCGCAATGGAACAGCGGCAGCCAGCCGCTGACGACGTCGTGCTCGGTGTAGCGCATGCCGACCATGTTGCCCATGATGGCGCTGTACACAGACAGGTGCGAATGCACCACGCCCTTGGGGTGCCCCGTGGTGCCGCTGGTGTACATCAGCAGCGCGGGTTGGTTGCCGTCGATCACCACGTCGGGCAAGTCCGCTGGCTGGCCGGCTTCGGCCTGCGCCAGGGGTGTGCCGTGGGCGGACGCCGCTCCGCCCGCCATGCTCACCAACACCGGCACCTTCAGGTCGCGCACCACCTTCAGCAGATCCGGCAGGTCACACAGCGCCTCGTCCACGACCACGGCCGACACCTCGGCGTGCTGCAAGATGTAGGCGATGGCCGCCGCGTCCAGCTTGATGTTGACCGGCACCCAGACCTGCCCCGCCTTGTGGATGGCGTTGGTGGCCACCACCATGTCGATCGAGTTGGCGCACAGCATGCCGACCTGCTTGCCGGCACCCACGGTGACCAGCAAATGGTGGGCAAGGCGTGAGCTGCGCGCATCCAGCGTCTGGTAGTCGATGCGCTGATCGCCATCGACCAGGGCGGTGCGCTGGCCAAAGCGCAATGCGGTGCGGTACAGCAGATCGCCCAACGCCACACGGCGGATACGTTGGGCGGCGCTGGTCAAAGGCATGTCGATCATCGTCTTGTCTCCTCGTTGTGTGGGTAACCCGAAAACCTTCTGCCGTCTGGCGCGGCAAGATTCAACCCGGCGCTTTGGCCGCCGCATCATGCGCCAGCCGGGCGGCCGCGGTGATCATCGGCGTGAGCTGGCCTTGCGCGCCGCCATCGCAGGCGATCACGGTGCCCGACACGTATGTGGCGGCGTCCGAGCCCAGGAACATCGCCAGCTGCGCGATGTCTTCGGGCGTGCCCATGCGGCCCAGTGGCACCATCTGCTGCACCAGCGCGTCGCCCTCGACGCCCTGCGGCGCCAGGCGCTTCATGCCTTCCGTACCGGCGATCGGCCCGGGCGAGATGGCGTTGACGCGCACGCCCAGCGGTCCCCATTCGATGGCCAGCACGCGCGCCAGTTGGTCCACACCTGCCTTGGCCGCGCTGACATGCGCCTGGTAGGGCATCGGCACTTGCGACTGTGGCGCCGTGATGAAGATCAGACTCGCGCCGGGCCGGCGCAGGTGCTCCAGCGCACGCCGTGCCACGTGGAAACTGCCTTGCAGGTCGATGTCGACCACCACCTTGAAAGCGTTGGACGACATCTCGGCTGCGGCGGCCAGAAAGTTGCCCGCCGCGCCGGACACCAACACGTCGATCGGTCCGTGGCGCGCCACCGCCTGGGCCAGGGCGGCGCCCACCGCCTCATCGTCGCGCACGTCGGCCACCACGCCAAAGCCCTGCGACCCCAGCGTGGCGACGGCCGCATCGACGTTCGCGACCTTGCGGCTGGCCACTGTCACTTTGGCACCCTGGCGCGCATAGGCTTGGGCGATGCCCAGGTTGATACCGGTGGTGCCACCGAAGACCACCACGTGGCGGCCCGAGAAATCGAAGCTGACGTTCATTCCAGTTCCCTCAAACCGTGGTCGCCGCCCGCGCTTCTTCGCGCAGCGCAGCCTTCTGGATCTTGCCGGCCGGGGTCATCGGCAGCGCATCGCGGAACACCACCTGGCGCGGCACCTTGTAGTCGGCCAGGTGCTCGCGGCAATGCGCTATCACGACGTCGCCCGTCAGGCCGCTGTCCGGCTTGGCGACCAAGTAGTAGCGACCAACTTCACCCAGCACCGCGTCGGGCACGCCGATGCCCGCCACCATCACCACGCCCGGCACGGCGCCGATCACGCCTTCGACCTCGGCGGGGTACACGTTGAAGCCGCCTTGCAAGAACATGTCCTTGCGCCGGCCCATCAGGTAGATCTGCCCCAGCGCGTCCTGGTAGCCCATGTCCCCGGAATGCAGCCAGCCTTCCGCGTCAAACGTGCCCTCGTCCTGCTGCATGCCGACGTAACGCGGAATCACGCCACAGCCGCGGTACAGCAGCTCGCCGACCTCGCCCACGGCGGCGTCGGTGCCGCCCGGGTTCAGCACGCGCACGCTGGCGCCGCGCAAGGGTTTGCCGATGGAGTTGAGCAGCGCATCCTGCGTGGCGCCGCGCGGCGTCATCACGATGGCGCCCGACGATTCGGACAAACCGTACAGGTTCATCAGCGTGGCTTCGGGGAAGGCCGTCTGCAGGCGCGTCAACAGGCTGGGCTCGACGTTCGACCCGCCGACGATCAACAGGTGCACGCGCGACCAGTCGCCCTTGGCGAAGTCCGGGTGCATCAGCAGCAGCGTGAGCATGGTCGGCACGCCGACCAGCATCGTCGGCGGGTGGCGCCGCGTCATGGCCAGCACCACGTCCGGATGGAAGGCCGCGACCAGCTCGCAGGCGCCACCCGCCAACAGCATCGACAGCACGCCACAGGTGATGCCGCCCACGTGGTTCAGCGGCATCGCCAACTGCAGCAGATCGGTGGCCGCCATGCCAGTGTGTACCTGCTGCCCGCTGGCCGACGCCAGTTGCGAGCGGTGCGTCAACCCCGCCGCCTTGGGCCGGCCGGTGGTGCCGGAGGTGTAGATGACCATGACCAGGTCGTCGGGCGTAGGCCCCGGCCCGGTCAGTGGCGCCGCGCCGTCGGTCGGGCCGCGCATCCAGACATTGAACGGCACGCCGCCTTCCACACCCTCGGGCGCGCCGACGAACAGCAGGTGCTGCAGCTGCGGCATGCGCCCGCGCGCCGCGTTCAGGTAGGCCACGTAGTCAAAGCCCGCGAAGCTGGTGGGCGCCAGCACCGCCTTGGCGCCGCTGTCGCTCAGCATGAAGTCCAGCTCGGTGTCGCGGTAGCGCACGCTCAGGCCACCACCACGGCGCCGATGCGCGCGGCCGCCAAGTACAGCGCCACCCATTCGATCTGGTTGGGCAGGATGACGCCGATGCGGTCGCCATGGCCGATGCCCAGGGCCTGCAGGCGCTGGCCGATCTGCGTGGCCAGGCGGTCCATGTCGGGCCAGGTGCAAGTCGCCTCGCGGTCGATGAAGGCCGTGCCCGCGTGCTGCAGGGCGGTGTGGGCCAGCGCGGCACCCACGGTGCCGGCTTGATCTTCAAAACGCATGTCTCCGTCCTTGTGTAGCGCCCCTTGGGCGCGTGCAGTGTTTGGCATCCGGTGCGGTGGCGCTCTGACTGAACGCTCTCGTTTTGCTAGCTGCCTGCGCAATCCCCCGTAGGGCCATTGGTCGATTGAATTCAAATCCTCCATTGGCGCGCGGCCAGTTCACGCATGATTTCTTCTGTGCCGCCACCGATGGTCAGCACCTTCACCTCGCGGTAGATGCGCTCGCATACCGTGCCGCGCATGTAGCCCATGCCGCCCAGGATCTGCACGCCCGCGTCGGCGCAAAACGCCATGGCCTGCGTGGCGTGGTTCTTCAGCACGCAGACCTCGCCGACCCAGTCGGCCCCGGTGTCGCCGGCGTCGGCGCGGGCGGCCAGCTGCTCCAGCCAGGCCTCGGTCGAACGGATGCGCTGCTGCATGTCAATCAGCCGGTGGCGCACCACCTGGTGCTGCGTCAGCGCCGCGCCAAAGGTCTGGCGCTCGCGCGCCCAGGCCAGCGCCTCGTCGTAGCAGGCTTGCGCAAAACCCAGCGCCGCGCAGGCGATGCCAAAGCGCTCGCCATTGAAGTTGCCCATGATGGCCTTGAAGCCCGCGCCCTCCTCGCCCAGCAGGTAGCGCGCCGGCACGCGCACGCCGTCAAAGCGCAGGTGCGCGGTGTCGGAACACAGCCAGCCCATCTTGTCCAGGCGGGTGCGGCTGAGGCCAGCGCTGTCACCCGGCACCAGCAGGAGCGAGATGCCGCCCGCGCCGTGGCTGCCGGCGTCGCCGCCGCTGCCGCCGGGCCGCCCCAAGGCAGCGGGAGCCCCAGACCGCGGCGCATCCGTGGTCCCTTCCCCGGACGGGGGCAGCGCACCATGCGCAGCAGGGAGCGTGGGGGCAGATGTCCGTACAGCGACAGTGATCCAGTCGGCGCGCATGCCCGAGGTGATGAACACCTTCTCGCCATCGATCACGTAGTCATCGCCCTCGCGCCGCGCGCGCGTGCGCAGCGCCGCCACGTCGGAGCCGCCACCGGGCTCGGTGATGGCCAACGCGGCGATGCGCTCGCCCGCCAGCACGGGCGGCACCACTTCCTGCTTCACCGCGTCGCTGCCCAACGCCAGCACCGGCGGCAAGCCGATGTTGTGCGACAGCAGGCTGGCCAGCACGCCGCCGCTGGCGCCATACCGACACAGTGGCACCCACAGGCTGAGGCGCAGGCGGTGCGAGGCCGGCGTGCCGCCGTAAGCCTCGGGGTAGCCCAGGCCGAGCAGGCCGAGTGCGGCCGCCTCGCGGTACAGCGCGCGCGGGAATTCGCCGGCCGCGTCCCACGCCGTCACGTGCGGCGCGATGCGTTCGCGCGCAAAGCGCGCCACGGTGTCGGCCAGCAGCGCGCGCTCGGCCACCGACGCATCGGCGGTGACGGCCTCGGCGGTCATGTCGCCTCCGCCGCTGGCGCCAGGCGCAGCAGCACCTGGCCCGGTGTGACCTGCTGGCCGGGGCCGACCAGCACCTCGGCCACCACACAGCCGGCGCGCGGCGCCACGCTGTGCTCCAGCTTCATGGATTCGATCACCACCGCGGTGTCGCCCGCCGCCAGAGTCTGGCCGGCTTCGGCGCTGATGCGCACCACCTTGCCGTTGAACGGTGCTCTCAATTCCGAAGCTGCCTGCGCTTGTTGGGCGCCGGCCTCCGGCTCAAAAGACACATCGTCCAGCCACCAGTCCACGCCGTCAGCCTGCACATGCCAGCGCGTACCGGCGTCGGTGGACGGCACGTCGACGGCCGCCAGGCGCTGCGTCAGATGGTCGCCGCTGACGCGGCGCACGCCGGGCGCCAGTGCCTGAACATGGCAGGTCGCGGCTTCGCCATCGGCCGCGCACAGCGACCAGGCGCCGCCGCCCAAAGCCTGCACCGCCACATCGCGCGTGTCGGCGCGGTGGCGCAGACGGCGCGGGGCGGCGAAGGCGCAGGGCAGCGCGCCGGCCGGCCCCGTGGTCACCAGTGCGCCAAAGCGGCCGTCGGCCAAGCGTTCGCGCGCGTGCAGTTCGGCACGCAGGCCGTCGCCGTCGCGCGCCAGGAAGTTGATCAGCGCCTGCCCGGCGCGGAAGGACGCGCTGTCCAGGCATTCGATCAAGAAGCCGCGGTTGGTCGGCAGGCCTAGCACTTCCAGCTCGCGCAGCGCGGCCAGCAGGTGGTCGATGGCGGCTTCGCGCGTGTCGGCGTGCACGATCAGCTTGCCCAGCATCGGGTCGTAATGCGGCGACACCTCCAGCCCGACGCGCAGGGCGTGGTCAAAGCGCAGCGGCGCGACCTCAAACGCCGCGGCCGCCGGCGCGTGCAGATGGAGCACGCGCCCGGTGTGTGGGTGGTAGTGCTCGTCTTCGGCGCACAGGCGCACCTCGATCGCGTGGCCGCGCAGTGCGACTTGGTCCTGCGCCAACGGCAGCGGCTCGCCGCGCGCGACGCGAATCTGCCACTCGACCAGATCGAGCCCGGTCAGCGCCTCGGTTACCGGGTGCTCGACCTGCAGGCGCGTGTTCATCTCCATCAAATAGAACCTTGGGCCCCCACGCTCCGCGGCTTCGCCTGCTGCGCTGCCCCCCAAGGGGGCCCCAGCCGCCTTGGGGCGGCCCGGCACCGGCTGGTCTCCCTCCACCAAGAACTCCACCGTGCCGGCGCCGACATACCCCGCGGCCTGCGCCAGCGCGACCGCGCAGGCGCCCATGCGCTCGCGCAGCGCGGGCGTCAGCGCCGGGCTGGGCGCTTCTTCGATGATCTTCTGGTGGCGCCGCTGCACGGAGCAGTCGCGCTCGCCCAGGTGCACCGCGTGGCCGAGCGCGTCGGCAAACACCTGCACTTCGACATGGCGCGGTTCCATCAAGGCGCGCTCGATCAGCAGCTCGTCGCTGCCGAACCCGGCCAGTGCTTCCGACCTTGCGCTGGCCAGCGCCGCCGTCAAATGCTCGGGCGCTGTCACCAGCCGCATGCCACGACCGCCGCCACCGGCCACGGCTTTGACCATGACGGGGTAGCCAATCGCATCGGCTTCGGCCGCAAATCGCGCGTCGCTCTGGTCCTCACCGGCATAGCCCGGCAGGCACGGCACGTCGTGCGCGTGCGCCAGCGCCTTGGCTGCCGACTTGCTGCCCAGCGCGCGGATAGCGCTGGCCGGCGGCCCGATCCAGGTCAGGCCCGCGTCCGCCACCGCCTGCGCAAAGCCCGCGTCCTCGCTCAAGAAGCCGTAACCCGGGTGCACCGCATCCGCCCCCGTCGCCAGCGCCGCGGCGATCAGCGCGTCGCCACGCAGATAACTCTCGGCCGAGCTTTGCCCACCCAAAGCCCAAGCCACCGTCGCCTCGCCCACATGCAGCGCGTCCGCGTCCGGCTCGGCATACACCGCCACCGTCTCAATCCCCAGCCGCCGCGCCGTGGCCATCACCCGGCGCGCGATCTCGCCCCGGTTGGCAATCAAAATGCGCCGCATGCGCCCTCCGTCGAACAACAAATTTGAATGAAATCGGCCTGCGGCCCCAGTGCCACTTGCGCGGACAGCTGCGAATTTGGGAGCATGTTGCAAGCAACCGCTGCCAGCTCAACTGCGGAACACGCAGCCCCGTTGCGCACCAGGTCCATGGGCGAAAGTCCAACCGCCCTCCGCACACCCCCGCACAAGTGGCGGCGCAGCCCGCCATCCCAGCGAACGCCATGCCCGGACCTGCGCCGGGCATTGGCGTTGTCCCCCTGCCCGAAGCGCGTCAGCGCGAAGAGAGCGGGGGGAAGGCGCCGCAGGCGACTCAGGGGGGTGTTCATCTCTTCATCATCCCCATCGTTTTGGCAATGATCCCCATCATCACCTCGTCCGCCCCGCCGCCAATCGACGCCAGGCGCCCGTCGCGGTACAGGCGCGACACGCGGTTGTCCAAGGTGAAGCCCATGCCGCCCCAGAACTGCAAACAGGTGTCGGCCACCTCGCGCATCAGACGGCCGGCCTTCAGCTTGGCCATGCTGGCCCACTGCAGCACGTCGTCGCCCTGCACATAGCGCGCGCCTGCGGCCCAGGTCAGCGCGCGCAGCGCTTCGACCTCGGTTTGCAGCTCCACCAGCTTGAACTGCACCCACTGCTGGTTCAGCAGCGTGCTGCCGAACATGTGGCGGTCGCGCGCCCAGGTAATGGTTTCCTGGATGCATTCGTCCAGCGCCACCAGCGCGTTGGCCGCGGCCCACAGGCGCTCTTCCTGGAACTGCTGCATCTGGTAGATAAAGCCTTGGCCTTCCTGGCCGATCAGGTAGCGCTGCGGCACGCGCACGTCGTCAAAGTAGATCAGCCCGGTGTCGGACGAATCCATACCGATCTTCCGGATCTTGCGCGCCACCTCGATGCCCGGCGTCAGCTGGCCGCCGCGCCCGTCCCGCATCGGCACCATGACCAGGCTCTTGTTCTTGTGCAGGTTGTCGCCGCCGGTGTTGACCAGCATGCACATCCAGTCGGCCTGGAGGCTGTTGGTGATCCACATCTTCTGGCCGCTGATCAGGTAGTCGTCGCCGTCCTTGCGCGCCACGCTCTTGATGCCCGACACATCGCTGCCCGCCGCTGGCTCGCTGACGCCGATGCACCCGACCATGTCGCCCGCGATGGCCGGCGCCAGGAATTCGCGGCGCAGCTCATCGCTGCCGAAGCGCGCCAGCGCGGGCGTGCACATGTCGGTCTGCACACCGATCGCCATGGGCACGCCGCCGCAGCGGATGTGGCCCAGCGTCTCGGCCATGACCATGCTGTAGGAATAGTCGAGCCCCGCGCCGCCGTATTCGACCGGCTTGGTCAGGCCCAGCAGGCCCAGGTCGCCCAAACCCTTGAAGACCTGGTGCGCGGGGAAGATCTCGGCCTCTTCCCATTCGTCGACGTGCGGGTTGATGTGCTCGTCGATGTAGCGCTTGAGCGTGTCGCGGACCTGCTCGTGTTCGTGCGTCAGCTGCATGGGATGTGTCCTCGGGTGTGTGGGGGTGCGCGCCTCGCTCACATGCGGGCAACGCCGAACTGCATCGGCCGCACGACTTTCGCCGCGCCTTCGGCGATCGTGTCCAGGCAAAAGCGCAGCACGGCCCGCGTGTCGCGCGGATCGATCACGCCGTCGTCCAGCAGCAGGCCGCTGGTGTAGAAGGCGTCAGCCTGCGCTTCAAACATGGCGACGATCTGGTCGTACTGCGCCTGCGATTCGGCCGGGTCGGGCGTCAGGCCTTTGCGCGCCATGCCGGCCTCGGTCACGATCTGCATGGTGCGCGCGGCCTGTTCGCCGCCCATCACCGCGGTCTTGGCGCCGGGCCAGCTGAACAAGAAGCGCGGTGCGTAGCCGCGCCCGCACATGCCGTAGTTGCCGGCGCCAAAACTGGCGCCACACTGGATGGTCAGCTGCGGCACGGTGGCGTTGGTTACGGCCTGGATCATCTTGCTGCCGTGCTTGATCATGCCGCCCTGCTCGCTGTCCTTGCCGACCATGTAGCCGGTGGTGTTCTGCAGGTAGACGATGGGGTGGCCCAGCTGGCACATCCACTGGATGAAGTGCGTGGCCTTGTTGGCGCCGGCCACGTCGATCGGGCCGTTGTTGCTGATGATGCCGACGCGGTGGCCGCCGATGCGCGCCTGCACGCACAGCGTGGGCGCGCCGTACAGCGGCTTGAATTCGAGCAGGTCGGAGCCGTCGACGATGCGGGCCATCACCTCGCGCATGTCGACCGGCTCGCGGTGGTGCGGCGGCATCAGGCCCAGCAGGTCGTCGGCCGGGAAGCTGGGCTCGTTTGCTACAGCATCGGTAGCTTTCCGCGCAGATGGCTCTAGGGCCACAGGCCGATTCGCCGCAGAAAACTCGCGGATCGCGGCGCGCGCCATGCCCAGCGCCTGGCGGTCGTTTTCAGCTAGGTATTCGCCCAGGCCCGACACGCTGGTGTGCATCTCGGCGCCGCCCAGTTCTTCTTCGGTCGCCACTTCGCCGGTGGCGGCCTTGAGCAGCGGCGGGCCGGCGAGAAATGCGCGCGAGCGGCCGCGCACCATGATCACGATATCGGACAGCCCCGGCATGTACGCACCACCGGCCGTGCCCGAGCCGTGCTGCACGGTCACCACCGGCAGCCCCGCGGCCGAATGGCGCGCCAGGTTGCGAAACAGCGAGCCACCGTGCACAAAGCCCTCGACCTTGTAGCGCATCAGGTTGGCGCCGGCGCTTTCCACCAGGTGGATGAAAGGCAGGCGGTTTTGCAGCGCGATCTCTTGCACCCGCAGCATCTTGTCCAGCCCGCGCTCCTGGATGGCGCCGGCTTCAATGCCCGAATCGCTGGCGACCACCATGCAGCGCACGCCCTCGATGAAACCGATGCCCGCCAACATGCCGCCGCCGGGCACCGACTTGGCCGGGTCGCGCCGGTCCTGCAGGTAACCGGCCAGCGAGCACAGCGGCAGCCACGGCGCACCCGGATCCAGCAACAAAGCCAGGCGCTCGCGCGGCAGCAACTGGCCGCGCTTGTCGAACTGCGGCTTGGCGCGGGCTGACGCGTCCGCCGCGCGCGCTTCCAGGGCGCGCCAGGCGGCGATGCGCTCCAGCGTGGCAGCTCGGCGCGACTGGGCCTGCTCGCCCTGCGAATTCCAGAGGGAAGAAAACACGCTCATGGGCTGAACACTTTCGGCGTGACGTAGCGATGAAAGCCATCAAAGGGGCGCACGGCGGGGCGCTGCTGCACGGCGGGCTCGGCCGCGACCTGGCCCCAGCCCATGCGCACCTGCGGGCGCGCGCCGTCGATGCGCAGCACGCTGCCGCTGATGAAACTGGCCGCGGGACTGAGCAGGAACACGATGCCGGCCGACACCTCGGCCTCGGTCGCGAAGCGGCCCAGCGGCACGGTGTGGCGCATCTCGCGCAGCATGTCGCCGGCCTCCGGCGGGTAATGGTCCATGCCGCTGGAGGCGATGTAACCCGGCGCGAGCGCGTTGACGCGCACGGCGCTGGTCGCCCATTCGACGGCGGCGGTCTCGGTGAAGCTGACCATGCCGGCGCGCGCCGCGCCGCTGTGCGCCATGCCGGGCATGGAGCCCCAGATGTCGGCCACGATGTTGACGATGGCGCCGCCATTCGCCTGCATGCTTTGCACAAAGCATTCGCGCGCCATCAAGAAGCCGCCGGTCAGGTTGGTGTCGATCACCGCCTGCCAGCCCTTGGCGCCGATCTTCTCGGCCGGCGTGATGTACTGGCCGCCGGCGTTGTTGACCAGCGCGTCGATGCGGCCCTGCGCCTGCACGATGGCGGCAACGGTCGTTCGCACCGCCTCTTCCTGGCGAATATCGCACACCGCGTGGCTGGCTTGGCCGCCGTCCTGCACGATCTCGTCTTGCGTGGCGCGCAGCTTGTCCACGTTGCGGCCGATCAGCACCACGTGCGCGCCCAGCGCTGCGAGTTCGTGCGCGGTGCAGCGCCCGATGCCCGAGCCGCCGCCTGTCACCACCACCACCTGGCCGGCAAACAGCCCCGGCGCAAACACACTGCGGTACGTCATGCTTCCCCCGTGAACAGCTTCATCGCCTGCGCCGTGATCTCGTCCAGCGTCATGGGCCCTTCGGCCGAATACCATTGCACCGCCCAGTGCAGAGCGCCAAAGATCAGCAAGCGCGCCGCCGTCGGCGTCGCCTTGATCTGGCCCGCGCGGTGCAGGGCACGCAGCACGGGCACCCAGACCGCCTCATACACATCCTTCAGTTGCGTCACGTCCGCGCGCTGCTCTGGCGTGAGCGAACGCCATTCGTACAGCATCACCGGGATGAAATCGCTGTTCGGGCCCAGCAGCACCTCGAAGTGGTGGCGGATCAGCGCCCGCAGCTTGTCGTGCGCCGACGCGCGCGCGCCCAAGGCCTTCAACGTGTCGTCCTGCGTGACGGTGACACGGGCCATGCCTTCTTGCATGACGGCGTGCAGCAAAGCCTGTTTGCTCTGAAAGAAATAGAAGGGTGAGCCGCTCTGCATGTCCGCCGCCGCGGCGATGTCGCGCGTGCTGGTGGCATCAAAGCCCTTGGTGCGGAACAGCTTCGCGGCGGCAGCGATCAGCGCCTGACGGCGGTTGCCTTCATCGCGCTCGGCCGCCGTCTTGGGCGGGCGGCCCCGGCGCGGCGCGGGGGTGGTTTCGGTAGGCTCAAGTCGCTCCATTCACGCAGCATAGCAAGGCTTTTTATTTTCGCCAAGCGTTTGCTTTGTAAAAAGAGAGTGGCAAACCGCCCTTCGATCAAACGCCCCTCGCACAACGCGGTTGGAATAGCGCCAAGCCCATGCTTAGGCGTTCCCGCGCGGCCGTGTCGACAATCGGTCGGGCCATAAGGCCACCGGGCGCCCAGCACCTGTCTTGGCGACAATCAGCACCCTCGCGTCGCCAAGGCGGGCAGCTGCTACGCCGCGCCAGGACGCGTTGGCGCGACGGGCGGTGTGGCGCCGGCGACCAGTCAGCGCGTCAACCGGTCGCGCGCGGGCGCACGCGGCCAGCCGCGCGCTTGGCCTTGTCGCGCGCACGGTCCACGTCCTCATCCCGCGCCAGCGCGACGCCCATGCGGCGCTTGGCGAAGCTTTCGGGCTTGCCGAACAGGCGCAGCTCGGTGCCCGGCTCGCGCAGCGCGTCGGCCACGCCGTCGAAGACGATGCCCTCGGCGTCCACGCCGCCGTAAATCACCGCGCTGGCGCCGGGCGTCTTCAGGCTGGTGTCGACCGGCAGGCCGAGGATGGCGCGGGCGTGCAGCTCGAACTCGTTCTGCCACTGCGTGATCATCGTCACCATGCCGGTATCGTGCGGGCGCGGGCTGACTTCGCTGAACCAGACCTGGTCGCCTTTGACGAACAGCTCGACGCCGAACAAGCCAAGCCCGGAGGGCTTTCCGTCCAAGCCCGCACCCAGGTCGGCGGTGACGGCGGCGGCGATGCGCTGCGCCTCGGCCAGCGCAGCCGGGCGCATGGGGTGCGGCTGCCAGCTTTCAACGTAGTCGCCGCTGACCTGCAGGTGGCCGATAGGCGCGCAGAAATGCGTTTGCACCTCACCGCCCTCACCCAGCGCGCGCACGGTGAGCAAAGTGATTTCGTAGTCGAAGTCGATGAAGCCTTCGACGATGACGCGGCCGTGGCTCACGCGGCCGCCGGCCATGGCATAGTCCCACGCCTTTTGCACGTCGGCCGGGCCGTCGATCTTGCTTTGGCCTTTGCCGCTGCTGCTCATCACCGGTTTGACGACGCAGGGGTAGCCGATGGCGGGCTGGCCGTCGCTGCCGTCGATGGCGGCTTGCAGCTCGGCAGCCGAATCGCAGAAGCGGTACGGGCTGGTCGGCAGGCCCAGCGTTTCCGCGGCCAGGCGGCGGATGCCTTCGCGGTCCATGGTCAGGCGGGCGGCGCGCGCGGTGGGGATCACACGCACGGTGCCGGCGGCCTCCAGCGCTTCCAGCACGGGCGTGGCGATGGCCTCGATCTCGGGCACGACCAGCATTGGCTTTTCACGCTCGATCAGCGCGCGCAGCGCCTCCGGGTCGCTCATGGTGATGGTGTGGGCGTGGTGCGCGACCTGCTGGCCGGGCGCGTTGGCGTAACGGTCGACGGCGATGGTTTCGACACCCAGGCGCTGCAGCGCGATCAGCACTTCCTTGCCCAATTCGCCGCTGCCCAACAGCATGACGCGGGTGGCCGAAGGAGACAAAGGGGTACCAATCGTGGTCATGAAATGCGGTCCTGAAAACGTTGATTGCTATGAATTAAGGAGCTGGCCACGCAAGTGGTTGTAGGACCAGAGGCCGATTTGGCTTGGAATCAGCCCAGCGCCTTGCCCATCGCCTCGCCCAAGCGCACGCCGCGCCCGGGCGCCCAGTCGGGGTTGAATTTCAGCGTGCCGTGCGGCCACAGCAGCACGACGGTGGAGCCCAGCAGAAAGCGCCCCATTTCCGCGCCCTGCGCCAACGTGACCGGCGGCTCGTCGTACGACCAGCGCCGCACATCGCCGGTGCGCGGCGGGTTGACCACGCCGTGCCACACCGTGGCCATGCTGCCGACGATGGTCGCGCCGACCAGCACCAGCACGAAGGGGCCGCGCGCGGTGTCGAACACGCAGACCACGCGCTCGTTGCGCGCAAACAGGCCCGGCACGCCGCGCGCCGTGGTCGGGTTGACCGAAAACAGATCGCCCGGCACATAGGCCATTTGCGTCAGCCGCCCGGCGCAGGGCATGTGGATGCGGTGGTAGTCCTTGGGGCTGAGGTAAATGGTGGCGAACTGGCCGTTGTCGAACTCGGCCGCCAGGCGCGCGTCGCCCGCCAGCAGCGCGCGCGTGCTGTAGTGGTGACCCTTGGCCTGGAAAATCTGGTCGCGCTCGATCGGGCCGAACTGGCTGATGGCGCCGTCCACCGGGCAGACGTAGTCGGTGGCCGCCAGCGGCCGCGCGCCGTCGCGCAGCGCGCGCGTAAAGAAGTCGTTGAAGCTGGCGTAGCTGGTGATGTCGGGGTTGGCCGCTTCGGCCATGTCGACGCCGTAGCGCGCAACAAAGCGGCGGATGACGGCGTGGGTCATATTGCCGCCATGCAGGCCGGCACCCCCGCCGGCCAACTGGGTCAACAACTTCTTGGGCAGCAGGTACTGCGGCAGGACGGCGAGGCGGTCAGACATGGTGACCGATTCTAGAGAGCCGCGCCACCCGCGATGGGACAATGCCCCCAAGACCCGCCGGCGCGGTCGGCCGCGCGACCGACCGGGAGGGTGCATGGCAAGAACAAGAAGGCGCCGCTGGGCGATCGCGGGAACATTGGCGCTGATGGTCCTGGGCGCTGCCGCGCTGTGGGCCGGCGAACGCCCCGTCCCGCTGTCAGTCTGGTGGGACCGCCAGATGGGCGGGCGCCAGTTTGAGCTGCACGGTATCACCATGGCCACGCCGGCCGGTTGCGCGCGCGACGGCGACGCAGAAGACAACAAAAACATCGCTTTCCGCTGCGTGGTCGGCCCCAAGACCTTTGGCGGGGTGCAGATCGGCTTCGAATTCGATTCCCTGCAGGCCGTGGCCCGCGCGCGGCCCTACACGGAGTCGTACCAGGAGACCGAAGAGACGGTGGAGATGGTGCTGGGCCCCAAGCAAGGCCTCAGCTACAGCTTTCCCACCGTCTACGTCAAACGCCACCGCGTCAGCGTGGCGGGCGATTCGCGGCGCCTGCTGCAGCCCTTTGTGCAGGAGCTGCTGCGGCACCCGGCGGCCACCGGCGTAGAAGTGGCGGCCCGCTGACGGGTTTTCTCACCCCGCGGTCGCCGGCCGTCATTCCAGCGAAATCTGCTTGCGTTCGATCAGCTTGCGGTACATGTCGCCCTTGGTGCGGGCTTGACTGAGGATTTCGCCGGGGGACCAGTGGATGGGCTCGAAGGCAAAGGTCGCCATGCGCGCGCGGATGTCCGGGTGCTTCATGACGGTGGCGACATCGGCTTCGATGCGTTTTTGCAAGGCCGCGGGCAAGCCCTTGGGCGCTACCAGGACGACGAACGAGCTTTGCGCAAAGTCTTTCGGGCCACCGGCTTCGGCCACCGTGGGCACGTCGGGCATCTGCGGAATGCGCTGGGGCGTGGCAACCGCGATGTAACGCACCTTGCCGGCCTGGAACACGCCTTGGCTAGAGGGAATGCTGCCGAAGGACCAGGCGATTTCCTTGCCAGCCAACGCCGTAAAAAGCTGGCCCGAATCCTTGAAGGGGATGTGCTGCATGTTGATGCCGGTGGCCAGCTCCAGCTGTTCGGCGCCCAAGTGGCCGGGGCTGCCGATGCCCCACGAGCCGTAGGCGATCTTGCCCGGTTGCGCTTTGGCGGCCTGGATCAAATCGCGCATGTTCTTCCACGGCGAGTCGGTCGGCACCGTCACCAGAAAGGGCGTGTTGAAGATCGACGCGACCGGGTCGTAGGCGTCCAGGGTGCGGAAGTTGCGCGATTTGTACAGCAGCGGCAGCGCGACCAACTGCTCGCTGTCGAACTGCACCAGGTTGTAGCCATCGGCCGGCAAGCGGCGCGTGGCCTCGATCACCACCAGACCGCCCGCGCCGGGGCGGTTTTGCACCAGCACCGGCTGCATCCACAGGGCGCTGAGCTTTTCGGTGATGGCGCGCAGCAGCGCGTCCGGCCCGCTGCCAGGTGGGAAGCCGGTGAAGACGTTGACCGGCTTGTTGGGGAAGTCGGCCTGCGCGAAGGCGGGCGCGGCGGCTACCCACGCGGCAGCGGCCAGACAGGTCAACGTGGTGCGGCGCAGCAAGCGCGTTGCGGTCATGGTCATGGCTTTCACGTGAGGATGACTAAAAACTGGCAGCGCGTTGACGGCACCGCCTCCTGAAATCGTCCGCGCGCGAGCATCGGCCGCGGCGGTACGGTTTACTCTGGCTGCCCGATCGTCAGCGCAATATCGCCCACGCCGTCGATGTGGCCCGTGACTTTGTCGCCCGGTTGCAGCGGGCCGACGCCTTCGGGCGTGCCGGTGTAGATCAGATCGCCCGGCTGCAGGTGGTAGTAGTTGGACAGATTGGCGATGACTTCGGGCACGCTCCAGATCAGGTCCTTCAAGTCGGCGTTCTGCTTCACCGTGCCGTTCACGCTGAGCTGGATGTTGCCGCTGTCGATCTGGCCGACTTCGCTGACGGGCACCAGTGGGGCGATGACGGCGGCGTTTTCAAAGTCCTTGCCGAAGTCCCAGGGGCGGCCCATTTCACGCGACTGAATCTGCAGGTCGCGCCGCGTCATGTCCAGGCCGCAGGCGTAGCCCCACACGCAGGCCTTGGCCTGCTCGGGCGTGACGCGGAAGGCCGGTTGGCCGATGGCGATGACCAGTTCCATCTCATAGTGGTAGTTCTTGCTGCCCAGCGGGTAGGGCACGGTGGCGCCGGTCAGCACCAGGTCGGCCGGCGTCTTGTTGAAGTAGAAAGGCGGCTCGCGGTCGGGGTCAAAACCCATCTCGCGCGCGTGGGCGGCGTAGTTGCGGCCGACGCAGAAGATGCGGCTGACGGCGTACAGCTGGTCGCTGCCGCGCACGGGCACGGCGGCTTGCGGGGCGGGCGGAAAGACGTAATTGCTCATGGTATTTTGCTATGAATTGAGAAGCTGCTCGCGCAGGTGGTTGTAGGGCTGGCGGTCAAAAGTCCTCGTAAAACCCGAGGACACGCTGCATCGGCGCGTCGTCCACATGGAACAGGTAGGCGTCCTGCCCATGGGCGCGGTGCGTGACCTCGGCGTGCGTCGGGATCGCCAGCGTATCGCCTTCCGACCAAGTCAGGGTGACGCCGTCGACCACCGATTCGCCCCGCCCCTCAATCACATGGACGACGCTGCTGGCCGAGCGCTTGCGCGGCGCAAAGTCTTCGCCCGCGCGCAGCAGCTGCGCGGAAAAGCCGAGCGTGTGCAGGCAGCTGCGGCCGGTCTCGGGGTTGACGTAGGCCAGTTGGACCGCCTCGCCGCGCGGCGTGACGCTGGCCAGCGCGCCCAGCGCTTCGCGCACGTCCTGCCACGGAAAGCGGATCTGCGGGTAGTCGGCGCGCTGCGCCTGGCCGAGCGACGCGTACGGCAGCAGGCCGGCGCGGCGGTATTTGTTCTGCGACGCGTCCAGCTCCGGCCGCGCTTTTTGCGACGGGCCTTCGATGGCGTAGCTGGCTTCCATGGCGTAGACCATGGGCAAGTCCAGCGCGTCCAGCCAGACCACGGGGCCGCTGCCTTCGTGGCCGTGTTCGTGCCAGTTCAGCGCGGGGGTCAGGATCAGGTCGCCCTTGTTCATCGGGCACTTCTCGCCGTTGACGGTGGTGAAGCCGCCGCTGCCTTCGATCACGAAGCGCACCGCCGTCGGTGTGTGGCGGTGGTTGGGCGCCACCTCGCCCGGCAGGATCAGCTGCATGCCGACGTAAATCGTCGGCGTGGCCACCAGCTTGTCCAGCCCATGGCCGGGGTTGCACAGCACCAGCACGCGGCGCTCGGCCTTTTCGATCGGCGTCAGCTCGCCGGCGCGCAGCAGGTGCGGGCGCACGTCCTGGTAACGCCACATGAACGGCTGCGTGGCGCGCACCGGCTTGCCGCGCGGCAGCAGGCCGCGCAGTTGCGGCCACAGCGGCGCGACGGACAGGCCGTTGATGGCTTTCAGGTACTCGGGCGGCAGGTCTTCCAGCCGACCGAGCGATTCGGCGTGGCCGAGCGTATCCACGGCGTCCAGGGCATTCATGGTGTCTCCAACGGCTGGCCGGTCCAGCGGCGCGCGGGTGCGCGCGACCGGCCGACGCATTTAATAAGCATGCATATGAGATTAGCGCCTCCGCCCCGAGTGCGCAAGCGGAGATGCGCGCGGCGCCGCGCCATCATCCGCCGCTGCGGCCGCGGGCACAATGGCGCGCATGTCTGCCCTGCCCTTGCTGCACACGCGCGACCTGGTCAAACACTACGGCAGCGCGCGCGTGGTGGACGGGGTGTCCTTCCACATCGCGCCGGGCGAATGCCTGGGCGTGATTGGCCCCAACGGCGCCGGCAAGACGACGACCATTCGCCTGTGCCTGGGCCTGACGGCGCCCGACGCGGGGCAGATCCGCTACTTTGAACAGCCGGACGGCAGCGCGCTCGACATGCCGCGCGACGCGCTGGCCATCAAGGCGCGCCTGGGCGTGGTGTCGCAATTCGATTCGCTGGACCCGGATTTCAGCTGCGCCGAAAACCTCGTCGTCTTCGGCCACTACTTCGGCATTCCGCGCGCCGAGCTGGCCGAGCGCGTGCCGCCGCTGCTGGAATTCGCCGCGCTGACGCACAAGGCGCAGGCCAAGCCGGGCGAGCTGTCGGGCGGCATGAAGCGCCGCTTGTCGCTGGCGCGCGCGCTGATCAACAACCCCGACTTGTTGCTGCTGGACGAGCCCACCACCGGCCTGGACCCGCAGGCGCGCCACCTGATGTGGGAGCGCCTGCAGATGCTGGTGACGGGCGGCAAGTCCATCTTGCTGACCACCCACTTCATGGACGAGGCCGAGCGTCTGTGCCACCGCCTGCTGGTGCTGGACCACGGCCGCAAGATCGCCGAAGGGCGCCCGCGCGAGCTGATCGCCCAGCACCTGGAGCCGGAAGTGATCGAGGTCTATGGTCCCGGCGCGCGCACCTTGGTCAACGACCCGCTGGCCGCGCACGCCGAACGGGTCGAACAAAGCGGCGACACCGTCTTCTTCTACACCCACAACGCACGCGCCCTGCTGCAGGCGCTGCAAGCCCACCCGCAGCTGCGCACGCTGCACCGCCCGGCCAACCTGGAGGACCTGTTCCTCAAACTCACCGGGCGCCAGATCCGCGAGGACGGTTGATGACCAAACCAACCTCTCGCCCTACAACCACTTGCGCGACCAGCTACGTATTCAGGAGCAACCTCCATGTCTGACGCGCAAGCCGACGTCGCCCCCGCAGTGCCCGCCAGCGCCGCGTCCTCGGTCTGGGCGCCACCGCAAGTGTCGATGCGCTGGTGGCCCGTGTTCCAGCGCAACCTGCTGGTCTGGCGCAAGCTGGCCCTGCCCAGCCTGCTGGCCAACATCGGCGAGCCGCTGTTGTGGCTGGTCGCCTTCGGCTACGGCCTGGGCGGCATGATCGGCCAGGTGCCTGCGCTGGGCCAGCAAGTGCCCTACATCCTGTTTTTGGCCAGCGGCTCGATCTGCATGAGCGCGATGAACGCCGCCAGCTTTGAGGCGCTGTACTCCACCTTTTCGCGCATGCACGTGCAAAAGACCTGGGACGGCATCCTGAACGCGCCGGTGCAGCTGGACGACGTGGTGCTGGCCGAGATGCTGTGGGCCGGCTTCAAAGCCCTCTTCTCAGCCGCCGCCATCCTGTGCGTGATGCTGGTCTTGGGCATCAGCCACAGCCCCAAGCTGGTGCTGGTGCTGCCGATCCTGCTGCTGACCGGCGTCACCTTCGCCAGCCTGGCGCTGGTCTTCAACGCCAAAGCCAAGGGCTACGACTTCTTCACCTACTACTTCGCGGTGTTCCTGTCGCCCATGATGTTCTTGAGCGGCGTCTTCTTCCCGCGCGAACGCCTGCCCGCCTTCGCTCAAGTCATCACCGACTGGCTGCCGCTCACCGCCGCGGTCGAACTGGTGCGCCCGCTGTTTCTGGACCAATGGCCGGCGCACCCGCTGCGCCATTTGCTGGTGCTGCTGGTCTACGCCGTGGCGGGCTTCTGGGTCGCGCTGGCCTTCACGCGGCAGCGGTTCCGGGCCTGAACACGGCGCTGCTGGCGCGCTTGAATGCTTCCATTTTAGGAGCTGCTTGCGCAGATGGCTGTAGGGCCAGAGGCCCGAAACCTCTGAAATCCAGGGTCCAAGTGCTCAGCCGTGCCGCGCCGTCGTTTCGCGCACCGCGCGGCGCACGATGGGCGGGTCTTCGCCCAGGTGGAAGGCCAGCTTGCGTTCGCGCAGCGCGGCGTCGCTGGCGGTCACGCGGTCAAAGCGGCGC
The DNA here is from genome assembly GCA_023442945.1 of Pseudomonadota bacterium. Classification (GTDB taxonomy): domain Bacteria; phylum Pseudomonadota; class Gammaproteobacteria; order Burkholderiales; family Burkholderiaceae_C; genus Ottowia. The sequence goes on along the minus strand of JAEZWW010000046.1, from coordinate 35,609 downwards.
AGGTGGTCGGTCCACGACGCGTCTTCGATCACCTCGACAAAGCGGCCCGGGTCGTTCATGTCGGACAGCAGGTCCCAATTGAGGGCGCCCTGGCTCAGCCGTGCGCGGCGGCTGTCGTCCATCAGCGCGCGGAATTCAGCGGCGCGCGCCGGATCGATCTGGTATTCGATGGTGACCAGAACATGGCCGTGTTCAGGCGGCTCGGCCACGCGCGGGTGCGGCAGCGGGCCGGCGGGCGTTGGGTCTTCCATCACGCCGCGGTCGGGCCAGCGCCAATTGACGAAGGCCATCACCGCCGCGCCGCTGGCCGCGCCCACGCCCAGCGCCACCGGCACGCTGCTCCAGGTCGCGACCTGGCCCCACACCGCCGCGCCCAACGCGGCCGCGCCCATGATGGCCATCTGGTACATCGACATGCCGCGCGCACGCACCCAGTCCGGCAGGCTGAGCTGCGCCGACACGCTGAGCGTGTTGGCCGTCGTGATCCACGCCGCGCCGCCGAGCGCCATGGCCAGAACGCCGACCCACAGGTGCGAATTGATCGCCATCACCGCCATCGTGCTGGCCTGCGTCAAGGCGCCGAGCAGCACCAGGTGGTCGCGCGAAAAGCGCTGGCGCAGGCGCGGCAGCGCGAACGTAGACGCCACGGCACCACCGCCCATGGCCGCCAGCAAGACGGTGAAGGTGCCGGCGTTGCCGCCTTCGATCTGGCGCGCCACCAGCGGCAGCAGCGCCATCAGCGCCGTCGAATGGAAGAAGAAGATCGCGATGCGCGCCAGCACGCCCTTGAGGTGGTAGGACTGCGCCACAAACTGCAGCCCCACGCGCATGGCGCCGGTGAGGCGCTCGCGCCCCAGCGGGTCCACTCGGTGCTCGCGCTGCCAGCGCGAGATGACGACGGCCGCCGCGATCGACAGCACGGCGTTCAACAAAAACACCCACGCACTGCCCAACGCCGCGATGATCGCCCCGGCGATCAGCGGCCCCAGGATGCGCGACGCGTTCATCGACACGCCGTTGAGCGCCAGCGCCGCGGGCAGTTTGTTGCGCGGCACCAGCTCCGGCACGATGGCCGAAAACACCGGCCAGCGCAACGCCAGGCCAATGCCGTTGAAGAAGATCAGCATCAGCAAGAGCGGCGGCGTCATCATCCCCGAGAACACCGCCAGCGCCAGCACCACCCCGACCACCGCCACCCACAGCTGGGTGAAGAACAGAAAGCGCTTGCGGTCCAGGATGTCGGCCAGCGCCCCCGAAGGCAGGCCCAGCAGAAACACCGGCAGCGTCGCCGCCGTCTGCACCAGCGCCACCCAGTTCGGCTTGGACGTGAGCGTGGTCATCAGCCAGGCCGACGCCACATCGTTCATCCACATGCACAGGTTGGCGATCAGCCAGGTGCTCCACAGCATGGTGAACACGCCGTGCCGGAACGGCGCCAACGCGCTCAGCTCGTCCGGGTCAACGGCGGGCGCAGCTGTGGGTGTGTCGCGGTGGCTGTCGGGCATGTGCGAACGATCATAGGCGAACGCAAGGCGCTCGCGCGTGGCGGTCTTTTGCTACGCTTTTAGAAGCTGCCTGCGCTGATCTGATAAGGGCCAGGGCCCGCTTTAGCGTAAAAAATCCGACAGGACCCCGCACCGCCCATCAAAACTTCGGAATCCGGATGCGGCTGATCATCAGCGAACCCGACAGCGCGTACAGCAGCACCAGCGGGTGCAGCGTGAAGCCGGCGATGCGCACCGACCCGCCCCACAGGTTGGGGCCGATCGCGCCCATCGCCGCGGCCACCCACAGCAACAGCACCAGGATGATCGAGGTCGGGATCGGCGTGCCTTCGAAGTACTTCACCTTGTCGCCGCCATCGGACAGGGCTTCCGCCGTGACGTTGAAGCGCGCCAGGCGCGACACGCCGCAGGCGACGAAAAAGCCCAGCACGATGCGGTCCCACAGCCCCTGCATGCCGCAGCCGTAGGCGATCAGGGCGGGCGCAACGCCGAAGGAAATAACGTCGGCCAGCGAATCCAGCTCGCGCCCGAGCAGCGAGGACTTCTGGCGCCAGCGCGCCACGCGGCCGTCGAAGATGTCGAACACCAGCGCGGCGACCACCAACGCACACGCGTAGTAGACGTGCCGCACGTCACCGGCCTGGATGAAGGTGATGATGGCGAACATGGCCCCCACGCCGCAGACCGCGTTGCCCAGCGTGAACCAGTCCGCGAGGTGGAACTCGCGGATCATGGAAAAAGGCTTGGGCTTGGCGGTGGTGGGTTCGGTCATCGGCACACGGGTTGGGCGCAGCGGGGCTGCCACGCGCCCAGTGTGCCAGCAACGTGGCGGTGGCCCTGTCAGCCGAGGCCGCGAATCGGGTGCGGGGCCTGCACGGCCCGCTCGACCGCATCAATGAACAGCGCGGCCACGTCGCAGCCGGTCTGCTGCATGATTTCCTGGAAGGCCGTGGGGCTGGTGACGTTGATCTCGGTCACCTTGGTGCCGATGATGTCCAGCCCGATCAGCAGCAGCCCGCGCGGCGCCAGCACCTGGCCAATGGCGCGCGCGGTGGCGCGGTCGGCGTCGGTCAGCGGCTGGGCCACGCCCTTGCCGCCAGCGGCCAGGTTGCCGCGCACTTCGTTGCCCTGCGGGATGCGCGCCAGGCAGAAGGGCACGGGCTCGCCGTCGATGATCAGCACGCGTTTGTCGCCGTCCACGATTTCGGGCAGGAACTTCTGCACCATCAGCGTCACGGCACCATGGTGGTTCAGGGTTTCGATGATGCTGCCCAGGTTCAGACCGTCGGCCTTCACGCGGAAGATGCCCATGCCGCCCATGCCGTCCAGCGGCTTGCAGATGATGTCGCCGTGCTCGGCGTGGAAAGCGCGCACGTCGTCGGCCGACCGGGTGACCAGGGTCGGGCCAATGAACTGCGGGAATTCCATCACCGCCAGTTTTTCGGGGTGCTCGCGCAGCGAATCCGGGCGGTTGATGATGCGCGCGCCCTCACGTTCGGCCTGCGACAGCAGGTGGGTGCAGTAGATGAATTCGGCGTCGAAGGGCGGGTCCTTGCGCATCAGCACGGCGTCAAAGTCGCGCAGCGCCACCGAGCGCGGCTCGCTGGCGGTGTACCAGTTCGGACTATCCCCCGTCAGCGTGATGTCGCGCACCGTGGCGATGACCGGCTTGCCGCTTTGCCAACGGATATCGCGCGGCTCGCAGGCCGTGAGCTGGTGCCCGCGCCGCGCTGCTTCGCGCATCATGGCGAAGGTGGTGTCCTTGTAGATCTTGAAGTGGTCGAGCGGGTCGGCGATGACGAGCAGGTTCATGGGAGCAGTCCGGTTCACACAGCGGCCCGGCCCCTACGGCCTGCCGGGTCGCCATCTTGCCCTATCGCGCAGGGCCTTGCCCAACCGCCGGCCGGCGCCCCCACTGCGCGATCAGCAACGCCAGCGCACCCGCCACCACGCCCCAGAAAGCCGAGCCGATGCCCCACAGCGTCACGCCCGACAGGGTGACCAGGAACGTGATGACCGCAGCCTCGCGGTGCGGCTCGTCTTTGACCGCGGCAACCAGGCCGTTGCCAATGGTGGCCAGCAGCGCCAGACCGGCGATGGCGGCGACCAGTTCTTTCGGGAAAGCGGTCAGCAAGCCCGTCACGGCCGCACCGAACAGCCCAACCAGCACGTAGAACACGCCGCAAGCGACGGCGGCGGTGTAGCGCCGGTCGCGGTCGGGGTGCGCCTCGGGGCCCATGCAGATGGCGGCGGTGATCGCGCTGAGGTTGAGCGCGTAGCCGCCAAACGGCGCGAGCAGCAACGTGGCGATGCCCGTCAGGCTGATCAGGCGGCTGATGGGCAGGTCGTAGCCCGCCGCGCGGATGGCGGCGACGCCGGGCAGGTTTTGCGACGCCATGGTCACCACGAACAGCGGCAGCGCCAGGCTCACCGCCGCCTGCCAGGTGAAGTGCGGCGTGGTCCAGACCGGCCTTGCCCATTCCCATTGCACGGCCGACCAGCCGATGCGCCCCTGCGCCGTGGCGATGGCGATGCCCACCAGCAGCGTGATCGGCACCGCGTAGCGTGGCAGCGCGCGCTTGCCCAGCAGGTAGGCCAGCAGCATGGCGATGACCAGCAGCGGCGCCGTTTGCGCCGCCGCAAAGGCCTGCATGCCAAAGCGCGCCAGCACGCCCGCCAGCAGCGCGCTGGCAATCGCCATGGGGATGCGGTTCATCACCCGCGCAAACCAGCCGGTGGCGCCGGCCAGCGTGATCAGCACGGCGCAGACGATGAAGGCGCCGACCGCTTCGTGCATGGAATAGCCCAGGCCGGCGCTGGCCAGCACGGCCGCGCCGGGCGTGCTCCAGGCGATCATCACCGGCTTCTTCAGCCACAGCGACGGCAAGGCCGTGGTCAGCCCCATGCCCAGGCCCAGCGCCCACATCCAGGACGTGGTCTGCTCGGGTGTAGCGCCAAAGGCCTGCGCAGCCTGGAAGACGAGCGCGACCGAGCTGGTGAAGCCGACCAGCACGGCCACGAAACCGGCCACCACGGCGGACAGGCTGAGGTCGCGGAAGAAGCTCATGCGGCGCGGACCACGCTCGGTACGCTCGGTACGCTCAGCGCGCGCCACGCGCACCACGCGCAGATGCAGATCCCGATGCGGCAGACACACCGATCAATAGCTATGCAATTCATATCGGCTTGCGCAGATGGTTGTAGGGCCAGCGCCACAAAACGCTCAAATCTCGACCTTGGAACCCAGTTCCACCACAGCGTTGCTCGGCAGGTTCAAGAACTCGGCGGCGGCGGTCGCGCTGTGGTGCATTTGCGCGAACAGCTTTTCGCGCCACGGCATCATGCCCGAGCCGATGGTCGGTGTGACGATGTCGCGCGACAGGAAGTAGCTGGTCGACATCGGGTTGAGCTTGATGCCGCGCGATGACAGCAGCGCCAGCGCCTTGGGCAAGTCCTGGTCGTTCTTGAAGCCGTAGTGCACGATGATCTGCCAGCAATCGTGGCCCAGCGCGTCGACCTCCAGCCGCTTGTCCATGCCGATCCACGGCACTTCATGGCTGCGCACGGTGACGAACAAGTTCTGCTCATGCAGCACCTTGTTGTGCTTGAGGTTGTGCAGCAAGGCGTTGGGCACGACGTCGGGCTGCGAAGTCATGAACACGGCCGTGCCTTCGACCCGCACCGGCGGCGCGACAAAGACCGATTCCAGGAAGGTCTTGAGGTCGATCGCCGACGCGCGCAGGGTGCGCACCAGCAGGTCGCGCCCATCCTTCCAGGTGATCATCAGCGTGAAGATGCAGCCGCCGATCAGCAGAGGGAACCAGCCGCCTTCGAACAGCTTGAGCAGGTTGGAGCTGAAGAACATCAAGTCGATGAAGAAGAAAAAACCGGTCGCGCCGATGCACAGCCACAGCGGGTAACCCCAGCCATAGCGGATGACGAAGAAGGTCAGCACGGTGGTGATCAGCATGTCCAGCGTGACGGCGATGCCGTAGGCCGCGGCCAGGTTGCTGGACGAGCGGAACAGCACCACCGCCAGCACGATCAGCGCAAACAGCATCCAGTTGACGAAGGGCATGTAGATCTGGCCCGTGTCCTTGGTGCTGGTGTGGCGGATCTGCAGGCGCGGCAGGTAGCCCAGCTGGATGACCTGCTTGGTCACGCTGAAGGCACCGCTGATCAACGCCTGCGACGCGATCACCGTCGCCATCGTCGCCATGCCGACCAGCGGCAGCGTGAACCAGTCCGGCGCCAGGTGGAAGAAGGGGTTCTTGACCGCCTCCGGTTCGGCCAGCAACAAGGCGCCCTGACCGAAATAGTTGAGCGTGAGCGCCGGCATGACGATGGAGAACCAGGCGATGCGGATCGGCTTTTTGCCGAAGTGCCCCATGTCGGCGTACAGCGCCTCGCCGCCGGTCACGCACAGCACCACCGCGCCCAGGATGATGAAGGCCGTGCCCGGCTGGCGCCAGATGAAGCCCAGTGCGTGGTGCGGGCTGAGGGCGCTGAGGATCTCCGGGTGGCCAACGATGTGGTACACGCCCAGTGCCGCGATGGTGGCAAACCACACCAGCATCACGGGGCCGAAGAACTTGCCAATGCCTGCCGTCCCGCGCTTTTGCACCCAGAACAGCGCGAAGAGCACCACCAGCGTGAGCGGGATGACGGCGCGCGTGAAGGTGTGCGACACCACCTCCAGGCCTTCCACCGCCGACAGGACCGAAATCGCGGGTGTGATCACGCCGTCGCCGTAAAACAGGCAGGTGCCGAAGATGCCGATCAACAGCATCCACTTGCGCAGCGCCGGCGCCTTGTCCTTGACCGACTGCGAGGCCAGCGCCAGCATGGCCACCAGACCCCCTTCGCCGTGGTTGTCGGCGCGCAGCACCAACGTGACGTACTTGAGCGAGACGATGATCGTCAGCGTCCAGAAGATGATGGACAGCACGCCGTAGACGTTGTCGTGCGTGAAAGGCACGTGGCCGGAGCCGAACACTTCCTTGACGGCGTACAGCACGCTGGTGCCGATATCGCCATACACCACGCCGATGGCGCCCACGGTCAGTGCGGGGAGAGAGGATTTGGATTGGGACACAGGTCAGTCCACCGCGCGGCGGCCAGGATGGAATGGGGGACGAATGCCCGCCCCGCGGCACGCGGCCAGCGGACGCACGTGGCGCAGGGGCATTCGGGTGGGATGCATGGTGTCGCGGGCTGAGGGGCGTGAGCGCGACCGGATCGGGCAGGTCCGCGGCCTTCAGGCCAGCGTCTCCAGCTCCGGGTCGGTGGCTTCCAGCTCGTAGCTGGCCGCCACCAGGGCCAGGCGGCCGATCACGCCGTACATGTAGAAGCGGTTGGGTGCGCTGGCCCCGGCCTTCATGCCGGGCTTGGGCATTTGTGCGCTGTGGGCGAAGGCCAGCGGCACGAAGCGCGCCCCGGGCGCGTTCAGGCTTTCGTCCTCGCCGCGGTCGGCGTGCACGCGGTAGAAGCCACCCACCACGTAACGGTCGATCATGTAGACCACCGGCTCGGCCACGGCGTCGTGAATGCGTTCGTTGGTCAGCACCCCTTCCTGGATGATGACCTCTCCGCGCGGCACCTCGGGCTGGCCCTTGCCGCGGCCCGCGGGCGTGCCCAGGTGCGCCAGGTCCTTGGCGTCCCGCACGGTCATGATCCCCATGCCGCGCGTGCCCTGGTCGGCTTTGACGACGACGAAGGGCTTTTCGTTGATGCCGTATTCCTTGTACTTGCGGCGGATCTTGGTCAGCAGCGCGTCGACGTTGCTGCGCAGGCATTCGCCCCCGCTGGGCTCGTGGATGTCGATCTCGCCGCAGCTGGCGAACAGCGGGTTGATCAGCCAAGGGTCCACGCCGATCAGCTTGCCAAAGCGCTTGGCCACTTCTTCATAGCACTGAAAGTGTCGGCTCTTGCGACGCACGCTCCAGCCGGCCTGCAGCGGCGGCAGCAGGTACTGCTCGTGCAGGTCTTCCAGAATGCCGGGCGCGCCGGCCGACAAGTCGTTGTTCAGCAGGATGGTGCAGGGGTCGAAATGCTTCAGGCCCACCCGGTAGCGCGTGCGCTGGGCCGGCTCGAAAGTCAGCTTCTCGCCATCCGGCAGCGGAAAGGACACGGCGCGCTTAACGGCTGGGTCGATCGAGCCAAAGCGCACGTTCAACCCCGCCATGCGGAAGATCTCCTGCAGCCGCGCCAGGCTGGCCAGGTAAAAGCTGCTGGGCTTGCCGTTCTCCGGCACGATCAGCAGGTTGCGCGCCTCGGGGCAGATCTTCTCGATCGCCGCCTGCCCCGCCTGCACGGCCAGCGGCAGCATGTCGGGCGACAGGTTGTGCCAGCCGTCCGGGTACAGGTTGGTGTCGACCGGCGACAACTTGAAGCCTGCGTTGCGGATGTCCACCGAACAGTACAGCGGGGGCGTGTGCTCCATCCACTCCAGCCGGAACCAGCGCTCGATCACCGGCGTGGCGTCCAGGATGCGCTGCTCCAGCTCGTTGATGGGGCCCGTCAGGGCGGTGATGAGGTGGGGAACCATGGTGCAGGTATCAGGCGACGCGGTGCGCGATCAAGCTGGCAGTGTAGTGCCACAGCCGCCCGATACCGTGTCAGCCGCCGCCTGGCGTGCGATCAGCGTCACCAAGACGCCACGGCGCGCAGCAAGACGGCCGTCGTAAACGCCCGCCAGCGCTCAGCCGCGCACCTCGCCCTCGCCCAGCACCACCCACTTCAGCGAAGTCAGACCTTCGATGCCAACCGGGCCGCGGGCGTGGAACTTGTCGGTGCTGATGCCGATTTCCGCGCCCAGGCCGTACTCAAAGCCGTCGGCAAAGCGCGTGCTGGTGTTGACCATGACGCTGGCCGAATCGACTTCACGCAGGAAGCGCTGGGCGTGCCCATGGTCGGTGGTCAGGATGGCGTCGGTGTGGTGGCTGGAATAGCGGTTGATGTGCTCGATCGCCTCGTCCAGGCCGCTCACGACCTTGATGCTGAGGATGGGCGCGAGGTATTCCTCAGACCAATCTTGCTCCGTCGCCGGCACCAGTTTTGCTGCGTTTTCAGGAGCTGCCTGCGCAGATTGCTGTAGGGCCGGACGCAGATTTGACTCTAAAATGGCCAGTGCTTCGGGGTCGCAGCGCATTTCCACGCCCTTGGCCGCCAGCACGGCGCCGATGCGCGGCAGGAAGGCTTGCGCCACGCCGCGCGCGACCAGCAGGCTTTCGGTTGCGTTGCAGGGGCTGTACTTCTGGGTCTTGGCGTTGTCGGTCACCTTGACGGCCAGGTCCAGGTCGCTCGGGTCGTCCACATAGGTGTGGCAATTGCCGTCCAGGTGCTTGATGACGGGCACCTTGGCTTCGGCGCTGATGCGCTCGATCAGCCCTCGGCCGCCGCGCGGGATGATCACGTCAACAAAGTCGGGCATGGCGATCAGGTGGCCCACGGCGGCGCGGTCGGTGGTCGGCACCAGCTGCACGGCTTCGCGCGGCAGGCCGGCGAATTCCAGCGCTTGCTGCACCAGCGCGGCCAGGGCGGTGTTGGACTCGATCGCCTCGCTGCCGCCGCGCAGGATGCAGGCGTTGCCGCTCTTGATCGACAGGCTGGCGGCTTCGATCGTCACGTTGGGGCGGCTTTCGTAAATCATGCCGAACACGCCGATCGGCACGCGCATCTGCCCGACGCGGATGCCGCTGGGCTGCTGGCGCAGCGACACCACGTCCCCGATAGCATCGGTCATGGCGGCCAGCTGCTCGCAGCCTTCGGCACAGGTCTCCAGAATGGCGGGGGTGAGCTTCAGGCGGTCCACCATCGGCTCGGCCAAGCCGGCCTCGCGGGCGCGGGCCAGGTCTCGTTGGTTCGGCGTTTGCAGCGCGTCGGTCTGCTCGCGCAGCAGGCGCGCCAACTCGCGCAAGGCGCGGTTGCGCGCGGCGATACCTGCGCGGGCCATGGCACGCGAGGCAGCGCGGGCCTGCGAGCCCAGCAATTGCATGGTTTCGGCGACGTTGGAGGCGTTCATGGCTCAATTGTCCCAAAAAGCCAGCGCCGCGGTCGGCCCGGTACCGAGCGACCCCACCAGAGCGGCGTGTCGGTGCTGCCTGAAGCGGTATAGCCGCTAATCGGCCGCCTCTGGCCGCTGTCGCCGCCCGCTCACCGGCCCCACTCGCTCGGCCGCCGTGACAAAAGTCGCGGTCACGGCACAAGCCCCGCCATTCCGCGTCGGCGAAGGCGTGGGCATTTGATCCATCACAAAGCGTTGTGTTGATGCCAAGCCGCGACAGCCCCGGTCTTTTGCTTCGGCAACCATGCAATCCATCACACGAACTCCGCACACGTACCCATACTCCCATTGCCGCAGACCCGATCGGCCGATTACATTGGACTCCAGCAAGCCGCGCAGCGCCCAGGCACTGCCCAGCGAGCCCCTCATCTCCTCACCCTCACTCACTTACCGCCAATAAGGAAACACATGGCTACGATCAAGCAAACCCTCGATGAACTGATGACCCTGGACGGCGCCATGTGCGCAGCGGTGGTCGACTCGGCCTCCGGCATGATGCTGGGCTCCATCGGCACCGGCGTGGACCTGGAAGTGGCCGCCGCCGGCAACACCGAAGTGGTGCGCGCCAAGATGAAGACCATGCGTTCGCTGGGCCTGAACGACGTGATCGAAGACATCCTGATCACCCTGGGCAAGCAGTACCACATCCTGCGTCCTTCGGCCCGCAAAGAAGGCGTGTTCATCTACTACGTGCTGGACAAGCAGCGCGCCAACCTGGCCATGGCCCGTCGCAAGACCGCCGACGTGGACAAGGAAATGAACTTCTGATCCTTCCCGGATCGGACAGCAAAAAGCCCCGGCATGCCGGGGCTTTTTTTATGAAGGCTGAGCGCCTGAAGAAAGCGATGTGAGCTCGGTTAGGCGACGGCGCGTCGTACCGCCTGCGCGATGGAAAAAAGGGAGCGGAAGCGGCTCAGCCCAGCGCGTCGGGATCGCCGGCGTCTTCTTCGCCGTGATCGCCCGGGGTCCATTGCACCCCGTGCTGCGTGAGATGGTCGCGGATCAGCTTGCGCACCACCTGCGAGGGGGTGACGTCTTGCGAAGCACAGAGGGCTTCAAACGCGCGCTTCTTGGACGGGTCGATCAACACCGTCAGGCGCGCAGTCTTTTGTTCAAGCTTAGGCATATGCGTCCAATGGGACTCCCATTGTAAGAAAAACCGCATGTTTTGACCCGCTTGCAAGGCGGTGGCCCGGCGCCAAAGCGTACGTTAGCGTGAAATGTGACCCGTGCGCGACAAACACAGCCGGTCCCGACCGAAAGCACGCCCAGGCAGCGCGCAGACGGGTCCCCTATGCCCGCGACACCGGCCGGCTGACCGCTTGCCCGCAGGCGCCGCACAGGCTTTGCGCCAGGCGGTGCAGTGCCGCCCAGGGTTGACTGGGCCAGCCGGGGTGCTTCAAGCCCTTGACGATGCCGTCCACCTGGTGCGCCGCCTGCAGCAAGCCACTCAGTTGCAGATCGGTCATGTGGGGCAGCACGCGTTCAAACAAGCGCTCGCGCAGGCCCCAGATGCGCTGTTCGCGCAGTGCCATGGGCAACGGGCGGCCCTGGCCCAGCGCGTCCTTGACACGCTTGAGCGCGCGAATGTCCTCGGCCAGCGTGTAGTGCACCAGCACTTCCGATTCGCCTTCAGCCTGCAAGCCATCCAGCATGCGCTGCACGCGCTCGCGCCGACCGGCCAGCACGGCCTCGCTCAGCTTGAACACGTCAAAGCGCGCCACGTTCAGCACCGCCGCCTCGATCTGTTCGGCGCTCAACTCACCGGCCGGGTACAGCAAGCCGAGCTTGGTGATCTCCTGGTGCGCCGCCAGCAGATTGCCTTCCACGCGATCGGCGAAGAAGCTGAGCGTCCGCTGCCCCATCTCTCCTGCCGCCACGCGCTGCCCCTGGTTGGCCAGGCGCGCCGCAATCCACTGCGGCAGCGCGTTGCGCTCCACCGGATCGATCTGCACCATGGCACCGGCGCCCTCCAGCGCCCCGAACCAGGCGCCGGTGCGGGTGGCCTTGTCCAGGCGCGGCAGCACGACCAGCGTCATCGTGCTGTCGTTGCCCGCCGCGCCTTCGGCGATCTGTTGCAGCGCAGCGCTGCCGTCCTTGCCGGGCTTGCCCGAGGGAATGCGGATCTCGATCAGCTGTTTATCGGCAAACAGGCTCAGGCTGTTGCCGGCCGCCAGCACCCCGCCCCAGTCGAAGTGGGCGCCCTGCACCGTGTGCACTGTGCGCTCGGTGTAGCCCTGGGTGCGCGCGGCCTCGCGGATGGCGTCGGCCGCTTCCTGCACCAGCAGAGGCTCATCGCCGTGCAAGGTGTACAGCGGCCGCAGCGTTTTCTGCAGGTGGGCGGCAAGCTGAGGGGCGGGCAATTGCATCGGGTGGCGGTGGTTCAGTCACTGCGCGCAGCGCGCGGGGTCGGGCAAGCGTTCACAGGTGGGCGGTGGCCAGGCGGCGCATGACCTGCTGGACGATGTCGCTCTGCATGTTCTGGTAGAGCATCAGCCCTTCCTGCTCCTTCGACAGCGCGGCCGATTCGGCGTAGCTCTGGTCGATCTGGCGCATGATCTCGGACATCGGCAGCAGCTCGCGCCCGTCCGCCGTGCGCAGGCGGAAGCTGAAGCGGATGCGCAGCGTCAGCTCGCGCACCTCGCCGGTGGCATTCACGCTGACCACCACGCGCTCACGCACCTCACCCGGACTTTCCAGCACCGCGTCCGCCTTGCCCGCCTGCGCCGGGTCGGTGATGACCTGCACGCGCCCTGTGCCCTCCAGCTGGCGGCGCAGTTCGGTGGTCAGCGAAGAATTGACGGGCATCGCCAGGGCGATCGTCTTGAACGCAAACTCCGGCGGCTTGCGCAGCGCGAAGCCGCAGGCGCCCAGCAGCGGCGCGCCCAGCGTAGTGGCGAGCAGGGTGCGGCGGCGCAGCATCTCAGGCCACCACCACGTTGACCAGGCGCCCGGGCACGACGACGACCTTCTTCACCGCGCCCTCGCCGCTGTGCTTGGCAAAAGCTTCGCTGGCCAGCGCGGCCCGCTCGATTTCTTCCTTGCTGGCCGCCGACGGCACCTGGATCGCGCCGCGCAGCTTGCCGTTGACCTGCAGCATCAGCTCCACCTCGTCAAGCTGGAGCGCCTCCTCGTCCGGTTTGGGCCAGGCTGCGTCCAACAGCGCGCCCTGCACCGCCTCGAAGCCCAGCGCCTTCCACAGCGCGTGCGTCATGTGCGGCGTGACCGGGTACAGCACGCGCAGCAGCACCGAAAAGCCCTCGGCCAGCGCCGCCTGATCGCCCACCGAGCCGTCGGACTTGAAGCCCTCCAGCGCGTTCAGCAGCTTCATCGCGCCCGACACCACGGTGTTGTACTGCAGGCGCTGGTAGTCGTAGTCGATCTGACCCAGCACGCTGTGCACTTCGTGGCGCAGCGCCTTGGCGTTCTTGCTGAATTCAACGCCATTTTTGCCCGCAGCGCTAGCCAACACTGCGCTGGCAGCTATGTTGTTCATAGCATGCAGTTTGGCGCCAAAGTTCCACACACGGCGCAGGAAGCGGTAGCTGCCTTCGACGGCCGCGTCGTTCCATTCCAGTGTGGCCTCAGGCGGCGCGGTGAACATGGTGTACAGGCGCGCGGTGTCGGCGCCGTAGCGCTCGATCAGGTCCTGCGGGTCCACGCCGTTGTTCTTAGACTTGGACATGGTGCCCACGCCCTCGTAGTCGATCAGCGTGCCGGCGGGCAAATCGCCCACCGCCTTGTTCAGCTTGGCGCCGACCTGGTGGCCGTCGGCGTCGATCACCGGGTCAATATCGGCGGGCCAGAAATACTCCTTGCCGCCCTTTTCCGTGCGGCGCGAATAGATCTGGTTGAGCACCATGCCCTGCGTCAGCAGGCGGGTGAAAGGCTCGTCGATCTTCACCAGCCCCAGATCGCGCATCACCTTGGTCCAGAAGCGCGCGTACAGCAGGTGCAGGATGGCATGCTCGATGCCGCCGATGTACTGGTCCATCGGCATCCAGTACTCGGTGCCGCCGGCGACCATGGCCTCGGCGTTCTTCGGGTCGCAGTAGCGCATGAAGTACCAGGACGAATCGATGAAGGTGTCCATCGTGTCCGTCTCGCGCCGCGCCGGCTTTCCACAGCAGGGGCAGTCGACTTTCAGAAACGCCTCGGACTTGTTCAGCGGGTTGCCGCTGCCATCGGGCACCAGGTCCTGCGGCAGCACAACCGGCAGGTCTTTCTCCGGCACGGGCACGGTGCCGCAGGCCTCGCAGTGGATCATGGGGATGGGCGTGCCCCAGTAGCGCTGGCGGCTGATGCCCCAGTCGCGTAGGCGCCAGGTGGTCTTTTTCTCGCCCAGGCCTTTTTGCTCAAGCGCGTGGGCGACGGCGTCGACCGCCTCGGCGTGGCTCATGCCGCTGAAGGTGTCGGAATTGACGGTGACGCCGCGCTGCTTGTCGGCGTACCAGTCCTGCCAACGGCTGTAGTCGTAGGTTTCGCCGTCGATGTGCACGACCTGTGTGATCGGCAGGCCGTATTTCAGCGCGAAGGCGAAGTCGCGCTCGTCGTGCGCGGGCACGCCCATGACGGCGCCGTCACCGTAGCTCATCAGCACATAGTTGCCGACCCACAGCGGCACTTCTTCGCCGGTCAGCGGGTGCACCACGTTCAGGCCGGTGGGCATGCCTTCCTTGTCTTTCAGCGCCAGTTCGGCCTCGGTCGTGCCGCCCTGCTTGCATTTTTCTATGAAAGCAGCCAGTTCGGGGTTGCCTTGCGCGGCGTGCGTGGCCAGCGGGTGCTCGGCCGCGACGGCGCAGAACGTCACGCCCATGATGGTGTCGGCGCGCGTGGTGAACACGTACATGCGCCCGTCCTGGATCGGCTGGCCGTCGGCGCCGCGGATGTCGTGGGTGAAGGCAAAGCGCACGCCCGCGCTTTTGCCGATCCAGTTTTCCTGCATCAGGCGCACGCGGTCGGGCCAGCCGGTCAGCGTGGCCTTGTCGTTGCCGATCTGCACGTGGTCGAGCAGCTCTTGCGCGTAGTCGGTGATCTTCAGGTAATAGCCCGGGATCTCGCGCTTTTCCACCGGCGCGCCGGTGCGCCAGCCCTTGCCGTCGATGACCTGTTCATTGGCCAGCACGGTCTGGTCGACCGGGTCCCAGTTGACGACCTGGGTCTTGCGGTAGGCGATGCCTTTTTCCAGCATCTTCAAGAACAGCCACTGGTTCCAGCGGTAGTAGTCGGGGTCGCAGGTGGCGACTTCGCGCGTCCAGTCGATGGCCAGGCCCATGGCCTGCATCTGGCCCTTCATGTAGGCAATGTTGTCGTACGTCCACTGGGCGGGCGGCACGCCGTTTTTCAGCGCGGCGTTCTCGGCCGGCAGGCCGAAGGCGTCCCAACCCATGGGCATCAGGACGTTGTAGCCCTGCATGCGCAGCTGGCGCGCCAGCATGTCGTTGATGGTGTAGTTGCGCACGTGCCCCATGTGCAGCTTGCCGCTGGGGTAGGGCAGCATGGAACAGGCGTAGTATTTTTTCTTGTTCGGGTCTTCCGTCACCCGGTACGCGTCCTGGGCTTGCCAGTCGGCCTGGGCGGCCTGTTCGACGGCGCGATGGTCGTAGGTTTCTTGCATGCGCAAATTGTAGGCGCGCGGCGCTGGCCGACCGGGCGGCTCAGGAATCCGCAATCGCTACATAAATCATAGCTGTTCGCGCAGATCGCTGTAGGGCCAGAGGCCGAAATGACCCCAAAACCAGCGAAACCCGCCGGCGCGCGCCTTACTGGGACGCTGCAGGCACCGGCGGCGCGGCGCCCGTCGGGTCGGCCACGAAGCCGATGCGGTTCAACCCGGCCTTCTGCGCTTCGCCCATCACCTCGACCACGCGGCCGTAGGGCACGCCGCTGTCGGCGCGCAGCTGCACTTCCGTCTCCGGATTCAGCTTGGCCGACGCCTGCAGCTCGCTCGCCAGCTGGCTCTGCGACACCGGCTTGTCGTTGAAGAAGGCCTGCCCCGCCTTGTCCACCACCACGGTGACGAACTTGGGCGGATCGCCCGGCTTGGCCGCGTCCGTCTTGGGCAAATCCAGCCGGATCGAGCTGGCCAGCAGCGGCGCCGTGATGATGAAGATCACCAGCAGCACCAGCATCACGTCCACCAGCGGCGTGACGTTGATGTCGCTCATGGGCTCAGACCCCTTGGCCCTTTCGAGTCTTCCGAATGCCATAGCTCAATATTCCTTGTAGCGCCTTGCGTCCCGTCACTGACGGCTGCTCAAGCGCACGTCCACCCAGCGAACGCCATGCCCGGACCTGCGCCGGGCATCGGCGTTGCCCCCCTCGCGCAGCAGAGGGGGGAAGACACCGAAGGTGGCTCAGGGGGGTGCATCCTCAGTGATTCGCCATCAGTTCGCGCAAATCCCGCGCAAAGCCTTCCAGCTCGGCCTCGATCCGGCCGATGGTGCGGCCAAACCAGTTGTAGGCCAGAACGGCAGGAATAGCCACGGCCAGGCCGGCGGCGGTCATGATCAGCGCCTCGCCCACCGGGCCGGCGACCTTGTCGATGCCGATCTGGTTGGTGGCGGCGATGCTGGTCAGCGCGTGGTAGATGCCCCAGACGGTGCCCAGCAGGCCGACGAAGGGCGCGGTCGAACCCACCGTGGCCAACAGCACCTGGCCAAACTGCAGGCGGCCCATGGTGGCGTGCAGCGTGTCGCGCAGCACGCGGGTCAGCTGCTGCGCGCGGTCACCGGCCGCGGCCAGCGTGCCGCCGGCGGGGCGCTGCGTGGCGGCGATCAGCGGCGTGACCAGCTGGCCCTTGTCGAAGCCGCTGATGCGCGTGGCCGCTTCGTCCAGCGACGGCGCCTGCCAGAACGCGGTGACGCTGCGCGCCACGTCGCTGCTGGCGCGGCGCAGCATCCAGGCTTTGTAGAGGATGACCACCCAGCTGGCGATCGACATGAGCAGCAGCAGGATGGCGACGGCCTTGCCGATGGCGTCGCTCTGCGAAAAGACGTGTTGGAGGTTCATGGTCAGAAGTTACCTGATTCGGGAGGTCAGCGAAGGTTCAGCACGTCGTACATGTCATACAAACCGTTGCGCTTGTCGGCCAGGAAACGCGCGGCGCGCAGTGCGCCCTGCGCGTAGCCCTGGCGGTTGGAAGACTTGTGGCTGATCTCGATGCGCTCGCCCGTGCCGGCGAACAGCACGGTGTGGTCACCCACGATGTCGCCGCCGCGAATGGTGGCAAAGCCGATGGTGGACGGGTCGCGCTCGCCGGTGTGGCCAAAGCGCTCGTACACGGCGCAGTCCTTCAGGTCGCGGCCCAGGGCTTCGGCGATGACTTCGCCCATCTTCAGCGCGGTGCCGCTGGGTGCGTCCACCTTGTGGCGGTGGTGCGCCTCGATCACTTCGATGTCATAGCCGGTGGACAGCGCCTTGGCGGCCATTTCCAACAACTTGAAGGTGACATTCACCCCCACGCTCATGTTCGGTGCGAAGACGATCGGGATGTCCTTGGCCGCGGCGGTGATTTCGGCCTTTTGCTCGTCTGAAAAGCCCGTGGTGCCAATGACCAGGCCCACGCCGTTCTTCCGGCAGGCGGCCAGGTGCGCCATGGTGGCGTCCGGGCGGGTGAAGTCGATCAGCACGCGGGCCGGCTTCAGGCCCGTGTCCAGGTCGGCCGTGACCTGCACGCCCGACGCCCAGCCGGCGGGGGCGCCCGCGTCCTGGCCCAGGTCGGGGCTGTCGCCGCGGTCCAGCGCGCCGGCCAGCGCGCAGTCGCCGGACTGGCGGATGGCGTCGATCAGCATCTGGCCCATGCGCCCGCTGGCGCCTGCAATGGCGATGGGCAAAGCAGAGGATGTCATGCGGTCTCTCACGTTGTGGGGGTGCCCTGCACCCGCCTGGGGCCCACGGCGGGGCGCCGGGCGCGGCAGCTCAGCGCTGCTGCTCCAGCGGCGGGTAGCTGCCAGCGGGGCGGGGTTCGGCCGGGGCTGAGGCGCGGCCGCTCGGGCCTTCGGCTTCGGTCGGCGCGGGGAATTTGGCCAATTGCTCTTCGGTGGCCTCGAGCTGCGGCACCTTCACCTTCTTGTCGCGGGTGATGCGCTGCACGAATTCGGCTTCGCTGGGCATTTCATCGCCGTCGAAGCGCTCCAACAGGTCGTCCTTGAAGAACACCGACAGCTTGAAGTGCTGCTGCGGCACGCCCTGGCGCTTCATGGTGAAGACGTAGTCCCAGCGGTTGCCGTGGAACACGCTGGTCATCAGCGGCGTGCCCAGGACGTCGCGCACCTGCAGGCGCGTCATGCCGGGCTGCAGCTGGGCGACCTGCTCCTTCGAGACGAAGTTGCCCTGCACCACTTCGGGCTTGTACAAGGTGATTGCGTCGGCCATGCTGCGCGTGGCCGAATCGAAGCTGCTGCAGGCGCCAAGGCCGCAGACCAGCGCTACCAGCATGACCGGACGGATCATGCGGGCATGGGGTCGAGAAAGGTCCACCATGAATCCGAGCTCATGCACAATACGAGCCGGACATTGTAGCGGCGTGCATTTCGCGGCCCGCCGCGCAACCCGGGACGGCATGGACAACATCGACGAACTCAAGAGCACGGGCCTGAAAGCCACGCTGCCGCGCCTGAAGATTCTGGAGATCTTCCAGAAGGCCGAGCAGCGCCACATGACGGCGGAGGACGTGTACCGCCTGCTGCTGGCCGAACAGTCCGACATCGGACTCGCCACGGTGTACCGGGTGCTGACGCAGTTTGAGCAGGCCGGCATCCTGAACCGCAACTACTTCGAAGCCGGCAAGGCCGTGTACGAGCTGCGCGACGACCAGCACCACGACCATTTGGTGTGCCTGGACTGCGGCCACGTCGAAGAGTTTTACGACCCCGAGATCGAAAAGCGCCAGAACGCGGTGGCCAAGGCCAAGGGCTTTCACATCGCCGACCACGCGCTGAGCCTGTACGCCAACTGCACCAAGACCGCCTGCCCGTACCGCGCGGCGGCCGGCCCCGGCGCGGGCATCCGCCGCCCGGCGCTCTGACCGGGCATTTTCAGGGAAAACAGGGCGCCAGCCCTACAACCATCTGCGCGGCCAGCTAGCCATTTAATAGCAAACCGTGGCTGCCGCGGCGCGCAACTCAGGCGCCCGAATCGCGCTCCATGGCGCGGCGGTGGCGCTCGACGAACTCCTGGTACGTGTCGATGCCGCGCAGCTGCAGGATGTGGTTGCGCACCGCCGCTTCGACCAGCACGGCGATGTTGCGCCCGGCCACCACCTGGATGATGGCCTTCTGGATCGGCACGCCCAGCACCTCCTGCGTCAGCGGCTCGTAGGGCATGCGCTCGTAATCGCGCTCCATCGTTTCGCGCCGCACCAGGTGCACGATCAGCTTCAGGCGCATGCGCCGGCGCACCGCCGTTTCGCCAAAGATGGCACGGATGTCCAGCAGACCGATGCCGCGCACTTCCAGCAGGTTTTGCAGCAGTTCGGGGCAGCGCCCTTCGATCGTCGTCTGGTTGATGCGGAACAGGTCGACCGCGTCGTCGGCCACCAAACCGTTGCCGCGCGAGATCAGCTCCAGCCCCAACTCGCTCTTGCCCAGGCCGGATTCGCCGGTGATCAGCACGCCCAGGCCCAGGATGTCCATGAACACGCCGTGCATCGTCGTGCGGTTGGCGAAGTGCTTGGACAGGTAGGCGCGCAGCACGTCAATGACGAAGGCGGCCGATTCGTGCGTGGAAAACAGCGGGATCTGCGCCCGCTCGCACATCGACACCAGCGCCTCGGGCACCGCTTGGCCGTCGCACAGCACCAACACCGGCGGCTCCAGCGTGACGATGCGTGCAATGCGGCGCGCGCAGTCTTCCGGCGCGGCGTTGGTGAGGTAGGCGATTTCGCGCGTACCGAGGATCTGCACGCGGTACGGGTGGATGTAGTTCAGGTAGCCGACCAGGTCGGCGCTGGACTGCGCCTCGCGCACGGCCACTTCGTCAAAGCGCCGCTCGGACGCGCCCAGCCCGGCGATCCATTCCCAGCGCAGGGCGGCGCGGTGGTCCTCGAACAGGACGTCGGCACTGATGACGGTGGGTTTCATGGCGCAGCGGCAGCGGGCAACGCCGCAGTCTATGCCATGCGTCTGGCGGCGGACACCCGTCGCGCCACGGACTTACCCTGAGGCACCAGGGCGGGCGCGCGGGCCAGAGACCTTAAGCGGCTTGCGCGGGCTGCCACTGGGCGATCAGCCCGTGCAGCTCTTCGGCCGTGGCGGCCGACTTGACGCGCTCGCGCAGCGCGCCGTCGCTCAGGAGTTCGGCGATCTCGGACAGGATTTCCAGGTGCTTTTGCGTCGCGGCTTCCGGCACCAGCAGGAAGATCAGCAGGCCCACGGGTTGCTCGTCCGGCGCGTCAAAGCCGATTGGCTGCGCCAGCTGCAGCACGGCGGCCATCGGCGCCTTCAGGCCCTTGATGCGCCCGTGCGGGATCGCCACACCATGGCCGAGGCCGGTGGAGCCCAGGCGCTCGCGCGCGAACAGGCTGTCGGTGATCAGCGCGCGCGACAGGCCGTGCAGGTTTTCGAAGAGGAGGCCGGCTTCCTCGAACGCCCGCTTCTTGCTGGTGGCGTCGACGCCCACCAGCACCTGCGAGGCCGGGAGAATGGATGCGAGACGGTTCATGGCTTAGGGGCGAAATTATGCCCTGCACCGATCAGAGGACAACACCGGAGGCAAGAGGCGCCGGCGCACGGGCAGGAAAACTGAGGCAAAAAGTCCGCAAATCCCGAAAAACAGCGCGATGCGGGCGGACGGCAAGCGCGGCATTGTGCACGCATCCAGAAAGCAATCAAGCCGCCCGGCGGGACCGGCGCGGCTTGCGGTTGGGGTTTGCGCCGCCTGCAGGCAGCAGAACATTCCCGTGGAATCGACCTTACATCAGGTGCTTGGCAGCGACGGCGCGGTCGTGCGACTGCGTCTTGTCCTTGTGGCGCACCACCTGGCGGTCCAGCTTGTCCATCAATTCATCGACGGCAGCGTACATGTCTTCGTTGGCGCTTTCGGCAAACAGGTCGTTGCCCTTGACGCGAATGGTGCATTCCGCGCGTTGGCGTTTGTCCTTCTCCTTCTGGTTTTCAACCGAGAGCAACACCTTGACGTCCACCATCTGGTCAAAGTGCCGGGTCACCCGGTCCAGCTTGTTGGTCACATAGCCGCGCAAGGCGGGTGTTACTTCCAGATGGTGTCCGCTGATCGTCAAGTTCATGTAGAGCCTCCATTCCTGACGGGATGAACGGTCCGGACCGCCAACTGTGGCGCCCGGACCACCCATGACGGCGCTAAACCCCCGGGGTCATCACGCCGTCATGCAAGCCCACTATGCCTGTGAATGCAGGCGGTGGCAACGCCGGCGATCAATTCCCCAGCAGTTGGCTTTGGGCGCCCCGAAAGCCCCTGGCGGATGCCATAATCCGAGGGTTTTTCCTCTCACCGAAAGTTCGCCTTGGAACCCGTCCCGAGTCGCTAGCTTTCGCTCCCTGGGATCCGCCGGCGCGGGGGGCTGAAAGCCACGCCACGCCACCGCGCCGCTCCGTTTTGCCCCGTACCGCCCAGGGAAACTGCCCATGCTCAACGTGTTCACGCTGTCCAACGGACGGCTGTTTCAGGAAGAAATCGAATCGCTGGAGGAGCTCTCCAAGTTCCACCCGATCTGGGTCGACCTGGAAGACCCCACCCCTGAAGAAAAACGCTGGGTGCGCCAGTACTACGGCCTGTCGATCCCGGAAGACGCGATCGACGAGGACATCGAGGAATCGGCCCGGTTCTACGAAGAAGACAACGGCGAGCTGCACATCCGCAGCGACTTTCTGGTCGCCGACCCCGAAGAGCCGCAGCAGGTGCGCGTGGCCTTCATCCTGAACATGACCAACGAGCAGCTGCGCAGCCACGGCGTGCTGTTCTCGATCCACGACGAAACGGTGCCGGCGTTTCGCCTGCTGCGCATGCGCGCGCGGCGCATGCCGGGGCTGCTGGCCGACGCCAAGGAGGTGCTGCTCAAGCTGTTCGACGCCGACGCCGAGTACTGCGCCGACACGCTGGAAGGCGTGTACGACGAGCTGGAAACGGCCAGCAAGAAGGTGCTGGACGGCAACGTCGGCGACGAAGTGGCCAGCGAAGTGCTGGGCTTGATCGCCCGCCAGGAAGACATGAACGGGCGCATCCGCCGCAACGTAATGGACACGCGCCGCGCCGTCAGCTTTCTGATGCGCAGCAAGATGCTGGACGCCGAGCAGTTCGAGGAAGCGCGCCAGATCCTGCGCGACATCGATTCGCTGGACAGCCACACCACCTTCCTGTTCGACAAGATCAACTTCTTGATGGACGCGACGGTCGGTTTCATCAACATCAACCAGAACAAGATCATCAAGCTGTTCTCGGTGGCCAGCGTCGCCCTGCTGCCGCCCACGCTGATCGCCAGCGTCTACGGCATGAACTTCAAGCTCATGCCCGAGCTGGAATGGCAGTACGGCTACGCGTGGGCGATCGGGCTGATGATCGCCAGCGCGCTGGTGCCGATGTGGTACTTCCGCAAGCGCGGGTGGTTGAAATAAAGGGCTCCCCCCTGAGGCGCTGACGCGCCTTCCCCCCTCTCTCTTCGCGCTGCGCGCTTCGGGAAGGGGGACAACGCCGATGCCCGGTGCAAGCCCGGGCATGGCGTTCGTTGGGTTGGTGGCGTGGCGCGCCGGTTTCGGCGCTTCCCCGAGGTGACGTTGCCTCTCTCTTCGCGCTGCGCGCTTCGGGAGGGGGGGACAACGCCGATGCCCGGTGCAAGCCCGGGCATGGCGTTTACTGGGTTGTTGACGTGGCGCGCTGGTTTCGGCGCCCCCCGTGGTGACGTTGCCTCTCTCGTCGCGCTGCGCGCTTCGGGAGGGGGAGAACGTCAGTTGTCGGCGCGGGTCCAGCGACGGCGTTGGCTGGGTTGTGGCCGAGCGCGCGGGTGGAGGCTGTCGAGAGGTTGGACGGATCGACGTTGGTCGCGGGCGGATCCGTTGCGTCCGACGCTCCACCACCAATTTCAAATTAAATCACCCGACAGCCCTACAACCACCTGCGCGACCAGCTCCTGTTTTCAGAGCATTTCAAAGAAACGATCAAGCGTGGCGGCGCTGTAGCGGCTGGCGACGGTGTCGATGAAGCGGGTGAAGTCGACGTGGGCGCTGTCGTCGGCGCGGTCGGAGATGGTGCGCAGGGCGGCCAGGGGGATGCCGTAGTCGTGACAAACCTGGGCGACGGCGGCGCCTTCCATTTCGACGGCGAGGGCATCGGGCAGGCGTTGGCGCAGGGCCTGGCTTTCGGCGCTGGTGGCGACGAAGCGGTCGCCGCTGACGATCAGGCCATCGTGTACGCGCGGGTTGTCGAGCGCGAATTCGGCGACGGCGGCAGCGCCCAGGGTGTCGGCGGGCCGCGCGACGACGTGCTGGGCCGCGGCGCGCAGCGTGGCGCTCAGGGCCACGTCGGCGTCAAAACGCGCGCGGCCGTACAGCGGCACTTCGTGCGGCGGAAACAGGGGCGAGGCGTCCATGTCGTGCTGCAAAAACGCGTCGGCCAGCACCATGTCGCCGACGCGCACGCCCTGCCCCAGGCCGCCGGCGACGCCCGTGAAGACGATGTGGGTGACGCCGAAGCGCTCGATCAGCGCGGTGGCGGTGGTGGCGGCGGCCACTTTGCCGATGCGCGAGAGCACGGCCACGACCTCGTGCCCGCGCCAGTGGCCGACCCAGAAGTCGCGCCCGGCGGCTTGCTGGCGCTGCTCATCGGGCAGGGTTTTGAGCACCTCGCTCAGCTCCTGGTGCATCGCGCTCATCAGGCCGATGCGGCGCGGCATATTCAAAGCAAAAAACCCTTCACACCCTACAACCATCTGCGCAAGCAGCTATCCAATCAATAGCAATTGCCAGCCGATCAATTGACGGAAACGCTGCCCGGCGCCGCGGCGGCAACCGGGGCGGGCGCGTCGCGCAGCTCGCGGCGCAGCACTTTGCCGACCGGGGTCTTGGGCAGCTCGGTGCGGAATTCGATGATGCGCGGGCGCTTGTAGCCGGTCAGGTTGTCGTGGCAGAACTGGCGCACGGCGTCTTCGGTCAGCGCCGGGTCTTTCTTGACGATGACCAGCTTGACGGCTTCACCCATGCGCTCGTCGGGCACGCCGACGGCCGCCACTTCCAGCACGCCTGGCATGGCGGCAACGACGTCTTCGACCTCGTTGGGGTAGACGTTGAAGCCGCTGACCAGGATCATGTCCTTCTTGCGGTCAACGATCTTGGTGTAGCCGCGCTCGTCCATCACGCCGATGTCGCCCGAGCGGAAGTAGCCGTCGGCCGCCATGACCTTGGCGGTTTCGTCCGGCCGCTGCCAGTAACCGGCCATAACTTGCGGGCCCTTGATGGCGACTTCACCCGGCTGACCGAGCGGCACTTCGTTGCCCGCGTCATCCAGGATCCGGATGTAGGTGCTGGGAATCGGCAGGCCGATGGTGCCGGTGAATTCGGTGTTGGTGACCGGGTTGCAGGTGGCCGACGGGCTGGTTTCAGACAGGCCGTAGCCTTCGCAGATCGGACAACCGGTTTTCTCGAGCCACAGTTTTGCCACGGCGCCTTGCACCGCCATGCCACCGCCGACCGACACCTTCAGGTTCTTCCAGTTGACGGTGTTGAAGTCGGGGTGGTGCGCCAGGCCGTTGAACAGCGTGTTGACGGCCGGGAAGCTGTGGAAGGTGTGCTTGGACAGCTCTTTCAGCGTGGCCGGCAGGTCGCGCGGGTTGGGGATCAGGATGACTTTGCCGCCGTTGCGCAGGCTCAGCATCATGTTCACCGTGAAGGCGAAGATGTGGTACAGCGGTAGCGCGCAGACGCTCGTGACCTGCTCATTCGCCGGCACCTTCTTCATGGCCGGGTCGTTCCAGGCTTCGGACTGCAGCACGTTGGCGATCAGGTTGCGGTGCAGCAGCATCGCGCCTTTGGACACACCCGTGGTGCCGCCGGTGTACTGCAGCACGGCGATATCGTCCGGCCCGATGGTGGGCGCCGTAAAGCGCGCGCCGCGGCCCTTGGCCACGGCGTCGTTGTAGCGCACGGCGCCCGGCAGATTGAAGGGCGGCACCAGTTTCTTGACCTTGCGCACCACGAAGTTGACGATCATCCCCTTCAGCCCGCCCAGGCGGTCGCCCATGCTGGCCAGCACCACGTGCTTGACCGGCGTTTGCGCGATGCATTTGTCCAGCGTGGCGGCGAAGTTCTCGATGATGACGATGGCCTTGGCGCCGGAATCGGTCAGCTGGTGCTCCAGCTCGCGCGCCGTGTACAGCGGGTTGACGTTGACCACCACGTAGCCGGCGCGCAGGATGGCCGCCACCGTGGCCGGGTACTGCGGCACGTTGGGCATCATGATGGCCACGCGGTCGCCGCGTGCCAGGCCCAGGCTTTGCAGGTAGCCGGCCAGGGCGCGGCTTTGCTCGTCCGTTTCAGCGTAGCTGACGTCCTTGCCCATGAAGCTGTAGGCCGTGCGGTCGGCGTAGCGCTTGAAGCTGTCCTCGATCAGCGCCACCAGCGACGGGTACTGGGTCTCGTCGATGTCAGCGGGGACACCTTGCGGGTAGTGCTTGAGCCAGATGCGCTCGGTCATGGGGCCAGTACTCCTTCAGTTGTGCGCCAGCCGCTGCGGCGGCGCTAGGGGATGCGTGGGGCCGCGCACTGTGCGTAGCCAGAACCCGCCATTGTGTGACCTGATGTAGCGGCGAGGTACTGGCGTTTTCCTGAGTCACCTGCCGGCGCCACCCGAAGTACCTTTTTCAGATACTTTTCGCACGGTCGTTCGCAAACAGCAGCGCGCGACGGCCCCGGGCGGCGCTTGGCCCCGCCCGGCGCGGGGTCATTCGATGGCCTTGCCGATGTCTTCGACCACCTTCTTGGCGTCGCCAAACACCATCATGGTCTTGGGCATGTAGAACAGCTCGTTGTCCAGGCCGGCGTAGCCCGCGGCCATGGAGCGCTTGTTCACAATCACCGACTTGGCCTTGTAGGCCTCCAGGATCGGCATGCCGTAGATCGAGCTGCCTTTTTGCAGCGCGGCCGGGTTCACCACGTCGTTGGCGCCCAGGATGATGGCGACGTCGGCCTGGCCAAATTCGCCGTTCACGTCTTCCATCTCGTGCACCTGGTCGTAGGGCACTTCGGCCTCGGCCAGCAGCACGTTCATGTGGCCGGGCATGCGGCCGGCGACGGGGTGGATAGCGTACTTGACGTCCACGCCCTTGGCCACCAGCTTGTCGACCAGCTCCTTCACGGCGTGCTGGGCGCGCGCCACGGCCAGGCCATAGCCGGGCACGATGATCACGCTGTCGGCGTTGCTGAGCATGAAGGCCGCGTCATCGGCGCTGCCGGTCTTGACCGGGCGCTGCTCCTGCGTGCCGGTGGCGACGGCGGCTTCACCGCCAAAGCCGCCCAGGATCACGTTGAAGAACGAGCGGTTCATCGCCTTGCACATGATGTAGCTCAGGATCGCGCCCGAACTGCCCACCAGCGAGCCGGCAATGATCAGCATGCTGTTGTTCAGACTGAAGCCGATGCCCGCGGCGGCCCAGCCGGAATAGCTGTTCAGCATGGACACCACCACCGGCATGTCGGCGCCGCCGATGGGGATGATCAGCGTCACGCCGATGATGAAGCCCAGCAGGCACACCAGCACGAAGTCCATCGTGCTTTGCGAATGCCAGAAGCCGAAGATGAAGAACAGCGCCGCCAGGCCCAGCGCCAGGTTCAGCCAGTGCTGGCCGGGGAACTGCACCGGCGCGCCCTGGAACAGGCGGAACTTGGACTTGCCCGACAGCTTGCCCCAGGCGATGACGGAGCCGCTGAAGGTCACCGCGCCGATGAAGGCGCCCAGTGCCAGCTCGATCCGGTTGCCGCCCGGGATCTGGCCGCCCACACCGCCCACCGGGTGGTCGGCGATGCCGAAGGCCCAGGGCTCGATGGCCGCCGCGCCGGCGATGAACACCGCCGCCAGGCCGATCATGCTGTGGAAGAAGGCGACCAGCTCGGGCATCTTGGTCATCTCGACGGTCTTGGCGCGCCAGGCGCCGTAACCGCCGCCGACCACCAGACCCAGCAGCACCCAGCCCAGGCCGGCGGCCGAGCCCGCCAGCTTGACGATCAGCGCCGCTGTGGTCAGCACCGCGATGGTCATGCCGGCCATGCCGAACAGGTTGCCGCGGATCGAGGTGGTGGGGTGGCTCAGGCCCTTCAAGGCCTGGATGAAGCAAACGCTGGCGATCAGGTACAGCAGCGTGACGAGGTTCATGCTCATCGGTTGTTTCTCCTCTTTTTATAGCTGCTTGCGCTTACTTGGTACCGGCTGGCGCCGCTTTTTTATCTTTTTTCTTGAACATCTCGAGCATCCGGCGCGTGACCAGGAAGCCGCCGAAGATGTTCACCGCGGCCAGCGCCACCGCCGCCACGCCCAGCGCCTTGCCCACCGTGCCTTCGGTCAGCGCCGCGGCCAGCATGGCGCCGACGATGACGATGGCCGAGATGGCGTTGGTCACCGCCATCAGCGGCGTGTGCAGCGCGGGTGTCACCGTCCACACCACGTGGTAGCCCACGTAGATGGCCAGCACGAAGATGATCAGGTTGATGAGGGTGGGCGACACGATGTCCATGGCGATCTCCAGGGCGGGCGGGCGTCAGGCGGTGCTGGGAAAAGGGCTTATTCGCGGTCGGCGCGCGGCACCGGGCGCGGCGGCGGCGTGACCTGGGTGGCGCGGGCGGGCGGCGGCGCCGTCACCACAGGCGGGGGCGGCGCTGGCATGCCCACGCGCGGTCCATAAGGGAATTGCGGCAGGGCCAAGCGGCCCGCACCACCCGCGGCGCGCGTGGCGGCGGCGAACTGGCGCGCCCACTGGGTGCCCGGTGCGCCGGCCAGCAGGAAGTCGTTGGGGTTGCGCGTGACCGGCTCGATCAGCGCTGGGTCGAACAGCGCGTGCGCTTCCAGCGCCGGGCCGTTTTCAGCCGGCACGCGGTACGACACCCAGCTGCGCGGGCGCGCCGTCCAGCCGCGGCTTTCCAGCCACTGGAACATGACGGAGTTCTGGCGCTGCATCCAGCCGTCGAAATCGGCGTCACGGCGCATCCGCAGGCAGTGGCCGTCGGGGCCGGGCACGACTTCCTGGTTCATGGCCGGTGGGCAGTGGGCGGCGCCCGGCTGCGAGGCGGCGGTCTGCACGACCACGATCGCCAGCCAGTGGCCATCGTCGCGGCGCCAACCGGCGACGCGCGTCGGGGCGTTGGGCCCGGTGATGGGCACGGGCGAATCGCCGGCCAGCCAGGGGGCGTTGAAATGGCCCAGGTCGACCCAGGTGCCCACGTTGGCGGGCGGCACAGTGATCAACGGCGCCTGCGTGCCCTGGGCGGTGCCGTTGACGGTGCCTTGGGCGGCGTCGGCCGGCGTCGAGCGCGGCGCGGCGCAGCCGGCCAGCACGGCCCCCAGCGCAAGGGCGGACAGCGCCAGCGCCGGGCGGCGCAGGCGGGTGGAGCGTTGGGCCGGGCGGGCCGGTGCAGAAAATGTGGCGGTCATGGCGTAAAACTGAGCCAGGAAAATCACTTGCGCGTCACCGCGCCCTGACGGGCCATCAGGCAGGCGGCGACGATGTCGTCTTCCGCGTCGATCCGGAAGTCGGCGGCGGGCTCGCCCTTGGCGGCGGGTGGCAGCACCAGCTTCAGGAAGTCGAGCACGTTGCGCGCGTACAGCGCGGAGGCGTCCGCGCCCACGCGCGCCGCCAGGTTGGTGTCACCGATGATGGTCACACCGTGTTTGGACACGATCTTGTCGGCCTCGGTCAGCGGGCAGTTGCCGCCCACCGTGCCGTCCGGGTTGGGCGCGCCCTTGCCGGCAGCCATGTCGACGATGACCGAGCCCGGCTTCATGCTCTTGACCATGTCCTCGGTGATCAGCACCGGCGCGGCGCGGCCGGGGATCAGCGCGGTGGAGATCACCACGTCGGCCTGGGCCACGCGCTTGGCGACCTCGACCTTCTGGCGCTCCAGCCAGCTGGGCGGCATGGGCTTGGCGTAGCCGCCCACGCCTTCGGCGGCTTCTTTTTCTTCGGCTGTTTCGTACGGCACGTCGATGAACTTGCCGCCCAGCGATTCGATCTGCTCCTTCACGCTCGGGCGCACGTCGCTGGCTTCAATCACGGCGCCCAGGCGCTTGGCCGTGGCGATCGCCTGCAAGCCGGCCACGCCCACGCCCAGGATGACCACCCGCGCCGCCTTCACGGTGCCGGCGGCGGTCATCAGCATGGGGAAGAACTTGGGGTAATGGTCGGCCGCGGTGATGACGGCCTTGTAGCCGGCGATGTTGGCCTGGCTGGACAGCACGTCCATGCTTTGCGCGCGCGTGGTGCGCGGCGCGGCTTCCAGGGCAAAGGCGGTGAGGTTGGCGGCGGCCAGGCGCTGCAGGCCGTCGGCGTTGAAGGGCTCCAGCATGCCGACCAGCACGGCGCCGGGCTTCATCTGGGCCAGCTCGCCATCATTGGGCAGGCGCACTTTCAGCACCATCTCGGCGCCCAGGGCGCGGGCCATGTCGGTGATCTCGGCGCCGGCGGCCTGGTAGGCCTCGTCCGTCGCGCTGGCGCGCAGGCCGGCGCCCGACTGCACCATGACCTGATGGCCCTGCGCGACGAGCTTCTTGGCCGTCTCCGGCGTCACGGCCACGCGGGTTTCTCCAGCCGCCGTTTCAGCGGGCACGCCAATCAGCATGGCACGTCTCCTCGTGATTCAAGTCCTGGGGCGGCGCCGGGACGGCGGCCCTGTTTCGGGATGTGGCGGCGAGCTTAACAGACGCTTGTCGTCTGGCGACCGCTGTTTTGACGCCCTGGCGACGCCGTCCTGCCCCTTGGGCGGCCCCCCATAATCGCCGCATGACAACGAAGCGATGGAAGCCCAGCGTGACGGTGGCCGCCGTGATCGAACAGGACGGCCGCTACCTGCTGGTGGAGGAGCACACGGCCGACGGCCTGCGCCTGAACACGCCCGCCGGCCACCTGGAGCCGGGCGAATCGCCCCAGACCGGCGCCGTGCGCGAGGCGCTGGAGGAAACCGGCCGCCACTTCAGCCCCGAGGGGCTGGTCGGCGTGTACCTGGCCGCCTCGCCCGACAGCGCCGGCCTGCCCACGACCTGGGTGCGCTTTGCCTTTTGCGGCACGGCGGGCGAGCCGGTGCCCGGGCGCGCGCTGGACACCGGCATCGTGCGCACGCTGTGGCTGACGCCGGCCGAGGTCGAAGCCAGCCAGGACCGCCACCGCAGCCCGCTGGTGTGGCGCTGCGTGCAGGACCACGCGCGCGGCCAGCGCTTTGACCTGGCGGCGGTGCAGACCGACGCCAGCGCCCTGCCGCGCACGCCCGGCTGAGGCGGCGGCCGCCCGTGCTTGGCGAGCCGCTTGCAGACGCGGCTACCGCCTCTTTTTCAAGCAAAATCGGCCTCACGCCCTAGAACCACCTGCGCGGCCAGCTATTATTTTTATACCAACCGACAGCAACAGAAGATTCGTAGCCAAATCGGCCTCCAGCCCTACAAGCATCTGCGCAGGCAGCTATTCATTTCATAACAACGAGACGCTCCGAACCCCGCCATGGACGCCCTGCCCCAATTCCTTTTGCTCGCCACCGCCGCCTTCGGCGCGGGCGTGCTCAACGCCATCGCCGGTGGCGGCACCTTCCTGACCTTCCCCGCCCTGGTCTACACCGGCGTGCCGCCGATCGCCGCCAACGCCACCAGCGCGCTGGCCGTGTCGCCCGGCTACCTGGGCAGCACGCTGGGCTTCAAACAAGAGCTGGCCGCCCAGCCGCGCAGCCTGCTGGTGCGTGAAATGCTGATCTGCGCCGTGGGCGGCGTGGCCGGCGCGCTGTTGCTGCTGGTGACGCCCGCCAAGGTGTTTGAAGGCGTCGTGCCCTGGCTGCTGCTGTTCGCCACCGCGCTGTTCGCCCTGGGCCCCAGCATCGCGCGCTGGGCCGGCTCGGCCGACGGCGGCGCGTCGCCGCTGTGGCGCAACCTGGGGCTGGCGGTGGTCGCCGTGTACGGCGGCTACTTCAACGGCGGCCTGGGCATTTTGCTGATGGCGCTGTACCTGCTGGTCGGCGTGACGCAGCTGAACACGGTCAACGCGCTGAAGAATTTGAATTCCTTCGTGTTGTCCGTGCTGTCCGTCGTCGCCTTCGCCATTGGCGGCGCCATTGTCTGGAAGCAGGCGCTGCTGATGGCCGTGTTCGCCACCTTCGGCGGCTTTGCCGGCGCGCGCCTGGCCAAGCGCCTGCCGGTGGTGTGGGTGCGCGCCATCGTGATCGTCACCGGGCTGGTGATGAGCGTGCTGTTTTTTATGCGCAGCAGCTGAGCGCGCCGCCCACGCACCGCTTCAGCAGGGCGTGATCGAAAAGTCGCCCACGCTGGACAGCACGTTGCCCACGACGCGCCCACGGTTCAGACACACATCGCCCAGCAGCGCCGCCGCCATGCCCAGCCAGGCCAGGTAGGCCCAGCCGACGTAGGTGCCGAACACCACGGTGTGCAGCCAGTTCTGGTTGAACAGGTACAGGTAGCCCGTCACGCCCGCCGCCAGCACCAGCACCGCGGCGGCGGGCAGCAAGTGGATGTTGGCGCGCGGGCGCCACAGCACAGCGGCCGCCAGCAGGGCGAACACCAGCGCGTTGGTGCCGGTGAAGATGCGGAATTCGCGCACCAGCTGCGCCGCCGTGTGCATGTACTGGGTGCGGACCAACCCGTCCACCCGCTGCTGCAGGCGCGTGGCGTCGGCCAAGTCGGCCAGCAGTCCCGACTCCAGCCGCTCTTCGATGGCGCGGCGGCAGGTGCAATCCTTGTCCCGCATTTGCGCCGTGATGGCCGCAACCGTGGCCGGCAGCTGTTCGCGCAGCTGGCGCGCCGCGCGCTCGGCCCGCGCCGCCTGCTCGCCCCCGTAGCGGCGCGCCAGCCCGACCAAGGTGGATGGGTCCAGCGCATCGATCTTCTGGCCAACGCGCTTCTGCACCTCTTGGCGTACCAGCTCGCGCCCGATCTGCTCAACCCAGTTCGGCGCGACCAGCGACGCCAGCCAGGCGCTGCCGAACAGCAAGGCGCCGATCAGGCCGAGGGCAAAGACGGTGGCGCGCAACAGGGGCATGGCCGCGACTGTAACTGCTTGTCGCCTGCGCGCCGTTGCGGCCAAAACGCTATTACTTCAGAAGCTGCCCGCGCAGATGGTTGTAGGGCCAGCACCCGATTCAGCGCTGAAACCGGCCGTCGCGGCCGATGATGGACAGCTCGACGTAGTTCAGCCCCGTGTGGTCGGTCGGGCTGAAGCCCAGTTCCAGCCCGCCCAGGTCCAGGTGGTGGATGCCGTTCAGCGCGTCGATCACCTTGGCGCGCGTCGGGTTGGGGCCGGCGCGGCGCAGGGCTTCGACCAGCACCTTGGCGCTGGCAAAGCCTTCCATCACTTGCGGCGACAGCTCGGCCTTGCCCTTGAGCAGAGTCACCGCCTCGCGGTTGATCGGCACGCCCAGCGCGCGTTCGCTGGGGAAGACCTGCGTCACCACCACGCCGCGCGAATGTTCGCCCAACTGCTGAATGAAGCCGGCCGACGCGTTGTTCGACACCGTCAGCACCTGCGCGGCCGACCCGGCCTGGCGCAGCGCCTTGACGCCGCCGCTGACGGCAACGCTGGAGCCGATCCACAGCACGGCCTGGGCGTTCTTGTCGACCAGGGTCTTGACGATGCTCGGGTAGTCGGGCTTTTCGCGGTCGGCCTTGATGACGACCACCGGCTGCTTGCCGGCCGCGGTGAAGCCCTTCATGGCACCGGCCAGGCAGTCGGCGCCAAAACTGTCGTCCACGTGCACGACGGCGATGCGCGCCAGCGTGATGTCGTGCAGGTGGCGGATGGCGCGCTCGGCCTCGGCCTGGTAGCTGGAGCGCACGTTGAACACGTACGGGTTGACCGGCGTGTGGAACACCATGGCGCCGGTGGACGGGGCAATGAGCGCCAGCTTGTGCTGCGCCAGCAGCGGCAGGATGGCCTCGGTGTGCGGGGTGGCGCGGCTCATGAACAGGGCGAGCACCTTGTCCTGCTCGATCAGCTTCTTGGCGTTCTCGGCCGCGCGCGGTGGCTTGAAGTTGTCGTCCAGCGTGATCAGCTGGATCTTCTCGCCGTTCACGCCGCCTTGCGCGTTGACGTGGTCCAGGTAGGCGCGCACGCCCACCAGCGTCTCGCCCACGCTGGCGGCCACCGGGCCGGTGACCGAAGTGGTCTGGCCGATCAGGATGTCGGCCTGCGCCGCTGAGGCCACCCCCAGCCCCGAGGCGACGCACGCGGACGCCAGCAGGCGCCAAGCCAGCAGACGAAGAAAGGCAGATACGGTCGTCATGGGCATGGTTGGCATGTAAGCACACAGCGATGACAAAAGCTCGCGCCCCTGGCGCACCTGGGGCCAGCGGGTGGTCAAGCGGGGGACACCCCCCTGAATGGGGGTGCGCGCAGTGTGCCCAAGGGCGGCGCGGCTTGTCATGGGCAATAACCCGTAGGTATTCATTGCTGATGTCAGGCTGCGGATAATCGGGGGGTATGACGACCAAACAACGCATCGTGGTGGGCCTGTCGGGCGGGGTGGACTCCGCCGTGACCGCCTGGCTGCTGAAACAAGCGGGCCACGAGGTCGTGGGCATCTTCATGAAGAACTGGGAAGACGACGACGACAGCGAGTACTGCTCGTCCAACGTCGACTTCGTGGACGCCGCGGCCGTGGCCGATGTGATCGGCATCGAGATCGAGCACGTCAACTTCGCCGCCGACTACAAGGACCGCGTCTTCGCCGAATTCCTGCGCGAATACTCGGCCGGCCGCACGCCCAACCCGGACGTGCTGTGCAACGCCGAAATCAAGTTCAAAGCCTTTCTGGACCACGCGATGCGCTTGGGCGCGGAGAAGATCGCGACGGGTCATTACGCGAGGGTGCGCCTCAATGAAAGCACCGCGCGCCATGAGTTGCTGAAGGGGCTGGACCCAACCAAGGACCAAAGCTATTTCTTGCACCGCCTGACGCAAGCGCAGCTGGCCAAGACGCTGTTCCCCGTGGGCGAGCTGCACAAGACCGAGGTGCGCCGCATCGCCGAAGAAATCGGCTTGCCCAACGCCAAGAAAAAGGATTCGACCGGCATCTGCTTCATTGGCGAGCGGCCGTTCCGCGACTTCCTCAACCGCTACCTGCAGACGAAGCCGGGCCCGATCAAGGACGAACGCGGCCGCAAGATCGGCGAGCACGTCGGCCTGTCCTTCTACACCCTGGGCCAGCGCCAGGGTCTGGGCATTGGCGGGGTGCGCGAAAAAGGCGCGCAGCGCGGCGGCGGCGAGCATTCGCCCTGGTTTGTCGCGCGCAAGGACATGGCCACCAACACGCTGTACGCCGTGCAAGGCCACGACCACCCGTGGTTGCTGTCGCACGAGCTGGTGTTTGACGACCTGTCCTGGACCGCCGACGCCGCGCCCGCGCCGGGCGCCTACGCCGCCAAGACGCGCTACCGCCAGGCCGACGCGCCCTGCACCCTGGCCGAAGGCCCCGCGCCCACCAGCCGCGTGCTGCGCTTTGCCGAGCCGCAATGGGCCGTCACCCCCGGCCAAAGCGCCGTGCTGTACGACGGCGAGGTGTGCCTGGGTGGCGGCGTGATCGCCAGCGCCGACACGCTGGCCGAGGCGTCGCCTAGCGCGCCCGAGCGCCAGGCTGCGCGCGCCTGAGCGGGGGCGACGCGCGCCGTCGTCGCGCTCGGTTTTCAAGCCCAATCGTCCCCCTGGCTTACAACCACCTGCGCAAGCAGCTCCTTTAAACGCAGCAAATTTGTTGCACCACCGGGCGCAGCCAGCATTGGCAAGGCCCGGCTTGCGCCCTAACATCGCGCCATGTCCACGCTTCTGGTCATCGTCATCGGCGTTCTGGGCGCCATCGTCGGCACCTTGCTCGACCCCACGCCGCGCAACCGCCGCGCGCTGTGGCTCGGCGCCATTGCCACGCCGGTCGCGCTGGTGATGACCTGGCTGTGGCCAATGCATGTGTTCACGGTCATGGGCGGCGGGCTGGCGCTGTTGCTGCTCTGGCTGGTGGTCGAATTTCTGGGCTGGCCGGTGCGGCTACTGGGTGAGCTGCTGCAGCGGCGGTAACGCGGGCGACGGCGCCTTCCGGTGTCGGGCCGCGTTGCGCTCGCGCAGGTTTTTCCAAGAAATCGGCTCACACTCCTACAGCCACCTGCGCAGGCAGCTACTCATTCAATAGCAAATCATCCTTCTGCCGGCCGCTCTGCCGTCGCCCGCACCGCGTCCACCAAGGCCGTCAGCGCGGCCGACTTCATGCGCGCGCTGGGGTAGTACAGGTAAAAGTGCTCGGGCGGCGGCATCCAGTCGCTGAGCACGACGCGCAGGCGACCGGTTTGCAAGGCTGGGCGCGCCAGCGCTTCGTACACGTAGGCCAGGCCCAGCCCGGCTTCGGCCAGGGCCAGCGCGGCGGCGCTGTCGTTGACGGTGACGGCGCCATCGGTGCGCACCTCCACCGTGCGACCGGCGCGGGTGAACTGCCAGCGGTACAGCGCGCCGCTGCCAAAACGCAGCTGGATGCAGCGGTGCTGCGCCAGATCGGCCGGCGCGGCGGGCGTGCCGTGCGCGGCCAGGTAGGCCGGCGTGCCGACCACGGTGAAGGCCAGGGGCGCGCCGACGGGCAGCGCCACCATGTCGGCCTGCAGCCGTTCGCCAAAGCGCACGCCAGCGTCAAACCCGTCCTGGACGATGTCGACCAGGGTGTCGCTGCACACCAGTTCCACCGCGATGCGCGGGTGCTCGGCTTGCAGCCGCGCCAGCACCGGCGCCAGCACGGTGCGCGCGGCCATGTGCGGCAGGGTCAGGCGCAGCGTGCCGGCGGGCGTGGCGGCCTGTTCGCGCACGGCGGCCACGGCGTCGCGCACATGGGCCAGGGCGGGCG
>JAEZWW010000029.1 GCA_023442945.1 Pseudomonadota bacterium | reverse complement strand
GATCTGTCCGTGGAGATCGAGGTGGAGGCCTACACGTCCGATCCGTTCCATGTGGCTTTCGCGATCGTGCGCCCTGACAAGGACAACGTGTTTGGGACTGGCACGCAGGTTCGGGCGAACGGCAAAGCCTTGAGCGGCACCGGCCGGCATACCGTG
Organism: Pseudomonadota bacterium; assembly: GCA_023442945.1. Taxonomy (GTDB): domain Bacteria; phylum Pseudomonadota; class Gammaproteobacteria; order Burkholderiales; family Burkholderiaceae_C; genus Ottowia. The sequence continues at coordinate 28,504 of JAEZWW010000029.1, read as the reverse complement.
CGGGTGCGTTTCCCGTCGGTGGCGCTGTTGTCGGGTAAATACCTTTGGAGCGTCTATCTGCTGGACGATACTGGGTTCCAAGTCATTGACATGGCCGAAATGATTCAGCCTTTTACGGTGCTGAACCAGACACGGCGTGAGTTCGGTGTGGTCTGGCTCAATCATGACTGGATCGCGCCGGGCGCATCTGACCCTAGTCTCGGCACCACTGGGCCCGCAGCAGAATTGCCTTCTATCTCTGGAGTCGCAACGTGACATCGACCGATCGATACAACTACGCCTTCGATCCGGACGGCGACGATTGGGCTGCACGCTTACTTCGGCAGGTCCCGCCCGATGTGAGTGTTTTGGAGCTTGGGCCAGGGCCCGGCGCCATGACCAAAATCCTGGTTGACCGCGGTCATGCGGTCACGGTCGTCGAAAACGATCCGGGCGCCGTGCATAAGCTGACCGAGCTTGGCGTGGAGGTTCTGCAGTGCGACCTGAATACTTTGACGTGGCGCGATCAGTTGCAGGGGCGTCAGTTTGGCGCACTGCTTGCATGCGATGTGTTGGAACACCTCAACGATCCGCTGGCCACATTGGAGGCATTGCGCGAACTGGCCGCGCCAGCCGCGCGCTTGGTGATTTCCATGCCCAACGTCGCCTACGCAGGGCTTGTCGCGGGCTTGCGTGTGGGTAAATTCGACTACGCCGACACCGGTCTGCTGGATCGGACGCACATGCGGTTTTTTACCCGCAGCAGTCTCGGCAAGGCGCTGATGGCGATGAAATGGGCGCCCGAGCACTGGGAGGGGCTTCACCTCCCCATCGAAGAAAGCGAGTTCATCTGGGATTGGAAACAGCTTGAGCCGACCCAGCGCCAGGCCCTGGTCTCGGGCTGGGCGGATTTCGACGTGTACGAGTGGATGACGGTGGCAGTCCCCATGGCAGACAGCTCGGTGGCAACGATCAAGTTTGCCGAATTGGAGATCGGGCAACTCAAGCATGCTTTGCGCGAATTGACGCTCCGGTACGAAAGCGAGCACGATTCTTTGCTCGAGCATCAGAAAGCGTTTGGTGAGGCAAGGGCGGCGATTGCGCAGTTGGAGGGTGAAGTGGCGACTAAGCTCACAGTCATTTCTGACTTACAAGCACTTGAAGGCTCCACAGCGTCTCAACTGCGCGAGAGTGACCAGCGCGCGGCAGCTGCGCAAGCTGAAATTGAGCGACTCAATAATCAGTTGGAATCCCTGCGTCAACAGGGCATGTCCGGGCGCCTGCGGCGATTGCTTGCAGCACTCCGCGCGTAACACGCCATGGATGCGCTGATCGGGATACCTGACTTCACGTCGACTCATTTGGGCGTGGATGTTTTGGGTGACGAGTGCCGGATTGACCCCACGGTCAGCGTCATGCGCTGGGGTGAGAAGGCCCATGCGCTCGTCTTGGAGGATCGCGTGAGCTTGTACGCCAATACGCGACTGGTCCTTGGCGATGTGGATGCAGATCCTTGCGTGGGCATTCAGATCGGTGCGGGGACTATCGTGAACGTCGGCGCCTACCTGTCCGGTGAAGGTGGCTTGACGATTGGGGCCGATGTTTTGATTGGCGCACAGGCGAAGCTGCTCTCTGCTGGCCACGACATCGACGCTGGCGACGACATCATTGCCCGCAACCGCATTACGCGCTCGCGCATTGTGGTTGAAGACGGGGCATGGATTGGCGCAGGTGCGATTGTCTTGGAAGGCGTGCACATCGGCCGAGGTGCTGTGGTCGCCGCTGGCGCGGTCGTGCGATCGGATGTGCCGAGCGGCATGATTGCCGCTGGGGTGCCAGCACGGGTGATCCGGGCGCGACGCCATCGCGAAGCGGATGTGCTGGCGGGAGAGCCACGGGTGGAAGCCGCTCGCGCTCGACGGCCGTCGATTTGGGAAAGGTTGTTGCGTGGCAGTTGACCGAGGTCGTGACCCGGCGCGCGCAGTGTTGTTGCGTGGCGCGGGATATATGGCGACGCCGTCGACGCGGATTGCTGCGCTGGCGTTTGCTGCGCTGCTGGCGTGGGCCGCGCCCACGTGGGCAGCCGACACCTGGAAGTTTGTCGACGACGACGGTGTTCTGCACATGGGCAACGTGTCGGAAAAAAACGGCGGCTCTGCCGATGAAGCAGATGCGGGCGCAGGCGACGGCGTTGTCGACCTGGCGCCAGCCATAACGCCTGCGCGGCGCGATGTGCGCTGGATCAACCGCACCTGGACCTTGCGCTACCCCGCTTGGAACCCGTCCGCGGCGCCCGCTCCGGCTCAGGCGGCACAGCTCGGCCAACTCGCGCGCAGCGCGGATCGGTTGCCACGCGGCTTCAGCGACGTGAAGCCCTACCTCGACGCAGCGGCGCAGTCCCACGCGGTGGACCCGGCCTTGGTCTACTCCGTCGCAGCCGCCGAGTCGGCCTTCAATGCTGATGCGGTGTCGCACAAGGGCGCGTTGGGCTTGATGCAGATCATGCCGGCGACGGCCGCACGCTATGGTGTCACCGGGTTCGCCGAAGGCACTGGTCGACACAACGTTTTGGAGCCCAAGGTCAACGCGCAGGTTGGCAGTCGTTACCTCGCTGACCTGCTGCGGCTTTTTGGGGGTGACACGGCGTTGGCTATCGCCGCGTACAACGCAGGGGAAGGGGCTGTCGCGAAGTATGGGAACAAGATTCCGCCTTACCCCGAAACCCAGAAGTATGTAGAACGGGTAATGGGCTATTACCGCTCATTCAAACCCTGAACTCTTCATTGCAACAGACCAAGCGCGGGTCGACTGCGGCTGCCCGTCACTGCTGCTAGGTGAAGCATTCGCCGCCTCAAACTCCCTTTTCGATCCATCTGCGGCTACGATTCCACGATGCACCGCACCTTACCGCGCCAGCCGCAACCCCGCCACCCTGAAGGTGCCTTGTGATCGCTTTGAGCGTTCTTGCATTTTTCGTCGCATTGGTGGTTGGCGCGATGGTCATCCGTTGGGCGCGCAAGCACGCTGCGGCCTACGATGAAAATCTCCCGCAACGTTTTCACCGCGGTGACGTCCCGCGCATCGGCGGCGTGGCGGTGGGCTGCGGAGCGCTGGCCGCCTGGGCCTTGGCCTGGGGGCAAACACGTTTCTGGGGCGACCCGGCTTCCCTGAATCTCCAGAACTGGATCTGGGCCTGGCTGCTGGTCATGCTGCCGGCCGTTGTCGGTGGGGTGCTGGAGGACATGACCCAGCGTTTGTCGGTCCGCTACCGACTGGCGCTCACCATGGTGTCTGGCTTGCTGGCGGTGCTGTGGCTCGGGCTGTCTGCGCCAACTGGTTTGGTCCCGGGATTGGAGTTGCCGGTCACCCTCGCGCCCTGGATCGGCGGCGCAGTGGCCTTGTTGGCGATTGCCGGTCTTCCGCACGCTTTCAACATCATCGACGGCTACAACGGTCTGGCGGGCATGGTGGCTTTGATCGTCTGCCTGGCGCTCGCGCACGTGGCTTTGCAGGTAGGTGATCGCGCCTTAGCCGCCGTATTGATTTCCACCGCGGCCGCCACCGGCGGCTTTCTGGTGTGGAACTACCCGCGTGGCATGATTTTTTCGGGCGATGGCGGCGCCTACGTCTGGGGTCTGGTGATCGGTTTGGCCAGCCTGACGCTGGTCCAGCGCCACCCGGTGGTGTCGCCGTGGTTCCCGATGCTGCTGTTGATCTACCCGGTGTGGGAGACGCTGTTCAGCATCTACCGCAAGCTCGGCCGTGGCGTATCGCCCGGGGTGGCGGACGCCTTGCACTTCCACCAGTTGATCTACCGCCGCATCGTGCGCGAGGTGTTCGACGACGATGAATCCCGCCGGATGCTGATGCGCAACAACCGCACCTCGCCCTACCTCTGGGCCTTCACCTTGTTGACGGTGGTGCCCGCCATCCTGTTCTGGAACAACACCGCTGTCCTCGTCGGTTTCTGCTTGTTGTTCGTGGTGTCGTACGTGCTGGCGTACATGGCCATCATTCGCTTCAAAGTGCCGCGGGTGTTTCGCAACTCCCGCTGGTAGGCACTGGCCTATCATCGGTGTCTGCTTGGCCAACCTGTCCTCCCTTTTTTGAACATGTCGACCGAATCCAAGACCCTTCCTCCCCGCGATAAAGCCGATATCCTGGCGCAGGCGCTGCCGTACATCCGCAAGTACCACGGCAAAACCATGGTCATCAAGTACGGTGGCAATGCCATGACCGACCCCGCGCTGCAAGCCGCGTTCGCAGAAGATGTGGTGCTGCTCAAACTGGTCGGGATCAATCCGGTCGTGGTGCACGGCGGCGGCCCGCAGATCGAAACCGCACTCAAGCGCCTGGGCAAGCAGGGCCACTTTATCCAGGGCATGCGCGTCACCGACGCCGAGACCATGGAAGTGGTCGAATGGGTGCTGGGCGGTGAGGTGCAGCAGGACATCGTTGGGCTGATTAACCAAGCCGGCGGCAAAGCCGTGGGTCTGACCGGGCGCGACGGTGGTTTGATCCGCGCACGTAAGCTCAAGCTGGTCGACCAAAAAGACCCGAACGTCGAGCACGATGTGGGCCAGGTCGGCGACATTGACCAGATCGACCCGTCCGTGGTGCAAGCGCTGCAGGACGACCAGTTCATTCCCGTGGTCAGCCCGATCGGGTTCGGCGAGCACAACGAAAGCTACAACATCAATGCCGACGTCGTGGCGGCCAAGCTGGCGACCGTCCTGCAGGCTGAAAAGCTCCTCATGCTCACCAACATCCCGGGCGTGCTCGACAAGGCGGGCGAGTTGCTGCCCGAACTCACCCCGCGCCGCATCGATGAGCTGGTGCAGGACGGCACCATTTCCGGTGGCATGCTGCCCAAGATTGCGGGCGCGCTGGACGCGGCCAAGAGCGGTGTGAACGCTGTGCACATCATTGATGGCCGGGTTGCACATTCCATGCTGTTGGAGGTGTTGACCGATCAGCCTTACGGGACCATGATCCGCTCCCACTAATTCGGGGACGCACTCACTCAGGGCCGCATTCGCGGCCCTTTTGTTTGGCGCGTATGTGACATACGTCCGGGGCTTGTCGCGGATTCGGTGAAAACTGTGTACGAAATGATTCGTGATTGTGCGAGAATCATTTCGACACATTTGATTGCACCATGCCGCCGCCAGACCTTCCCTCCGAAGCGCCTTCCAGCGACGCCTCCGCACCGGTGCCGCCTGGTCGCAAGCGCCCCAAGCCGGGGGAGCGCCGCGCGCAGATTCTCCAGGCGTTGGCCACCATGCTGGAACAGCCGGGCGCCGAGCGGATCACCACCGCCGCCTTGGCCGCGCGCTTGGGCGTGAGCGAAGCCGCCTTGTACCGTCACTTCGCCAGCAAAGCGCAGATGTTCGAGGCGTTGATCGATTTCATTGAAAGCACGGTGTTCGGCCTGGTCAACCAGATCGCCGACCGTGAACCCGCCGGCAGCGGCCGCGCGGCGCGTGTGGTCACCATGGTGTTGCAGTTTGCCGAGAAGAACCCCGGCATGACCCGCGTGATGGTGGGCGACGCCCTGGTGTTTGAGAACGAGCGCCTGCAGCAGCGCATGAACCAGTTGTTCGACAAGCTGGAGGCTTCCCTGCGCCAGGGTCTGCGCGATCCGGCGCTGCCCGACGGCCAAGGCGGCGACAGCGCCACGCCGACGGCGGACGCGCAGCTCACCGCCTCGGTGCTGACGTCCTTCATGGTGGGGCGCTTGCAGCGCTTCGCGCGCTCGGGATTCCGGCGCTCGCCGACCGAGTCGCTCGACGCCGCGTTGACCAAAATGCTCTGAAATCAGGAGCTGCTCGCGCAGATCCGACTAGGGCCAAAGGGCACATTTTGCTTTGCGTGTAGATTCGGGGGGTACCTGAAAGGACTCCCTGATGAAACTGCTTCGCTATGGCCCGCCGGGCAAGGAAAAGCCCGGCGTGCTGGACGCCGACGGCGTCTTGCGTGACCTCTCGGCCGTCATCCCCGACATCGGCCCGGCGCAGTTGGGCGACACCGCCCTAGCGCGCCTGCGCAAACTCAAGCTGGCCCAGCTGCCCGCCGTGCGCGGGCGTCCGCGCCTGGGCTGCCCGGTCGCACAGGTGGGCAAGTTCATCGCCATCGGGCTGAACTACGCGGACCACGCGGCGGAGGCCGGCATGCCCGTGCCGACCGAGCCCGTGGTCTTCACCAAGGCCATCTCCTGCATCCAGGGCCCGAACGACCCGGTGATGCTGCCCAAGGGCTCGAAGAAGGGCGACTGGGAGGTGGAGCTGGGCGTGGTCATCGGCCGCACCGCGCGCCATGTGGCGCTGAAGGACGCGCTGGACTGCGTGGCGGGGTATTGCGTCGTCAACGACGTGAGCGAGCGCGAGTTCCAGATCGAGCGCGGCGGCACTTGGGACAAGGGCAAGGGCTGCGACACCTTCGGGCCGATTGGCCCCTGGCTGGTCACGCGCGACGAGGTGCCCAATCCGCAGCGCCTGGGCCTGTGGCTGGACCTGAACGGCGAGCGCATGCAGACCGGCAACACGCGCACCATGGTCTTCAACGTGGCCAAGCTGATCAGCTACGTCAGCCGCTTCATGACGCTGGAGCCGGGCGACGTGCTGACCACCGGCACGCCGCCGGGCGTCGGCATGGGCTGGCGCGATGCGGCCGGCCGACCCGCCCCGCGGTATCTGAAGCGCGGCGACCGCATGAGCCTGGGCATTGACGGCCTGGGCGAACAGCATCAGGATGTGGTGGCGTTCAGTCTGAAATAGGGCAGGGGCAGCCCAATCCTAGGGTAAATACCTAAGAGGGGCTGGGGTGAATCGCTTGGCGAATGCCCCACTTCAACGCAAAATAGAACGACCGTTCGTTTTATTAAGCCATGCCCCAACGCTTAGCCTCTCCGACACGCCGTGCGCGGCCTGCGCCGGCCGACCGCGCGTTGGCCAAAGGCCAGCAGACCAAGGCTGCCATCGTCGACGCCGCTTTGCGCATGGCGGCGCAGGTCGGCCTGGAAGGCCTGTCCATCGGCGCCCTGGCCGAGGTGATGGAAATGAGCAAGTCGGGCGTGTTCGCCCACTTCGGCTCGCGTGACGAGTTGCAGATATCCGTGGTGCGCGAGTACTACGCGCGTTTCGAGGCCGAGGTCTTTCACACCGCCCTGGCGTTGCCCCGCGGCCTGCCGCGCGTGCGCGCGCTGTTCGAGCATTGGATGCGCTACACCAGCGCCGAGCTGGATTCCGGCTGCATTTTCATCAGCGGCGCGGTCGAGTTTGACGACCGCCCCGGTCCCGTGCGCGACGCGCTGATCGAAGCCGTCACCGCCTGGCAAGAAGCCATGGAGCGCGCCGTCGCCCAGGCCCGCGACGAAGGCCACCTGGTCCCCGATGCCGACGAGCGGCAGATCACTTTTGAAATCCACGCCCTGATCCTGGCGCTGCATTACGACGCCCGCTTTCTGCAGCGCCCCGGCTCCATGGCGCGCGCGCTGCGCGGCTTCGACAACATCCTGGCGCGCTACGGCGCCTGAGTCTTTCACCGCTTTTTCGAATACACCACAGGAGCTTTTCCATGCCCAGCTACACCCCCCCACTGCGCGACATGCAATTCGTGATGCACGAAGTGCTGAACGTGGTCGATGAACTCAAGGCCATCCCGCGCTACGCGGACGTGGACGCCGACACGCTCAACGCCGTGCTGGAAGAGGGCGGCAAGTTCGCGTCCGAGGTGACGCAGCCGCTGAACCTGAGCGGGGATTCGGAAGGCTGCACGCTGGACAAGACCACGCACGAAGTCACCACGCCCAAGGGCTTCAAGGAAGCCTATGCCCAGTACATTGAAGGCGGCTGGGCTGCGCTGTCGTGCGACACCGAATACGGCGGCCAAGGCCTGCCCTTCGTCACCAACTCGTGCTTCTACGAGATGCTGAACGGTGCCAACCAGGCGTGGACCATGTACCCGGGCTTGTCGCACGGCGCCTACGAGGCCCTGCACGCCCACGGCACGGACGAGCAGAAGAAGAAGTACCTGCCCAAGCTGACCAGCGGCGAATGGACCGGCACCATGTGCCTGACCGAACCGCACTGCGGCACCGACCTGGGCCTGCTGCGCACCAAGGCTGAGCCGCAAGCCGACGGCACCTACAAGATCACCGGCAACAAGATCTTCATCAGCGCGGGTGAGCACGACTTCACCGACAACATCCTGCACCTGGTGCTGGCACGCCTGCCGGACGCGCCCAAGGGCAGCAAGGGCATCAGCCTGTTCCTGGTGCCCAAGTTCATGGTGGGCGACGACGGCAGCCTGGGCGCGCGCAACCCGGTGTACTGCACGGGACTGGAGCACAAGATGGGCATCCACGGCAACGCCACCGCGCAAATCGCGCTGGACGGCGCCATCGGCACCCTGGTTGGCGAGCCCAACAAGGGTCTGGCCGCCATGTTCGTGATGATGAACGCCGCCCGCCTGGGCGTGGGCAACCAGTCGCTCGGCCTGACCGAAGTGGCCTACCAAAACGCCCTGGCCTACGCCAAGGACCGCCTGCAGATGCGCAGCCTGTCCGGCCCCAAGGCCAAGGACCAACCGGCCGACCCGATCATCGTGCACCCCGACGTGCGCAAGATGCTGCTGACGGCCAAGGCCTATGCCGAAGGCGGCCGCGCCATGAGCATCTACTGCGCCATGATGCTGGACAAATCGCTCTACCACCCTGACGAGAAGACGCGCAAGGACGCAGACGACATCGTCGCGCTGCTCACGCCGATCGTGAAGGCCTTCATCACCGACAACGGTTTTGCCGCCACCAACCACGCCATGCAGGTGTTCGGCGGCCACGGCTACATCCATGAAACCGGCATGGAGCAGTACGTGCGCGACGCCCGCATCAACATGATCTACGAAGGCACGAACACCGTGCAGTCGCTCGACCTGCTGGGCCGCAAGGTTCTGGCCAACCAGGGCGCCACGCTGCGCAAGTTCGGCAAGCAGATCGAGGCGCTGATCGCTGCCGAAGGCGTGAACGAGAAGATGGCCGAATTCATCAACCCGCTGGCCTACCTGGCGGACCAGATGACCAAGTTCACCACCGAGATCGGCTTCAAGGGCTTCGTCAACCCGGACGAAGTGGGCGGCGCCAGCGTCGACTACCTGCGCGTGGCCGGCCACCTGGTGTTCGGCTACTTCTTCGCGCGCATGGCCAGCGTGGCGCTCAAGGCGATTGCCGACGGCAACACCGATCCGTTCTACCAGGCCAAGCTGCAGACCGCGCGCTTCTACTTCGCGCGCCTGTTCCCGGAAACCGCCAGCCTGATGCGCACCGCGCGTTCCGGCGTGGCCAACCTGCTCGACACCGAAGCCGCGCTGGCCTGAGCCGCGCAACTGGTCCGACTGTCTTCAAAGGGTGATTTCATGAAGAATCGGCTTTCTGCCCTACAACCATCTGCGCGAGCAGCTATTGCTTTGATAGTGTTTGCCGCAGGCTTGGCGCACGCCCAGATGACGCCCGTGGGCACCTGGCGCAGCATCGACGATGAAACCAAGAAGCCCAAAGCGCAGATCGTCGTGACCGAGCGCGACGGCGCCTTGAACGGCAAGATCGAAGAATTGCTGCGCCCCGGCGCCGACCCCAAAGAGCTGTGCACCGAATGCCCGGGCGACCGCAAGGACAAGCCCATGGTCGGCCTGGAAATCATCCGCGGGGCCAAGAAGGCCGAAGGCAAGGACGTGTGGGAAGGCGGCCGCATCCTCGACCCTGAAAAGGGCAAGGACTACGCGCTGCGCCTGACGCCGATCGATGGCGGTCAGAAGCTGGAAGTGCGTGGCTCCATCGGCCCCTTCTGGCGCACGCAAACTTGGGTGCGTGTGAAGTGAAGCTCGCGATCAGCCCTGACTGGATCGACGAATCCAACGGGCAAATCGGCACGTGGCTTAGTCTCGACCGATGTGACGGAAACGCCGTCAGTCTGGAGCTCCCGGTTGTTCTGACAGAGATCAACTCATTTGGGCGTCGGCTTTCAAGCTTCCCTGCCGCCGTCGGTTCAGAGGTTGTTTTGGTGATGGGATCGGAAGACCCAGATGCTCTCAGCTATGCCCGCCTGCGCGCGTTCACCTTTAATGACCGTGGGCACGCCGCAATCGAGATAGAGACCCGATACAACCCAAGCGAACAGATGACCGCGAGCACGCGCCTAGTCATGCCGGTCGAGGCGGCAGCCTTGAATCGTATGGGGCGTGCTTTGACGGTTTGGGACGGAGCTAGGGCATTTCAGTTTTGGGATTTGGAGAAAGAATGACGAATCGTTTCAACGTGAAGAAAGTCGCCGTGCTCGGCGCCGGGGTGATGGGGGCGCAGATCGCCGCCCACCTCGTCAACTGCAAGGTGCCGGTGATCCTGTTCGACTTGGCCGCCAAGGAAGGCGACAAGAACGGCATCGTCATGCGCGCGATCGACAACCTCAAGAAGCTCAAGCCCGCGCCCCTGGCCGTGGCCAGCGATGCCGAGCTGATCGAAGTCGCCAACTACGACGACGACCTGAAGAAGCTCAAGGGCTGCGACCTGATCATCGAGGCCATTGCCGAGCGCATGGACTGGAAGAGCGACCTGTACCACAAGATCGCGCCCTTCGTCAGCAAGACCGCGCTCTTGGCCAGCAACACCTCGGGCCTGTCGATCACGAAGCTGAGCGAGGCGCTGCCCGAAGCGCTGCGCCCGCGCTTTTGTGGCATCCACTTCTTCAACCCGCCGCGCTACATGTACCTGGTGGAGCTGATCCCCACGCCCACCACCGAGCCCGAGGTGCTGGACAAGCTGGAAAGCTTCGTCACCACCGCGCTGGGCAAGGGCGTGGTGCGCGCCAAGGACACGCCCAACTTCGTTGCCAACCGCATCGGCATTGCCGGCCTGCTGGCCACCATGAAAGAGGCCGAGAAGTTCGGCCTGAACGTCGACGTGGTGGACGATTTGACCGGCAAGCGCCTGGGCCGCGCGTCCAGCGGCACCTTCCGCACCGCCGACGTGGTGGGCCTGGACACCATGGCCCACGTCATCAAGACGCTGCAGGACAACCTGACGGCCGAGACCGACCCGTTCTACGGCAGCTTCGCCACCCCGCCGGTGCTGGCCAAGCTGCTGGACATGAAGAGCCTCGGCCAGAAGACGGGCGCGGGCTTTTACAAGAAAGTCGGCCGCGACATCCTGCGCTACGACCTGGAGAAAGACGAGTACGTGCCCGCCGGCGCCAAGGCCGACGAGGTCTACGGCCGCATGCTCAAGAAGAAGGCCGGTGAACGCCTGAAGCTGTTGCGCAAGGCCGAAGGGCCGCAAGGCCAGTTCCTGTGGGCCATCCTGCGCGACGGCTTCCACTACGCCGCCGTGCACCTGCAGGACATCGCGCAAACCGCGCGCGACGTTGACCAGGCCATGCGCTGGGGCTTTGGCATGAAGCAAGGCCCGTTCGAGCTGTGGCAGGAGGCCGGCTGGCTTGACGTGGCCAAGATGGTCCAGGAAGACATCGACGCGGGCAAGGCGCTCAGCAAGGCGCCGCTGCCGGATTGGGTCTTCAAAGGCCCGGTGGCCGATGCCGGTGGCGTGCACACCGAACAAGGCTCCTGGAACCCGGCCACGGGCAAGTTTGAGCCGCGCCGCCAGTTGCCGGCCTACCAACGCCAGCTGTTCCCCGAATTGCTGCTGGGCGAAGGCGGCCCGCGCCCGGCCACGGCCGGCAAGACGCTGCTGGAGACCGACGCCGTGCGCGTGTGGACGCTGGACGACGAGGTCGTCATCGCCACGCTCAAGACCAAGATGCGCGCCATCAGCCCCGACGCGGGCGAAGGCCTGATGCAGGCGGTCGATATGGCCGAGCAGGGCTACAAAGGCCTGGTGATCTGGCCCGGCGACGACCCTTTCAGCGTCGGCGCCGACCTGCAAGCCATGCTGCCCGGCTACGTCGCCGGCGGTGTCGGCCTGGTCGACTCGATGGAGAAAGAGCTGCAGGAGCTGATGCTGCGCCTGCGCTACGCCAACGTGCCCACCGTGGCCGCGATCCGCGGCATGGCGCTGGGCGGTGGCTGCGAGATGTCGGTGTACTCGGCACGCCGCGTCGCCATTATGGAAAGCTACATGGGCCTGGTCGAAGTCGGCGTGGGCCTGGTGCCCGGCGCCGGCGGCCTGACCTACATCGCCCGCCGCGCCGCCGAAAACGCCGCCACCAGCACGGACAAGGACCTGCTGCATTTCCTGACCGAAGGCTTCACCGCCGCGGCCATGGCCAAGGTCGGCACCAGCGCGCTGGAGTCGCGCCAACTCGGCTACCTGCTGTGGAGCGACATCGTCGTGCCCAACAAGGACGAGTTGTTGTTCGTCGCCATCGCCGAAGCCAAGGCCATGCACGCCGCCGGTTACCGCCCGCCGATGAAGCGCCAGTTCCGCGTCGCCGGCCGCGACGGCAAGGCCACCATTCAGGGCCAGCTGGTCAACATGCGCGACGGCGGCTTCATCAGCCAGCACGACTTCCACATCGCCAGCCTGATCGCCGGTGTGGTCACCGGCGGCGACGTCGACCCCGGCACACTGGTGGACGAGGAATACCTGATGACGCTGGAGCGCCAGGCCTTCACCTCGCTGCTGGCCAACCCCAAGACGCACGAGCGGATCATGGGGATGCTCTCAACCGGAAAGCCTGTTCGGAATTGACGGAGCGGCGGGATGAAACGTGAGACCGCCAGCGGATTCAGCTTGTTGCTCTTCCTGCTTGCTGCATTCCTCATGCTTGCGGGGGCGACCTGGCTATACCTCGGCTGGGGGCTTTTATCTCACGGGGATTTCGCGGCTCTCACGTGGTTTGGCATACCCGGCCTCCTATGTGTTTTGCTGGCCGTCTGGATCGCCCTTAGGCTTCATCTAGCGGGCTTGTCCGAAGGAAACTCGGAGCCGGCGTACTCGGATGCCATCTCCCCTAGTCGGCCAACACGCCGGAACGCCGACGAAAGACCTGCTTTTGATTCAGAGTGCACTCAGGCAGCGATGAAGTTGCCTAAACAGACTAAGTTAGAACCATGAAACAAGTTCAAGACGCCTACATCGTCGCCGCCACCCGCACGCCCATTGGACGTTCGCACAAAGGCTATTTCCGCAACACGCGTCCGGATGATCTGCTGGCGCACACGCTGCGCGCGGCGCTGGCGCAGGCGCCGGGGCTGGACCCGGCGGCGATTGAGGACGTGATCTGCGGCTGCGCCATCCCCGAGGCGCAGCAAGGCCTGAACGTGGCGCGCATCGGCGCGGTGCTGGCCGGTCTGCCCAAGAGCGTTGGCGGCATCACCGTCAACCGCTTCTGCGCGTCTGGCCTGTCGGCCGTGGCCATGGCGGCCGACCGCATCCGCGTGGGCGAGTCCGAGGTGATGGTGGCCGCCGGCGTGGAAAGCATGAGCATGGTGCCCATGATGGGCAACAACCCCAGCCTGTCGCCCGCCATCTTCGGCAACACCGACAACGTGGACGACTACGGCATCGCCTACGGCATGGGCCTGACGGCGGAGAAGGTGGCTCAGCAGTGGCACGTCAGCCGCGCGGCGCAAGACGCCTTCGCGCTCGAGTCGCACCAGCGCGCCATGAAGGCGATCGCGGCCGGTGAGTTCAAAGACGAGATCACGCCCGTCACCGTGACCGAACGCAGCGTCAACCTGAAGACCGCCGAAGTCACCCAGACGGAGCGCGTGGTCGACATCGACGAAGGCCCGCGCCGCGACACCACGCTGGAAGGCCTGGCCAAGCTGCGCACCGTCTTCGCCGCGCGCGGCAGCGTGACGGCCGGCAACAGCTCGCAGACCAGCGACGGTGCTGGCGCGCTGATCCTGGCCAGCGAGGCCGCCGTCAAGCGCTTCGGCCTGGCGCCGCTGGCGCGCTTTGTCAGCTACGCCAGCCGCGGTGTGCCGCCGCACATCATGGGCATCGGCCCGATCGAGGCGATCCCTGCGGCGCTGAAGGCCGGTGGCCTGACGCAAGATCAGATCGACTGGATCGAGCTGAACGAAGCCTTTGCCGCGCAGTCGCTGGCCGTCATCAACACGCTGAAGCTGGACCCGGCCAAGGTCAACCCCATGGGCGGCGCCATTGCGCTGGGCCACCCGCTGGGTGCCACTGGCGCCATCCGTTCGGCCACCGTGGTGCATGCGCTGCGCCGCCACCAGCTGAAGTACGGCATGGTGACCATGTGCGTTGGCATGGGACAGGGTGCGGCCGGCATTTTCGAGCGCGTTTGAGCGCGGCGGCGCGGTGGCCCAGGCACCCGCCGCGGCGGAGACCGATGCGGTGCTGAGCGCACCGGACGGCGCGCGCATCGCCGTTCGTGCCTTGGCGCCGCAGGGCCGCGCCGCACGCGGGGCGGTGGTCATCGGCGGCGCGATGGGCGTGCCGCAAAGCCACTACGCGCCCTTCGCGCGCTGGCTGGCCACGCGCGGTTGGCACGTGTTCAGCTTCGACTACCGCAGTCAGGGCGCGTCCCTGTCCCTGGGCCCCAGCTTGCGCCAATCGCGCGCCACGCTGAACGACTGGGCCGCCGATTTTGAAACCGTGGTCGCGCATGCGCGCGCGGCCGCACCCGCCGGCCCGCTGCTGCTGGTCGGCCACAGCCTGGGCGCGCAGCTGCCTGGCCTGTTCGCGCAGCCAGACCGCGTCGACGGTCTGGTGGCCGTGGCCACCGGCGTCGGCTATTGGCGCGACTACCCGGCGCGCCAGCGGCGCCAATCGCCCTTGTTCTGGTGGTGCATCGTGCCGGTGGCGACCACCGTCGCCGGCTACTTTCCGGGGCGACGCCTGGGGCTGATTGGCGATCTTCCACGCGGCGTTATGTGGCAGTGGCGGCGCTGGTGCCTGCACCCGGAATACAGCGTGGGCGTGGAAGGCCCGGCGGCGCGCGCCAGTTACGCGCGCGTGCGCTTTCCGATCCACGCCTTTTTGATCGACGACGACGAGATGCTGTCCGAAGCCTCGCTGCGCGGCTTGCTGGCGCTCTACAGCAGCGCGCCGCACAGCATCCAGCGCATCGCGCCGGTGTCGGTCGGCTTGCCGCGCATCGGCCACTTAGGGTGGTTTCGCAGCGCGTCGGCCGACGCCCTGTGGGCAATGTCCGAAACTGCACTGCAGGCCCTATCCGAGGCGGCGCGCGGGCAAGGCGCCGACGCGACAAGTTTCGCCGCGCCTGCGTGGTAATTTGCTTGTCTTCCTGAACTGACCGCACCCTCTTGCCATGAGCCGCAGCGACGCTTCTCCCACCTCCCTTCACCCGCTTGACGAAGCGCTGGCATTGGTGCCGCAGGCGGGTGGCCCGGCGGCCGACGGCGCTCTGCGTTTTGACGGCGCGGCCCACCCGGCATACGCCAATATGGTCGGGCCGTTCGGCGGTGCTTCGGCCGCGCAGATGCTGCAGGCCGTGCTCCTGCATCCGCAGCGCCTGGGCGACCCAGTGGCGTTCACGGTCAACTTCGCCGCAGCCGTGGCCGACGCGCCATTCCACATCTGGGCACAGCCGGCGCGCACCAACCGGTCGACCCAGCACTGGACGCTGCGGATGACGCAGGTCGACGCCGAGGGCACTGAGCAAACCGTGCTGACCGCCACCGCCGTTACCGCCGTGCGCCGCAGCACCTGGAGTGCCAACGACACCCCGATGCCCGAGGTGCCGGCGCCGGACGCTGTCGCGCGCACCGAAGTGCGTGGCTGGGTGCGCTGGATCGAGCGTTACGACATGCGCCCGCTGGTCGGCCCGATGCCGACCGAATGGGACGGCAGCGAAACGCCCAGCCTGACGCGCATGTGGGTGCGCGACGACCCGCCGCGCCCGCTGGACTTCGCCAGCCTGGCGGCGTTTTCCGACGTCTTCTTTCCGCGCGTGTGGCGCCGCCGCGCCGTGCAAACGCCGATCGGCACCGTGTCGATGACGGCGTACTTCCACGTCGACGCCGCCGCGCTGGCCGCGGTGGGCGACGGCTTTCTGCTGGGCCAGGCCGCCGGCCAGGTGTTTGCCAACGGCTTCTTCGACCAGACCGGCCAGCTGTGGAGCCAGGCCGGCGAGCTGCTGGTCACGACGCAGCAAATCGTTTACTACAAGGAATAGGTTTCAAGAGAAATTGGCCTGTGGCCCTAATAGGGTCTGCGCAGGCAGCTATGCATTTTGTAGTTATCGTCCATTCATCCACCACCGTCCATTCCGCCAACTGCCATGTCCGAGATCCTCACCCACCAAGAAGCCGGCGTGCTCACGCTCACCTTCAACCGCGTCGAGCGCAAGAACTCCATCAACGTCGCCATGTACGACGCGCTGGCCACCGCCATCGAAGGCGCGGCCACCGACGCCGCCGTGCGCGCCGTGCTGATCCAGGGGCACGAAACCGTGTTCTCGGCCGGCAACGACCTGGACGATTTCCTGAAGAACACGCCCGCCGGCATGGATTCGCCCGTGTTCCGTTTTCTGCGCGGTATCGCCAGCCTGCCCAAGCCGCTGGTCGCCGCCGTCTGCGGGCCGGCCGTGGGTGTGGGCACGACGATGCTGTTCCACTGCGATCTGGTCTACGCGGGCGACAACGCCGCGTTCTCCATGCCCTTCGTCAACCTCGGCCTGTGCCCCGAGGCCGCGTCCAGCTTGCTGGTGCCGCAGATGTTCGGCTACCACCGCGCGGCCGAAGCGCTGCTGCTGGGCGAGCCCTTCATGGCCGAAGCCGCGTTGGAAGTCGGCCTGGTCAACCGCGTGTTGCCGCCCAGCGAATGCAACCGCTACGCGCGCGAGCAGGCGCTCAAACTCGCCGCCAAGCCGCTGAGCAGCCTGATCACCACCAAGCAGTTGATGAAAGGCGGCCAACAAAAAGCCGTGCTGGAACGCATGGGCGAGGAGGGCGAACACTTCCGTCGCATGCTGACCGAGCCCGCTGCCCGCGAAGCCATGACCGCGTTCATGGAAAAGCGAAAACCAGATTTCAGCAAGTGCTGAAATCTACAGGTCGCGTGAGTGACCTGCTGCAGCGAAGCTGCAGGGTTAACGGTTTCGCCAAAAGCGGAAGCCAGATTTCAGCAAGTGCTGAAGCCTACGGGTCGCGTGAGCGACCTGCTGCAGTGAGGCTGCAGGGTTGACGGTTTCGTCAAAAGCGAAAGCCTGATTTCAGCAAGTGCTGATACCGGGACGCTCGGGGGGCAACGGCGCACAACGAACGCGGCCGTGCTGCAGAGCATGCTGAACCTGCGGTGCGCAGTGCCAGCGCACTTCGATCTTGCTGTTTTTGATGGATTCTGGCTGCTGGCCCTACAACTATCTGCGCGACCAGCTATCAAATAGGTAGTGGGTAAGGGCGCATGAAGGTGCATGACGGCACAGCGTGGCGGCCTCGCGCAGCCGCTTATGCGCCGCCCCGCAGCGCCTGCGCCAGCGCGATGTATTCGCCCACCGGCACTTCTTCGGCACGGCGCTGCACGTCAAATTCGCCAGCAAAGCCGCGCGCGTCCAGCCATTTGCCGAGCGAGTGGCGCAGCAGCTTGCGGCGTTGGCTGAAGGCGGTCTGCACCAGCTGCGAGAAGGCGTCGACATCCAGCGCTTCGAACTGGTCGCGCGGCAGCATGCGCACCACCGCCGAATCGACCTTGGGCGGCGGGTCGAACGCCTCGGGCGGCACGAACAGCACGTTCTCCATCGCGTAGCGCCACTGCAGCATCACCGACAGGCGGCCGTAGTCCGACGTCGAAGGCGTCGCCACCATGCGGTCGATGACTTCCTTTTGCAGCATGAAGTGCTGGTCCTGCACCAGCCCGGCGAAGGGCAGCAGGTGGAACAGGATGGGCGTGGAGATGTTGTACGGCAGGTTGCCAACCACTCTCAATTTCGTAGCTGGCCGCGCAGGTTGGACCTGGGCGAAATCGACTTTCAGCACGTCGGACTCGATCACCTGCAGCTGCGGGTGCGCACGCAGGCGCGCCGCCAGGTCGCGGTCCAGCTCGATCACGGTGAGCTGGCCCAAGCGCTCGACCAGCGGCTGCGTCAGCGCGGCCAACCCGGGGCCGATCTCCACCATCGCCTGACCTGGCCGCGGATCGATGGCGCGCACGATCGCGTCAATGATGGCCGGGTCGGACAGAAAGTGCTGCCCAAAGCGCTTGCGGGCGATGTGTTTCATGGGGCGGATGAGCCGGTGAAGCTGCCTATCGTTTGAGCTCACCCGAGACCGGAAGCCGCCGAATGCGGCTGTAGGACTGCGGGTGCAGCGAAGGGTTAAGGGTTAGGCCCCACGCCGACGACTCCGCTGCTTGGCGCGCTTGAGGTCGCCAGCAATGGCTTTGGCCTCACGATACGCAGCTTCGCGATCCTGTAGCTGTGCGATTTGCAGTGGCGTTTCGCCGAACTCTGACACGATGTCTTCTCGTGCGCCAGCCGTCAACAACAAGGCAAGGGTGTCCGCAGAAGCCTCCCGAGCTGCAACATGCAGAGGGGTTTCGCCCATCTCACCGATGGCGTTAACGTTGGCCCCGTGCTCGACGAGGGTTTTGACCGCGTACGGGTCATTGCGCCACAGATAGACGTGAAGCGGAGAGTCTCCGTCGTAACCGGCGCTGCCCAACGTAACGCGCGGTGGAACCTCTTCCGCCGGAAACAGGACATCGGCAATGTCTCGCAAGAGCTGGTCGAGGGTGCGTTGATCCTTGGACATTGCTGAACTTGGCGTGGGACTCATGGGGCCTAACGATTCGTACCGTTGCGAAGGGCTTGCGAAAGCCCGGCACCGGGTCGCATGCCACTGAGCGAAAGGCCGCGGAGCAGGCCGCATCAGCGAACGCCGTGCGCGGACCTGCGCCGCGCAGGGGCGTTGTCCCCCTGCCCGGAGCGCGCAGCGCGCAGAGAGCGGGGGGAAGCGGCGCAGCCGCTCAGGGCGGTGCCCCTCCATCACCGTGGCGGGTCGCGGTATTCGATGTAAGCGCGGCCGCGCACCTCGCGCGCCCAGGTCTCGAACGATTCCTGGGCCTTCTTCTCACGCAGGATGTTGCGCGCCAGCTGGCGCTGCTCGTCGGAGGACAGCGTGCGTTCGGTGCGCTCGTCCACGCGGATCAGGTGCACGCCAAAGCGCGTCACGATCGGCGGGCTGATCTGGCCCGGGTCCAGGTTGTTCATGGCCTGCTCGAACTCGGGCACGAACTGGCCGGGGCTGACCCAGCCCAGATCGCCGCCTTGCGCGGCGCTTTCGTCTTGCGAGTTCTCGCGCGCCAGGGTTTCGAAGTCGGCCTGCTTGGCCACGATGCGGCGGCGCATGTCGGCGGCGCGGTCGCGGGCCACGCGCTCGCTCTGGTTGGGGCCGACCTTCAGCAGGATGTGGCGCGCGTGCGTCTGTGGGATGCGCACCTCGGGCAGGTCGTTGTTGCGCTTGCGCTCCACCACCTTGAGCACGTGGAAGCCGGCTTCGGACTTGAGCGGGCCGACGACGTCGCCGGTGCGCGAGCGCTGCGTGGCGCGCACGAACAGCTCGGGGTACTTGTCGGCCGAGCGCAGGCCCAGCACACCGCCATCGCGGCCGCGGTTGTTGGCATCGGAGAATTCGGTCGCCAGCTTCGCGAAGTCTTCGCCAGCCTTGGCGCGGCGCGCTACCTCTTCGGCACGGGCCTGCAGCTTGGCGCGCTCGTCGGCAGTGGCGCTTTCGGGCACGGCGACCAGAATCATCGCCAGGTTGATGTCCTGGCCGGGCGCGCGGGCGCCGGTCTGTTCACGGATGTAGGCGTCGACTTCGGCGTCGGTGACCTTGAGCTTGGGCTCGATCTCGCGTTCGCGCAGGCGCGCCAGGGTGACCTGGTTGCGGATGTCGTCGCGGAAATCCTTGATGGCGATGCCGGTCTGCTCGACGCGGCGGTGCAGCTCTTCGACGCTGCGCAGCTCGTTCTGGCGGGCGATGGCCAGCTCGGCCTGCTCCAGCGCGGCGTCGTCGATCTTGATGCCGGTCTCACGGGCGTACTGCAGCTGCGCGCGCTCGGAGATCAGGCGTTCCATCACTTCCTTGCGCAGATCGGCCGACGGTGCGGGCGGTGCGCCGCGCTCGCTCAGCTGCTGCTGCACCCGCGCCGTGCGCGCGCGCACCTCGTTGTTGGTGACCGGCTCGCTGTTGACCACGGCGACGATGTAGTCGGCTTCGCGCGGCCCGGCGCTGGCGGGCGCAGCCGCCGCCGCCGCCGCCGCCGCTGGCGCTGCCGAGCTGGCGGCGGGTGCTGCTGGCTTGGTGGGCGTGGCCGCAGGCTTCTTGGCCGACGTCTTGGCGGCCGGCTTGGCCGCGGGGCGCTTGGGGGCCGACTTGCTGTTCTTGGGGGCCGTCTTGGCGTTGCCCTTGGTCGCGGTGTTGCCGGACTGGGCCTGCACCGGCAGGGCCAGCGCCGCGCACAGCAGCGGCAAGGCGGTCCAGGCGGCGGTGCGCGCCAGGCGGAAAGAGCGGAGTGTCTTAGTCATAAGCGGTGAACCGGCTCGGCGTGGTGGTTTCCTGGCGCAGGTACTGGTAGCCTGGGATGTTGTTGCGCAGTGAGCGCAGCGGGTTGGTGCCCAGGCGGGACAGCCCAATGAATTCCAACTGGAACATGACGCGCTTGGTGGACGAGGTGACGGAGCTGGTCAGCTTTTCGAACACGATGCGGCCGATCCAGCAGCCCGCGTCGTACTCCACGCCAACCACGGCGTCGACCAGCTTCTTGTCGCGCAGGCTGTAGTTCAGCCGCCCAACGCCGTACCAGCGGCCGTTGCAGCTGCCACCACCGCCAGCGGACGTGGTGGTGCCCAGCTCGCCCCGGCGGCCGACCAGGTCGCCCAGCGGCCACTGCCAGCCCACATCCAGCGATTCGCTGAGCAGGTCGCGCTGGTTGCGGTAGGCGACGCTCAAGGTGCGGAACTTCCCCGGCGAATAGCGCGCGTGCACCGTGGTGCGCGTGCTGCGGCGCGTGTCGGGGTTGTACTGCAGGACGGTGTCGAAGGACCACTTCGGGTCCCAGTTGATCCCGGCGCCCAGCATGATGTCGGACAGGCCGCGGTCGTTGGGCTTGCCGCCCGGCAACACCACTTTCTGCGGCGAAAAACGGTAGCGCTGGGCAAAGCCCAGGCGCACGGCCTCGGCGCCGGTTTCGGGGTCGAGCAGGCGCGTGGTCAAGCCGGCGGTGACCAGGTTGTTGTCGACCACGCGGTCGTGGCCGGCGAAGGCGTTTTCCGACCAGATGGTCGCGAAGTTGAAGTCGTAGGCGCCGGTGTCGTAGTTCGGAATCAGGCTCTGGTTGCGGTACGGGGTGTACACGTACATCAGGCGCGGCTCCAGCGTCTGGCGGAAGGCGCGGCCGAAGTAGCTGGCGTCGCGCTCGAACACCAGGCCGCTGTCCAGGCTGACGGTGGGGACCGTGCGGCTGGCGGTGTTGCTGCCGTTGCTCAGGCCGCCATCGTCGAACTTGTAATAGGCCGAATGCAGCTGCACCTTGGGCGTGAAGAAACCCCAGGACCGCAGGAAGGGGCGCGAGACCTGGCCCCACAGGTAGCTGCGGTCGGCGTTGGGCTGGTTGGTCAGCAGGCGGTCGGCGCGAAAGCGGGTGTAGTCCGCCTCGACCGAATAGTCAAAGCCGCGGTCGTTGACTTTGCCCCAGCGGCCGGTCAGCTGCGGCATGCGGTCGTAAGGCGGGACGATGGGGGCCGTCACGTCCTGCAGCGTCTGCCACTTCAAGGCCCGCGCGCTCAGGGCGAAGTCGCCCTTGGACCAACTCAGGCTGCCGTCGTTGGCCAGCAGGCGTGTGGTCAGCGACAGGCCCTTGCGGGTGAAGTCGCGCCAGTGGTCGCTGTCGCTCACGCGGTTGAGGTTCAGGCCCAGGCCGACGCCGCCGATGGCCGCGACGCCCGTGTCGTACAAGCCGTTGTGGCGCGCGAAGTAGCCCCAGCGGTCGCGGCCGCGCAGCTTGTCGTTGGGCATGTAGTGCGCGTTGACGACCCCGCTGTAGTTGTTCTCGAGGTAGCGGAACTCGCCCGCCATGTCGACCCCGCGCCGCACCATCACTTCGGGTGTGATCGTGGCGTCGCGGTTGGGTGCGATGTTCCAGTAGTAGGGCACCGCCAGGTTCAGCCCGCTTTTGTTGTCCAGGCCGATGGTGGGCGGCAGCCAGCCGGATTTGCGCTGGTCGCTGAGCGGAAAGCTCATCGACGGCAGCGGCAGGATCGGTTGGCCCTTGAATTCGAGCACCGCGCCTTCTGCGCGACCGACCTGGTCTTCCTGGTCCAGCTCCAGCCGAGTGGCGCGCAGGATCCAGTCCGGCATCCAGTCGGGGCCGCCGCGCCGGCAGGTGGTGTAGTCGCCGGTCAGCACCGTGGCGCGGTCGCGGTCGTGCATTTCCAGGCGCTCGCCCTGGCCGTGGGCGCCGTTGGCCAGCAGCTGGTACGTGGGTTGCAGGACGAAGCCTTCAAACGCGTCGACCTGGATCTGGCCTTCGATGCCGGTGAAGCGGTCGCCGCGCGAATTGATGCGCACGTCGCCATTGGCGGTGACCACGTCCGTGGTCTGGTCGTAGCTCAGGCGGTTGCTGCGCAGCACGAAGCCGGGCTGGCGCAGCTCGGCGTCGCCTTCGATCACGGTCTCCAGGTTCGGGCGGCCGCTGATGTGTTCACCGTAGACGATGCTGGCCTGGCCGCTACGCTCGGGCACGGCTTCGGACAGCGTCGGGCTGGTGTGCAGCGTCAACGGCGCGTCGGGCGAAGGCGTGTCGGCCGGGTCGGGTGAAGCGGGTGAAGCGGGTTGGGCCAGCGCCGCGCTGGCCAGCAGGGCCAGCACACCCGCAGCCACCGGCCGCAGGGCGGGCGGTCGGGCGTTGGGGTGTGCGGGAGGGCGGGAGGTGAGAAGCGGGGGTACCTGCACTGCGGAATGGTCGAAACGGGCGTGCCCGAGGGTACGCGGTTTGTAGAATCGATTATCCATGAGCGCCGCGTCCCCCCACATTCCTTCTGCCCCCGAGGCTGTCACCGTCCGTGACACACCGGTACCCCCGCCCTGGGCGGACGCCGAACGCCATGCCGCGTTCGACCGGTGGCTCGGCAGCATCGCCGCCGAGCAGCGTCTGCGCCCGGACAGCGTGCGCATCGCCTCGGCCGACGCCAGCTTTCGCCGTTACCTGCGCGTGGACACGCTGGACGGCGGCAGCCGCATCGTCATGGACGCGCCGCCGGCGCAGGAAAACAGCGCGCCCTTCGTGCACGTAGCGGCACTGATGCAGGGCGCCGGTTTGCGTGCCCCCGAGGTACTCAACTGGGATGAGCCGCAGGGCTTCATGCTGCTGACCGACCTGGGCGACCACACCATGATCAGCGCCGTGCACGCTGACCGGCCCGACGCCGCTCGCCCGCTGTTCGAGGCCGCGCTGGACGCGCTGCTGCCCTGGCAGCAGGCCAGCCGCCCGGGCGTGCTGCCGCCGTACGACGAAGCGCTGCTGCGGCGCGAGCTGGCGCTGTTTCCCGACTGGTATCTCGCCAAGCACCGCGGCGTGGCCGTGGAAGGCCCGCTGCGCGAGACGCTGGACAAGACCTTTGATTTGATCGTCGCGCGCAACCTGGCCGCGCCGGTGGGCTATGTGCACCGCGACTTCATGCCACGGAACCTCATGGTGCCCCCACGCTACGTGGCTTCGTCTGCTGCGCTGCCCCCCGAGGGGGCCCTCGCCGCCTTCGGGCGGCCGAGCGGCGGCGAGACGGTGCCCCAAATCGCTGCGGGTGCGCCGGCAGGGGGCGCCTCTGAGGGTGTCGCGTTGGGGGTGTTGGACTTCCAGGACGCCGTCTACGGCCCGTTGACTTACGACATTGCCAGCCTGATGCGCGATGCCTTCATCACCTGGGACGAAGAATTCGTGATCGACATCACCGTGCGCTACTGGGAACGCGCGCGCAAGGCCGGGTTGATGGATTTCGAGGATTGGCACAGCGACTTCGGCAGCTTCTGGCGCGCCGTGGAATGGATGGGCCTGCAGCGGCACCTGAAGGTCGCCGGCATCTTTGCCCGCCTGACGCTGCGCGACGGCAAGCCCAAGTACCTGGCCGACACGCCGCGCTTCATCGCCTACATCCGCCACGCGGCCGGCCGCTACCGCGAACTGACGCCGCTGCTGCGCCTGATCGACCAGGTCGAAGGCACGCAGGCGGCCAGCGGCTGGGCCTTTGGGCGGGTGTGATCGCGCGGCCGGGTGCGCCTCGGCATTCTCTGCGATTGAGGATGAAATAGGACTCTGGTCCCACACCAATCTGCGCAG
Source organism: Pseudomonadota bacterium (assembly GCA_023442945.1). Lineage (GTDB taxonomy): Bacteria > Pseudomonadota > Gammaproteobacteria > Burkholderiales > Burkholderiaceae_C > Ottowia. The sequence continues at coordinate 4,254 of JAEZWW010000029.1, read as the reverse complement.
GCAGCTATTGATGTAATAGCAAACGCCATGCTGAGATGGGTCAACCGAGAAGCCGCACTGTGGGCCCATCGGCTGAAAAAACCCCCGCCAGGCGCCGCGCCTGCTCTACCATTGCCGCCCATCGATAAAGCCAAAGAGCGAGGTGGGAACATGAGTCTGTTTCAGTGGACGGAGCGCCCGACGGCGGCGCTGGCAAACGGCGGCGTCATCGGGCCGGACGAGCGGTTGCCCTGGCCGCAGACCTTCGCGATGGGCGTGCAGCACGTCATCGCCATGTTCGGCGCCACGGTGCTGGCGCCGATCCTGATGGGGTTCGACCCCAACCTCGCCATCTTCATGAGCGGCATCGGCACGCTCATCTTCTACTTCATCACCGGCGGCAAGGTGCCCAGTTACCTGGGCTCGTCCTTCGCCTTCATCGGTGTGGTGATCGCCGCCACCGCCTACGCCGGCAAGGGCCCGAACACCAACATTCCGGTGGCGCTGGGCGCCATCATCGCCTGCGGCGCGCTGTACGCGCTGATCGGCGTCATCGTGCAGGCCGTGGGCACGGGCTGGATCGAAAAGCTGATGCCGCCCGTGGTCACCGGCGCCGTGGTCGCGGTGATCGGCCTCAACCTGGCCGGCATCCCCATCAAGAACATGGCGGCCAGCAACTTCGACAGCTGGATGCAGTTGCTGACCTTCGTCTGCGTGGCGCTGGTGGCCGTGTTCACCAAAGGCATGGTGCAGCGCCTGCTGATCCTGGTCGGCCTGGGGCTGGCCACGGTGATCTACCTGGTGCTAACCAACGGCATGGGCCTGGGCAAGCCGATGGACTTTGCCGGCATCGTCACCGCGCCCTGGGTCGGCCTGCCCCAGTTCACTGCGCCGGTGTTCGACGGCAACGCCATGCTGCTGATCGCCCCCGTGGCGCTGATCCTGGTGGCGGAAAACCTGGGCCACCTGAAGGCGGTGACGGCCATGACCGGCCGCAACCTCGACCCCTACATCGGTCGCGCCTTCATCGGCGACGGTGTGGCCACCATGGTGAGCGGCGCCGCCGGCGGCACCGGGCAAACCACGTACGCCGAAAACATCGGCGTGATGGCCGCCACGCGCATCTATTCCACCGCCGTGTTCGTGGTGGCCGCGCTGATGGCGCTGGTGCTGGGTTTTTCGCCCAAGTTCGGCGCGCTGATCCAGGCCATCCCGCTGCCGGTGATGGGCGGCGTGTCGATCGTCGTGTTCGGCCTGATCACCATGGCCGGCGCCAAGATCTGGGTCGACAACAAGGTCGACTTCACCGACCCGGTCAACCTGCTGGTGGGCGCCATCACGCTGGTGCTGGGCACGGGCGACTTCTCGCTCAAGTTCGGCAGCTTCACCCTGGGCGGCATCGGCACCGCCACGTTTGGCGCGGTTCTCCTACACCTGCTGCTGCGCCGCCGCGCCTAGCATGCTGGAATCAGGCCGGGCCATGGCATCCGGCCGCCGGCTTCACCTGCTTTTTTCTGGAGAGAACCATGAACAATCCCACCACCTTGCGCCGCTTGGCCGGCCTGTCCCTCATCGCTGCGGCGGCCACGCTGGCCGCCTGCGCGTCCAAACCCGCTGGCGACGGCGGCAACAACCCGCGCACCGTGGCGTCGGTGCAGCTCAGTTCCGCTTCGGGCGGCGAGCCGCAGCCCAACCCGCAATCGCCGGTGCAGGGCACGCTGAACTTTTCGGAAGTGCGCGGCATCGTCAGCGTCAACGGCACCATCACCGGGCTGAAGCCCAACGCGCCGCACGCCTTCCACGTGCATGAAAAAGGCGACTGCTCCAAGCCCGACTTCACCAGCGCCGGCAGCCACTACAACCCGACCAACCAGCCGCACGGCGCCTGGGACGGCCCGCACCACCACATGGGCGACATGCCGCAGCTGATGGCCGACGCCAGCGGCACGGCCCAGGTGTCGTTCAACAGCGAATCGCTCAAGTTGCGCGGGCCCGACAGCATCATCGGCAAGGCCGTCATCGTCCACCGCGACCGCGACGACGTGAACGCGCAGCCCGTCGGCAACGCCGGCCCGCGCCTGGCGTGCGGTGTGATCAAGGCCGGCAGCTGATCGGCTGAACGACCGCTCGCGCCGCGCCGCCGCCAAGGTGGCGCGGTGCGGGTCCCCCAAGGGCATCTTCGGATGCCCTTTTTGCTATTTAAATGGGAGCTGGCCGCGCAGGTGGTTGTAGGGCGTGGGCTGTAAAAGGCTTGAAATTGATGTGGCGCAAGACCCGGGTAAGCCCCGTGCAGGCTGCGTCGGTAGACTAGGGTAAACCCTTGTTCGTCCGGGCGCCGTGCGTTGGCAACGGCCCACCACCAGGAGCTTCGTCGCCATGAACCCGCCCCCCGCCACCGCCCAGCCGCTGGCCGCTGAACGCATCCAGCACCCCGGCCTGCGCGCCCGCCGCATGAGTGCCGACGCCGCCGCTGCGCTGATCCAGCCGGGCTGGAACGTCGGCATGAGCGGCTTCACCGGCGCCGGTTACCCCAAGGCCGTGCCGCAGGCGCTGGCGCGCCGCATCGAAGCCGCGCACGCCGCTGGCCAGCCCTGGCGCATCGGCCTGTGGACCGGCGCCAGCACCGCGCCCGAGCTCGACGGCGCGCTGGCCAAGGTCGACGGCATCGACCTGCGCCTGCCCTACCAAAGCGACCCCACGGTGCGCGCGCAGATCAACGGCGGCCACATGCAGTACGTCGACATCCACCTGTCGCACGTTGCGCAGTTTGTGTGGTTTGGCTTTCTGGGCCACCTGAACGTCGCCGTGATCGAAGTGGCTGGCGTGCTGCCCGACGGCCGCCTGGTGCCCACCACCTCGGTCGGCAACAACAAGACCTGGATCGAACAGGCCGACCACGTCATCCTGGAAGTCAACCACCGGCAAAACCCCGCGCTGCAAGGCTTTCACGACATCTATTACGGCACCGCGCTGCCGCCGCACCGCCGCCCCATTCCCGTGTGTGCGCCCGATGAACGCGTGGGCGAGACCACGCTGCGCTGCGACCCGGCCAAGGTGATTGCCGTGGTCGAGACGGACGCGCCCGACCGCAACAGCGCCTTCACGCCACCCGACGCGCAGTCCGCCGCCATTGCCGAACACATCATCGACTTCCTGCAGCACGAAGTGGCCAAGGGCCGCCTGCCCAAGGAGCTGCTGCCGCTGCAGTCGGGCGTGGGCAACATCGCCAACGCCGTGCTCGCGGGGCTGAACCGCGGCCCGTTTGAAGGTCTGACGGCGTACACCGAAGTGCTGCAAGACGGCATGCTGGACATGCTGAAAAGCGGCAAGCTGACCAGCGCGTCCTGCACCGCGCTGTCGCTCAGCCCCGACGCGGCGGCGTACTTCAACGCGCACATCGACGACTTCCGCGATCGCATCGTCATCCGCCCGCAGGAGATCAGCAACCACCCCGAGGTGATTCGCCGCCTGGGCCTGCTGGCGATGAACGCGATGATCGAGGCGGACATCTACGGCAACGTCAACAGCACGCACCTGATGGGCAGCGCGATCATGAACGGCATCGGCGGCTCAGGCGACTTTGCGCGCAACGCTTACATCTCGATGTTCATGACACCCTCCGTCGCCAAGGGCGGCGCCATCAGCTGCATCGTGCCCATGGCCTCGCACGTCGACCACACCGAGCACGACGTGCAAGTCGTCGTTACCGAACAAGGCCTGGCCGACCTGCGCGGCCTGGCGCCGCAGCAGCGCGCGCGTCGCATCATTCAAAGCTGCGCCCACCCGGATTACCGCGATGCGCTGACCGACTACCTGGAGCGCGCGCGGGCGCATGCGAATGGGCAGCACACGCCGCATGTGTTGACGGAGGCGTTGGGGTGGCATGAGCGGTATTTGAGGACGGGGACGATGCGGGGGTGAGGGACTTCTTTTCTCAATGATTTGGGGCGCTGGCCCCAGTGGAGGTTGCGCGGGCAGCTATTGAATTTGTAGTTCTCTTGACGAACGCGAGATCCCTGCGTGCTCGCTCTTGCCTCGGTGATGGATTGAGGTGAGAGGCCGGGACTCGGCCCGGCGGCCGAGGTACTTTCTTGCTGCGCGGCAAGAAAGTACCCAAAGAAGCGCGCCCCACTGGCCGTGTCCCCATCGCGTTGCGATGGGGCAACCTGCGATGCTCGATCGTGCGGTGGCGCTGCAGAACTCACTTCGCGCTTTCAGCGCTCCGCTCAAACAACTGCAGCGAGTCAGAGCACGAAGCGCGGGCATCCTTCGGTG
>JAEZWW010000021.1 GCA_023442945.1 Pseudomonadota bacterium | reverse complement strand
CAGCCGGCCGAGCCAGTCGCCCGCGGCGTGGGGGTGGTCCGCCGGTGCGGCGCCGTGCTCGTGACTGGCCGCGGTGACAACCGACGGCGCCGCGCCCCCATGCAAGGCCGACGCATGAAAGCCCTGGTGCCACTGCCCCAGCGTCTGGCCCAGGACCAGCACGGCCGCCAGCGCCGCCCACCAGCGGGCGGGCAGCGATCGGCGGCGGCGGGCGGGGTGCGGGGCCATCGGAACGGGTGCAGCGTTGGTCAGAGCCGATGTCAGCCCAGCAGGCGTTGCATCGCCTCGCGGTACTTGGCTGCGGTGTTGGCGACCACGTCCTGCGGCAGGCGCGGCGCAGGCGGTGCCTTGGCCCAGGGCTGGCCGTCCACCATGGCCTGTTCCAGCCAGTCGCGCAGGTACTGCTTGTCGAAGCTGGGCGGGTTGACGCCTTCACGGTACTGGTCGGCCGGCCAGTAGCGGGACGAATCGGGCGTCAGCACCTCATCCATCAGCACCAGCTCACCCGCCGGGTTCAGGCCGAATTCGAACTTGGTGTCGGCAATGATGATGCCCTTCTTCAGTGCGATCTCGGCCGCGCGCGTGTACAGCGCAATCGCCGTGTCGCGGATCTGCGCGGCGAGCTTTTTGCCGACCATTTCCACCGTGCGTTCGTAGGTGATGTTCTCGTCGTGCTCGCCCACCTCGGCCTTGGCGGCGGGGGTGTAGATCGGCTGCGGCAATCGGCTGGCGTTGTGCAGGCCGGCGGGCAGCGGCACGCCGCACACGGCCTGGCTCTCTTGGTATTCCTTCCAACCGCTGCCGGCCAGGTAGCCGCGCACGACGGCCTCGATCGGCACCGGTTTCAGGCGCTGCACCAGCATGCTGCGGCCCTTGACCTGGGCCACCTCGTCCGCGGCCACGGCGCTTTCAGGCGCGTCGCCGGTCAGGTGGTTGGGCACGATGTCTTTCAGCTGCTCAAACCACCACAGCGCCATCTGCGTCAGCAGCTCGCCCTTGCCAGGGATGGGGTCGTCCATGATGACGTCGAAGGCGCTGATGCGGTCGCTGGCCACCATCAGGATGCGATCGTCGCCCACCGCGTAGTTGTCGCGCACCTTGCCACGCGCAAGCAGCGGCAGGCTGTGGAGGGATGAGGTGTGCACGGTGTCCGTCATGGCGAAAAAAAACAGGGCGAGGCCGACGCCCCACCCTTGACTGTGGGTTCTCGGCTCAGGCCTTGGAAGCCTGGTAGATCGACTCCACCGCCTTGTCCAGGGTGGCGTTGAACTCGGCGTCGGACTGCTGGGCCGACAGGCCTTCGGTCAGCGCACGGCTGAAGCTGGCGATGACGCCGGGGTTCTTGGCCAGCAGCGCGTTCGATTCGTCGCGGCTGTAACCACCCGACAGCGCCACCACGCGCAGCACCTTGGGGTGGCGCACCAGGTCGGTGTACAGACCGGCTTCGGTCGGGATCGTCAACTTCAGCATGACCTGCTGGCCATCGCCCAGCGCGTCCAGCTGTTTCAGCAGCGCGGCCTTGAGCAGGGCTTCGGCTTCTTTCTTGTCCGTGGCCTTGATGTTGACCTCGGGCTCGATGATGGGCATCAGGCCAGCGGCCAGGATCTGCTTGCCGACTTCAAACTGCTGCGCCACCACCGCGTCGATGCCGTCGGCATTGGCGCTGTTGATCACCGAACGCATCTTGGTGCCGAAGATGCCTTTTTTCGCCGCGCGGGCCAGCAGCGCGCCCAACTCGGGCATGGGCTTCATCAGCTGCACGCCGTTGGCTTCGTCGGCCAGGCCTTTGTCGACTTTCAAAAAGGGCACCACCTGCTTCTTCTCCCACAGGTAGGTGGCGGCGTCCTGGCCTTCGAACTGGCGGTCCATCGTCATTTCAAACAGGATGGCGCCAATGACGCGGTTGCCACCAAACGCCGGACTGGCCACGATGCGGTTGCGCATGGCGTGCACCAGGTCAAACATCTGCGCGTCACCGCTGTAGCTGGATTCTTCAACGCCGTACAGCTTGAGCGCCTTGGGCGTGCTGCCTCCGCTCTGATCCAGCGCTGCAATGAAGCCTTGGCCCTGGGCCACTTTGGTCAGTTGTTCCTGGTTCACCGGTTCGTCCTTATGCTGAGATGCTTAAAAGCGCAGGTGATCGGCCCGCGCTGAAATCCACCCTCGATTGTAGGGTTGTGCCCAGGCGGGACAGGGCATTGGCCTGCGGCCCGGCCCCACGGACGCTACCACCCAAGGCCGAGCGGCCTTTCATTGCAGAGCCGCGCAAGCCTTGGTACTGGGACGCGCCTGGGGCTTCAGGTCGCTTGCCCCCACCTTCCAGTGATCACCCTAGAGCCAGCCGGAGCGTTTGAAACTGCGGTGCAACACAAAGCAGATCGCGCCGATCACGCCCAGCACCACGAAATAGCTGTAGCGCCAGTGCAGCTCGGGCATGTTGTCGAAGTTCATGCCGTAAATGCCGGCGATGGCCGTCGGCACGGCGATGATGGCACCCCAGGCGGCCAGCTGGCGGGTGATGGCGTTCTGGCGCTGCTGCTCGACCAGGTTGCTGACCTCAAACACCGACGTGACGACCTCCCACAGGCTGCCGACCGCGTCCTTCACCCGGTCCAGGTGGTCGGCCACGTCGCGGAAGTACGGCCTCACTTCGGCCGGCACAAAGGGCGCACCGGTGTCCAGCATGCGCTGCGCCATGTGGCAACTGGGCGTGACCACGCGCAGGAACAGGATCAGCTCGCGCCGCAGCTTGAACAGGATGCCCACCTGCTCGTGGCTCAGGCTTCTGTCCAACACCGAGCCTTCAATGGCCAGCACCCTGTCCTCGATCGTCTCGACCAGCTGCAGGTAGCCGTCGACCGTGCAATCCATCAGCGTGTGCAGCACCGTGCTGGCGTCCTGCGGCATGAATTCGGGTGGCAGCGCGTCCCAGCGGCGCCGCGCCTCTTGAAACACTTCGTCCGCCCCGCGGCGCACGGTGATGACCTGCCCCGCGCGCGCAAACACGGCAATCTGGCCGTAAACGATTTCCTCGGCCACCAGCCGCGCGGTGCGCAGCACCAGAAACAGGTAACCGCCAAAGGCCTCGACCTTGGGCGCCTGCTGCTCGGCCAGCGCGTCTTCGACCGACAGGCTGTGCAGGCCTTGTGCCTGGGCCAGCGCCGTCAATTCGGCGAACGTCGGGTCGGCCACGTCGAGCCATTCCACGCCGCCACTGGACTGCAAGGCAGCGCCGACCCCCGGCGTCGCTGAGGCAGGCCAGCTGTCTTTGGCGGGAAGAACGCGGGTCACGGTCATGGGCAGGCAGGCGCAGCAGGTCAAGGCTTTCGTCGCTACGACGAATCAGTTTAGCGCGGCGCCCCGCCAGCCCCGACCGACGTGAATGCCCACGCGCGCCGGTACTTAAGACGGTGCTCAGGTGCTCCCGCGACGATCGGCACCATGCCTTTGACGACCCTGGCCAACCCTTCGCCCGCTTTGCACCGACTGAATACTGCAGCAGTGCCCCCCACCACCGCCATGCGGTGGTTGAGCGTTGCGGCCCTGGGCTTGGTCGTGCTGATGGCCTGGGACGGCATAGGCTGGGATCTTCCGCTGGCACGCCTCTTTGGCGACGCGCGCGGCTTCGCCCACCGCAACGACTGGTGGCTGACCCGGGTGCTGCACGACGGCGCCCGCAACGCGTCCTGGGTGCTGACCGCATGGTTGGCCGTGATGGTGGTGCGCCCCGTGGGGGTGATGCGCCGGCTGTCGCGGCACGAGCGCATCGGCCTGGTGCTGGGCGTGGTCGCCTCGGTGGTCGTCATGTCCCTGATGAAGTACACCAGCACCACCAGCTGCCCGTGGGACCTGCAGGAATTCGGCGGCAGCGCGCGCTACGTCTCGCACTGGCACTGGGGCGTGTCGGACGGCGGCGGCGGCCATTGCTTTCCGGCCGGGCACGCGTCGGCGGGCTTCGCCTACCTGGGCGGCTGGTTCTGGCTGCGGCGCACGGCGCCCCGGGCGGCCGCTTTCTGGCTGGCCGGTGCCGTCGTGCTGGGCCTGTTCCTCGGCGGGGTGCAGCAGTTGCGCGGCGCCCACTACATGAGCCACACCCTCTGGACCGCCTGGCTGTGCTGGACGGTGTCCGGCGCGGTCTGGTGGCTGTGGCAGGGCCGCCGCGAGCACACCGCCACAGCCTGAGCGGCCTCATTACCCCCGCCTCTTCATTCATGGCAACGTCATGATCGTGCTGCAAGCTGCCGGCATGCCCGGGTGGGACCGAACGCTCTTTCTGTGGATCAACCTCGACGCCCAATCCTCGGGCGTGTGGGTCGCCCTCGCCTTGTTCGCCACGCACTGGCTGCCCTTCGTGGCCTTGGCGGTCCTGCTGCCGGTGGCCTTGAGAACCGCGCCAGGGCGACGCTCGCTGCTGACGCTGGCCTGCGCCCTGGGCTTGGCCTGGTGGGCCGCCAGCCTGCTCAAGCACGGCGTGACCGCACCGCGCCCCTTCATGCTGGGCCTGGGCACGGATTGGTTGAAGCACGCCCACGGCAACGGTTTTCCCAGCTCTCACGCCAGCGTTGCGGCGGCTTTTGCAGTGACCGCGCTGCTGAGCCCCTGGCCGCGGCCGCTGCGCTGGGCCTTGGTGGTGGCGGGCGCCTTGGTGGGCTGGAGCCGCATCGCGCTGGGCGTGCATTTCCCGTCCGACGTCGCAGCGGCGCTGCTCCTGGGCAGCCTGTGCGCCCTGCTGTCGCAAATTGCCACACGGCAACTTGCCAACGCGTGGCACCATCGCAGCCTCGCTCGTCGGGTGGCGCCAAGCGGACCGGTCCCCTGAGCGCGCCCCGCCACCCAAAAAACAACACGTCTGCCGCCGCACCCGCATGCAACTCTGGGACCGCTCGCTCTTTCTTTGGCTGAACCTCGACCCAGGCGATCCGCACGCCTTCATCGCCGTGGCCATGTTCGCCAGCGAGTGGTTGCCCGACCTGATCCTGGGCGGCCTGGTCCTCGCGCTGCTCCTGGGCTCTCCCCGCACGCGGCGTGCGCTGCTGCCCGTGGTGGGCGCGATGCTGCTGGCCTGGGCCGGCTCGCAAGCCATCAAAGACATGGTCGTGTCGCCCCGGCCTTACCTCGTGGGCCTGGGCACGGACTGGCTGGGCCGGGCCGGGGCCAGCGGCTTCCCCAGCACCCACGCCAGCATTGCGCTGGCGCTGGCGGCGGCTTCGTGGCTCAACCCCTGGCCCTTGGCGCTTCGCCTGGGCTTGCTGGCGCTGGCGGTGCTGATCGCGTGGAGCCGCGTCGCCCTGGGTGCGCACTTCCCGTCCGACGTGGCGGGTGCGGCGCTGCTGGCCGCCGTCAGCGCCCTGATCGCCCACCGGGCGGTGGCGCGCTTCATGCGCGCACGGGCCAGCGCGTAAACGCACGGCACGGCCACGAGCGGACCCGGCCCGCTCGCAAGGCGCGCCGGCGCGCCCTGCTCCGTCAGCTCACCCGGCCGATCTTCAGCATGTTGGTGCCACCCGGCGCGCCCATGGGCTCTCCGCAGGTGATGGCGTAGACGTCGCCCGGCTCCACCACGCCCAGGCGCTTGAGGTGTGCTTCGGCCTGCGCCAGCGCTTCGTCGCGGTGGGCGCTGGTGTCCATCAGCATCGGGCGCACGTTGCGGTACAGCGCCATCTTGCGCTGCGTCGACGCCTTGGGCGTCAGCGCATAGATCGGGATGCGCACGCGGTGGCGGCTCATCCACAGCGCGGTGGAGCCCGAATCGGTTAGCGCCACGATGGCCTTGGCGCCCAGGTGGTAAGCGGTGAACAGCGCGCCCATGGCGATCGACTGGTCGATGCGGTGGAAGGTCGCGCCGCTGAAGTCCCCATCCAGCTCAATCGGGTCGTGCTCTTCGGCGGCCACGCAGATCGCCGCCATCTCGCGCACGGTTTCCAGCGGGTATTTGCCGGCGGCGGTTTCGGCGCTCAGCATCACGGCGTCGGTGCCATCCAGCACGGCGTTGGCCACGTCGCTGACCTCGGCGCGCGTGGGCACCGGGTTGGTGATCATGCTTTCCATCATCTGCGTGGCGGTGATCACGACCTTGTCCGCATCGCGCGCCATCGCGATCATCTTCTTTTGCAGCGCCGGCACGGCGGCGTTGCCCACTTCCACCGCCAGGTCGCCGCGCGCCACCATGATGCCGTCGCTGGCGGCCAGGATTTCCTTCAGCCGCGGGATCGCCTCGGCGCGCTCGATCTTGGCGATCAGCAGCGGCTTGTGCGCCCATTCGGCGCCCGCCACGTTGCACAGCTGGCGTGCCATTTCCATGTCGGTCGCGGTCTTGGGGAAACTCACCGCCACGTAGTCGGCGCGCAGGCCCATGGCGGTCTTGATGTCCTCCATGTCCTTGGCCGTCAGCGCTGGCGCCGTCAGGCCCCCGCCCTGCTTGTTGATGCCCTTGTTGTTGGACAGCTCGCCGCCCAGCTTGACCACGGTGTGTACCGCGTCGCCGCGCACCTCGGTCACCGTCAGCACGATCAGCCCGTCGTTCAGCAGCAGCGTGTCGCCGGCCTTCACGTCGCGCGGCAGCTCCTTGTAGTCCAGGCCCACGCCTTGCAGGTCGCCCGCCTCCTTGCGCGCGGCGTCCAGCACGAAGGGCATGCCGGGCTCCAGAAAAACCTTGCCTTCGGCAAACTTGCCGACGCGGATCTTCGGGCCTTGCAGGTCGGCCATGATGGCCACGTCGCGGCCGGCGCGTTCGCTGGCCTCGCGCACCAGGCGCGCGCGCTCGATGTGGTCCTGCGCCGTGCCGTGGCTGAAGTTCAGGCGCACCACGTTGACCCCGGCGCGGATCATTTCCTCCAGCAAGGCGGGGTCGCTGGACGCGGGGCCGAGGGTGGCAACGATCTTGGTGGCGCGGTAGTTCATGGGGCAAGCATCCTCTCGAAAACGGCCGCTCGTGTGGCGGCCATCGGTTCATTCTGGCACGCCCCTGGGGCGTGGCGGTGACAGCGGCGGCGCGCTGCGCGTGGGGGCGTTCGTGCAAGCGGCGTCGAACGGTGATGCCCCTGAGCGGACTCGGCAAGAAATTCAAGCCGAATCAAGCCATAGCCCTAGAACCACCTGCGCGAGCAGCTACTTATTTTATAGCTATTTACACTAACGATCTACAGCTGCGACTCGATCGGCAGCCAGCTCAGCAGCCAGACCAGCACGCGCAGGCCGGCACTGGTTTCGGGCTCTTCGGTCCACACGCGGCCGTCCGCGCCTTGCCAGCGCAGGCTGCCGTCGTCCGCCAGCGTGACCTGCCAGGCCGAGTCGGGCCGCGCACCGCGGTCGAACATCTGCTTGAGTTCGGCCGCCAGCCCGGGCTCGTCGAACATGACGCCCATCTCGGTGTTCAGCTGGGCCGAGCGCGGATCGAAGTTGAAGGAGCCGACAAAGCCGCGCTGCCCGTCGACCACGAAGGCCTTGGTGTGCAGGCTGGCGCCGCTGGAGCCCAGCAGCTCGCGCCCCGTGCGGGCTTGGCCGGGGCGCAGCTCGTACAGCGCGACGCCGTTGCTCAGCAGCGGGGCGCGGTAGCCGCGGTAGCCCGCGTGCACCATGGGCACGTCGTTGGCGGCCAGCGAATTGGTCAGCACGCGCACCTGCATGCCGCGCTGTGCCTGGCTGCTCAGCAGCATCGCGCCCTGTTCGTCGGGCACGAAATAGGGCGAGATCATCCAGTTCTCGCGTTGCGCCGAGAACAGCAGCGCCATCACGTCGTACAGCAGCCAGGACGCGGTTTCGCGCCGGCTGGCGACGGGCGAGGCTTTTTCGGGCGGGTCGGACAACACGCGGATGCTGGGCGACCAGTACAGCAAAAGCTGCCCACCCAACAGCTTTTGCTGCAGGTCGTCGCGCACCGCCAAGGCCTTGACCCAGGGCGAATTCACGGCTTCGCTCAGCCACTGCGCGCGCTGCTGGGCGAACTGCTCGGGCGTCCAGCGCGGCGCCGCACTGTGCAGCGCGGCCAGCGGCACCACGGCGGCCGAATTCCAGAAGCGGTCGAAGATCGCGCTGGTCTGGGCCACCGCCGGGCCCAGCAACAGCAGGTCGGCGTCCTGGAAGTTCTTGTCGTCGGCGGCGTCGAAGTACTCGTCGCCCACGTTGCGCCCGCCCACCACGGCCAGGCGGTTGTCGGCGATCCAGGCCTTGTTGTGCATACGGCGGTTGAAGCCGACAAAGCGCAGCGCCATTTCAATCGCGCGCCGGATGCCGCCGTCGCGGTTGCGCCCGGGGTTGAACAGGCGCACCTCCAGGTGGGGGTGCGCGTCCATGGCGCGCAGCGCGTCGTCCATGCCGTCGACGTTCATGTCGTCGATCAGCAGGCGCACGCGCACGCCGCGCTCGGCGGCGGCCATCAGCTCGTGCTCCAGCAGCTTGCCGGTCAGATCCTGGCGCCAGATGTAGTACTGCACGTCCAGGCTGCGTTCGGCCATGCGGGCGGAATGGCCACGCGCCGCAAACGCCTGGACCGCATCGTGCAGCAAGGCCGCGCCGCTGGCGTCGGCGGGGTGCTGGTCCAGCACCGACTGCGCCAGCCGATCCATCGTGGTGGCGGCGGGCGCCGCCGGCAGCGCGGTCGACGGTGCGCCGCGCGCGCTGGCGGCAAAGCGGCCCCAGGACCACAGCGCCAGCACCGACAACAGCGCCAGCACCACCACCGCCAGAAGGAGCCATTGCCACATCGGTCTTTTCATCCCAATCAGCTTATCGCCCTACAACCATCTACGCAAGCAGCTACTTTATTGGTAGCAAAATGGCGTTCAGCCAGCGGCGCGCTTGGCCAGGATCTCGAAGGCCGGCAGGGTCTTGCCTTCCAGCACTTCCAGGAAGGCGCCGCCGCCGGTGGAGATGTAGCCCACGTCTTTTTCAATGCCGTACTTGGCGATGGCCGCCAGCGTGTCGCCACCGCCCGCGATGCTGAAGGCGGGCGACGCGGCGATGGCTTCGGCAATCGCTTGGGTGCCACCCGCGAACTGGTCGAATTCGAACACGCCGACCGGGCCGTTCCAGACGATGGTGCCGGCCTGCATCAGCTGCGCGGCCAGGCGCTTGGCGGTGTCGGGGCCGATGTCCAGGATCAGGTCGTCGGGGCCGACATCGGCCGCGGCCTTCACCGTGGCTTGGGCGTCGGCCTTGAATTCGGTGGCGACCACCACGTCGGTCGGGATCGGCACATCGGCGCCGCGCGCTTTCATGGCGGCCATGACGGCCTTGGCCTGGTCGACCAGATCCGGCTCCGCCAGGCTTTTGCCGATCGGCAAACCCGCCGCCAGCATGAAGGTGTTGGCGATGCCGCCGCCGACGATGAGCTGGTCCACCTTGTCGGCCAGCGACTGCAAGATGGTCAGCTTGGTGCTGACCTTGCTGCCCGCCACGATGGCGACCAGCGGGCGCTTCGGGTTGGCCAGGGCCTTGGTGATGGCGTCGATCTCGGCCGCCAGCAGCGGGCCGGCGCTGGCCACGGGCGCAAACTGCGCGATGCCGTAGGTCGTGCCTTCGGCGCGGTGCGCGGTGCCGAACGCGTCGTTGACGTAGATGTCGCACAGCGCGGCCATCTTGCGCGCCAGCTGCTCGTCGTTTTTCTTCTCGCCCTTATTGACGCGGCAGTTTTCCAGCAACACGACCTGCCCCGGCGCGACCTGCACGCCGTCGACCCAATTCTGCACCAGCGGCACTTCGCGGCCCAGCAGCTCGCCCAGGCGCTGGGCGACGGGGGCCAGCGAATCTTCGGGCTTGAAGGCGCCCTCGGTCGGGCGCCCCAGGTGGCTGGTCACCATGACGGCGGCGCCGGCATCCAGCGCCATCTGGATCGCCGGCACGCTGGCGCGGATGCGCGTGTCTTCGGTGATGCGGCCCGCGTCGTCCTGCGGCACGTTCAGGTCGGCGCGGATGAACACGCGCTTGCCCTTGGCGGCACCCTGGGCACACAGGTCGGCGAAACGGATCACTTGCATGGGGTCTTTTCCTGGCATCGTCAATGGGCGTGGGCCGCGCAGAGC
>JAEZWW010000005.1 GCA_023442945.1 Pseudomonadota bacterium | reverse complement strand
CTCGCCAAAGAAAGAAACCAAAGAAAGGCGACCCCACGTCTGCGACCCCTGCGCTGCGCTCCGGGGCAAACCTGCGTCGCGCTTCTGGCGGGGTGGGCCGCAGAACTCACTTCGCTGCTGCGCAGCTCCGTTCAGACAACCGCGGCCAGTCAGTTCACGAAGCGCCTGCATCCTTCGGTGCAGTCGCCACCCCGCCAGAACCGCGCCGCAGGCGCAGCCTCAAGGGGTGTTGAACAGCCACTCGGGCCATCGCTGCGCTCGGCCTGGGTCCGCGGCGCGTAGCGCTCGCGCGGTGGGGGCCGAGCGCAGCGATGGCCCGTGCGGCTGTCCCGCCTCCCCTCTGGATGCGCCTGGGGCGGGGTGTTGGCGGGGTGGCGCGTGCAGCGCAGCATGCACGCGCTTCGTGAACTGACTGGCCGAAGTTGTCTGAGCGGCGCTGCGCCGCAGCAAAGCGAGTTCCTGCGGCCCACCCCGTCAGCGCACCGACACAGGTTGCCCCGCAGCGCAGCGAAGGGGTCGCAGCCAGTGGGGTCGCCTTTCTTTGGTTTCTTTCTTTGGCGAGTCAAAGAAAGAAACTGCGCCGCCGGGCGCACTTCCCGGCCACCCAACCTCAGCCCATCACCGAAGCCACACCAAGTACCCAACGCCCGCGTACTCACCCACCGATCGCTCCATAAAAACTGCAAAATTGATAGCTGCCCGCGCAATCCTCTCTAGGGCCAGAAGCCCATTTCATTCAAAACCGGAAGGCGCCAAGCCGTGACCCCAGCACCGCGCGCAGGGCCGCACCGCTTCCCATCTCTTCGGCCGCGTGCCCGACGCAGCACAGCAGCGCCGCGCCATCCGCGCCCAGCCTCACCCCTCATCCACCGGCGGCGGCACCAGCACCACCGGCACGGGCGAGGTCTGCACCAGGCGCTGCGACACCGAGCCGCCTTCCAACCAGCGGCGGATCGGGCCAAGCGCGCGCGAGCCCATCACCACCATGTCGCAATGGCGCTCCTCGATCAGCTCCACCATCGCCTGCGCCGGGTCGCCCTGGACCACGGCGGTTTCGTAGGCCACGCCCGCGTCGGCCAGCAGGCGGGCGGACGGCGCCATCAGGTCTTCGCCCGCCTCCAGCGCGGCGCCTTCGATCAGTTCGGGGCTGTCCGCCGTCACCATTTCGTAAAAGCTCGCCGGCTCCTGCACGTTCACCAGCACGAAGCTGCCTTTGAGGCCTTCGCGCAGCAGTTGCAGGGCAAAACGGGTTTCGTGCAGCGACAGCTCGGTGCCGTCTACCGGCAGCAGGATTTTCATCATGGCACACACTCCTGACTACAGTTTCAATAGCTGCCCGCGCAGGTGGTTCTAGCGCTGGCAGCGCCGTTCCATCATAAAACACCCGGGCAGGGCGCGGGCTTGATCTGTGGCAGGTTGGGCGGCGGCGCGGTCGTTGCGCGGTACGGGTGGCGCGGCCCACGGTGCGGCGATGGCACGGTCAGCGGCGAGGATCGCTAGGGGTGTTCGGGCCGACCGACGCCGGGCGAAAAAAAGCCCGCGCTGGGCGGGCCGTCTTTTTGCGCAGCGCCTGCGGCCGGCGCAGGCGCAGGCGCGTGGCTCAGGCGGTGTCAGAAGTCGTGGCGCATGCCGATGCCGTAGTTGTTGCCGCCACCGTAGCGAACGTAGTTCGCATAGACAAAGGTGCGCTTAGAAAACGCGTAGCGCCCTTCAAGCAGTCCGTTGGTTTGCTTCTTTCCCTTGTAGGAAACGCCGCCCACCTCGTACGTGCTCTTGGTCTCGCGCACCACGTCCAACAAAACGCTGGCTGCGCCGAAATTCACCTTGCCACCTAAGGAGAATCCTCGGTTTCCGCCGGTCGAGCCAGCGACGGGACCGTTTTCATCAAAGTAGTAGCCGTTGTACGCGCTGTGATAGCCAGCGGCCAGCGCAAACATGCCAAACTGGTATTGGGCACCCAATGCGTAGTTGGCTTTGGCACTCTTCACCTTGTTGTACGAGATGCCAGCGCGTAGTGGGCCGTTGTTGTAGGTCAAGCCCAGATCAACTTTGCTGTGGCCCTCGTTATCGGGCTTGAACACGTATCCCAGCTCGGCGGCAAACCCTCCAAAGTCGGGCGTCTTGTAGCTGAACTGGCTGCTGTTCTGTTCGCCCGCGTTGTGTCCCACAACGCCGAAGGTCATCATGTTCACGGAGTTGCGAGCGCCTCCGGTCAAGTCCCAATTGGCCAGAGCATTCCGGCTAGGAGCGTATGCGCGGCCCAATTGCAGCGTGCCCCAATTGCCGCCGAGCCAGACGCCGGCCGCACGCTGCCAAGTTGTCTTGGTGCCGTGGTAGGACGTGGGCGCGTTGTCCGTACTACCGTCACGCAGGTTGATGCCTTGCTCAAAACGGAAGCCAGCCTTCAGACCTCCGCCCAAGTCTTCGGTACCGCGAAAGCCCAGAAAGCTGTCGCTCGTGTTGACCATCGAGTTGGTCATCATTCCCACTTTGCCGTTCTCCAGCTTGCCCACCCCAGCATCCGCCGTCCCGTACAGCGTCACCGACGATTGCGCGAAAGCGCCGGTGCTGGCGGCCAGCACGGCGAGGGAAATGAGGGTCTTTTTCATGGTGTGGTTCGCTCCCGAAGAATGCTTAAGTGCTTGATGTGTAAACAGAAGTTGCACGCTGGCGGTGTGCGCCAGCCGATGCACCGATTGAACCAAAGCTGGCTGACGCCTGGCCTGCAAACGAAACAAAGTTGGCAAATAAACGACAGGTTTTGACCGGCTTTTTTGCGCCGGCGCGCGACGGCGAAACCTTTTGGCTTAGGCCGAGCGGACCGGCGGCGCTCGGGTGGGCGTGGGAAGGCACCGCCCGACACCGGGGCACGCCGATCAGCGCATTCAGCGCGGTGGTGGGGTGCGGTGTTGCGACAGGGCGCGGTGCGCTGCGCGCTGTGGTCGACGCGGGTGCCGCGCGCTGGCAGGGCCAAGGCGCTGCAAATTCAGGAGCTGGCCGCGCTGGTGGTTGTAGGGCGGAAGGTCGATTTGAAGCGTAAATGGGGCGTCTGAACCTGTTGACCGGGCGGGCGCAGCGCTGGACGGGTGCGGCGCGGCGCGGCGTCGTGCGGTCGGGTGTGGCGCGGCGCGGCGTGGTGCGGCGTGGTGCGGTCGGGTGTGGGGTGTGATGGGGTGGTTGGGCGGGGCCAGCCCGCGAAAGATGCGAGGGGCGTCGACGCGGCGGGTGGGCGCGCCGGACGCGGCGGGCGGTCGCCTGGGACGCGGCGCGGGTCAGCGGATGGGGAAGGGTGGCGCGAGCCGCCAGCGGGCGAACGAGCCCTACGTCCACACGGCGCATGCCCAGCAAAGCCTGACCAGCGGTCGGGTGGTCGGGTGGTCGCGCGCGGGCGGCGGGCGGCGCGCTGGGCGCCACGGCCGCACCACGGCGCGCTTTTCACTCTGTTTTTGCTAGCTGCCCGCGCAGGTGGCTGTAGGGCCAGCGGCGGTTTTTATTCTGAAAACACCTGCGGCACGGGCTGGGCGCGGTAGAAGGTCAGGGCGTGTTCGGCGGCTTCGCGTTCGCCCTGGGCGAGGACGCCGCGCTTGATTTTGCCGACGACGTGCATTTCGCAGGGCTTGCAGTCAAAGCGCAGGGTGAGCTTCTCTTTGCCGTTGATGAGCTGCAGCGGCTCGGCCTTGACGGTGCCTTTGACGCCGATGACGCCCTTGGCTTGTTTGGGGCACAGGCTCAAGGAAAAGCGCACGCAGTGCTTGGTGATCATCAGGCTGACTTCACCTTCTTCCTGCTGGCTTTCGTAGGCGGCGGCGATGACCTTGACGCCGTGTTTGGCGTAGAAGTCGCGCGCCTTGTGGTTGAAGACGTTGGCCAGGTAGGTGAGGGAGTCTTCGGGGTAGGGCGCGGGCGGCTGCACGGGCTTGGCGCGCGGCAGGCGCTGCCAGGCGGCGGCGCGGGCGGCGTCGAGGGCCTGCACGGCGTCGCGGCGCAGCGCGTTGGCGACGCTGGCGGGGACGAACCAGGGGGTGCCGAGGTCGATGGCGATGTCGATGGGTTGGTACAGCGTTTCGCCCAGCTTGGCCAGGGCTTCGCGCAGTTTCAGATCGGCCTGTGCTGCGTCTTTGGGAGCTTGCTGCGCAAGCTCAGCGCGGGCTGTGGCGGAATTGCCTTCTTCATCGGTGGCCGTGAGTTGCAGGCTGCCTTGGGGCGATTCGGCCAATTTCAGCCAGACGCCAATGCGGCGGTCGGCGGATTTTTTCTCCAGCGCGCGGACCCAGTCCATGCTGCGGTTGCGGTTGATGACGGTGCCGCGGCGCAGGTCGTGCAGGCTGGCCATGGCGTCTTTGGGGAAGACGCGCCAGGCGCCGTCACCCAAGGCATCAATGCGGTTGGCTTGCGCGCCGACGAGTTCTTTTTGCGCGTCCCAGTAGCACAGGCCGTCGCCGTTGGCCAGTTGCAGGTCGGCGTTGTCGGCCATCACATCGAAATGGTCGGCGCCAACGCGGGTGACGAAGCCGATGGGCTGGCCGGGGTTCTTGGGCGTGTCGAAGGCACCGATGTCGGTCTGGCGGCCGTTGACGAAGTAGTCGGTGAATTCGCGGTTGAAGTTCTGGTCGGGGTCGGGCGTGAAGGTGAAGCGCGTTGTGCCGCTGCTGGCGCGGGCCAGGTCGGGGCGCTGTTCCAGCAGCTCGTCCAACAGGCGGCGGTAGTGGGCGGTGATGTTCTTCACGTAGCCCATGTCCTTGTAGCGGCCTTCGATCTTGAAGCTGCGCACGCCGGCGTCGATGAGGGGGCCGAGGTTGAGGCTCTGGTTGTTGTCCTTCATGCTCAGCACATGGGCGTCGTGCGCGACGAAGCGGCCTTGCGCGTCGACCACCTGGTAGGGCAGGCGGCAGGCCTGGGAGCAGTCGCCGCGGTTGGCGCTGCGGCCGGTGTGGGCGTGGCTGATGTAGCACTGGCCGCTGTAGGCGACGCAGAGTGCACCGTGGATGAAGAATTCGATGCTGCAGCGGGACGGGTCGAGCGCGTCGCGCACGGCGGCGATCTGGTCCAGGTCCAATTCGCGCGCCAGCACGATCTGCGACAGGCCAGCGTCTTGCAGGAAGCGGGCTTTTTCGGGCGTGCGGATGTCGGTCTGGGTGCTGGCGTGCAGCTGGATGGGCGGCAGGTCGATTTCGAGCAAGCCCATGTCCTGGATGATCAACGCGTCGGCGCCGGCGTCGTACAGCTGGTGGACCAGGCGGCGCGCGGGCTCTAGCTCGTCGTCGCGCAGGATGGTGTTGAGCGTGACAAACACGCGCGCGTTGACGCGGTGCGCGTGCGCGGCCAGGCGGGCGATGTCGGCCACGCTGTTGCCGGCGCTGGCGCGCGCGCCAAAGCCGGGGCCGCCGATGTAGATGGCGTCGGCGCCGTGGTGGACGGCTTCGATGCCGATGTCGGCGTCGCGCGCGGGGGAAAGCAGCTCGAGGTGGTGGGGGCCGGAGGACATCCGGGGATTATCCCAGCGGGGGCTGTGGCGTGCAGACGGTGCCTACGGCGGCGCCTCAGCGCGCGCCGCCGGAAAACTCGCCCGCAGCCGGCATGGGCGGCGCACTGGCGCGCGGGGTGGCGGGTGCGCCCGTGGCGGCGCTGGCAGGGGACTCTACCGACTTGGGCCGGCCGGCCTTGGGCGACTTGCTGCCCTGGGCCAGCAGCGGGGCGCAGCTGGCGTCGTCTTCGGCGCCGGGCACGGTGATGGGCAGCAGGGCCAGCGCGCCGGGTGCGGCGGCGAGGGCGGCCACGGCGGCGGCGGCGCGCACGATCAGCGGGCCAGCCTGCAGGCCGACCTTGGGCTGGGCGAACGGGCCTTTGACTTCCAGCGGCGTGCGCAGGGAGAACAGCTTGAGTTCGTACGCCTTGGGGTTGACGCCAATGTCCAGCAGCTCGTCGCGCAGGTTGGCGGTGCCGGTCACGTCGATCAGCGCGTCGTCGGTATTGACCTTGACGTTGCGCAGATGGGCGACGCCGTCGCGCACCGGCACGTCGGCAATCGCGCAGCGCAGGCGCACTTCCTTGTCGGTGCCGAAGAGCTTGGCGACGATGACGCTGCCCAGGTTGAGGCCTGCCAGGTCGAGCAGCTGCTGGCTCATCACGCCGTCGCGCACGTACAGGCGCAGCTCGCCATTGGCGGTGGCGGCCATGCGGGCGATGGAGGCGCCGCGCGCGTCGATGGCGATGCCGCCGTCCACGCGGCCCAGGCTTTTCTTCATCAACTCGACTTTGGGGAACAGGGCGGACAGCTTCAGCCCCTGCACGTCGCCGCGCAGCGACACGGCCATGGGCTGGCTGGCGGGGTTCATCAGTACCTGGGTCTTGAAGCGGCCACCCGCGACGCCGAAGTCCAGCGGCGACAGCTTGAGTTGGCCGCCATCCAGCAGCGCGTGCACGCTCAAGCTGTTGATGGGCACGGCCTGGGGCCGCTCGATGCGCTGGCCGGTGTAGAGCAGGTCCAGATCCATCTTGTCCCAGCGGCCGGTGTCGAAGGGGTCGTCGGGCAGGACCTTGCCCGGGCGCTTGGGCTTGTCGGGGTTGTTGGACTTGGCGCCGACCACCGGGCCCAGGTCGGCCAGGCGCAGCAGCTTGGAATGCAGCTTGCCCTTGAGGCGCGGTCGCGGCTCGGCCGAGGTGTAGGTCACATCGCCAGCGATGTCGCTGTGGCCGATGGTGCCGGTGAACTTCTGGTAGTCCCACACGGCCGAGCCCTGCTTGAGCGTGCCCACCAGGTGCCCTTGGGTGGCGAATTCGGGGGTGTCGGGCAGCACGATGCCGGTCAGCGGGTACAGGTCGGCCAGGCTGCCACCGCGCAGGTCGACCTGGAAATCCACGCCCGACAGCTGGCGCGGGTTGGCGATGATGCCTTCGGCCTTGGCGGCGATGCGGCCGGCGCGCGCGTCCAGCTGCAGCGGGAAGTCGAGCTGCTCGTCCTTCAGCGACAGCAACTGCCCGGCCTTGCCGCTGCCGCGGATCTGCGCCTTGCCCTGCCAGCCGGTGAATTCAAAGCCGATGCCGTAGCGCCCGTCCTGGGTGTCTTCGGGCTTCAGGGTGTCCAGCGCACCGGCCACGCTGAGCTGGCGCGGCGCGTCGTCGTAGCCCAGGCGCCCCTTGCTCAGCACCACCTGGCCAATGTCGACGCGCCAGCGCGGGCCGTTGGCGCCGTCTTTGGCTTCGGGCAGCGACAAGGTCCAGTTGTTGCGCGCGTCTTTCAGGCGCTCCAACCGCACGTCAGGCGCGTCGAGGGCGACGCGGCGGATCTCAATGCGGCGCGCCAGCAGCGGCAGCAGCGCCAGGTCGGCCGAAACGGCGCCGATGTGCGCAAAGTGCGGCGCCTTGGCGGGGAAGTCGGGCGGGTTGCCGATCAGCACGTCCTGCGCGTGCACGGTGGGCCCAGGGATCCACCGGCGCCAGTCGGTGCCGCGCTTTTGCGGCCATTCCCAATCCAGGTCCAGCGGGCCGCGGATGGCGAAGGGCCGGCCCAACGCCTGCGACACCTCTTCCGACACCCAGGCGCGCGAGCGGTTCCAGTCGTTCCAGGTCAACCAGGCCAGCGCCATCGCGGCGACGGCGGCCAGCGCGATCAGCAGGGTGAGGACCCAACGCAGCACGGAGGCGCGCGCCGGCACCTCGGAGGCGGACACTTGGGGGCGGTAAACGGGTTCCGGTGACATGCAAACCGCAGGCGGATCGCGCCGTGGCGCGCGCCGTCTGCTCTGACGACAATAGCAACAATGCCCCGATGCTAGGCCCGATCCCGCGCGTTGAGCCGCTAAGATCGCGGCTTGAGGCGATCTCCTACACCGGCATGCGCGGCCTGAGCACAGGGCTTGCAGCGCGCACCGACAGACCGCGCCTTGGTCACCGATTTCGCGCCGAATTCGCCCTGATTTCACCCCCTTTACCGCACCTTCCAGCCGCTCCAATGCCCGCCATGGCCCGCGCCGCCCCGCTTGCCGCCTCCGCGCGAACGCCCGGTCGGCTGGGCCGCGTGGACGCGCTGCGCGGGCTGGCGATGGTGTGGATGACGGTCTACCACTTCGTCTTCGACCTCAACCACTTCCACCTGGTCCGCCCGCAGGACTTTTACTTCGACCCGTTCTGGACTTGGCAGCGCACCGGCATCGTCGGCCTGTTTTTGCTGACGGCGGGCATGGGCCAGGCGCTGGCGGTGCGGGCGGGGCAGGGCTGGCCGCGCTTTTGGCGGCGCTGGGCCCAGGTGGCCGGCTGCGCGCTGCTGGTGACGGTGGGGTCGTGGTGGATGTTTCCGCACAGCTGGATCAGCTTTGGCGTGCTGCACGGCATGGCGGTGATGCTGCTGATCACCCGCTGGGCGCTGCTGCGCGGCCTGGGCGGCGCGTGGCCCTGGGGGCTGGGCACGTTGCTGGTGGCGGCAGGCCCGCTGGGAAGCGCCTGGCTGCAGGCCCAGCCGCCGGGCGCGCTGGCGGCGGCGTTCGACAGCCGCTGGCTCAACTGGCTGGGCTTTGTCACCCACAAGCCGCCGACCGAGGACTTTGTGCCGCTGTTGCCCTGGCTGGGCGTGATGTGGTGGGGCGTGGGCGCCGCGCAGTGGCTGCAGGCGCGTGCGCCGGGCGCGCTGGCGCAGCCGCCGGGTCGCACGGGTGCGGCGCTGGGCTGGCTGGGCCGCTGGAGTCTGAGTTACTACATGCTGCACCAGCCGGTGCTGATCGGCGCGCTGACGGCGTGGACCTGGCTGGCGGGGCGGGTTTGAACGGGTGGGGCGGCGGTTTTCAAGAAAAATCGACCGCTGGCCCTACTACCACCAGCGCGGCCAGCTATCAAATCAGAAGTAGATAGGGCCAAGAAAAGGGCAGGGTCCTGAACGGAGCCTGCCCTGTTGCGGCGCTCAAACGCGGCGCGCTGCGCCGCCGACCGCCTTATTCGATCTTGGCCTTGGTGCGCAGGTCTTCCTGGAATTTGGCCAGCTTCTGCTGTTCCATCTGCTGCTTGACCTGGGCCTTCACGTCCTCGAACTTGGGCGCCTCGGGCGCCTTGGCGTCGCGCGTGTCGTCCACGCGGATCACGTGGTAGCCGAACTGCGTCTTGACCGGTGCATCGGTCATCTCGCCCTTTTTCAGCTTGGACATGGCTTCGGCGAACTCGGGCACGTAGCTGCTCGGGTTGGACCAGCCCAGGTCGCCGCCTTGCGCGCCGGAGCCCGGGTCTTTGGAGGCTTTCTTGGCCAGGTCTTCAAACTTGGCGCCCTTCTTGATCTGGGCGATCAGGTCCTTGGCTTCGGCTTCTTTTTCGACCAGGATGTGGCGCGCCTTGATTTCCTTGGTGCCGGCGGCCGGGGCTTGCGACGCGACCAGGCGGTCGTACTCGGCCTTGGCTTCCGCGTCGGTCACTTCGTTCTTGGCTTTGAAGTCTTCGAACAAGGCGTTGATCATGACGCTCTGGCGCGCCAGTTCCATGTTCTTGCGGTAGGCGTCGGTGCCCTGGATGCCGCGGCGCTCGGCCTCTTGCATGAAGACTTCGCGGGCGATGACTTCGTCGCGCAGCTGCTGCGTGACTTCGGGCGGCACGGGCTGGCCGGTGCGCGCGGCCTGGGCCTTGACCTGGGCTTCCAGCGCTTCCAGGCGGGTCTTGGGCACGGGCTTGCCGTTGACGATGGCGACGTTCTGCGCCACAGCGGGCAGCGCCAGGGTGCCGGCCAGCAGGGCGGCCACGGAGACGGACAGAAGTTTTTGATTCATGGGTTGCGCAGGAAGGTGGTCGCAAGACCGGAAGCCCCGGCCAGCGCGGCCGGGCAGAAAAACGGGATTATCGCGTCTCGATGGCCAGGGCGTGGACGCCGTCACGGTCGATGTAGGGCTGCAGCGCCTCGTACACCAGCCGGTGGCGTCCGACGCGGTTGATACCGTCAAAGCGCGGCGAGGCGATGCGCACCCGAAAGTGCGTGCCGAAACCGGTGCCGTTGGCGCCGGCGTGGCCGGCGTGTTCCCAGCTTTCGTCGATCACCTCGAGCGCGGTGGGCGCCAAGGCCTGGCGCAGGGTGTCGGCCATGCGGTCGGCCAGCGTGTTTTGTTCGGTGCTCATCCCTGGCCTCCGGGCGGGGTGCTGCCGTCGGTGGTGGACGTGGGCAGGGCGGGGTCTTCCTGCAGGTGACGGGCGACGTAAAAGCCCTGGCCGATGATGAAGGCGACCGGGAAGACGTAGCCCCACAGCTTGAAGTTGGCCCAGGCGTCGGTGGTCCAGAAGGCGGCGACATACCCGTTGATGGCGGCCATGAACAGGCAATAGACCATCCAGGCCACCGTGAGGCGGTTCCAGACCGGGTCGGGCAGGTTGAGCTGGCTGCCCAGCATGATCTTCAGGAAGTTCTTGCGGTACACCCACAGCGCCACGGCCAGCGCGACCGCCATGGCGGCGTACAGCACGGTCGGCTTCCACTTGATGAAGCGGTCGTCCTGCAGCACCAGGGTGAGCGTGCCGAAGATCAGGATCAAGGCCAGCGTGGCCTTGTGCATGGTCGACAGCTTCTTGTCGATGGCGTAGAGGATGGCCATCTGCGCCGCGGTGGCCGCCATCAGCACCCCGGTGGCGGGGTAAATGCCCCACAGCTTGTAGGCACCGAAGAACAGCAGGATGGGCAGGAAGTCGAGCAGGGCTTTCATCTGGGCCGGCAGTTTACCGTTGGGCAGCGGAGGCTTTGTAAGAGGGCGACGCTGTCACGGCGCAGGTTTGAGGCTGAAGCTTCGCGCCGCCACGCGCAGGTTGCCGCCAAAGAGCCGAACCTTGAACAACACCAGCTTTGACGCATTCGTCAACTTTAGGGGCAGCGGGTCGATGGTGGGCTCGTAGCTGACGTTCCACGACTTGCGCTGTGTGCGCATCAGGGCTTGGAGTTTGTCAATGTCCGCAGTTGCGTCGAGCGAGCTGGTGTTGTTGGGCGCGTTGTCGCGCAGCACGTCGGCGTCCAGATCAAAGGCGACGTTGGCGCAACCGGACAGCGTCAGCAGACGCCTCGTGCCCTCCCAGTGCCGGAACAGGGTCAGCGTCACCACCGTCTTACCGCCGCGCTTGGCGCCAGGGCAGACGGTCACACCCTCTACCGTGTCGTCGTGCACATCCAGCGATCTGAACTTGGCAGCGATGTCGGCGGGCGAGGGCATGCTGCTTACTTCTGCGGCTCGAAGTCCAGGGCGGCCGAATTCATGCAGTAGCGCAGGCCGGTGTCGGTCGGGCCGTCGGGGAAGACGTGGCCCAGGTGGGCGCCGCAGTTGGCGCAGACGGTTTCGACGCGCACCATGCCGTGGCTGACGTCGCGCCGCTCTTCGATGGCGCCGGGAATCGCCAGCGAGAAGCTGGGCCAGCCGCAGCCGGCGTCGAACTTGGTGTCGGATTCGAACAGCTTGGCGCCGCAGCACATGCAGTGGTAGCTGCCGTCGGCCCAGTGCTGTTCGTACTTGCCGGTGTAGGGCCGCTCGGTCGCGGCGTGGCGGGTGACCTGGTAGGCGCCGGGCTCGGCCTGTTTGTCGGCCAGCAGTTGGCGCCATTCGGCATCGGTTTTTTGGACGGGGTGGGTCATGATGAGCAGCTGATCTCGATGTGGTCGGCCCAGTCCGGCGGGAAACCGGCCCAGGCGGCGTGTGCGGGGTGCTCGTCAAACGGGCGCTCCAGCACGGTGAGCAGGTCTTGGACCATGGAAAAGTCTTTTTGTTTCGCCAGCGCGATGGCTTGTTCGCCCAGATAGTTGCGCAGGATGAAGGCCGGGTTGGATTTGAGTGCCAAATCGGCGTCTGGCCCACCACCCACCTGCGCGGGCAGCTCCTGCAATTGTAGCAAGATGCGGTCGGCGGCGGCGCGGTCGTGGAACAGCGCCTGCACCGTATCGGCCGGCGCGCCGGCCAGGTGGCGCGCCAGCGTGCGCCAGGCGATGGTGAAGTCGGTGCGCTCGGCGGCCATCAGCTTCAGCAGGTCGTTCACCACGGCGTTGACCGGTGCGCTGGCGTGCGCAAAACCCAGCTTGGCGGCAAAGCGCGCGTCCAGCTCGGCGGGCAGGGCGGTCTTGTAGGGCTCCAGCGCCGCCATGGCCGTGTCGTGGTCGCCGATCAGCGGCAGCAGCGCCTGGCCCAGGGCAAACAGGTTCCAGTGCGCGATCTGCGGCTGGCGCGCATAGGTGTAACGGCCCTGGTGGTCGGAATGGTTGCCGATGTGGTTGGGATCAAACCCGTCCAGAAACTGGAACGGGCCGTAGTCCACCGTCAGGCCCAGGATGCTCATGTTGTCGGTGTTCATCACCCCGTGCGTGAAGCCCACGGCCTGCCACTGCGCCACCATGGCGGCGGTGCGGCGCGTGACCGCCTCCAGCAGCGCGGCGTAGGGGTTGGCGGCGCCGCGTGCGTCGGGATAGAAATGGTCGATGACGAAATCGGCCAGCTGGCGCAGGGCGTCGTGGTCGCCGCCGTGGCTGAAGTGCTCGAAGTGCCCGAAGCGGATAAAGCTGGGCGCCGTGCGGGTGACGACGGCGGCGGTCTCGATCTCTTCGCGCCGCACCGGCTGGTCCGAGCCGACCACGCACAGCGCGCGCGTGGTCGGGACGCCCAAGCCGTGCATGGCTTCGCTGCACAGGAATTCGCGGATCGACGAGCGCAGCACGGCGCGCCCGTCGCCCATGCGGGAATACGGCGTGAGGCCCGCGCCTTTGAGCTGCACTTCCAGCGATTCGCCGGAAGGTGTGGCTACCTCGCCCAGCAGCAGCGCGCGCCCGTCGCCCAGCTGCCCGGCCCACACGCCGAACTGGTGGCCGCTGTAGACGCTGGCCAGCGGCGCGCTGCCCGGCAGCACGGTGTTGCCGGCCAGGGCTTGCAAGGCCTCGGGCGTGGCCCAGTCGGCCGGCAGGCCCAGGTCGCGCGCCAGCGCGTCGCTGCGCGCGACCCAGTACGGATCGCGCAGCGGCGCCGCGGCAACGTGGCTGTAGAACGTGGGGCCCAGGCCGGCAAAGCGGTTGAGCCAGAGCCGCTCCGGGGCTGACCCGGGCGCCAAAAAAGTGTCTGTGGACAACAACATAGGTCAATTGTCCCGCGTTCGGACGCCGCACCGCGGGCGCGGGGCGGACAGCCCTTTGGAAAGTCGGTCTTGGCACGCGGGCCGTGCAGCACCGGGCGAAAGTCCTGCGTTTCGGCCGTGCCCGACCGGTGCACAGCCCATGAAAAAAGGGTGCCGTGGCACCCTGTTATGCTACCGATGTAATAGCTGACCGCGCAGATGGTTGTAGGGCTGACGGCCGATTCTTTACAGAAATGGCCTTTGGCGAGCCGCCAGCCGGCTCAGGCGATCAGCTGCCCACGCGCGCCGATGGTGGCGATGTCGACAAACGAGCAGCCTTCGCGGTTGGTGCGGCCAAAGGTGAACTGCATGCCGCCCACGTCGTAGTTGTCCAGCCCGGCCAGGCCGTTGATGACGGCGGCGCGGCTGGGTGCGGGGCCGGCGCGGCGCAGGCCTTCGGCCAGCACCATGGCGTTGACGTAGCCTTCCAGGCTGGTGGTGGACAGTTCGTTGCTTTTGCCCACCGCCGCCATGTCGGCCTGGTAGCGGCGCACGATCGCGTGGCGCGGTGAATTGGGCGTGGGCACGATGACCGAAAACGCCAGCCCGCGGCCTTCGGCCCCCATGGTGGCGAAGGAGCCCGAGGCGATCGACAGCCCGTACACCGACGCGGCCGAGCCGGCCTTGCGCAGCGCGCGCACCGTGGCCGGGCCCGTGCCGGCCAGGCCCAGGATGACCATCTGCGGCTTGGCGGCAGCGACCTGCTGGGCGGCGGCTTCGACTTCCATGCTGTTGGTGCTGGGGGTGACGCCGATCACCGCTGGCTCCAGCTTGGCCTTGCCCAACGCCAGCTTGTAACCGGCCAGCAGCGCCTGGCCCAGCGGGTCGTTGGAATGGATCAGGCCGATGCGGTTGATGCCCAGCACGGCCGCCTGCGAGATCAGGCGGTCCATCTCCTGGTCGAAATTGGCGCGCACCCAGAAGGTGTTGGGCGAAGCTTTCTTGCGCAGGCTGACGTTGCCGGTGTTGGGACCGACCAGCGCCAGGGTGGTGACGGCGTCCATCATCGCGGCCGATTGGCGCGTGCCCTGCGGGTGCAGGATGGCCAGCACGGAGGAGTCGGCCACGTACTTCAGCGCGTTGGCCTTGGCCAAATCCGGCGTGAACTTGTCGTCGGCCACCTGCAGCTCGACCTGCGCGCCGTGGATGCCCCCGGCCCGGTTGAGCGCGGTGAAGTACGCCAAGGCGCCCTGGTGCAGCGCCAGCCCGTTGATCTTTTCGACCCCGCTGGTGTCCACGCTGCTGCCGATCCGTAACAAATTGCTTTGAGCCCTCAGGTTCAGGCCCAACGGGAAAACGCTGGCCGCGGCGGCCAGTCGGAGAAGGGATCTGCGTCGGGGAGCGAAGGTCTTCGGGGCCAAATCGGCGCGCATACAACAAGTCTCCTGAAAGGAATTGAAGTCACAGCTTGAAACACACGTAAGTTAGCGCCAATTTCGCTGGCTGTCATTAAACCCCTGGGGGTTTATGTCCAATTTGGATGAATACCAACAGTCCCCAAGCCGCGCCAGCCAGCGCCGCATCACGGCGCAAAAAGGCATTTGACGATGTGGACTGTCGCCGGCGCGCGGGCACTCCGCGAAGGCTGGATTACGATGCTCGACTGCTTTCCCTTTAGACACATTTGGAGACCGCATGCTTGGCCTGATGCAGCAACACCCGCTCTTGATTTCCAGCCTGATCGACTTTGCAGCGCGCCACCATGGCGATGGCCAGGTCGTTTCGCGCCGGGTTGAGGGCGACATCCACCGTTACACCTGGGCCGACGTGCAGCGCCGCGCCAAGCAAGTGGCCAAGGCGCTGGATGCCGAGGGCCTGCAGGCGGGCGACCGCGTGGGCACACTGGCCTGGAACGGCTACCGCCACCTCGAGCTGTACTACGGCGTCAGCGGCTCCGAGCGCGTGCTGCACACCATCAATCCGCGCCTGCTGCCCGAGCAGATCGCCTGGATCGCCAACCATGCCGAAGACCAGATCGTCTGCTTCGACACGACCTTCCTGCCGATCATTCAGGGCATCCACGCGCACTGCAAGACCGTGAAGCGCTGGGTCGCGCTGTGCGACGCCGACAAGCTGCCGCAGGACACGGGCATTCCCAACCTGGTCAGCTACGAAGCCTGGATTGGCGCCCAGTCGCCCGACTACACGTGGCCGGTGTTCGACGAAAACACAGCGTCCAGCCTGTGTTACACGAGCGGCACCACTGGCAACCCCAAGGGCGCGCTGTACAGCCACCGCTCGACCGTGCTGCACGCCTATGCCGCCGCGCTGCCGGACGTGATGGGCCTGCGCGCCGCCGATTCGGCGCTGCCGGTCGTGCCCATGTTCCACGTCAACGCCTGGGGCCTGCCGTATTCGGCGGCGCTGGTGGGCAGCAAGCTGGTCTTTCCCGGCCCGGCGCTGGACGGCAAGTCGGTGTACGAGCTGATCGAGGCTGAGCAGGTGACGTTCGCCGCGGGTGTGCCCACCGTGTGGCAGATGCTCTTAGCCTATGCGGGCCAGAACAAGCTGAAGTTCTCCAGCCTCAAGCGCACCGTGATCGGCGGCTCGGCCTGTCCGCCGGCCATGATCACCGCCTTCCGCGAGGACTACGGCGTCGAGGTGCTGCACGCCTGGGGCATGACCGAGATGAGTCCGCTGGGCACGCTGTGCACGCTGAAGGAAAAGCACAACGCTCTGAGCGAGGACGAGCGCAACCGGCTGCGCGTGAAGCAGGGGCGCGCCATCTACGGCGTGGACATGAAGATCGTCGGTGCGGACGGCCAGGGGCAGCCCTGGGATGGTTCGACTTACGGTGATTTGTACGTCAAGGGCCATTGGATTCTGGGCACCTACTTCAAGGGCGAGGGCGGCGACCCGCTGGTCGATGGCTGGTTCCCGACCGGTGACGTGGCCACCATCGACGCGGACGGCTTCATGCAGATCACCGACCGCAGCAAGGACGTGATCAAGTCGGGCGGTGAATGGATCAGCTCGATCGACGTTGAAAACACGGCCATGGCCCACCCGGCGGTGGCGATGGCCGCCTGCATTGGCATGCCGCACCCGAAGTGGGACGAGCGTCCGATCGTGGCCGTCGCGCTCAAGCCAGGCGCGCAGCTCACGCGCGAAGAACTGCTGGCGTTCTTCCAAGGCAAGATGGCCAAGTGGCAGATTCCGGACGACGTGGTGTTTGTCGACGCCATTCCGCTGGGCGCCACCGGCAAGATGCTCAAGACCAAGCTGCGCGAGCAGCTCAAGGACTACCAACTGCCCTCGCTCTGACGTGGCGGGCGATGCCCCGGAGAGTTGACGCGT
The DNA here is from genome assembly GCA_023442945.1 of Pseudomonadota bacterium. Taxonomy (GTDB): domain Bacteria; phylum Pseudomonadota; class Gammaproteobacteria; order Burkholderiales; family Burkholderiaceae_C; genus Ottowia. The sequence goes on along the minus strand of JAEZWW010000005.1, from coordinate 179,109 downwards.
CGGCGACACGTCTTCGGGAAAGCCCGGCTGTGTTTCGTGGGTCGGGGCACGTACCCTGCGGACTGTTTGCCATCGACACAACGCTAGGAGTCCCGACAATGAAGTTTGCAGTGAAGGTGCTGGCCGGTGCGGCCATACTGGCGGCCCTGACGGCCGCGCAGGCGCAGAAAGGCGAGACCGTCAAGATCGCCCTCATCGACCCGCAAACCGGTCTGATGGGCCCGCTCGGCACCAACCAGATGCGCAGCTGGCAGTACTTCGCCGACGAGTTCAGCAAGAGCAACCCGGCGGGCGTCAAGTTCGAAATCGTCGCGTTCGACAACAAGCTGAGCCCTGCTGACAGCGCCAACGCGCTCAAGGCCGCCATCGATCAGGGCGTGCGCTACGTGGCGCAGGGCAATGGCTCGTCGGTAGCGGCGGCGCTGATCGACGGCATCACCAAGCACAACGAGCGCAACCCTGGCAAGGAGATGCTGTACCTCAACTACGCCGCGGTCGATCCGGACTTCACCAACAGCAAGTGCAACTACTGGCACTTTCGCTTCGACGCCGACACCTCGATGAAGATCGAGGCCATGACCACCTTCATGAAGGATCAGAAGGACGTTCACAAGGTCTACCTGCTCAACCAGAACTATTCGCACGGCCAGCAGGTCGCCAAGTACGCCAAGGAAGCGCTCAAGCGCAAGCGCCCGGACGTCCAAATCGTCGGCGAAGACCTTCACCCGCTGGCGCAGGTGCGCGACTTTGCGCCCTACATCGCCAAGATCAAGGCATCGGGCGCCGACACGGTGATCACCGGCAACTGGGGCTCCGACCTGGCGCTGCTGATCAAGGCGGCCAAGGAAGGTGGCTACGACGGCAAGTTCTTCACCTACTACACCGGCGTGACCGGCACGCCCACGGCGTTGGGCAGCACCGGCGAGGGGAAGGTGTTCCAGGTGGCCTATTCGCACTACAACATGGGCGGCGAGATGGGCAAGTGGATGGAAGGCTTCAAGGCGCGCTTCAAGGACGACATGTTCACCGGTGCCGTGCCGGCCGCCTTCATCGGCTTGACGCAGGCCATGGCCAACGCCAAGTCGACCGACCCCGTGAAAGTGGCCAAGGCGCTGGAAGGCCTGAAGTACAAGAGCTACAACGGCGACGTGGAAATGCGCAAGACCGATCACCAGTTGCAACAGCCGTTGTTCGTGACGGTCTGGCAAAAGGCCGGCGGCAAGTACCCCTACAGCCCTGAAAACACCGGCATGACCCTGGTGCCGGTGGCTGAGTACCCATCCTACGTGTCGAGCACGCCCACCAGCTGCGCGATGAAGCGGCCGTCCTGAGCGGCCCGTTTGACCTGTCGCTTCGCCCCAGCGGGCGGCGCGAACAGCGTACGCGCGACGCCGGTCGGGCGTGCGCTTATCCTTTCCAATATGGCAGCGCGCCGCCTGGCTGATCGGCGGTGCAGCGCTCGTACTGATCGACAAGGGCTTTCTGGATGGAGTTTTTCATCATCTCCATGCTCAACGGCTTGAGCTACGGCTTGCTGTTGTTCATGCTCAGCTCGGGCCTGACGCTGATCTTCAGCATGATGGGCGTGCTGAATTTTGCCCACGCCAGCTTCTACATGCTGGGGGCCTACATCGGCTACACCTTGTCCGGCATCATCGGTTTCTGGCCGGCACTGATCGTGGCCCCGCTGGTCGTTGGCTTGCTGGGTGCGCTGTTTGAGCGCTACAGCCTGCGCAAGGTGCACAAGTTCGGGCACGTGCCCGAACTGCTGGTGACCTTCGGTCTGTCCTACATCATCTTGGAGGTGGTTCAGCTGATCTGGGGTCGCCCGGCGGTGGAGTTCCGCCCGCCCTCGATCCTGCAAGGGCCGGCCTTCACCCTCATCAACAGCTCGGTGGACGGCATGCGCCTGGTCTGGGGCGCCGCGCCAGACGGTGCTTGCCGCGCGGCCGACGCGGCGGTGCGCATCGTGTGCTCGCCCTTCCCAGCGACGCGCGCGCTGATGATGGTGGTGGCGGTGCTGATGCTGGTCGGCATCTGGCTGCTGCTGACGCGCACGCGCATTGGCTACGTGATCCAGGCCGCGCTGACGCACCCGGACATGGTTGAAGCCCTGGGCCACAACGTGCCACGGGTGTTCATGCTGGTGTTCGGCGCCGGCACGGCGCTGGCCGGCCTGGCGGGCGTGATTGGTGGCAGCACCTTCGTCACCGAGCCCGCGATGGCGGCCACGGTGGGCTCGATCATCTTCGTGGTCGTGGTTGTGGGCGGCATGGGCTCGCTGGCCGGCGCTTTCGTCGCTTCGGTTCTGATCGGCGTGATCCAGACTTTTGCCGTGGCGATCGACTATTCCTTCCTGAGCTTCGCCGACCAGGTGGGCCTGCAGCTCAGCGACGCGCTGCGCAATAACTCCGTGCTCAAGCTCACGCTGTCGCAAGTGGCACCCATCCTGCCGTACCTGTTTCTGGTGCTGATCCTGATCTTCCGCCCGCGCGGGCTCTTGGGCGCGAGGGAGACCTGAGCATATGACGACCGCAGCTTCCACCGCGCGCTTCAACGTGCGCCGCGCGCTCATCTGGGGCGGCTTTGCCCTGGTGTTGATCGTGGCGCCGCTCGTTTTCTCGAGCAACCTGGGCGTCACCATGCTGGCGCAGATGGGCATCGCCATCATCGCCTGCCTGTCCTACAACATCCTGCTGGGGCAGGGCGGCATGCTGAGTTTCGGGCACGCCGTTTACTCCGGCCTCGGCTCGTACGCCGCCATCCACGTGCTGAACGCGGTGTCGGCCGGGCGTTGGCACATCCCGGTCAGCCTGATCCCCCTGGTGGGCGGCTTGGCGGGGGTGTTCTTTGCCGCGCTGCTGGGTTACGTCACGACGAAGAAGTCCGGCACCACCTTCGCCATGATCACCCTGGGCATCGCCGAGTTGGTGTTCGCCATGTCGCTGATGATTCCCGAGTTTTTCGGCGGCGAGGCGGGCGTGTCGGGCAACCGCGTGGTCGGTGAGCCGGTGATGGGCATCACCTTCGGCCCGGCGCGGCAGCTGTACTACCTGATCGCGCTTTACGCCTTCATCAGCGTGGCGGCGATGTACGCCTTCACGCAGACACCGCTTGGGCGCATGCTGAACGCGGTGCGCGACAACCCCGAGCGGGTGGAATTCATCGGCTACAGCAGCCAGCGCGTGCGCTACCTGTCGTTTATCGTGGCCGGCTTTTTTGCCGGCATTGCAGGGGGGCTGGGCGCGCTGCAGTTCGAGTTGGTCACGGCCGAGGTGGTGGGGCCGGTGCGCTCGGGCAGCTACCTGCTGTTCACCTTCCTGGGGGGTGCGACGGTATTCTTCGGGCCCATTATTGGCGGCGTGCTGATGGTCCTGGCGTCGGTGCTGCTGTCTGAGCTCACGAAAGCCTGGCTGCTGTACCTGGGCCTGATCTTTGTCTTCATGGTGATGTATGCACCCGGCGGCATCGCCAGCCTGATCATGATGAACGTGCGCGTGGCCGCGTACGGCAAGTTTGGCCGCGTGTGGCCCAGCCTGCTGGCGGTCATTGCGGCGGCCCTCGTTGTGCTGGCCGGTGCTGGCGCGATGATCGAAATGGTTTACCACCTGCAGCTCAACGGCGCGATGGGCGATGACGTGCATTACCTCGGTTTGACGCTGCACGCCCACAGCGCCGCGCACTGGGTTGCGGCGGGCGCGGTGTTCGCCGTCGGGGTGTTTCTGCTCGACCGTGCGCGGCGTGTGTACGCCGCGCGCTGGGGAGAGGTGCAGGCCGAGATCGAAAATGCCGCGCGCGTCGCCGAAGGAGCGCCGGTATGAACGCGCCCGTCGCCACCCAAGACAACTACGCGATCGAGCTCAAAGACCTGCACAAGAGCTTTGGCAAGACGCAAATCATCCGCGGCGCCAACCTGGCGGTGCGCCCGGGTGAGCGCGTAGCCATCATCGGGCCCAACGGCGCGGGCAAGTCCACGCTGTTCAACCTGATCAGCGGGCGCCTCACGCCTACCAGCGGCGAGGTGCTGCTCAACGGCCAGCGTATCGACGGCAAGAAGCCGTACGAGATCAACCGCATGGGGCTGTCGCGCAGCTTCCAGATCACCAACATCTTCCCCAAGCTCAGCGTGTTCGAGAACCTGCGCTGCGCCGTGCTGTGGAAGCTGGGCTACCGCTACACCTTCTTGCGCTTTCTCTCGCGCATGCACGACGCCAACGCGCGCACCGAAGAGCTGCTGCGCATGATCCAGCTGGAACACAAGCGCGACGTGCTCGCCACCAACCTGCCGTACGCCGAGCAGCGCGCGCTGGAGATCGGTGTGACCATCGCCGGCGGTGCCGACGTGATCCTGCTGGACGAACCCACCGCCGGCATGAGCAAGAGCGAAACGCGCCACTTCATCGAGCTGATCCGCCAGGTCACGCAGGGCAAGACGCTGCTGACCGTGGAGCATGACATGGGCGTGGTGTTCGGCCTGGCCGACAAGATCGCCGTGGTGGTCTACGGTGAAGTCATCGCCTTCGACACGCCCGAGGCCGTGCGCGCCAACGCGCGCGTGCAGGAGGCCTACCTCGGATCGTCCGTCGCCGACGCGCAGGCACAGGGGCATTGAGCATGTTGAAAGTCCAGGACCTGCACGCTTACTACGGCAAGAGCCATGTGCTGCACGGCGTCAATTTCGACGTGCAGCCGGGCGAGATCGTGGCGCTCTTGGGGCGCAACGGATCCGGCCGTTCCACCACCGCCAAGGCCATCATGGGCCTGGTCCACGCCGAAGGCACGATCGACTGGAAGGGCCAGTCGCTGCTGCGCCGCAAGTCTTACGAGATCGCCAAGCTCGGCCTGGGTTACGTGCCCGAGTCGCGCGACGTCTTTCCTCGCCTCACGGTGCACCAGAACCTGATGCTGGGCGAAAAGGGCGGCAAGAAGACCAGCCGCTGGACCTACGATGACATGTACGCCATGTTCCCGCGCCTGCAGGAGCGGCAGAACACCGAGGCGGGCGTGATGTCCGGTGGCGAACAACAGATGCTGACGCTGTGCCGCACGCTGATGGGCGACCCGGACCTCATCATCATCGACGAGCCGACCGAGGGCCTGGCGCCCAAGATCGTCGAGCTGGTGGGCGACTACCTGAAGAAGCTGAAGGACCGGGGAATTTCGGTGCTGCTGATCGAGCAAAAGCTGACCATCGCCATGCACATCTCCGACCGCACCCTGGTCATGGGCCACGGCAGCATCGTGTTCGATGGCACGCCCGACCAGTTGCGCGCCGACGCAACGACGCGCAAGGAATGGCTGGAGGTCTGATCCGGCCGCGCTGGGTCAGTCAGCGGGCCGGCTTGGCCTTGCGTACGTGTGTGCACGGCCTGCCTGCCATGCCATTTCGCTATCAATAGTCTAGCTGCCCGCGCTGGTGATACTAGGGCCAGAGCCTGATTTGGCTTGAATATCGGTTGAGCGCCCCCATACCCGGCCGGCGCTTGTCCCTGCGGCGACATTCGCCGTTGCGGGGCCCCGGCGCATCTTCCACAATGGACAGTTGATTTTGGGTACGGCGCCTCCGCGTTGTATCGTTCGCTTCGTTGCATAACCCAGAGGAATTCGCATCCATGACCGCTGAGTACAAAGTCCAAGGAGACGTGGCCGTCATCACCCTGAACAACCCGCCGGTCAACGGCCTGGGTTACGACACACGGGTGGGCATCACCAACGCCCTGGAAAAGGCCAACAACGACCCGGCCGTCAAGGCCATCGTGCTCACCGGCGCAGGCAAGGCGTTTTCCGGCGGCGCGGACATCCGCGAATTCAACGACATCACCAAAGCCATGCGCGAGCCGATCCTGCTGTCGGTCATCCTCGCGGTCGAGAATTCGCAAAAACCGGTCGTCGCTGCCGTGCATTCGGTGGTCATGGGCGGCGGGCTGGAGCTGGCCCTGGGCGCGCACTACCGCATCGCCGCGCCGGGCACCAAGGTGGCGCTGCCGGAAGTCAAGCTGGGCCTGATCCCCGGCGCCGGCGGTACGCAGCGCCTGCCGCGCGTGCTGGGCGTCGAAACCGCGCTGAACATGATCGTCAGTGGCGAGCCGGTCAACAGCGACGTGCTGGCCGGCCTGCCGGGCCAGAAGCTGTTCGACCAACTCAGCGCCACACCCGAATCGCTGACGGACGAAGCCGTTGCCCTGGCGCAGAAGGTCGCGGCCCAGCACGCCGACGGCAGCGCGCTGCCGCTGGTGCGCAACCTGCCGTGCAAGCACCCGCAGGGCGACGCGTACTTCCAGTTCGCACGCAACATGGTCAAGGGCATGGCCAAGAACTTCCCCGCGCCCGTGAAGTGCGTGGACGCGGTCGAGATCGCCACCAAGTACAAATTTGACGAAGGCCTGGCGCGCGAGCGTGAGATCTTCACCAACCTGATGCAGACGCCCGAGTGCAAGGCGCTGCGCCACATCTTCGCGGCCGAGCGCGCCGCTTCCAAAATTCCCGACGTGGGCAGCGACGTCAAGCCGCGCGACGTGAAGACCGTGGGCGTGATCGGCGCTGGCACCATGGGTGGCGGCATCGCCATGAACTTCCTGAACGCCGGCATCCCGGTCACGATGCTGGAGACCAAGCAGGAAGCGCTGGACCGCGGCGTCGCCACGATCAAGAAGAACTACGAAGCCCAGGTCAAGAAGGGCAAGCTGAAAGCCGACAAGTACGAGCAGCGCATGGCCCTGCTCAAGACCACGCTGGACTACGCCGATCTGAAAGACGCCGACCTCATCATCGAAGCGGTGTTTGAAGAGCTGGGCGTGAAAGAGCAGGTCTTCAAGAAGCTGGACGAAGTGGCCAAGGCCGGCGCCATCCTGGCGTCCAACACCTCGACGCTGGACGTGGACAAGATCGCCGCCTTCACCCAGCGCCCGCAGGACGTGGTCGGCATGCACTTCTTCAGCCCGGCCAACGTGATGAAGCTGCTGGAAGTGGTGCGTGGCAAGGCCACCGCCAAGGACGTGCTGGCCACGGTGATGGGCATCGCCAAGAAGATCAAGAAGACGGCCGTGGTGTCGGGCGTGTGCGACGGCTTCATCGGCAACCGCATGATCGAGCAGTACAGCCGCCAGGCCGGCTTCATGTTGGACGAAGGCGCCACGCCGCAGCAGGTCGACAAGGCGATCGAGAAATTCGGCTTCGCCATGGGCCCGTTCCGCATGGGCGATTTGGCCGGCAACGACATCGGCTGGGCGATCCGCAAGCGCCGCGCCGTCGAAAAGCCGGGCATGAAGTACAGCGCCACCGCCGACAAGCTGTGCGAGCTGGGCCGCTTTGGCCAGAAGACCGGCGCCGGCTGGTACGACTACCAAGCGGGCAAGCGCGATGCGATCCCGAGTGAGGTGGTGAACAAGATGATCGAGGACCACCGCAAGGCCTTGGGCATCACCCCGCGCAAGATCAGCGACCAGGAGATTGTTGAGCGCCTGGTGTATTCGCTGGTCAACGAAGCCGCCCACATCCTGGAAGACGGCATCGCCAGCAAGGCCAGCGATATCGACATGGTGTATTTGACGGGCTACGGCTTCCCGATCTGGCGCGGTGGCCCGATGCGCTACGCCGACCAGGTGGGCCTGTTCAACGTGGCCGAAAGCATGAAGCGCTTCGCGCGCAACCCGAACGACGACGCCAGCTTCTGGGAGCCGGCGCCGCTGCTGCAAAAGCTCGTGGCCGAAGGCAAGACTTTCAATTGAAATCCGCCTCTAGCCCTACAGCCATCTGCGCAGCCAGCTATAAATTCAGGAGTATTCAATGACATCGGCCGTTATCGTTTCCACCGCCCGCACCCCGCTGACCAAGAGCTGGAAAGGTGCTTTCAACATGACCCACGGCGCCACGCTCGGCGGCCACGCGGTGCAGCACGCGATTGCGCGCGCCGGCATCGACGCGGGTGAGGTTGAAGACGTGATCATGGGCTGCGCCAACCCCGAAGGCGCCACCGGCGCCAACATCGGCCGCCAGATCGCGCTGATGGCCGGCTGCCCGGTCACCGTGTCGGGCATGACCGTCAACCGCTTTTGCTCGTCCGGCCTGCAGACCATCGCGCTGGCCGCGCAACGCATCATCGCGGGCGAAGGCACGACCTACGTCGCCGGCGGCGTCGAAAGCATCTCCTGCGTGCAGCAGGAAATGAACCTGCACATGATGAAAGACCCGGCCCTCGAAGCCAAGGTGCCCGCCATCTACTGGAGCATGCTGCAGACCGCCGAGCAGGTCGCCAAGCGCTACAACATCGGCCGCGACGCCATGGACGAGTACGGCGCCGCCAGCCAGCAAAGGGCCGCCGCCGCGCGCGCCGCCGGCAAGTTTGACGACGAGATCGCCCCCATCACCGTGCTGGCCGGCGTGGCCGACCCGGTCATGGGCCTGCGCACCAAGGAAGTGACGGTGTCGCAGGACGAAGGCATCCGCGAAGGCACGACCAAGGAAGGCATCAGCGGCATCCGCCCGGCGCTGCCCGGTGGCGTGATCACCGCCGGCAACGCCAGCCAGTTCTCCGACGGCGCCGGCGCCTGCGTGGTGATGGACGAGGCCGAAGCCGAGCGCAAGGGCTTGAAACCGCTGGGCCGCTTCCTCGGCTTTGCCGTGGCCGGGTGCGAGCCTGACGAAATGGGCATCGGCCCGGTCTTCGCCGTGCCCAAAGTCCTCGGCCGCCTGGGCCTGAAAGTCAGCGACATCGACCTGTGGGAGCTGAACGAAGCCTTTGCCGTGCAGGTGCTGTACTGCCGCGACAAGCTGGGCATCCCGGCCGACCGTCTCAACGTCAACGGCGGCGCCATCGCTGTGGGCCACCCGTACGGCGTGTCGGGCCAGCGGCTGACGGGCCACGCGCTGATCGAAGGCAAGCGCCGCGGCGCCAAGCGCGTGGGCGTGACCATGTGCATCGGCGGCGGCATGGGCGCGGCCGGCATCTTCGAGGTGCTCTGAGCCCTCCGCACACAGCGCCGCGGCCGTCGATCATGGACCTGGACACTCTGCGCGGGTTCTTTCGCATGGCGCCCTTCATGGTCGACCTCGGCATTGAGCCGGTCGCCCTGGAGGGCGGCCGCCTGCGCACGCGCCTTGAACTGCAGCCGCGCCACTTGCAGCACACCGGCGTGGTCCACGCGGGCGTGATGGCGTCGATGGCCGACCACACCATGGGCGCGGTCGCGCAGACCCAGGCGCCGCAGGACCATTGGGTGCTGACGGCCGAGTTCAAAACCAGCCTGCTGCGCGGCGCGCGCGGCGTGGCGCTGGAATGCGAGGCCTGGGTCGTCAAGCCCGGGCGCCAGCTCAGCTTCACCGAGGCCGAGGTTTACGCCGTCGCCGCCGACGGCCAGCGCACGCTGGTGGTCAAGACCAACGGCACCATGGCGCTGACGCGGGCCGAGGCGTCGGTGCCACCAACGCCGGCCTGAACGGGCATCGCGCCTATCCACTGAACCCAGCGGTAGCGCTTTCCCCCTATCGGGGAAGCGCTATGGATTCACGAGCGGTGCCTACGGTTCAGCAGGCGCTCAGCGGCCCTCCGACTTGGTCCAGTTGGCCATCAAGGTGTTCGACGGCAGGGTTTCGTCGAGCAGCTTGCGCGCGGTCTCGACGCCGGCCACCGGCAGGCCCTTGGCGTCCAGCTTGCCGATCTGCACCAGCACGCTGGCCTGGTCCCAGTAAATGTGCTCGTGGTAGAGCTTGTCGCCGCGGAACTTCACGATCGCGATCAGCGGCACTTCCACGCGCTTGCCGGTGGGCGCCACGCCAGGAAGCATCCAGTCGATCTCACAGGTGTGGGTGAAGCAGAACAGCATCTCGTCCACGATCTGGCTGCTGCCCACGGTGCGCGAGATCGGGATCAGCGTGGTGTCGGGCGGGTTCGCGTTGACGAAGTGGTTGCGGTAAAAGCGCGACAGCAACTGGTAGCCGACGCCCCCGGTCATGGTGGGGATGTGGTTCACGTAGGGTTCGGCGACCATGGTGGCCATGGTGGCGTCCACATCGCGCGTCGCGAATTCGTACTCGCAGTGCTTGTCCCATAAGGCGGAGAAGTCGTAGTGCGGCCCCAGCACGCCGCGGAAGGCGGCGATGCTGCGCTGGTGCGCCATCAGGGCCGAGGGCTTGTGGTAATGGTCGCCGCCGAGGCGGGCAAAGGCATGGTCCACGCCCGGGTAGACGTACAGATCCACACCCGGTCGGCCGCTCAGCGCCTTCAGGATCGCGTCACGCGCCTCGGGTGGGCAGAAGCCGTCGTTCTCGGCGATGTGCAGCACCAGGCGCTTGCCGCCCAGCCGGTCCGCCTCGCCAAGCGCGTTTTCGATGCCGACGCCGTAGTAGGCGACGGCCACATCGCAATCGGTGCTGCAGGCGGCCAGGTAGGCCAGCTTGCCGCCAAGGCAAAAGCCCAGCACGCCGGTCTGCCCAGCGAATTCGGGCAGCGCGCGCAGGGCGTTCAGCGTGGCCTGGATGTCGTCCACGCCCTTGGCTTCGTCGAAGCCCTGGTACAGCGCCAGCGCGCGGTCGAACTGGGTGCGCTCGTCCAGCTCGACGCCGGCCTCCTGGCGCCAGAACAGATCGGGCACCAGGACCACATAGCCTTCTTCGGCGTAGTAGTCGGCCAGTTCGCGCATGGTCTTGTTCACGCCAAAAATTTCCTGCGCGAGCACGACGCCTGGGCCTTTGCCGGCCGCGGGCACGGCCAGGTAGGCATCGAATTCGCCACTGCCGTCGGTGGCGCGGACGCGGATGCTGCGGGAAGTGCGCTTGCTCGTCATGGGGTCGGGTCTCCGTGAGGGTGCAATGTGGTGTAGCGGCCGTCAGCGTACAACAGTGGCGCATGGCCGCCTGGGTGCATCTGCACGGCCTTGATCTCGCCAATCATCACGGCGTGGCTGTGGGCAACCATCATCTCGTCAACCACGCAGTCGAAGGCGACCAGGGCTTCGCGCAGGATCGGCGCGCCGGTCGCCAGCGTGTCCCACAGCGTCGGCTCGAACAGTTCGCTCGCGCCGGCGGGGCCTGCGCCGCCGAAGCGCGTGGCCAGATCGGTGTGGTGGGTGGTCAGCAGGTTCACGCTCATGCGCCGGCTGTCGGTGATGCTGCGGAAAGTGCTGCCCTTGAGGTTGATGCAGGTGAGCAGCCGCGCCGGCTCGGCCGACAGCGAGGTCACCGCCGTGGCGGTCAGCCCGGTCGGGCGCTGCCCGTCGGTGGTGGCGACGATGCACACGGCGCCCGCCAGCCGGCGCATCGCCAGTCGGAAGTCGCCGGGCGGCAGGCAGGCAGAGCGGCGCAGCGCCTGAAGCGGGGGCAGGGCGGCAACGGGGTCGGCCACGGCCGTCATGCCGCCTCCGGCTGCGGCGCTACCTCGGCCAGATACGCATGCGCTTTGTCCGGGCTGACAAAGAAGTTGGCGTAGTCGGTCGGGTCGTTGAAGCCGTTGGCGATGCGCCGAGCGATGGCCGGCACGGCGGTGGCCGTGCCCATCAGCTCCAGCACGTGCGGGGGCGGCGGCGCCAGCATGGCGTTCGTCCAGCCGGTCACGTACTGGCCGTAGGCGGTCCAGAAGTCGTCGAAGGTGCGCTGCATGAACGCGGCATCAAAGGGCGCCGCACCGTGCGCGACGATCGCCGTTTCCACCGCATGCGCGAACTTGGCTGCGTTGTTGGAGCCCTGACCGGTGATCGGGTCGTTCAGCATCACGGCATCGGCCATGCCCATCACCACGCGGCCACTGGGCAGTCGGCCGACGTTGTAGCGTACGGTGGGAGGGAAGGCGCCGCTGAGGATGCCGTTGGCATCGGTCACCTCGACCTGGGTGCAGCGCTCGGCCTCCCAGGGCAGGAAGGTGCGCAAGATGTCCAGCGAGCGCGCCAGGTGCTCGGCTGGCGTGCGCACGTCGCCCCAGCAGTCCATCGGGCCACCGGGAATGCCCTCGAAGACCATGATCTCGCAAGCCCCCGAGTTGGTCAGCGCCGGGAACACGAAGTACTCGCCCACGCCGGGGATCAGATTGAAGTTGACCGCGCTGTATTCCTCCCGTGGCCGCATGCCGTGCACGTAGGTCAGCGCCAGAGCACGTTGCGGCTTGTCGTAGGGGCTGCGGCTGGCGTCGCGCTCGAACATCTTGGCGATGGCGCCTTTGCCGGCGGCCACGATCACCAAGTCGTACTGCTGCGTCCATTGCTCCAGGTCGTCGATTTCCGCGTCCTTGAAGATCAGCTGCCCGCCGCGGCGCTGAAACTCGGCCATCCAGCCGGGCACCTTCACCCGCTGGTCCACCGACTGGGCGATGTGGTCCAGGCGGTGTGCCCAGGTCAGGGCCTTCACGCCCGCCTGCTCGGGGTGCGGCACGGTGAAGGAAATGCCTTCGACCGGCGGGCAGTCCTTTTCCCAGAAGGCGATGCCGCGGTCGCGCTCGTGTTGCAGGCTATCGTGGAACATGCATTGGCTGGACATGACCTTGCCGTCGCGAATGTCTTCGGCCGAACGGTTGGACACGACGCTGATGCCATAGCCTTTGGCCTGCAGGCTCAGGGCGAGTTGCAGGCCGGACTGGCCGGCGCCGACGATGAGGATGTTGCGCATGCTTGTCTCCTGTGGGTGTTGTGGTTGCGGGGCAGATCGGGATGGCTCAGGCCATCAGCTTGGGGATGGCGGGCTCGTACGATTCCGGCCCCATGGCCGAGTAACCGCCGTCTGCCGCGTAGTCGGCGCCGGTCACCACGCTGGCGTGGTCGGAGCACAGGAAGAGCACCACCTGCGCCACTTCCTCGGGGTCGCCCACGCGCCGCAGCAGGTGGAAAGGCGCGGCGACGCGGTCCGTCTTCGCGCGGTCGCCCTGGGTCAGCTGGTTCATGATGTTCGACCAGGTCCAGCCGGGCGACACGCTGTTCACGCGGATGTGGTCGGGTGCCAGGTCCATCGCCATGTTGCGCGTCAGCTGCACCAGGGCCGCCTTGCTCACTGGGTAGAGCCAGCGGCCGGTTTGCGCGACCTTGGACGAAATGCTGGTGAAGTTGACGACCGCGCCGCCGCCGCCGCGCTTCATGTGCGGCACCACCGCTTGCAGCATCATCGCGGCGCTGGCCACGTTCACATTCAGCGCCGTGAGCCATTCCTCGCGTGGCGAGGCGAGGCCGTTGTCCACGTAGCTGCAGGCCAGATTGACCAGGAAATCGACGCGCCCGAAGCGCTGCGCGGTCTCGTCCGCGCAGGCCTGCACCTCGACATCCTGCGTGATGTCGGTGGGCCGGAACCACACGCGGCCGTCGTCGCCGCAGGCCGCGGCCACGCGGGCACCGCCTTCGGCATCGATGTCGGCCAGCGTGACGCGCACGCCGGCTTCATGGAAGGCGCGCACCACCGCCGCGCCAATGAGGGTGGCACCGCCGGTCACGATGGCCACCTTGTCCGCCAGACCCTTGAACATGTTTTGTCTCCTGCTGTGTTGTGTGGGTGGGCGGAAGATAGGCGCCGGCCGCGCTAGCGTGCATCCCGAAAGCGCAGCGGCCATCCCGAACGCGCAGAACTTTGGCCAGGCGCTGACTTTTGGGCTGTCGCGGTGGCCCGATTCAGGGCAATGCCGGATGCCAAGCGCACCGGCTTTTGCTAGGCTGGCGCCACCATGCCGGCCCTTGCCGAACCCCCGCCACAGTCCCGCCTGCCGCTGTCGGGTTTCAGCCTTTTCCACACGCGCGATGTGGACCAGGCGCGCGAAAGCGTCGCGCGCATCTTCTGCCCGCACGTCCTCAACACCTGCCATGCGCGCGACCGGCTGGACGCGCGCCACCACAGCGCGCCGCTGGGCTCGGATGTCAGCCTGAACTACGTGCAGTACGGCCCGGCCGTGGACATCGACCCCGGCTGCCTGGGCAGCTTTTATTTGCTGCAGATTCCCTTGCGCGGCGGCGCCGACGTGCGCTGCGGCGGCCGTGAAGTGCGCGCCGACAGCGGCCACGCCTCGCTGCCGTCGCCCACGGAGCCCTTACGCATGCGCTGGGCCGCCGACAGCCCGCACCTGATCGTCCGCTTTTCACAGGCTGCCTTGCTCGCGCAGCTGGAGCAGCTGGCGCAGGCGCCGGTACAGGGGCCGCCGATCTTTGACCCGGGCGTGCCGCTGGGGCTGGCGCAGGTGGCGCCGGCGATCGCCTTCGTCCACTACCTGTGCGGTGCGCTGGATGCCGACGCGGCCTTTTCCGGCTCGCCCCTGGCGCGCCAGGCCGAGCGCTACCTGATTTCCACGCTGCTGATGCAACTGCCGCACAGCCATCAGCGCCTGCTTGACGCGTCCGCGCAGCGCCCGCTGTTGCCGCGCGCCGTGCGGCGCGCCCAGGAGTTCATGCGCGCCCACGCGGGCGAGCCGCTGAGCCTGGTCGATCTGTGCCAGCACCTGGGGGTCAGCGCACGCAGCCTTCAGCAGGCCTTTGTCGTGCACACCGGCGAAAGCCCGATGGCGCATTGGCGCAACCTGCGGCTGGACCTGGTGCGCCAGGCGCTGCAAGGGCGCGGCAAGGCCGGTGGCGAAAGCGTGTCCCTGGTCGCCCAGCGCTTCGGCTTCTTCCACGCCGGGCATTTCGCCGCGCACTACCAGCGCCGCTTTGGCGAACGCCCGGGTGACACGGCCTGTCCCCACAACGAGCCGAGTCGGCGAGGGTGATGTGGGTGATGGCCGTGCGCAGGTGGGCCGGCTTTCACACGAAAAGACCGTCGACCAAGTCACCGCGCCCGTCCTGGCATGCGCGCGGACCCAACCGGGCCGAATGCCGTCGGCGTGCGCCGGCGCCCGCGCCTGATCGCCGCTTTGCGCGCGATGCGCGACACGGTGCGGCGGGCCCGATCGCCACGGCGCTCGCCCAGCTGCTGCTGGATGGCTATAGTTTATATAGCTGCTTGCGCAGATGGTTGTAGGGCCAGAGGCTGATTTGTCTTGAAAATCTATTCCGGCAGGTGTCAGACGGCTTCGATGTTGTTGCCTTCCAGATCGATCACGAAGGCGCCGTAGTAGTTGGGGTGGTAGTCGGGCCGCAGGCCGGGCGGGCCGTTGTCGCGGCCGCCGGCGGTGATGGCCGCCTTGTAGAAGGCGTCGACCTGGGCGCGGCTGCCAGCGCGCCAGGCCAGGTGGCAGCCGGTCGTCGCGGGCGGTCCGCCGAAGGGCGAGGGCCCGTCGATGAACCATACGTCGGTCTTTTTACCGTCGGGCTCGCTCGGGTCGGCGTGGGCAAAACCGAGGATGTTGGCGCCGTAGTTCGCCTCCAGCGCCACGCTGTAGCCCAGCGGGGCGAGGGCGGCGCTGTAAAACGCCTTGGCGCGGGCGATGTCGGTCACCCGGAACGTCATGTGGTCGAGCATGGGAGGTGGGCGCGTGAAGCGAAGTGGATGAAGCTTTCAGCGTACCATCAAACTGTATAAACGTACAGTTTTTTGGAGGCGGTCGCGTCGCGCACATCGCCGGCATGAAGCGTCGGATCGCACGCGCGGCGTCGCCCAGCGGACACGCGGCAGCGGGCCGCGGCTTCGATAATTTGCCGCATGACGACACCGCTGCGCTCCACGCTCGACTTTTTGCTGCGCGACTGGCTCCACGCCGACGCCCTGACGCAGCGCCCGCGCTTTGCCGACCATTCGCGCGAGACCTTTGATGCGGTGCTGGACACCTGCGAGCGCATCGCGCGCGAGAAATACGCGCCCTTCAACCGCCTGGTCGACACCGAAGAGCCGCGCACCGAAACCGCCGATGACGGCAGCCTGCGCGTGGTGCTGCCGCGCGCCACGCACGCCGCGCGTGAGGCTTATGCCGAATCCGGCATGCTGGCCGCGGCCCAGGACTACGAGCACGGCGGCATGCAGTTGCCGTATTTGGTGGAAGCGGCGGCCAACGCCTTCTTCGGCAAGGCGTCGATCAGCATCTCGGCCAGCCTGCTCACGGTGGGCAACGCCAACCTGCTGATGGCGCACGGCACCGACGCGCAAAAGCGCGTGTTCGCCGCCAACGAGTTCAACGGCCGCTGGACCGGCACCATGTGTTTGAGCGAGCCGCAAGCCGGCTCATCTCTGAGCGACGTCGCCACCCGCGCCGTGCTGGAAGACGCGGCCGACGCGCTGGGCCCGCGCTACCGGCTCAAGGGCAACAAGATGTGGATCTCGGCCGGCGAGCACGAGATGACCGAGAACATCGTCCACCTGGTGCTGGCCAAGATCCCCGGCGCGGACGGCCAGCTGGTGCCGGGCGTCAAAGGCATTTCGCTGTTCATCGTGCCCAAGCAATTGGTCGACACCGAAGGCCAACTGACCGGCGTGCGCAACGACGTCGCGCTGGCCGGGCTCAACCACAAGCTGGGCTGGCGCGGCACCACCAACACGCTGCTGAATTTTGGCGAAGGCCAGTTCAAGGTCGACGGGCAAGCCGGCGCCGTCGGTTATCTGGTCGGCCAGCCGGGCGAGGGCCTGCGCTGCATGTTCCACATGATGAACGAGGCGCGCATCGCCATCGGCATGGCGGCCACCATGCTGGGCCTGGCGGGGTATGAGGCCTCGCTCGACTACGCCAAGACGCGCACGCAAGGCCGCCCGGTGGGCCCGGCCGGCAAAGACGCGGCCCAGCCGCCGGTGCGCTTGATCGAACACGCGGACATCCGCCGCATGCTGCTGGCGCAGAAAAGCACTTGCGAAGGTGCGCTGGCGCTGCTGCTGTACTGCGCCAAACTGGTGGACGAGCAGCACACCGGCGACGCGGCCCAGGCCGACGAAGCGCGCCTGCTGCTGGAAGTGCTGACGCCCATCGCCAAAAGCTGGCCGAGCGAGAACTGCCTGGAAGCCAACAGCCTGGCCATCCAGATCCACGGCGGCTACGGCTACACGCGCGACTTCCCGGTGGAACAGTACTGGCGCGACAACCGCCTGAACATGATCCACGAGGGCACGCACGGCATCCAGGCCATGGACTTGCTGGGGCGCAAGGTGCTGATGGAAGGCGGGCGCGGCCTGAAGCTGCTGGCCGCGCGCATCAACACCACCATCGAGCGCGCGCTGCAGCACCCGGAACTGGCGGCGCACGCCAACGCGCTGGCGCAGGTGCTGGCGCGCGTGGGCGGCGTGACCAAGGCCGCCTGGGCCACGGGCGACGCGGGCGAAGCGCTGGCCAACGCCGTGCCCTACATGCAGGCCTTTGGCCACATGGTGCTGGCCTGGGTCTGGTTGGAGCTGTCGCTGGTCAATGATGCTATCGAAAGAGAAGCTGGTCGCGCTGGTGTGGCGGGGGCTACGGCCTATTTCTTTCACTATGAACTGCCCAAGGCCGAAGCCTGGCTGCGCGTGGTCGAAGCGCGCGACATGACCTGCGCTGCGCTGCCCGAAGACGCTTTCTGACGCGGCGGCCGCGCCGGCAGCGAGAGTAGGGCGCACGCACACCCCGTCGCCAGCCGTGCGCTAAACTGCGCGCATGGCACTGCTCACCACACTTGCTCTGAACGCCCGGCTGGCCCGTGGCGCGCGGGTGCGCGTGGGCAGCCCGCCCCCTCCCATCCTCGGCGCGGTCGTTGTCCGCGCCGCAGGCGCTGGTGTCGTCCGGCTGTCGCCGGTCGCCGCCGCGGGCTGACGCGCTCGTCGGCCCGGCCTTTTCGCTTCTTTCCTCTTGCGCCCTGGGCTGCTGTGCCCGGGCGCCGATCAGGTTTTGCGATGGATGGGAAATGCCATGTCTTCTTCTTTTTCTTCTTCTCGAAAGCTCCCCTGGGCGTCCTGGGGCGCCATGGGTTTGTTCGTGCTGCTCTGGGGCAGCGCGGCGATTTTCACGCGCTGGGCGCTGGACCACGGCTCGGCCTCGGCCGTGCTGCTGGTGCGCTACGCCGTCGCCAGCATCGGCCTGGCCGTGCTGGTGCCGCTGACGCGCAGCGCGTGGCGGCCGGCGCCGGGCACACGCGGCACCGTGGCCTTGGCGGGCCTGTTGATGGTGGGCCTGTATTCGGTCTGCTACTTCCAGGCCATGGCGCACGGCATCACGCCGGGGCTGATCGCGACGCTGTTGGGCGTGCAGCCGATCCTGACGCTGCTGCTGGTTGAGCGGCGCTTTGGCGCAGCGCGCCTGGGCGGTCTGCTGTTGGCGCTGACGGGCTTGGCGCTGGTCGTCGGGCAAAGCCTGAAAACCACGGGTTTTGACACCACCGGCCTGGCCTTCGCCCTGGGCGCGCTGGCCTGCGTGACCACGGGCGCCATCGTGCAAAAGCGGGTGCAGCAAGCACCGCTGCAGGTGCTGCCGCTGCAGTACGCCGTCACGCTGGTGGTCTGCCTGCTCTTCGCTCAAGCGCAGCCCCTGCGCTGGGACGCCAGCCTGGGCTTCTGGCTGCCGACGCTGTTTCTGGGCCTGGTGATTTCGGTGCTCGCGCAGTGGCTGCTGTACCGGCTGATCCAGGGCGGGAACCTGGTCAACGTGACCAGCCTGTTCTACCTGGTGCCCGCCGTCACGGCGCTGCTGGACTGGGCGGTGCTGGGCAACGTGCTGGGCGCGCTGGCGGTGCTGGGCATGGTGTGCATCCTGGCCGGCGTGGTGTTGGTGCACCGGCAGGGCGGCGTGGCGCGCTGAGCGCCCCGGACGGCGGGCGGGCCGCGGTGCCCGGCCCAATCGCGCAAGAGACAGCGGCCCGCCTACCGTCTGTACAACAATGGGGGGTTGCCATCCCCCACCAACAGGAGACCTTGCTGTGACCCGAACCGTACAACAACTCTTTGACCTCAAGGGCAAGACCGCGCTGGTGACGGGCGGATCGCGCGGCCTGGGCCTGCAGATGGCGCAGGCCCTGGGCGAGGCCGGGGCGCGGGTCATGATCAGCGCACGCAAGGCCGACGAGCTGGAAAGCGCCGTGGCCGAGCTGCAGGCCGCCGGCATCGACGCGCGCTGGATCGCCGCCGACGCCGCGCAAGAAGCCGACATCCACCGCCTGGCCGACGAGACGCTGGAGCGCATGGGCGACGTGGACATCCTGGTCAACAACGCCGGCGCCGCCTGGGGCGCACCCGCCGAAGACCATCCGACCGAGGCCTGGGACAAGGTCATGAACCTCAACGTGCGCGGCTACTTTTTGCTGAGCCAGCGCCTGGCCAAGAAAAGCATGATAGGGCGCAAGAGCGGCCGCATCATCAACATCGCCTCCATCGCCGGCCTGGGCGGCAACCCGCGCGGCATGGAAACCATCGCCTACAACACCAGCAAAGGCGCGGTGATCAACTTCACCCGCGCGCTGGCCTGCGAATGGGGTGAACACGGCATCACCGTCAACGCCATCTGCCCGGGCTTCTTCCCCAGCAAGATGACGCGCGGCACGTTGGAAAAACTGGGCGAGGAAGAAATGGCCAGCCATGCCCCGCTGCTGCGCCTAGGCGATGAAGAAGACCTGAAAGGCATCACCCTGCTGTACGCCAGCGACGCCGGCAAGCACATCACCGGCCAGTGGCTGGCGGTGGACGGCGGCGTCAGCGTTATCACCGGCGGCTGATGCGGCGGGGCCACCGGACGGGAGCGCGCGCATGGGTTTGAACTTCGGCGCCGTGATTCCCTTTGTGCACCACCTCGGTTTCACGCTCGAGCGCTTTGAAGGCGGTGAATCCACGCTGCACTTTGCCGTGCGCCCCGAACATTTCAATTCGCACGGCGTGACGCACGGCGGCGCGCTGATGACGCTGCTGGACGTGACCCTGGCCACCGCCGCGCGCAGCGCCAACCTGGGCTGGGGTGTCGTCACCATCGAGATGAAGACCAGCTTTGTGCGCCCCGCCATCGCGCGCGAAGGCCAGCCGCTGGTCAGCCACGGCAAGCTGCTGCACCGCACGCGGTCGATGGCGTTCGTCGAAGGCTCCGTCTTCGGTGCCGACGGCCAGCTGTGCGCGCACGCCACCGGCACCTTCAAGTACGTCCCGCCGGCCGAGCCGCAAGGCGACCAGCCGGGCAAGCTGTCCACGGACTGATCCGGGGAAGATTCAAGCATTTTCGGCCTCTTGCCCTACAACCACCTGCGCAGGCAGCTACTCAATCAATAGCAAAGGATTCGCCATGCCAAGTAACCGCCACATCGTTCTGGACAACCGGCCTGAAGCCGAGGCCACCGCGTCCAACTTCAAGCTGCTCACCAGCGACACCCCCGCGCTGGCCGACGGCCAGGTGCTGGTGCGCCACCACTACCTGAGTCTGGACCCGTACATGCGCGGCCGCATGAACGACAGCAAGAGCTACGCCACACCGCAGCCGCTGGGTGAGGTGATGCTGGGCGGCACCGTGGGCGAGGTGGTCGAATCGCGCCACCCGAAGTTCAAGGCCGGCGACCCGGTCGTGGGCATGGGCGGCTGGCAGGAATACAGCGTGGTCGACGGCAACGCGCCGGGCCTGCTGCGCAAGGTCGACACCACGCACGTGCCGTTGTCGTACTACCTGGGCGCCGTCGGCATGCCGGGCGTCACCGCCTGGTACGGGCTGACGCAGATCATCAACCCCAAGGCCGGTGATACCGTGGTCGTCAGCGCCGCCACCGGCGCCGTCGGCAGTGCCTACGCCGCGCTGGCCAAAGCGCGCGGCTGCCGCGTGGTCGGCATCGCCGGCGGACCCGAAAAGTGCCAGTACGCCGTCGAAGAACTGCACTTCGACGCCTGCATCGACTACCGCGAGCACGGCGACGTCAAGGCCATGGCCAAGGCGCTGAAGGAAGCGTGCCCGAAGGGCATTGATGGGTACTTTGAGAACGTCGGCGGCTACATCCTCGACGCCGTGCTGCTGCGCACCAACGCCTTCGCCCGCATCGCCGTGTGCGGCATGATCGCCGGCTACGACGGCGCGCCGCTGGCGCTGCAGAACCCGGCCCTGATCCTGGTCAACCGCCTGAAGATCGAAGGCTTCATCGTCAGCGAACACATGGAGGTGTGGCCGCAGGCGCTGCAGGAGCTGGGCACCCTGGTCGCGCAGGGCAAGCTGAAGCCGCGCGAAACCATCGCCCAGGGCATCGAGGCCGCGCCGGAGGCTTTCCTGGGCTTGCTCAAAGGCAAGAACTTCGGCAAGCAGCTGGTCAAGCTGGTCTGACCAAACCCGGTCTCAGGAGGTCCCCATGGCCACCACGCACGAAGTCTTCAACCAGCCCACGCTGCTGGCCGACACCAACCTGTTCACCACGAACCGCGCCCTGCAGGACGCGCTGCGCTTCAACGCGCCGGGCCTGGGCACCGACGCGCTGACGGATCTGGGCGCGCTGGCGGGCAGCGCCGCCATGCAGCAGCAGGCGCGCCTGGCCAACGTGCACACGCCGCAGCTGCACACGCACGACCGGCAGGGCCGCCGGGTGGACGAGGTCGAATTCCACCCCGCCTACCACGCGCTCATGGCCGCGGCCACGCAGGCCGGCCTGCACGGCACGCCGTACGCGCCCGAAGCGCAGGCCACGGGCCACGCGCACGCGCAGCGCGCGGCCGGCTTCATGCTGTTCACCGAGCTGGAGCCGTCCATCCTGTGCCCGATCTCGATGACCTACGCGGTCACGCCGGCGCTGCGTGACAACCCGCCCATCTACGCCGACTGGGCGCCCAAGCTGGCGGCGCGCGCGTACGACCCGGCCTTGAAGCTGTGGCGCGACAAGCCCGGCGTGACCATGGGCATGGGTATGACCGAGAAGCAGGGCGGTTCCGACGTGCGCGCCAACACGACGCAGGCGGTGCGCGATGGCGACGACGCCTGGGGCGCGCGTTACCGGTTGACGGGGCACAAGTGGTTCTTCTCGGCGCCGATGTGCGACGCCTTTCTGGTGCTGGCGCAGGCGCCGGCGGGGCTGTCGTGCTTCTTCCTGCCGCGCGTGTTGCCGGAATGGATGAGCCCCTCCGGTAGCGGTTCTCGCAACGGCCTGCGCATCCAGCGCCTGAAGGACAAGCTGGGCAACAAGGCCAACGCCAGCTCCGAAGTCGAATTCGACGGCGCCAGCGCCTGGCTGGTCGGCGAAGAAGGCCGGGGCGTGCCGCAGATCCTGGCCATGGGCACGATGACGCGGCTGGACTGCGCTTTGGGCACCAGCGGCCTGATGCGCCAGGCGCTCAGCCAGGCCATCCACCACACGCAGCAGCGCCAGGCCTTCGGCAAGCCGCTGGTCGAGCACGCGCTGATGCAGAACGTGCTGGCCGATCTTGCTATTGAAAGCGAAGCTGCTTGCGCTCTTTCCATGCGGCTGGCACGCACTTTTGACCGCAAGGACGACGCGCGCGAAGAGCTGCTGTCGCGCGTGCTCACGCCGATCGCCAAGTTCTGGATCTGCAAGCGCGGCAGCCTGTTCGCGCAGGAAGCCATGGAATGCCTGGGCGGCAACGGCTACGTGGAAGAGGGCGGTGAAGGCGTGCTGGCCCGCATCTACCGCGAGATGCCGCTCAACAGCATCTGGGAAGGCGCCGGCAACATCATGGCGCTGGATTTGCTGCGCGCCATGCGCAAAGGCGACGTGACGGACGCGCTGATGCAGGAGCTGGCCCCCGCGCGCGGCCAGCACGCCGCGCTGGACCGCATGATCGACGCCGTGCCCACCTTGCTGGACGTGCAGGCCACCGAAGGCACGGCCCGCAGCCTGGCGCGCAACGTGGCGCTGACGGTGCAGGGCGCGCTGCTGGCCCAAACGGCGCCGGCGGCGGTGGTCGGCGCTTTCTGCGATTCGCGCCTGGCGACGCGCCACGACGTGTTTGGCACGCTGGGCGCGGGCACCGACTTCCAGGCCGTGATCGACCGGGCGAGACCGACCTGAGGCCGTTGGCGCAGCGTCTCAGATCGGTTGCAGGCCCAGCCGCTTCATCATGGTTTCGGTGAACGCGATTTCCTGCGTGAAGCCTTTGGTGTAGGTCGCGCTGTCCTGAATGTCGAGGCGGCCGCCTTGTTTTTCGAGCAGGGTCACCACTGCGGGTTGCTTGAGCGCGGCGTCGAAGGCGCCGCGGATGCGGGTGACGATATCGTCCGGCGTGTTCGCCGGGACCGAGACGCCGCCCCACGACGTCAGTTCCATCCCCTTGACGCCCAGCTCGCCGAGCGTCGGGACATCGGGCAGCATCGGGTTGCGGCGGTTGCCTGCCACGGCCAGAGCGCGCAGCTTGCCAGCCTGGATCTGCGACAGCGCGACAGAAAAGATCGGCATGCCAAAGCTGACCTGCTTGCCCAGCACCGCGTTAATGATCTCCGACGCGCCTTTGTAGGGCACGTGTAGCGCCTGGGTGTGCGTGGACATCAGCATCATCTCCACGCCCAGGTGCGAGGGCGTGCCGACGCCGCCGGACGCGTAATTCGTCTGGCCCGGTGTGGCGCGCAGGCGTGCCAGCAATTCGTCCAGGGTCTGGATGCCGGAGGCCGCGTTGACGACCAGAAGGATATCCGAGCTGGCGACGCGCATCACGTGTCGGAAGTCCTTCAGTGCGTCGTAGCCGGGCTGCTTGAACATGCGCATGTTGGCTGCCATCGGCGCGGCGGAATAGATCCAGGTGTAGCCATCGGGCGCGGCGTTGGCGACCATGCGCGCGCCGATGTTGCCGGCGGCGCCGCCGCGGTTTTCGATCACCACGGGCTGACCCAGCAGAGGCGAGACCGCATCGGCCAGGATGCGCGCCGTGTTGTCCGGGCCGGTGCCGGCCAGGTAGGGCAACACCCACTTGATGGCGCGGGTCGGGTAGTCCTTGGGGGCAGAGGCGCGGGCGAATCCGGCGGCAGGCACCAAGGCGGAGGCGAGGGCGCCCTGTAGCAGGGCGCGGCGAGAAATGGCGGTCATCTGTCAGGTCTCCTGTAGGGTATTCGTGGCGTGCGATTCACGTGGGTTCGTCGCCCAGCAGCGCCTTGGCGATGGCGTTCTTCTGGATTTCGCTGGTGCCGGTCAACACCCGGTACATGCGCAGAAGACGGAACAAAAACTCCACCCGGCGGCCTTGCACGATGCCTTCGCCGCCATGGATCTGCACCGCGCGGTCGGCCACGCGGAACGCGGTTTCGGAGCAGAATAGCTTGGCCATCGCCGTCTCAGCGCGGCCGTCGGCGCCGGCGTCGAGTTGCCGCGCGGTGCCGAGCATCAAGGCGCGCGCGGCGGCCAAGTCGGTCGCCATGTCGGCCAACGTGTGCTGGATGCTCTGGAACTGCGCGATGGGGCGTCCGAACTGGCGCCGCTGCAAGGCGTAGTCGCGCGCGTCCTGCAGCGCCACCGTGGCCAGGCCGATCATGGCTGGGCAGTGCAGCAGGCGGTTGACCGAAATGCGCCCCAGGGCGAGGCCCAGGCCACGGCCGGGTTCGCCGATCAGATTGGCGGCAGGGACGCGGGCGCCGTCGAAAACAATATCGCCCGTGGTGCTTTGCCCGGCCATGGTTTTGTAGCCGGCTTCCACGCGCACGCCCGGGGTGTCAAAGTCCACAAAGAAGGCCGAGATTTCGCGCTGCGCCGGGTCGCTGGCGGTCGATGCCATCAACACCGCGGCGTCGGCGAAGGGTGAGCCTGAGATGAAGCGCTTGCGCCCGGTGAGCACGTAGTCGTCTCCGTCGCGCACCGCGCGGGTCTGCAAGGCACCGGCGTCGGAGCCGGCACCGGCTTCTGTCAGCGCGAAGCAGATGGCCTTTTCGGCCTGCGCCACCGGCAGGATGAATTGCGCCATCTGGTGCGGTGTGGCAGAGCGCGCCAATGCACCCACGCGCGGGGGCCCGCTCAACTCGCCAAAGACATGGGGCGCAAACGGCGACCCGGTGCGGTAAATCGCCTCCTTGACCAACACGTGGTCCAGCGTCGACAGGCCCAGGCCGCCCATCTTCGTCGGCAGCGTCATGCCGTAGAAGCCCAGCGCGCGCGAGCGTTGCCAGACGCGCCGCAGCAGCTCGCGGTCGGCGGCGTGCTCGTGGTCGATGCCATGCTCACGCGCCAGATCGGCCAGTTCGCCATTCAGGAAGGTTTTCACCGCCTCGATGAGTTGTGCCGCGCGTTCGGAGCCTTCAAAGGGCCCCGAGAACACGGGGGCGCTGACGGCAGCGGTTTGTGCGGGATCGGCCAGATCGGCGGATGCGGTGGGGGCATTCATGCGGGTTCTCCTGCAGCGGCTTCAAGCCACCATGCGCGATTGACCGGCCCAGTACGGCGCCTGCACCGACTTGCGCATGACCTTGCCGTTGGGGTTCTTGGGCAGCGTCTGGACGAATTCGATGTGGCGTGGTCGTTTGAAGCCAGCCAGCCGGTCGTTGCAGAAGGCATCAATCGCCTCGGCACCAATACCCTGGCCCGGTTTGAGCACCACGTGCGCCGCCACGGCCTCGCCCCACTTGTCGTCGGGAATCGCAAAGACGCAGGCTTCCTGAATGGCTTCATGCTGGAACAGAACGGCCTCCACCTCGGACGGGTAGACGTTAAAACCACCGCTGATCACCATGTCCTTCTTGCGGTCAACGATGTAGACGTAGCCGTCCTCGTCGGTGCGCGCCAGATCGCCGGTGTGGTAGCGGCCTTGCTTCAGCACTTCGGCCGTCAGCTCGGGGGCGCGCCAGTAGCCGGCGAACACGTCTTCGCCGCCCACCACGATTTCACCGATCTCGCCAATGCCCACCGGTTGGCCGGTGTCGTCCAGCACCTGGACATCGCACTCCAACAGAGGGCGTCCGCAGGATGCGAGCCGCTGCGGGCACGTGGCCCGCGCAATCAGGTGGTCCTCGGCCGACAGGCCGCACACGCCCGACGTGGTTTCGCCTGCGCCGTAGCCTTGCGCCAGCACCGGCCCGAACACGTCCATCGCCTGCAGAATGCGCGCCGGCGCCATCGGCGCCGCGCCGTAGCCCAGCCGCAGCAGGTCGGGCAGGGGCCGGTACTGGCCAGCCAGTTGGCCCAGCAGCATGTTGATCATGGTCGGCACCATGAAGGTGTGGGTGACTCGGTCGGTGCGCATGTCGGCGATGAAGCGCTCGGGCTCAAAGCTGGCGAACAAGCGGATCGTCACGCCGCTGCACAGCGCCGGCACCAGCTGCATCCCCGACGCGTGGGTGATCGGGCCGACCAGGCCGAGGATGTGGCCACGCCCCATGCCCTCGGCGCGCACCAGAAACTTGCGCAACTGCGCCAGGCGGTTGCCGAAGGTCTGCATCGCGGCCTTCAGCACGCCGGACGAGCCGGAGGTGTAGTGCAACACCGCCAGGTCGCCTGCGCACACGCTCACCGCTTCAAACCGGTCACTGGCTGCTGTCAGCGCAGCCTCGTATCCTGCGTCGCCGGCGTGGTCGACCAGCAGCAGGCGAGGGCGCGTCGGGCCACACAGGTGGGGCGCGATGGCTTCCGCCCAGTCGGCCGTGGTGACGATGACGGCCGCGTCGCTGTTGGCGGCAATCTCGCCTACCTCGGCCGGCGACAGGCGGACGTTGAACGGCGCCTTGACCAACGCGGCCTTGTAGCAGGCGATCTCAACCTCCACGATTTCGGCGCAGTTGGGCAAATAGATTCCAACCCGGTCGCCCCGCGTGAGGCCCAAACCCAGCAGCGCGTTGGCCAGGCGGTTGGAACGGCGCTCCAGCTCTGCATATGTCATCGCGCGACCGTGGCTCAGTACGGCGATGCTGGCGGCGTGGTGGCGCGCGCTTTTGGCGACCAGCGCACCGACGTTGGTGACGGTGGGGCCCGAGCTGTTTTGGGGGGTGTTCATGGCTGTCTCCGTGCGTTGTGGGTGCACTGTCCCAGAACGGTGAAGATCAGAGAAATACCGATTGCTGATGCGAAGACATCAGCAGAAGTGATGGCCTTAGCGTTGACGCTCTGCGCTGCGACCGCGGGCCGTGTTTGCGGTGCTGGTCGTCAGTTCAGTCGCCGGTGCTCCCGGGCCGGGGGCGCGGGTGCGCCAGTCACCGGGGCCTTGGGCCGCGCGCCGCCAGTCCAGCGCGCCGCCCATTGCCCGTTGGCGATCATCTGCCGCGCGACCGCGGTCAGGGTGTCGATCACCACCTGCGTGGCCGCGTCCGGCGCGGTGACGGACGTGGCCAGCGTGTACTGGCGTGACAGCTCCGGATCAACCACCCGCGCGACCACCCAGGACGTGTCTCGCGACGGGTTGTCCGACAGCGCACAGGCCGGGGTGATGGTGAAGCCCGCGCCACACAGATAGAGCGAGCGGATTACGCGGGCGGAGTCATGTTCATGCACGATGTTGAGCGCGATGTCGTTGTCGGCGGCGGTGTCCTCGACGTGCTGCCGGATCGAATAGCGCCGCGACTGCAACACCAGCGGCAAGGCCGCGGCGGCGGCGAAGGCGATAGCGCTTTGCGCACGGACGGCCGGCGCCTTGGCGCCACCTCGCGCCGCGCCCCGGACCGGGCGCAGCAAACGGCTCAACTGGCCGTCGGTGTCGTGGCCACACAAGAACATGGATTCGCGTGCAAACGGCCGGCAGCGCAGGCCTTCTAACTGGGGCGTGTCCACCAGCAGCCCGATGTCGGCGCGGCGCTCCAGCATGGCCTTGCGCACCGTCAGGCTGAGCCCATCCAGCACAAACACACGGATGCGTGGATGGGAGCGCTTCAGCGCCGCCAACACTGGCCCCATCAGCAGTGACGCCAGCAGAAACGGCACAGCCACAGTGACCGAGCCTTCCGGCCCTTCGGGCAGACGTTGGATGCGATCGCGCATGGCGGCTGCATCGCTCAATAGGCGGCGGGCGTCGTCGTAAAGCTGCAGGCCTGCGGGCGTGGGGGTGACGCCGGCGTGGGAGCGCTCGAACAGCTGGGCCCCCAGCTCGGCCTCAAGCTTCTTGATCTGTGCCGTCAGCGCCGGTTGGGCGACGAACAGACTGCCGGCCGCGCGCGACAGGCTGCCCGCCTCCAGCACGGCGATGAAGTAGCGCAGCGAACGCAGGTCCATGCCCGGACAATAGCGCAAGGGGCCCCGCCGTCGCGCGCATGACATGCGGGACCGGCGTTTCGCGCTCCAATGCAGGCGTTGGAAGGGCGACTTTGTTGGCGCGCCCTTTGTGTACTTCCCGGGCAACCGCCCGTCATGAGAGGTCATCGATGATTCAGGATTTCCAAGGCAAGACCGCCGTGCTGACCGGCGCCGGTTCGGGCTTCGGGCTGGAATGCGCGCGCATCGCGGCGCGGCGCGGCATGAACGTGGTGCTGGTGGACATCCAGCCCGACGCGCTGGCCGCGGCCGAGGCGGAAATCCAGGCGCTGGGCGCCAAGACGCTGGCGCGCCGCATCGACGTCAGCCAGCCGGCGGTGATGGACCTGCTGGCCCAGCACGTGAAGGAAGAGTTTGGCGCGCCGCACTTCGTGTTCAACAACGCGGGCGTGGGCGCCGGCGGCCTGATCTGGGAGAACACGGTCAAGGACTGGGAATGGGTGCTGGGCGTCAACCTGTGGGGCGTCATCAACGGCGTGCGCGGCTTCACGCCCATGATGTTGGACGAGGCGCGCCGCAACCCGGCGTACCAGGGCCACATCGTCAACACCGCCAGCATGGCCGGCCTGCTGACGCCGCCGAACATGGGTATCTACAACGTCAGCAAGCACGCCGTGGTGGCGCTGACCGAAACGCTGTACCAGGACCTGCGCCTGGTCACCGACCAGATCAGCGCCAGCGTGCTGTGCCCGTACTTCGTGGCCACGGGCATCAGTCACAGCGAACGCAACCGCCCGGACGGTATGCCGGCGGGCGAGATGACGGCGTCGCAGCGCATCAGCCAGGCGCAGACCGACAAGGCCGTGACCAGCGGCAAGGTGACGGCGGCCGAGGTGGCGCAGCAGGTGTTCGACGCGATCGAGCAAGACCAGTTCTACATCTACAGCCACCCCAAGGCGCTGGGCAACGTGAAGTCGCGCACCGACGCGATCCTGGCCATCCAGAACCCGCCCGACCCGTTTGCCGAGCGGCCCGAGATCGGCGCCGGCCTGCGCGCGGCGCTGCGCCATCAGGGCTGAACGGCCCGTCACCGGCCCGTGTTGCGGTGCTGCACTGGGCAGGTGGCGGCGCGGTATGCTATTGATAAGATAGCTGACCGCGCAGATTGGTGTAGGGCCAGGGCGCGATTCTCTTCAAATTCGCTTGTTGAGGCTGACTTCGCGGTCTTGACCGACAGGCGCCACTGGTGGCGCCCTTTACAGTTGGCGCATGGCTTTGCCGACGCCCCCGCTGTTTATCGTGTTCAACGTCTCGTCCGGCGCCGCCGATGCTGCGCAGATGAGCGGCCGGCTCGGCGAGTTGCTGACCGCCGCCGGTCGCCCGCACGAGATCCTGCGCGTGCAAGGGGCCGACGAGCTGACGCGCGCCACCGTGCGCGCCGTCCACGCCGCGCGGGAAGCGCACGGCGCGGTGGTCGCCGCCGGTGGCGACGGCACGCTGAACGCCGTGGCGCAGCTGGTCTGGAACGCCGACCAGCTCATGGGCGTGCTGCCGCAAGGCACCTTCAACTACTTCGGCCGCACCCAAGGCATGCCCACCGACCTGGACGAGGCGGTGGCCGCGCTGCTGACGGCGCGGGAAGAGCCCGTCACCATCGGCCTGCTGGGCGAACGGGTGTTTCTGGTCAACGCCAGCGTCGGGCTGTACCCGCGCCTGCTGGAAGAGCGTGAAGCGGCCAAGCGGCGCTTTGGCCGCCACCGGGCGGTGGCCTTGCTGTCCGGCCTGGCCACGCTGCTGCGCGGGCGCAGCGTGCTGACGCTGGAGCTGCACGCCGAAGGCCAGACCCGCGTGGTGCGCACGCGCACGCTGTTCGTCGGCAACAACGAGTTGCAGATGCAGGAAATCGGCCTGCGCCACGCGGTGGACGTCGAACAGGGCCGGCTGGCCGCCATCACGCTGGAGCCGCTGTCCCTGCCGCGCACGCTGTGGCTGCTGGTGCGCGGCGCGCTGGGCCGGTTGGACGGCGCTGAGGGCGTGGACAGCTTCGCGTTTGACGAACTGGTGGTGCGCATGCGCCGCGGCGTGCGCTGGGTCAAGGTGGCGCTGGACGGCGAAGTGCTGCGCATGCCGCCGCCGCTCAGCTTTCGCACCGCGCCGCGGCCGCTGCGCTTGCTGGTCCCGCCCAAGCCCGCAGGCGAGGAGGGCGCGGCGTGATCCTGCACCTGACCGATCCGCACTTCGGCACCGAACAGCCTGCCGTCGTGCGTGGGCTGATCGCGCTGGCGGCGCGGCGGCGCCCGGGGCTGGTGATCGTCTCCGGCGACATCACCCAGCGCGCGCGCGCCGGCCAGTTTGCGGCGGCGCACCGTTTTTTGAACCGCTTGTGCGCCGAATGCGACGCCGACCCGCGCACCGGCCTGCTGGTGATCCCCGGCAACCACGATCTGCCGCTGTTCAACGTCGCGTTGCGGCTGGCGGACCCGTACGGGCCCTACACACGCTGGTTTGGCAGCGACCTGGAACCGACGGTTGCCCAGCCCGGCATCGCCCTGCTGGGCGTCAACACCACGCGGCCCTGGCGCCACCAGCACGGGGAGGTGTCCAGTGCGCAGATCGCCCGCGTGGTCGAGCGCCTGCAGCGCTGTGCGCCCGACGCGCTCAAGCTGGTGGTGACGCACCAGCCGCTGCACGTGATCGAAGCGGACGACGCCAAGGACCTGCTGCGCGGGCACCTGGCGGCGCGCCAGGCCTGGGCCGACGCTGGCGCGGACTTGCTGCTGTCCGGCCACACCCACCAATCCTTCGTCGCGCCGCTGCCGGCGCCGCTGGACGCCACCTGGGTGGTGCAGACCGGCACGGCCGTGTCCAGCCGCATCCGCGAGCGCGTGCCCAACAGCGTGCACCTGATCCGCCACAGCGGCTTGCCCGCGGGGCAGCGGGCGGTGGTGGAGCGCTGGGACTGGGACGGCGACGGCGCCTTTGCGCAGGTGGCGGAGACGGTTGTCCCGGCACGCGGCGCGGCCTGAGGAAGCTACCGCCCGACCTGCGTCAGCTGGTGGCGCCAGAAGGCGGGCATCAAGTCGAACAGCGGCGTGGGGTCGCGTTGCAGGGTGTGCGGACTGAGCACGGTGCCCACCACCGGCAGCGAGGTCGCGGTATCCACGAAGGCCAGTTGCCGCATCCACGCGATGTTGACGCCACCGCCTGGGGCTGGCTGCGAGAAGATCAGCTGCAGCATGCGCCGCGCTTCCTGGCTGCCGCGCGCCTCGGCCACGCGGTACAGGCGGATCGCTTCGACGTAGTTCATCGGCACGCCCACGCCGCGGTGGTAGCGGCGCGCGGCCTCCAGGGCTTCGCTGGCGCTGGCCGACAAGGGCGTTCGAGGGTTGGCTTGAATGCGATCGGACATGCGCGCCTGCACTTCGCTCAGGTTGTAGGCCGCGGCCTGCGAATGGGGCGCCGCGCGGCGAAAGTACGTGGCCGCGCCTTCCAGGTCGCTTTGGCTCACGGCGAGCAGGCCCAGCTCAGTCAAGGCTTGCACGTCGCCTGCTGCGGCGGAGCGCTGCAGCAGGCGCAAGCCCGGCCGCGACGCGTCGTCGTTGCCTTCGTTGCCCGGCGGTGTCAGCTGCAGCGGCGTCTGGCGCTGCGCCAGCAGCCAAGCCAGGTAGTCAGCGCGCGCAGCGTGCGTTTCGCGCAGTTGGGCGATCGCACGCTCGGCCACCAACGGTGTGGGGGGACCCACACAGCCGTCGATGGCGCACCAGGCGATTCCAGCGTAAGCCCAGGGCTCGCGCCCACCGCTGGCGGCGCGCTGAAACCACAGCTGCGCCCCCGCCGTGTCGCGTCGCACGCCCGCGCCGTGCAGTTGGATCAGACCCAACAGCCAGGCCGCCTGTGCCGATCGGGTGGTGGTGCCGTAGCGCCCGTTCACGCTGGCGCAGCGCAGCAACTGCTGCCATTCGCGGGCCGCCGCCTGGGCGGACTGGTCGCGCGGAACCAGCGCGCTGCGGTCCACGGGCGGCGCTTCGATGCGTGGAGCGTCTCCGCGGGGCCTGGGGCGAATGGCTTCGGGCGCGGTGGGCGGCGCTGTGATCGTTGGCGGGGACAGCGCCCCCGGCTCCAGTTCGGTCGAGGGTGTCGCGGGGGGCGCCGCGACCGGTGCTGCCGTCCCAAGCGGTGCGGTTCTGACGGACGCGAACCCTGTGGTCGCCAGCAGCGCGCCTGCGGCGCAAAGCAGGGGCCAGCGCACCAGCATCCATCGAATGGGGCGCGGGACCGGGGCGGGAAGCGTGGTCATGGCCAGACGCCGCGGGTTGCGTCACTTGCCCGCTGCCGCTGCGGGCGGAGGTTCAGGCGGCGCGGGACGGGGCACCACATTCCATTGCACCAGCTGCGAGACATAACCCTGCGCCCCCATGGCCGTGGCGTAGCGCTGCTGCACATCTTCCACGCCCTTCACACCGGTCAACGCGGTCATGGCTGGACCCTGCAACTCGGGCGGCAGCAGCGGCTCGGCGGCCTGGGCGGTCGCCAGGCACAGCACCGTCTCCACGCCCGGCTGACCAGCGTCGAGGATGAAGCCGGGGTTGGGGGCCATCCAGTCGGGAATCCGCACCGCGAGGTTGGCCGACACCAGCGACGTCGGTTGCAACGCGTTGGGCAGGATGCGCATGGTCTGCCCCCGCGCATCGACAAAGTAGCAGTACAGGTGTGACGCGCGCGAGACACTCGCCGACACGAAGACCTGCTCTCCGGCCAGGAAGGGAGGGCGTTCGCCGGCGGGCTGGGGATTTTCCAGTTGCATGTCGATCAGCCATGGCGCGGGCGCACCACCGCCAAGGCCCGGCAGCACCTGGCCGTCTGGCCCAGCGATCGAGGTCGCGCCACCACTGGTCCAGCCGATGCGCGTGAGTGCGCCGTTGTGGTCCAGCGCGACGAAGTTGCGCAGGGCCGCGTCGTAGGTCGAAAAATCCACCACTCCTGTGGCGACCACACCGCGGTCCGTCTGAAAACGCGACAGCGCCTGGCGCAGGTTGGGGTCGGTCAGAACCATGTTCTCGGACCCCGGCGGCAGGTAGCCGCGGCTGATCAGTGATGCCTTGATCAACGCGAGCTGCCCGGCAGGGCCGCTTTCGACGAACCAATCGCGCATCTGGCGCTGGAAGTTGGGGTTGGTCTGGTCCAGCATCAGGCACTGCCAGTACGGCACGCGCGCCCATTTGCCCACCAGCTCGATCATGGCCAGGTCCACCAGCGTGCGCACCGCGCCGCCCGCGCCCAGGGCGTAGTCGCGCCCGACGTTGAACTTGACGCCGTAGTCGCCGATCCGCCCAGCGATGTCCACGCCTTGCCCAGACCCGCCGATCACCACTTCGTTGGCCGAGTCCAAGCCCGGGATGATGGTGCGCGTGCGGAAGTCGCCCAGATGCGCCTCCAGCGCCACCACGGTGGCGGCCCGGCTGTTGCTGTAGCCTGTGTCCAGCCGGCTCGCGGACGTGCCGGCCGACAAGCGGTTGCTCAGCACGTTCTGATCCACAAAGGCGATGGCCCCGGACACGTACAGCGCCGGGCGCTGCAATTGCATCTGGTTGTTGTTCAGCAGGATGGTCGACAGGTTTTGCACCGTGTCCTGGCGCGCAATGTCCACTTCGAAGTCGACAAAGCGGAAGGCGTTGCTGATGTGGGACATCTGCGACAGCGAGGTGACCACCATGTCTTTCACCGCGGCCGGCACCTTGCCGGAGAAATCGGGAAACTGCTTGCTGGTGATCAGCGTGGTGGGCAGGTTGGCCGCGCGCAGCATGTGGTCCATGCACACCAGCGATTCCGAGAAGCTGGAGATCGAGCGCACCGGCCGCACGGTGGGCCGGTCGGTCGTGAGCGCGGCTTCGTGGTAATCCGCGTCCTTGCGCGGGTCCATCGGCGCACAACCGCTGACCAGGCCCAAGCCCAGCAGGCACAGGTAGACCCAGACCCGAAAGCGGCGATGCAGCGGTGTCGCAGCGGCCGCGGGGCGATGGCCGGGCGTGGTCCGGCGGGCTTTTTGGTTGGTCATGTCCTCCTCCCGTGGGCGCCCGGGGGCCGGCCGCGCCCCCAGGAAGGGCGGACCGGCTTCAGGCGCGAGCGTGGTGGTGGCCGGATCGGTCCCGCGGGCGGGCGCGCCAGGCCTTCAATTGCACAGGTTCACGAGGTCGCCGCGCAGAACGACCACTTGCTCGTTGTTGCCGAGCTTGTTGCTGGGGGCGCTGGTGCTGCCCACCGACTGGTAGCAGGTTGTGCGCAAGCCTTGCGTGCGCACCGACTGCACGACGTCGCGCTCGGTCGCCACGTTGCCCGGCGTTGCGCTGTAGGCCTTGGCCGTGTAGCGCGAGACCTTGGCCTGCATGTCGTCGGGCATGTCGCGGCGGTAGTTGATGTCGCCCGACTTTGCGGGAGCGGCGGTGGGCAGCTGCAGGTAGCTCACCCGGGCCTGGATGAGGACCGGGTCCTCCCCCGGCGCGCCCGCCAGAGCAGGGGCGGCCAGCCCGGCCAGCCCCAGGGGAAGCGCGGCCAGCGCCAAATGGTTCCGGATCGACATGGTGTGCCTCCTTGCGTGTTGGTGGGGTGACCGACCGGCCCCGTTGGCGGGTGCATCGGGGGCCGGGTCGGTCCGTCGAAACGTCCAGGCTTACGGCCGCGTGAGGGAAGCGAACGGGCCGCAGGCCGGGCCCACGCAGACCGGGGGTGGCGGTTCGCAAGCGTCGTTGGAGGCCAGGTTCTGGTAGGCGACCGCGCCATCGCCGTTGGCCAGGTTGCCCACGAAGGACTGGCCGGTGATGTAGGTCGTCTGGTTGGAAGTGCCGGCGATCGTCACCTTGCCGTAGTTGGACGACATGTTCTGCACGGCAACCGAGTCGGCGCCCTTGGCCTTGTTGTCGGCGACGGAGCCGCCCGACATGCCGAAGTACTGGTTGCTGGTGCCGGAGATCGTCACCTGGCCGTGGTTGGTTGCGGCGTTCTGGTACGCCACAGCCGTGCCGGAATCGCAGCCCATGCAGCCGTTGCCTTCAGCGGTGTTGAACATGGAGCTGCCGTAGATGTCCGCTGCCTGGTTCGAGGTGCCCGAGATCGACACCTTGCCGACGTTCGAGGCGATGCTCTGGACCGCGATGTCACCCGCGTTCTTCGCGTGGTTTTCCACCGTGGCGTGGTCCAGCGTCGCCCGCTGGTTCGACGTGCCCCCGATGGTGACCGAGCCCTTGTTCGACGCCAGGTTCTGGTTGGCGTAGGCGTTGGGTTCGGCCGTGTTTTTCACCACCGACGCGTTGACCGAGGCGGTCTGGGTAGACGTGCCGGTGATGCGGATTTCCCCCATCGGGGCGGGCGTGAGGGCGTACGACGCCGTCGCCAGCGCACTGAGCGCGAAGAATGCAAGCGTTTTCATGATGACGATCCTCCAAAGGTGTTGAGACTCTTGCCAGCCCCCGCAGGCGCTGGTGTCGACGCCCGCCGGCCTGGCCCCCGGCCGGATTGCCCGGGGCTGTCAACGTCGTCGCATTCAGTTTCATCCCCACCACGGTCCAACGCCATCGCCCAAGCGGGATACCCTATAGGACGCATCCAGTTCCTAGCCGAATTCAAGGTGAATCGCTTCCAAGCCCTACAGTGATCAGCGCAGACAGCTATATAAAAAGTAGCATGGACCGTTTTTGGACTGGTTAGTAAACGATTGTGTTAATCGAAAATATTGGCAAACCAGGTCAACAAATGCACACATTTGACCTGGGAAAGGCCTAACGTGGAGGCCTCAGCGGGCAGAGGCGCCCCGTTGGCGGTCAGAGCCCACCCGGTGCGCCGGGGATCCGAGCCGAGCCAGCGCCTCCGAGAAGACCTAAATGAGCAGCCCCCCAGGGGCTCGAGGAAGGACACGATGAGCGCCCATGCCATTCCCGACGGTGCCTGCGACCCGCCGACGGTCACCGGTTTCGGCCACGCCGCCTTTTCCACCACCACGCCCGGCGGCCTGCCTTGGCCGGACTTCCTCACCGGCCAGCCCGACCAGCCGGTGCGGGTGCTGTTGGTCGACGACGACCCACATATCCGCCGCGTGATCGCGCAGGAACTGTTGTCCGACCCGCGCGTGCTGCTGGTCGGGCAGGCCAGTTCGCTGCGGGAAGGGCGGCGCCTGGTGACGCAGCACGCCTTTGAGGTGCTGCTGGTCGACCTCAACCTCGGCGACGGGACCGGCTTTCAGCTGATCGAATTCATGAAGCACACACGCCCCGTGGCCGAAGCGGTGGTGGTGAGCGCCATGGAGGACGAAGAGCACGCCGTCCACGCGTTCGAGCTGGGCGCCACCGGCTACCTGATCAAGAACTCGTGGTTCGGCAATTTCGCCCAGGCGGTGCTGCAGGTGGTCAACGGCGGCGCGTCGATCACACCCAACCTGGCGCGGCGCCTCTTGCGTCGGCTGGAAGCCGCGGCGCCGCCCGCACGCCACGGCGCGGGTGCGCGGGGCGCCCACGGCTGCGCCGAAGCGCTGTCGCTGCGCGAGCGGGAAATCCTGCGCCTGGTGGCCATCGGCCACACCAGCGGCGAGATCGGCACGCGTTTGGGCATCAGCACGCAGACCGTGAATTCGCACGTGAAGAACGTGTACCGCAAGCTGCAGGTGCGCACCCGCGCCCAGGCGGTCAGTCTGGCGTCGATGCACGGGCTGCTGTACTGAAGGTTTGACCATCGGCCATCGCTGCGCGCGCACCTCGCCCGCCCGGACCATTTCCATGCCCACCCCCGCCATGCACTGGCTGGCATTGGCCTTGAGCGCCCGCGCGCACTGGGCCGGTGCCTGGCGCCGCGTCACCGCCGTGGATATGGCGTTCGCACTGACGTTGGGCGCCTGGACCGCATTCATGTGCCTGCCGGCTCAGGGGGTGTTCGGCGAAGGCAGTCCCGCTTGGGCCGAACTGGCCCTGCAGCTCACTCTGCTGGGGACGGAAGCGTCGCTGTTGCTGGCCGCCGGTCTGTGGGGGCCGCACGCGCGCTTGGTCTGGGGCGTCCACACCGGGGTGACGCTGCTGTGCCTGCTGGCTGGCCAGATGGACATCTCGACGGGGCAGGCGCATGCCGCGCTGGTGGGTTGCAACATCGGCTTCGTCGTGGCCTTGCTGCTGGCGTTGGGCGGCCATGCCTGGCGTGAACGCACTGGGCTGGTCTGGGCGCTGTTGCTGGTGGCTGTGCCGGTCTGCGCCGTGCTGCTCAGCGACATGCCCCGCCTGGGGCTGGACGCGGCCTACCGCTCGCGCTTTCAGCCCGTGGTCGGACTGGAGCTGGTGCTGGCCTGGCTGGCCTTGCCCCGACTGACCGGCGCCGCCACGCGCCGCGACGACGAACGCCACCGCCAGCTGGCGCAGGACCTGCACGACGGCGTGGGGTCACACCTCACCTCCCTGATCGCTGCGCTGGAGCGCGGCACCCCGGCGCAGCGCGGCACCGCCGCAGCGCTGCAGGACTGCCTGCTGGAGCTGAAACTGCTGGTCGACGGTGCGCACACCCAGGGCTCGGTCGTGGCCCACCTGGCCAACCTGCGCTACCGCATGCAGCCTCTGTTGGATTTGGCCGGCATCGCCATGGATTGGCAGCTGGCGCCCAGCGCGCCGCTGGAGCGCCTGCGGGGCGACGCCGCCACCCAGGTGCTGCGCATCGCCCAGGAGGCGCTGGCCAATGTGGTGCGGCATTCCGGGGCCCGCGCCGTCACCGTGCGCTGCACCGCCGTGGCGGCGCCGCCCAACTTGCTGCTGGAGATCCGCGACGACGGGCGTGGCTTGCTGGCACCGGCTCATCCAGACAGCGGCGGTGCGGCGCGGCTGCACGGGCGTGGGCTGGCGGGCATGCGCGCGCGCGCCGCGCGCCTGGGGGGCAGCTTGCAGATCGAATCCGCCGTGGGTGGGGGCACCTGTGTGCGCTTGCAGGTCCCGATCGCCAGCGGATCGCCGGCCCGCAAGACACGCTGACCGCCGGGGAGGGCCGCGTCGCGTCGCGTCCAGGGCGCTATGGCAAACTCCCCCCCTTTTTGAGGGGCGGCCCGCCCAAGCCGGCGCGGCGCCCGAGCGCATCCGATGTCTTCTCCCTCCCTCATCGCCCAGATCGCCGCCGAGCTGAAAGTGCGCGACGCGCAGGTCCAGGCGGCCGTTGACCTGCTGGACGGCGGCGCCACCGTCCCCTTCATCGCCCGTTACCGCAAGGAGGCAACCGGCGGCCTGGACGACGTGCAGATGCGCGAACTGGAAGCGCGCCTCGCCTACCTGCGCGAGCTGCACGAGCGCCGCGCTGCGGTGCTGAAAAGCATTGAAGAGCAGGGCAAGCTGACATCCGAGCTGCGCGCCGCCATCGAAGCCGCGCCGACCAAGCAGGAGGTGGAAGACCTGTACCTGCCTTACAAGCAAAAGCGCCGCACCAAGGGCCAGATCGCGCGCGAATTCGGCATCGAGCCGCTGGCCGACCAGCTGTTTGCCGACCCGACGCTGGATCCAACCGAAGCCGCCAAGCCCTTCGTCCAAGCCGAGAAAGGCGAGGGCGGAGAAGACTTCACCAGCGTGCCCGCCGTGCTGGACGGTGTGCGCGACATCCTTTCTGAGCGCTGGGCCGAAGACGCGCAGCTGGTGCAAGGCCTGCGCGAATGGCTGTGGGCCGAAGGCCTGCTGAAAGCCACGCTGGCCAGCGGCAAGAACGAAAACGACCCGGAGGTCGCCAAATTCCGCGATTACTTTGACTACGACGAGCCGATCGGCCGCGTGCCCAGCCACCGCGCGCTGGCCGTGTTCCGTGGTCGGCAGTTGGAGATTTTGGACGCCAAACTGGTGTTGCCGGAACCCACTCCCTCCCCGACTGGGGGAGGGCTGAGGACGGGGCCGGCGACGTTGGCGGATGGCGCGGTGCCCCCATCCCCACCTTCCCCCAACGGGGGAAGGAGTCAACAGCCGAGCCTGGCCGAAGGCCGCATCGCGCTGCACCTGGGCTGGTCGCACAGCGGTCGCCCGGCCGACGACCTGCTGCGCAAGTGCGTGGCCTGGACCTGGCGCGTCAAACTGAGTTTGAGCACCGAGCGCGATCTGTTTTCGCGCCTGCGCGAAGACGCCGAGAAGGTGGCGATCAAGGTCTTTGGCGACAACCTGCGCGACCTGCTGCTGGCCGCGCCCGCCGGCGCCAAGGCCGTGATGGGCCTGGACCCGGGCATCCGCACCGGGGTGAAAGTGGCCGTGTGCGACGCCACCGGCAAGCTGGTCGAAACGGCCACCGTCTTCCCGCACGAGCCGCGCAAGGACTGGGAAGGCAGCCTGCACACGCTGGGCCGCCTGGTCGCCAAGCACGGCGTGCAACTGATCGCCATCGGCAACGGCACCGCCAGCCGCGAGACCGACAAGCTGGCCGGCGATTTGATCAAGTTGGTGCAAAAAATGGCTGCAACCCAGGATGGACTTGCGCAGCCAGCTATCGAAAAGGTAGTGATCAGCGAAGCGGGTGCTTCGGTCTACAGCGCCAGCGAATACGCGTCGCAAGAATTGCCCGACGTCGACGTCAGCCTGCGCGGCGCCGCCAGCATTGCGCGCCGACTGCAAGACCCGCTGGCCGAGCTGGTCAAGATCGACCCCAAGAGCATCGGCGTGGGCCAGTACCAGCACGACGTGAATCAGAGCGAGCTGGCGCGCCAGCTGGACGCGGTGGTCGAGGATTGCGTGAACGGCGTGGGCGTGGACCTGAACACCGCCAGCGCGCCGCTGCTGTCGCGCGTGTCCGGCCTGTCGCCCACCGTGGCCAAGGCCGTGGTGCGTTGGCGCGAACAGCACGGCGCCTTCGCCAGCCGC
The DNA here is from genome assembly GCA_023442945.1 of Pseudomonadota bacterium. GTDB lineage: Bacteria > Pseudomonadota > Gammaproteobacteria > Burkholderiales > Burkholderiaceae_C > Ottowia. Next base: position 139,430 of record JAEZWW010000005.1, on the reverse strand, counting down.
CAGCAGCTGCTGGACGTCAGCGGCCTGGGGCCCAAGACCTTTGAGCAGAGCGCGGGCTTCTTGCGCATCCGCGGCGGCAGCCAGCCGCTGGACATGACCGGCGTGCACCCCGAGACCTACCCGGTGGTCGAGCAGATCATCGTCAGCACCGGCAAACCGATCGACCAGCTGATGGGGCGGGCCGAACTGCTCAAAGGCCTGAAGGCCGAGCAGTTCGCCACCGAACAGTTCGGCGCCGTCACGGTGAAGGACATCCTGGCCGAGCTGGAAAAACCCGGCCGCGACCCGCGCCCCGACTTCAAGGTCGCGCGCTTCAACGACGGAGTGGACGACATTGCCGATCTGCGTGAAGGCATGGTGCTGGAAGGCACGGTGAGCAACGTCGCGCAGTTTGGCGCCTTTGTCGACCTGGGCGTGCACCAGGACGGGCTGGTGCACGTCAGCCAGCTGGCCAACCGCTTCGTCAGCGACGCGCGCGAAGTGGTCAAGACCGGCCAGATCGTCAAGGTCAAAGTGCTGGAAGTCGATGTGCCGCGCAAGCGCATCAGCCTGACCATGAAGCTGGACGCGCAAGCGCCGCGCCGCGATGCCCCGCGCGACAACCGCTTTGAAGGCGCCGGCCGCGGCCAGCGCTCCCCGCAAGCCGGCCGCCGCGACGCCGGCCAGGCGGCGGGCAGCCAGATGGCCGACGCCTTCGCCAAGCTGCAAGGCCTGCGGAAATAGGGCACAACCGGCGCGCGTCTGAAGCGCGCCGCGCACGGTCACCGGCCCAAACGGCCGCCGATTTGGCGACAATCGGCGGCCGTTTTTCATTGCCCCGCCTTTTTATCTCGCGCCACCATGCCCGCCAGCCACACCCAATGGAATTCCCTCAGCCGCGTCATCGCCTTTGCGATGGGCGGCGCGTTTCTGGTGTGGATGCTGTGGGGCCAACTGGGCCGCATGCAAAGCGGCGCGCCCGGCGCGGCGCGCGACCAGAGCGTGTGCCACGGCGGCAAGCTGGGCACCGCGGGGCGTGAAAAGGCGATGGAGCAGGGCTACGAGATCAACCACCGCTACGACTGCATCAGCCGCGCCAGCTACGACGCCATGCAGGCGCAGCAGGCCCAGCGCACGGCCGAGCAACGCCGCCGCCAGCTGGACGAAGAACTGGCCGCCCGCCGCCAGGCCGAGCGCGCCGAGGCTGCTGCTGCCGCACCACAGACCCTGGGCGACGCGCGCCGCGGCTTCATCACCCAGGTGCGGGCCGAACCGGGCCGCCCGCACCCGCTGCCGCAGCCGCCCGCCACGCTGTACGAGCGCAGCGACTACGTCAGCAACGGCCAGACGTTGGCCGCCTTTGTCACCCCCAGCCCGAAAGACCGCCAACTGCACCCGGCCATCATTTGGCTCACGGGCGGCGACAGCAATTCGCTGGACGACTTCTGGGTGCGCGGCCCCGCCGGCAACGACCAGTCGGCCCAGGCCTTCAGCGAAGCCGGCGTGGTGATGATGTTCCCCACCCTGCGCGGCGGCAACCGCAACCCCGGCCAGCGCGAGCTGGGCCTGGGCGAGGTGGACGACGTCATCGCCGCCGCCGACCACCTGGCCAAGCTGCCTTACGTCGACCCGCGCCGCATCTACCTGGGCGGCCACAGCACCGGCGGCACGCTGGCCCTGCTGGTGGCCGAAACCACGCCGCGCTTTGCCGCCGTGCTGGCCCTGGGCCCGGTGGGCGAAGTCGGCGACTACGGCGCCGCGTACGGCCGCGTCGACTGGCGCGCGCTGCCACCGCAAGAGCAAGCCCTGCGCTCGCCCGCGCGCTGGCTGGACAGCATCGGCTCGCCCACCTACCTGATCGAAGGCCAGAAGCCGCCCGGCAACCTCAGCAGCCTGACCAGCCTCTGCCAGAAGGCCGCGCGCCACCCCATGGTGCGCTGCCTGCCCGTGCCCGGCCACGACCACTACAGCCTGGTTGACGCCGTCGCCCGCGTCGCCGCCGCGCAAATGCTGATCCCGAGCGAGCGCGGGTTTGACCTGCGGGTGGACCAGCTGACGGCGCTGGGCCAGGCTGTCGGCGCGGTGCGTTAGGCGGCGGCGCCCGCCATCGTGCGGCAACTTTGCGCGCAGGCGCGGCAGGCGTCCACGCAGGCCTGCATGTCGCCGATGCGCTCGCAATCGCTCGCGCACTGCTCGCACACATCGGCACACAGCGCGCAAGTGCGCTGGTGCAACGGCGAGCCGCTCAGCATGATCGCCGCGCTGGTGCGGCAGATCTCGGCGCAGTTCAGCATCAGCCGGAAGTGCGTGGGCTCGGTGTGCTGGCCGCCGAGCGTCAGGCAGTGCGTCAGGGCCATGCCCTGACAGACCTGGTAGCACTTCAGGCACTGGTCGATGCAGGCCTGCATCTGGGCGTTGGTGTGTTCCATGGTGTTCTCCATTGGTGCTGGACAGAAGAATCCCATCGTGGCCGCTGCGGCGCTGCGCCAGCGGGAGAATGCTTCCTCCCTGTCCGTGGTCGCAAGGGCCGCCGCGCCGTCGGGTCCCTCCTACAGGTGGCGCCGTGTTAGCGTCGGCACCATGAGCCTGCCCCTGCTGTACACCTTCCGCCGCTGCCCCTACGCGATGCGCGCGCGCTGGGCGATTCAGGCGGCCGGCGTGGCGGTGGCGCAGCACGAAGTCAGCCTGCGCGCCAAGCCGCCTGCGATGCTGACCGCTTCGCCCAAGGGCACGGTGCCGGTGCTGGTGCTGCCCGGCGGCCAGGTGATCGACCAGAGCCTGGACGTCATGCTGTGGGCCTTGCACCAGCGCGACCCCGAGCGCTGGCTGGCGCCCGAGCGCGGCACGCTGGCCGACATGCTGGCGCTGATCGCCGCGTGCGAGTCGGACTTCAAGCCGCACCTGGACCGCTACAAGTATCCCAGCCGCTACGCGGCCGAATGGGCGTCTGAGCCAGAAGCTGGGGCAGCGGCCGAACAGGCCTTCAGCGACGCGCATTTCCAGGCCGCGCAGCCCTTCCTCGCGCGGCTGGCCGAGCACCTGGCGGCGGGCGCGCGCGTCGCTGAAACGGCGTACCTGTTCGGCCCCCGCCCCAGCCTGGCCGACTTCGCCACCGTGCCCTTTGTGCGCCAGCTGGCGCGCCACGCGCCAGAGCGCTTCGCCGCCGCCGTGCCGTCGGCGCTGCTGTGCTGGATGGACGTGCTGCTGGCCCGGCCAGATTTCGAAGCCATCATGCGCAAGGCGCCCGCAGTGCCCGCCAACGACCACCGCCTTTGAGGAGACGCCCATGCCCCGCTTCACCACCTTGCAGATCGAGCCCGACCCGCAGCGCCCGCGCATCGCGCGTCTGCTGCTCAACCGGCCGGAGCGGCTGAACGCGATCAACGACCAGACGCCGCGCGAGATCCGCCAGGCGGTCGAATGGGCGCAGGACAACCCGGCCATCCACGTGATCGTGGTCGAAGGCGCGGGCAAGGGCTTTTGCGGCGGCTACGACCTGGCCGAAACCGCCGAGCAGGCCATCGACCACCCGTGCCAGCAGGAAGCGTACCCGTGGGACCCGATGGAAGACTACGCCTTCATGAAGCGCAACACCGAGGACTTCATGAGCCTGTGGCGCTGCAGCAAGCCGACCATCGCCAAGGTGCACGGCGCGGCGGTGGCGGGCGGCAGCGACATTGCCCTGTGCTGCGACCTGCTGGTCATGGCCAAGAACGCGCGCATCGGCTACATGCCCACGCGCGTCTGGGGCTGCCCCACCACGGCGATGTGGACGCAGCGCCTGGGGCCCACGCGGGCCAAGCAGATGATGTTCACCGGCGATGTGATCAGCGGCCAGCAGGCCGCCGACTGGGGCCTGGCCAACGAAGCCGTGGACGAGGCCGAGCTGGAAGCCGCCACCCTGCGCCTGGCCGAGCGCATCGCCGGCGTGCCGCGCGGTCACCTGGCCATGCACAAGCTGGTGGTCAACCAGGTCATGCTGACCATGGGGCTGGAGCAGGGCCAGACGCTGGCCACGGTGTTCGACGGCATCACCCGCCACAACCCCGAAGGCCTGTGGTTTCGCCGCTATGCGCAGACCGAAGGCTTCAAGGCCGCCGTGCAGTGGCGCGACTCCGGCCGCGACATCCCCGAAGGTGACGAGGCCCGCCGCGAGATCGCGCGCATGGAAGCGCAGCTGAAGGCGCGCTGAGGCGGCGTGTGGGCGGCGCGCGCTGCGGGTCGGGCGCGTCACGCAGGGGCGATCGGGCTGATCGATTGCTACCTAATCAGTAGCTGCTTGCGCTGGTGGTTGTAAGGCTAGAGGCCTATTTTCTTGTCAAACGTGTCGGCAGGGTGCTCGCCTCAGCGCACGTCGAGCATGTCCTGCTCCACCACCGTCGGCCCCTCGTCCGGCACGAACGCCTTCAGGCGGAAGAAGCGCGGCCCCGGCAGCACCGTCACCAAGCGCGCTTCGTCGCCGCTGGCCTGGCGTTGCAGGGTCGGCGGCACGTCGCGCACGCCCGAACGGGTGAGCGTGGCCACATCGTCGCGCTTCTCAGCGGTTACGACGGTCGGCAACAGGGCGTTGGTGTACATGGCGATGGTTCTGGCCCAGACCACGGCATCGGCTCGCATGCAGCGGCGCAGCAGTTGGGTCAGCCCGGCGTTGCCGCCGTGCGCGGGCCGTGCGATGAACTCGCCGCGTTCGTCCAACGCAAACTGAATGGCGCCACCGTCGACGATCGCGCTGTTGTGCGCGCTGTAGAGCTTGCAGCCAGCGCCTGGCCGCAGCAGCGTTTGGGCGTCGGCGTCGCGCCATGCCGAGACCTGCAGATCGCGCCGCTTCCAGCTCGAACCTTCCAGCACCTTTTGCAGCGTGACTTCGGGCAGGCCGGCGACGTCGGCGGTGGGCGTCTGCGCGCAGGCGCTGATCGCCAGCGCCAGCGCCAGGCTCAGACCGCTTGCGCTGCGGCGCAGCACTGGGGGTGCCGGGTGGACGGTGCGTTGGTGGCGGGTGCGATCGTTGGGGGCCATGGTCGTTGAAGGGGGCTCGCGGCCACGCGGGAGGCGCGGGCCCAGCGCCCGACGATCTTAGGCACGGTCTGGCGCCGCAGACGGGCGAGCCGCCGGGGCAGGTGTAAGCATTTGCGGGCGAGGGGGCAACGATTTTGGGGAAAATTGGCCTCTGGCTCTACAGCCACCAGCGCGGGCAGCTATCAAAGCAGGAGTAAAAAGCAAGCCGACAGCCGCCCAGCGATCAATTGGCACTGGCAGGCGCCGCGGGCATGCTGGCTTTCCCGCGGGTCCTTTCGGATAGGCCTTGGGGCGAGATTTCAACCCGTTTGAACTGCGCTTCTCCTGCCGCCAGGAAGAGCAGTAGCAAAAATCCCAGGCTAAACCCTCCTATTGAAGCCCACCGGCGGAATTTGGCGGCTCTGGGGTCTTCGCGGCCCCACGGCAGGATTCTCAGCATCAGCAGCGAGCCAAGCGCGTAAGCCGCGACCAATGACACCCACAACCCGTTTGTTCGAAACAGCTCTGTGGTAGCCAACAGCACGATCAGGAACGCGACGCACAGAACGGTCTTAACGAGGTTGGTCAATGTTTTCATTCCTGTCGTTGCTCCAAGTCCCGGCTTGCAAGCCAAGCTTACTCAGAGCAAAGCGCGGTGCTCGGCTTCGATCAGTCTTGCTTGCTGCGCAGCATCCGCAAGCCATTGCCCACCACCAGCAGGCTCGCGCCCATGTCCGCAAACACCGCCATCCACATGGTCGCGCTGCCGGCGACGGCCAGGACGAGGAAGACCGCTTTGATGCCCAGCGCCAGCGAAATGTTCTGCCACAGGATGCCGTGGGCGCGTTGGGACAGGCGCACGGTCTCCGGCACGCGGCGCAGGTCGTCGTTCATGATGACCACGTCGGCCGCCTCGGTCGCGGTGTGGGTGCCGGCCTGGCCCATGGCAAAGCCCAGGTGGGCGGCGGCCAGGGCGGGGGCGTCGTTGATGCCGTCGCCCACCATGCCGACCATGGCCGCGCCTTTTGCCTGGCCCGCACCGCCGGCGGCCAGGGCCTGGATCGCGTCCAGCTTTTGCTGCGGCAGCAGGCTGGCCTGCACCTGCTCAATGCCGGCCTGGTCGGCGATGGCGCGCGCCGTCAGCGCGTTGTCGCCGGTCAGCATGACGGGGGTGATGCCCAGGGCTTTCAGCTCCTGCACGGCGGCTTGCGAGCTGGGTTTGATCGCGTCGGCCACGGCGAACAAGGCCAGCACGCCGTCATCGTCGGCCAGCAGGCTGATGGTGCGGCCTTGCTGTTCGTGCGGCAGCATGCGCGCTTCCAACTCGGGCGAGCATTGACCACGCTCCTCGATCCAGCGGTGGTTGCCCAGGATGACCGTCTTTTGCCCAGCGCGCGCGGTGGTGCCGCGCCCGGCCTCGGCGGCAAAGCCGTCCAGCGCGGGCAGGGCGCTGGCGCCTACGCCGGGGCCGTCCGTTTTGTCCGTCAGACCGCCGGCAATGGCGCGCGACACCGGGTGGTCGGACCGGCCAGCCATGGCGGCGGCCAGGGCGCGCACCTGGGCGGCGTCGGCACCGGGGCGGACGATCTCATGCGCGACCAGGCGCGGGCGGCCTTCGGTGACGGTGCCGGTTTTGTCCAGCGCGATGTGGGTCAGCTTGCGCGCTTCTTCCAGGTAGGCGCCGCCTTTGATGAGGATGCCGCGCCGCGCCGCCGCGGCCAGGCCGCTGACGACGGTGACGGGCGTGGAGATCACCAGCGCGCACGGGCAGGCGATGACCAGCAGCACCAGCGCCTTGTACACGCCGGTCAGCCACGGCCAACCCATCAGCCACGGGCCCAGCAGCGCCACCGCCAGCGCGATGACGAAGACCAGCGGCGTGTAGATGGCGGCAAAGCGGTCGACAAAGCGCTGCGTGGGCGCGCGCGAGCCCTGGGCCTGCTCCACCGCGTGGATGATGCGGGCCAGCACGGTGTCGGTCGCGGGCGCGGTCACTTCAAATTCGAGCGCGCCTTGCTGGTTGATGGTGCCGGCAAAGACCTCGTCGCCCGGGCCTTTTTCGACCGGCACGCTTTCGCCCGTCACCGGTGCCTGGTCGATGCTGCTGTGGCCGGCGACCACGCGCCCGTCCAGCGCCAGGCGTTCGCCCGGCTTCACGCGCACCACGGCGCCGACGGGAATTTGCGCGGGCGGCACAGGCGCCCAGCTGCCGTCCGGCTGGCGCACTTCGGCCAGTGCCGGCGCCAGATCCAGCAAGCCCTTGATGGCGCCGCGGGCGCGCTCGACGGCGCGTGCCTCGATCAGCTCGGCGATGGAGTACAGCGCCATCACCATCGCCGCCTCGGCCCACTGGCCGATCAGAAAAGCGCCGGTCACGGCCACCGTCATCAGCGCCGAAATGCCCAGTTGCCCGCGCAGCAGGGAATTCAATCCTTTGCGGTACACGCCAAAGCCCGACAAGGCGATGGCCACCGCCGCAATCGCCATGCTGACGAGCTGCCAGGTGCGCGTTTCAGGCGCGAAGAAGTGCACCGCTTCGGCGCCCAGCGCCAGCGCCAGCGCGGCGCCCAGCTGCCACGCCTCGCGGCGCTGGCGCTGGGCGGTCTCGGCGGCGGACACGGGCTGGGTCAGGCGCTCGGTCGACAGGCCGGTGGCCTGGATGGCGCGCTCCACGCCTTCCCAAGCCTCGGCCGGGGCGTCCACCCCCAGGGTGCGGGCGTTCAGGTCAAAGCTCAGGCTGCGCACGGCCGGTTCAGATTCCAGCGCGCGGCGCACCTGGCTTTCTTCCACCGCGCAGTCCATGCCGGGGATGCGCAACAACAGGGCGCCCTCGGGCATGGGCACGGCCGGGGCCAGGGCGACCGGCGCGCGGCAGGCGTCGCCCTCGCAAGCGGGGGCCGCGGCGTGCGCGTGCGCGTGCCCATGCGCGTGATCGTGATCGTGGTGGTCGTGCGCATGCCCGTGGTCGTGCGCGTGGCTGTGTCCATGGTCGTGGGCGTGGTCATGCCCGTGGCTGCGCGAGGGGCGATGGGCGGCCTCGGCCAGGGGGGCCGATGGCGCGGGTGTCACAAGGTCTCTGCTCATGGGGTAGTATTTGAAACCCTGAAGTAACTCCAAGGTCAAGCCCCGCGCGAAGCGGGTGCTGGCAGGGCGCCTGGCAGCCCTGGTACCTGGCAACATCCCCTAGGAAAGAAGACCCGACATGACCCGAAAGACCTGGCTCATCACCCTTGCCGTGGTGGCGCTGATCGCCATCGCCGCTGGCGCGTGGTGGGCCAACACCCGCAGCGCGGGCACGCCGGCCGCCGCCCCTGAGGTGATGGTGCGCCCGCATTCCCCGGTGCAAGGCCCGGTGGCCGCGCCCGTCACCATCGTCGAATTCTTCGACCCCGCCTGCGAGGCCTGCCGCGCGTTCTACCCCTACGTCAAGGACATCCTGGCGCGCCACCCGCAGGACGTGCGCCTGGTGCTGCGCTACGTGCCGCTGCACGGCGAGGTGTCGCAGCAGGCCATCCACATCCTGGAAGCCGCGCAGGCGCAGCAGCGCCTGGCCCCGGTGCTGGACGCGCTGATGGCCACGCAGCCCACGTGGGCCGCGCACGACAAGCCGCAGCCCGAGCTGGCCTGGGCCGCCGCCGTGCAGGCGGGCCTGGACCGGGACCAGGCCCAGCAGTTCATTGCCTCGGGCGCGCCGGACAAGCTGATCCAGGCCGACAGCGCCGACGCGCAAGCCGTGGGCGTCAGTGGCACGCCCAGCTTTTTCGTCAACGGCCAGCCGCTGACCACGCAGCACCCCGACGCGCTGAACGCCATGGTGCAGCAGGCGCTAGGAAAGGCGCCCGGCCGCTGACGCCGGGATTGAAGGAGAAACCCGCATGAAGATCGGAGACCTGGCCGCCGCGTCCGACACGCCGGTCGACACCATCCGCTTTTACGAGCGCGAAGGCCTGCTGCCCGCGCCCGCGCGCAGCGCCGCCAACTACCGCCAGTACGAAGCCGCGCACCTGGAGCGCCTGCAGTTCATCCGCCACTGCCGCACGCTCGACATGTCGCTGACCGAGGTGCGCGAGTTGCTGCGCGTGCGCGACGACCCCCAGGCCGACCCGCACGCCGCCGACCGCGTGCTGGACGCGCACATCGGCCACGTCAGCCAGCGCATCCGCGAGCTGCGCGCGCTCGAGCGCCAGCTCAAAGGCCTGCGCGCGCGCTGCGCCAGCGCGGGGCACGCCGACGAATGCGGCGTGCTGGCCGGCTTGGCCGATGGCGCCGCCGAAGCCCAGGCCGAGCCGCCGCGCGGCGCCGCGCGCCATTTGGCGGAAGTGCACGGCAGGGGTTGAGGCAGGGCGCTGGCGCTTGCCCCGCCGGTGTTTTCAAGCCGAATCGTGCTGCGGCCCTAGAGCCATCTGCGCGACCAGCTCCTGATTCAGGAGCATTTGTGGCATGGCGCCGTCGTGGCAGGCCGGCCGCCGCCGCCTCCCGCGGCGCCTGAGCAGCGTGTGGTGCGGTTCCAAGGGCACGGCATACGCTGCACGGTCGGCTTGGCGTGGGGCCGACCGCCCGGCTTTTTCCCGGCCCGCCGGCCGCCGTCCGCGCGCCACCGGGCACCCCTGGCAGCAGCAGGGCGACCCGCAGCGGCGTACCCTGCCGCGTTCCGGGCCCGCCCCGCGGCCCGAGGAGGCATCCGCCGTGTACATCCCACCCGATTTCGGCACCGTCACGCCGTATTTTTTTGCCGAACAGGCCGAGACCCTGGTCGACTTCCTGGTCCAGGGCCTGGGCGGCAGCGAAGTGCTGCGCTCGAAGCGCCCGGACGGTCGCATCGCCAACGCGCAGGTGCGCATCGGCACCACCACCGTCATGGTCAGCGAAGCCAGCGCCGGCTACCCGGCGATGCGCGCGTCCTTTTACCTGTTCGTGCAAGACGCCCATGCCGCCATGGACCGCGCACTGGCCGCCGGCGCCACCCTGGAAATGGCCGTCGCCGACATGCCTTTTGGCGACCGCCAGGGTGGCGTGCGCGACCCGCACGGCAACATCTGGTGGTTGGCGCAGCGGTTGGTGGAAGCGCCCTACACCGAATGAGGACCGGCCGCGTGGTCGTGCCACCGGGGTGGGCGACGCACGCGGCTTCGTAGAATCCGGCGCTGGCGTCGTCGGCGTGGACCAACCGGCCCGCCGGGCGCAGGCTGGAAGGGACGGGCGCTTTCACCCGCTTGCCCGTGTCCGCTTGCCCGCGTCCGCTTGCCCGTTTCCCCCCCGCCTGAATCGCCCATGCACGCCCTCCAGCTCTACGCCGGCCCCGCCGCGCGCCGCCACATCGCGCGGCACGGCTTGTCGGCGGGCGACGTGGCCACCATTCCCGCCGCAGCGGGTGGGCCGAAGGGCTTGATCCTCGGGCCGCTGGACCGCTTCATCTTCGGCCAGTGGCTGCCGCAGTCGGCGCAGCCGGTCGATCTGGTGGGCGCGTCGATTGGCGCGTGGCGCATGGCCAGCGCCTGCATGCCGGACGCGGTGGCGGCCTTGCATGCGCTGGAGACGGGTTACATCCACGGCGACATGAAGGCGCCGCCCGGGCGCCGGCTGCCGCTGCCGGAGCAGGTCAGCGCCACCTTCGCGCAGAACCTGCGCAGCATGTTCGAAGGCCACATCCCGCAGCTGCTGGCGCATCCGCGCTACCGGCTGCACGTGGTGGCCTCGCGCGGGCGCCATGTGCTGGGGCGCGAGGGGCGCTGGCGCACGCCGGTGGGGTATTTGGGCGCGGCGCTGAGCAACGTGGCCAGTCGGCGCGCGCTGGGCGCGTGGATCGAGCGGGTGGTGTTTTCCGGCCCCGCCGCAGGGCAGGGCGCCGGGCCGGCGCCGCTTCCGTTTGGTACGGGCGACTTGCGCACGCAGCACGTGCTGCTGGACGCGGCCAACTTCTACCCCGCACTGCAGGCCAGTGGCTCCATCCCCTTCGTGCTGCGCGCGGTGCACGACATCCCCGGCGCGCCGCGCGGCGCGTACTGGGACGGCGGCATCACCGATTACCACCTGCACTTGCACTACCACGCTATTAAAACAGAAGCTGCTCGCGCAGGTGGTTCTAGGGCCGGTGCTCCATTTGAATCGGAACCTGCGGCCGAAGCGGCGCCCGGCGGCATCGTCCTGTACCCGCATTTCCAGCAAGCCGTGGTGCCCGGCTGGTTGGACAAAGGCCTGAAATGGCGCCACGCCAGCAGCGCCCGACTGGACGCGATGCTGGTGTTGGCCCCGCGCGCCGACTGGGTGCGCCGCCTGCCCGTCGGCAAACTGCCCGACCGCACCGACCTGCAGCGCCTGGACCATGCCGAACGCATGCGTGTCTGGAAGGCGTCGGTACAGGCCGCGCAACAACTGGCCGACGAATTCGCCGCCTGGCTGGAGCGGCCCGACGCGGCGCAGCTGCTGCCGCTGTGAGCGGCTTGACGTCGGAAGGCCATGGACGTAGACCCGGGCGCCCTGTCATCTGAAGACCTGACGACCTTCCGCCAAGCGCTGGAAAGCCGCGCCACGCGCGACCGACTCGCAGGGCGGGGCGCTACGGCCGCAGGCACACGGACGTCCGCCAGGGGCACCCCAGTTTCAAGCCAAATCAGGCGCTGGCCCTAGAACCAATTGCGCGACCAGCTTCTGAAAACATAGCAAACACCCACCGCGTTGACCTGCTGCCACGGCACCGCGTCGCGCAGGCAGCCGCCGGACAAGCCGCCACAGGACGGCGTACGCGCGGGCGCGGGGCACGTCCCGGCCTGTGCGCCGATCGCCTGACCTCGCGCAGGCGGCGCGGCGTCCAGTGTTGCATTCGGGTGACACCGCGGCCGGCCCGCGCTGGCGGGGCGGCACAATCGCCGCCATGCAAGCCCGCATCTGCCCCCTGCCATGAGGCCGACCTTGCCCAGCGCCCGCCTGGCCCCTACCGCCGCGACCGCCATGACGCTGGCCTGCGCCGCCGCACTGGCGCCGTGGCTGGCCGCGCCTGCGCTGGCCCAGTCCCGCGACACGCCGGGCGCCGAGGTCGTCGTGCCCCCGGCGCGGACCCCGACCACGACGCCGCCGTACGTTTACGCCGCCACGTCCGCACCCACGCCGGCGCCGATGGCGCTGTCCTTCGAGCAGGCGGCCGCCCTGCAGCGCGACGGTTCGCCCGCGCTGGCCGGCCGCGACGACGCGGTGCGCGCCGGCGAAGCCCACGCCCGCGCCGTGCGCCACGTGGGCGGGCCGATCGTGTCGCTGTCGGCCAACTACCTGCGCTACCAGAAGACGCTGTCGGTCGACCTGGCCGGGGCGCGGCGCGACGCGCAAGGCCGCATCGACGATTACCTGAACGCGCTGCCCGGGCAGTTTCCGCCCTCGCTGCAGCCGGTGGTGGGCGACGTGGCGTCCAACATCAGCGGCGCGCTGCCCGGTTTGCTGGGGCCGTTGCCGGACCGGCTGACCTACACGGCGCGCGACTCGGTGTTCCGCCCCTCGCTCACGGCCGTGTGGCCGATCTACACCGGCGGCGCCGACAAGGCGATCCGCCAGGGCGCCGAAGCCCAGGTCGCGCTGGCGCAGGCTGCGCGCAGCGGCGTGGCGTCGATCTCGCAGCTGGAACTGGCACGTGCCTATTTCGGCCAGCAGGCGGCGCGCCAGTTGCTGGTGACCAGCGAAGCGCAGCTGACGGCGCTGCAGGCGCACGCCCACAACGCCGAACGCATGCAGGCCCAGGGCGTGCTGGCGCGTTCGCGTGTGCTGGAAGTGGGCGTGGCGCGCGACGCCGCCCAGCGCACGGTGGAGCGCGCCCGCCTGCAGCTGACCAACGCGCAGGACGACCTGACGCGCCTGCTGGATGTGCCCGGCGCCGTGGCGCCGACCACGCCGCTGTTCGTGCGCGCCCACCCGCTGCCGCCGGTCGAGCAGTACCTGGACACCGGCACCACGCTGCGCGCCGAGGTGCGCGCGGCCGAAGCGGCGCGCCTGGGCGCGAACGCCGCGCGCGACCTGGCGGCGGCGGCGCTCAAGCCCCACGCCTTCGTCTACGGCACCTACAACTTCAACCGGCGCCACGCCGTCGCGGTCGACCCGGACTGGATGGTGGGCATTGGCGTGCAGTTCACGCTGATCTCCAACATCGACCGGCGCGAGATGCTGAGCGCGGCCGAATCGCGCCAGCGCTCGGCCGACCGCGCCAAGGAAGCGGCCGAACGCAGCGCGCGCCAGGAAATCACCCGCGCCTGGAACCAGACCGAGCTGGCGCGCCAGAGCTTTTTGTCGCTGGACTCCAGCCTGGTCGCCGCGCGCGAGAACCTGCGCGTGCAGCAGATCGGCTTCCGCGAAGGCGTGGGCACGGCCACCGACGTGATCAGCGCGCAGACCGCGCTGTCGCAGGCCGAGGCGCAGCGTGTGGCCGCGGCTTTTGAGTACGACCTGGCACTGGCCGCGCTCTTGGCCGCCAGCAGCCGTGACGACGAATTTGCACAGCACATGGCGCAGGCCGAACACCGCCTGGCGCCGCCCACGGGGAGCACACCATGAGTTCACATCCGCGCGCTTCCGGGCGCTGGCGCCTGACGCTGTTGTGGCTGGTGCTGATCCTGATCGCCATCGCGCTGAGCATTGGCCTGTGGCTGTCCGGCAAGCCGCAGGCCGCGCGCCTGCAGGGCACGGTGGAGGCCGACCAGGTCAACGTGTCGACCAAGGTGTTGGCGCGGGTGGAAAAGCTCAACGCCGTGCTGGGCCAGCAGGTCAAGGCGGGCGACGTGCTGGCCGTGCTGTCCAGCCCCGAGCTGACCGGCGCGCGCGAACAGGCCGCCGGCGCCCTGGTCATGGCCGAGGCGCAGCGCAAGGTGGCCGACGACATCGCGCGGCCCGAAGACATCGCCGCCGCGCGCGACGTGTGGTTGGCGGCCAAGGCCCAGGCCGACCTGGCCGCGGTGTCGGCCAAGCGCGCGGACACGCTGTTTGCCGAAGGCGTGATTGCCGCCCAGCGCCGCGACGAGGCGCGCGCCGCCAGCATCTCGACCGCGCGCAGCGCTGACGCCGCCCACTCGCAGTGGAAAAAGCTGGAAGCCGGCGCCCGTCCGGACGTGCGCAACGCCGCCCAGGCGCGCGAAGACGTCGCCCGGTCGGCACTGAAAACGGCCGAGGCCATCAACCAGGAAACCACGCTGGCCGCACCCGTCAACGGCGAAATCGCCAGCCGGCTGGCGCAGCCGGGCGAGATCGTGGGCCCGCTGACGCCGGTGTTCCAGATCGTCGACCTGGCCCAAGTGTGGGTGCGCCTGGCGGTGCGCGAGGACGATTACAAAGGCATGGCCAAGGGCCGCACGCTCAAGGGCGATGTGCCGGCGCTGGGGCTCAAGGACGTGGGCTTCAAGGTCACGGCCATCGCACCCATGGGCGAATTTGCCACCTGGCGCGCGACGCAGCAGTCGTCCGGCTTTGACGTGCGCACCTTCGAGATGCACCTGTCGCCCGTCAGCGCGGTCGAGGGCTTGCGCCCCGGCATGAGCGTGCTGTTCGACTGGCCGCAGTAAGGGCAGGGCGCACGCGATGCGGTCGTTCTGGCGCGCCTGGGTCGCCGAATGGCGCCACCTGCTGGCCAGCCCCGGCGATCTGGCGCTGCTGACGCTGTTCCCGCTGGCGGCCATCGCCATCGTGGCGGGCGTGTTCATCGGTGGCGTGGCGCGCCAGCTGCCGATTGCCGTGATCGACGAGGACGGCGGCGCCTTCAGCCGCGCGCTGCGCGCCGACCTGGCCGCGTCGCCCGCGCTGCGCGTGGTCGCCGTGACGCAGGACACGGCGGCAGTGATGGACGCCTTTCGCCGCGGCGAGGTGGTGGCGGCGCTGCAAATCCCGAATGGCGTCGACGAAGGCCTGGTGCGCGCCCGTGCGCCGGCGCTGACCTTGTACTACAACGCCAGCTTCCTATCGACCGGCAAGCTGGCGCAAGGCGCGATCGCCACCGTGGTCAGCGCGGCGGCCAGCCATTCGCTGGTGGCGCAGCAGGTCAACGCGGTGGTGCCCGCCATGCGCGGGCGCATGCCGACGGTGCAGACCAGCATCCTGTTCAACCCGCAGGCGAGTTTCGAAGGCTATCTGCCGGCGCTGATCCACCCCGCGGTGCTGCACCTGATCGTGGCCTGCGCCACGGTGATGGCGATCGGGCGGGCGCTGCGGCGCGACAGCCTGGCGGCCTGGGCGCGGCGCCAGCGCAACCTGCCGATGGCGCTGGCCGGCAAGCTGGCGCCGGCGGTGCTGATCGTGTCGGCCTGGGGCGCGGTGTGGCTGATCTGGACGGCGGGCGTGCGCGGCTGGCGGCCGGAAGGCAGCATTGGCCTGATCTGGCTGGGGCAGGCGCTGCTGTTTGCGGCAACGGCGGCGATTTCGGCGCTGCTGGTGGCGGTGACGCGCCGCGTCAGCACCGGCTTGTCGGTCAGCGCCATCTACGCCGGCGCGGCGCTGGCCTATTCGGGCGGCACGCTGCCGCTGTCGGGCGCGTCCTGGTTTGCACGCAGCTGGAGTGCTGTGCTGCCGTACCCGCATTACCTGCCGCTGGCGATGGACCAGTTCATCGGCGCGCCGCCCGCGCTGGCGCTGCGCCCGGCGCTCACCCTGGTGGGCTACACGCTGGTGGCCGGTGGCCTGGCCTGCGTGCTGATGGCCTTGCAGCGCCGGCGTGATGAAGGCCGTGTTGAAGCCGCTCCCGCGGCCACGCCACAAACGGAGGTGCCCGATGCGGCGGCCTGACGCGGGCTTTGGCGCCGGCCTGGCGCAGACGCTGATGCAGGTCGTGCGCACGCGCGACCTGGTGCTGACCATGGTGTTGGCGGTGATCTTCTATGCCTTTTATTACCCCGCGCCGTACAAGCACCAGACGGCGCTGAAGCTGCCGATGATCGTGGTGGATGAAGAAGGCACGCCGGCCACGCGCGCGGTCGGCCAGGCGCTGAACGCCACGCGCGAAGTGGCCGTGGTCGCCACCGTGGCCGACTACGCCACCGCCGTGAAGGGCGTGAAGCAGCGCCACGCCGACGGCATCATCCTGCTGCCCAAGGGCATCAGCCGCGCGCTGGCCGCGGGCGAGGCCGGGGCCGGCGCGGCGGTGTGGGTCAACGGCGCCTACCTGACGCGCGCCAGCGCCATTGGCGCGGCCGTGCAAGGTGTGCTGATGGGCCAGGTGGCGCAGCAGGCCGCCCCGCTGGCCGCCGCCGTGCACCGCGGCGTACCGCTGGAGCTGGTGGTGCGCCCGCTGTTCAACCCGTATGAGGGTTACGCCAACTACATCTACCCGGCGGTGGCGCTGCTGATCCTGCAGCAGACGCTGATGTTCGGCAGCGCCATGCTGGCGGCCACGCGCCGGCGCAGTGGCCGTTGGCCGTGCACACCGGGCTACTTTGCCGGCACGCTGGCGGCGCTGGTGCTGATCGGCAGCGGCACCATGGCCTTCTTCTTCGGCTGGGCCTTCTGGTCGCAGGACACGCCGCGCACGCTGCAGCTGGCGCACCTGGCGTGGATGGTGCCGCTGTACGCCGCCACCGTCGGCGCGCTGGGCCTGGCGCTGGGCAGCTACATGCCTTCGGCCGAGCGCGCCATGATGTGGCTGGCCCCGACGTCGGTGGTGCTGTTCTTCCTGACCGGCACGGCCTGGCCGCTGGACCAGTTGCCCCAACCGCTGTACTGGCTGGCCCAGCTGTCACCGGCCACGGCCGGGGTGCAGGCGTTTGTGCCGATCAACCAGATGGGCGCCAGCCCCGGCGACGTGGCGCGCTGGCTGGGCGTGCTGGTGGTGCTGTTCGTGGTGTACGGCGTGTGGGCGTCGTGGCGGCTGTGCACGGGGCCAACATCCGCGTCACCGGCCGCGGACGATCACATGGATTCGCGCAGCATGGTGCGGTAGTCCTCGGGCGAGGCGATGCGCGGGTTGGTCTTGTGACAGTGGTCGAGCAGGGCGTGATCGATCACCGCGTCAAACAGGTCTTCGGTCACGCCCATGGCGGCCAGGCCGGTGGGCAGGCCCAGGCGCGCGGTCATGGCGCGCACGGCTTCGGCAACATCCGCAGCCGGATCGAGCCCCATCGCTACAGCCATCTGCGCAAGCCGCTTCTCTTTTTGTAGCGATTCGGCGCCCGCGTTAAAGCGGATGACGGCCGGCAGAAACACGGCGTTCAGCGTGCCGTGGTGCAGCTTGGGGTTGATGCCGCCCAGGCTGTGGCTGAGTGAATGCACGCAGCCCAGGCCCTTCTGGAAAGCCATGGCGCCGTGCATGCTGGCGGCCATCATGTTGAGGCGGGCGTCGCGGTCGCTGCCATCGCGTGTCGCGCGTTCGATGTGCGCCCAGCCCCGGCGCAGGCCTTCCAGCGCGATGCCGTCGGCCGGTGGGTTGAAGGCCGGTGCCATGAAGGTTTCCATGCAGTGGGCGATGGCGTCCATGCCGGTGGCGGCCGTCAGCATGGGCGGCAGGCCCAGCGTCAAGGCCGGGTCGCAGATGGCGGCCTTGGGCATCAGATGCCAGCTGTGAAAGCCCAGCTTGCGCCCGTCGTCGACGATCACGATGGCGCCACGCGCCACCTCGCTGCCGGTGCCGGCGGTGGTGGGCACCGCAATCAGCGGCGCCACGGCTTCGCTGATCTTGGGCGAGCCGCCTTCGATGGTGGCGTAGGTCTTGAGGGGCCCCGGGTGCGTGGCGGCGATGGCCACTCCTTTGGCGCAGTCGATGGCGCTGCCGCCGCCCACGGCGATCAGGCCGTCGCACTTTTCCTTTTGGTACAGCGCACTGGCGGCACGCACGGCGGCTTCGGTCGGGTTGGATGGGGTCTGGTCGAACACGGCGCAGGGCAGGTCGGGCAGCGCATCCAGCACGGGCTGCAGCACGCCCGCGGCGCGTACGCCGGCATCGGTGACGATCAAAGGGCGAGTGATGCCGACGCGCGCGCAATGGGCGGGCAGTTGCGCCACGGCGCCGTAGTCGAACTCGATCTGGGTCAGGTATTGGATAAGTGCCATGGCGAAAAGGTGGGGGTAGGATCAGCCAAACATTATTCACACAAGCCTGAGGAGACCACCTTGTCCACTTCCCACCCCGCCTTTGCCCGGCGCGCCTTGCACGGGGCGCTGGTCGCTGCCGCCGTGGCGGCGCTCGCCGGCTGCGCCAGCACGTCCGCCCCGGTGGTCGCCAACACGCCCGGCTGCCTGGACGACGTGGCCGTCAATCGGATGGTGGCCGACTACAACGCGCGCCGCCCCACGGCCGATCTGCCGGCCATGACAGCGGCCGACGCACACTGCACGCGGTCCAAGCTGCAGCAGCGCCTGGCCGGGCAGGCCGGTCGGCTGGCGGGTTACAAGGCGGGCCTGACCAACCCGGCGGTGCAAAAGCGCTTCAACACCGACCAGCCGGTGTGGGGCGCGCTGTACACCGACATGCTGCTGGGCAACTTCGCGTCGGTCGACGCCGCGTTTGGCGCCCGCCCGCTGTACGAGGCCGATCTGCTGGTGCGCGTGAAGGATGCGGCCATCAACAACGCCAAAACGCCGGCCGAAGTGCTGGCCAGCGTCGACCAGGTCATCCCCTTTATCGAACTGCCCGACCTCATGGTGCAGTCGCCGCCCCAGCTGAACGGCGCGGGCATCAGCGCCATCAACGTCGGCGCGCGCATGGGCGTGCGCGGCTCGCCTCTGATGGTGCCGGCCGACCCCGCAGCGCGTGCCCAGCTGCTGGACCAGCTGCGCGACATGAACGTGCGCCTGGTCGACGGCAACGACGCGCCGCTGGGCGGTGGTAAGGGCTCGGACGTGCTGGGCCATCCGCTGAATGCCGTGGTCTGGCTGGCCGGCGCGCTGAAGGCCAACGGGCTATCGATGAAGCCGGGGCAGCTGATCAGCCTGGGCTCGTTCTCGGCCCTGTTGCCGCCCAAAGCGGGCCTGAAGGCGACCGTGCATTACGACGGCGTGCCCGGCCTGCAACCGGTGACTGTGACTTTTCGCTGACGGGGCCGGCCTTGCAGGAGGAGTCAGATGCGCCATCACCCTCTGCGGTACGGTACATTTGGTTACCCTGCGCGCGTCCGCGCGACCCCGGTCGTCGGCGTTCTCAGCTTTAACGAAATCGAATTCGAGGAGTCCCCATGACCCGCCTACGCTTTGCCCTTTCCGCCGCTGCCGCCCTGGCGTTTGCCGCCCCATTGGCCGCCCAGGCGCAGTACAACATCAACATCGGCGGTGGGGGCGGCGGCGGTGGCGACAGCGTCACCTGTGAAAGCCAGGACGGCAATTACCGCGAATGCCGCGGGCGCTTTGCCAACGCGCCCGTGCTGGTGGAAAACCTGTCGTCCACCCCCTGTGTGGAAGGCCGCAACTGGGGCAGCCGAGGGCCCGGCTCGGTCTGGGTGTCGGGCGGCTGCCGCGGGCGCTTTGCCGACGCCTACTATGGCGGCGGTGGCGGTGGTTACAACCCCGGGTACCAGCAAGGGGGTTACGGCGGCGTGATCCGCTGCGAAAGCGACGATGGCCGCCACCGCGAATGCCGCACCGGCACGCGCGGCCGCGTGGCACTGGTGCGCCAGCTGTCGGAATCGCCCTGCATCGAAGGTCAGACCTGGGGCAGCAACCGCAACGGTACTGTGTGGGTGCGCCAGGGCTGCCGCGGTGAATTCGCCGCGGGGGGCTACGGCGGCGGCTACAACCCCGGCTACAACGGTGGTTACGCGCCGGGCTACCAGGGTGGCAACAGCAACTACACGATCACCTGCGAAAGCCAGGACCGCCGCTACAGCTCCTGCCACTGGGATGCCCGCTGGGGCTACCCGCGCCTGGTGCAGGAACTGTCGGCCCGCAGCTGCCGCGAGGGCGAAAGCTGGGGTTACGACGGCCGTGGCTTGCTGTGGGTTGACCGCGGCTGCCGCGCGCGCTTCTCGACGCGCTGATTCGCTGAGCTGAATGCGCCAACGCCCCGGGCGGCCCCCACAGGCCGCGCCGGGGTTTTTTGCGTGCGCGCCACTGCGCCCGCCGGCCGCGCCCTGAGCCCAAACGCCGCCGATGCGGTTGCACGGCAGCGCCGCCCTTGGCGCTGAAGGGGCCGCCGGCTGTAGCCGGACGCACGCCCGGCTGGCGTGGGATGCCAGCCAATGCCAAGGCGTCGGCGCCCGCGTGACGGGCCCCGGCCTGCCGTGTCGCGTTTTGACTGCAGCGGCGTCTGGCGACGGTCAAATTTCAAAATTTGCATCTATCTATAACCTAAAAGTAATACTGATGGGCTAAATTGGGCGCGGGGAAAGGGTGAGGTCTTGTCACCTTCCTCCGGCGTTGCGAAGCGGACGGTCCGCTCGCGCCGTGAATGCAGACAAGCACCCGATGAGGAGGGGTGAACCATGAAGAACACTCGCATAGCCGTGGCGCTCGCAGCAGCGTGCGCGGGTTTGGCCGGCGCCGCGCAGGCGCAGATCGGGACCGGCGCGGTCCCCATGTCCGGCGGCACCGTTGTATGCGAAAGCCGCAACGGTCAGTACCAGGAGTGCGCGATGCCATTTCGCGGCCCTGCGGTGGTCGTGAACGTCTTGTCCTCTTCGGCCTGCGACCAAGGGCGGACCTGGGGCAGCCGCGGCTTCGGCGTGGTCTGGGTCAGCAACGGGTGCCGAGCAGAATTCGGCCCCGGCTATGCGCCACCGCCCAACCCCGGCATCGGCGGGGGAGCCGTGCCGATGGGCGCTATCCGCTGTGAAAGCGAAAATGGCAACTACCGGGCCTGTCCGACGCCTGCCGGTGCCCGCATGGTGCTGACCAGCCAGCTGTCGACCACGATGTGCGTCGAAGGCCGTACTTGGGGCAACAGCTACGACAGCGTGTGGGTGCGCGGCGGCTGCCGTGGTGAATTTCAGCCGGCTGGCGGCTGGACCCCGCCGCAGCCGATCGGCCCGACGGGCCGCACCATCGAGTGCAGCAGCAACAACTTGCGCCACCAGGCCTGCTACTGGAACCCCGGCTGGGGCTACCCGCGCCTGTCCGAGCAGCTGTCCGAAGACGATTGCCGCGAGGGCCACAGCTGGGGCTACGACGGCCGCAGCCAGATCTGGGTCGACCGCGGGTGCCGCGCACGCTTCACTGCCGGGTACTGAGCCGAAGGGCTGGGTCGCCGCGGGGGCGGTGGTCTGGGCGCGCACCGGCGGCAGGATGCGGGCGACCCCGCGCAGCGCCGCGTCGGCGGGGCGCTACCATCCAAGACGCCGCTGTTCCCCGCCCCTTTGGCCGGGGCGATCTGGACGCACCCGATGACCCTTAGCCCCGACATTCAAGCTCAACTCACCCCCGCCATGCGCCTGCTGGTCGAGCGCATGGCCCAGGCGCCGTACCCGCCCATGCACACGCTGACGCCGCAGCAGGCGCGCGCCGCGTACGAGATAGGCAGCAGCGTGCTGGACGTGCCCAAGCCCGAGCTGGCGCGCGTCGAAGACCTGCACATCACCGTCCGCGACGGCACCCAGCTGCCGCTGCGCCTGTACGCCCCCAGCGATGCTGCTGGGCTGCCCGTGCTGCTGTACTTCCATGGTGGCGGTTTCACCATCGGCAGCGTCGCATCGCACGACATCTTCTGCCGCACGCTCAGCCAGCTCAGCGGCGCGGCCATCGTCTCGCTCGACTACCGCCTGGCGCCCGAGCACCGCTTTCCCATCGCCGTGTTCGACAGCTGGGACGCGCTGGCCTGGCTGGTGGGCGAGGGCGACCGCCAGCTGGGCGTGGACACCACGCGCCTGGCCGTCGGCGGCGATTCGGCCGGCGGCACGTTGGCGGCCGTCGCCGCCGTGCACGCGCGCAACGAAGGCATCCCGCTGGCGCTGCAACTGCTGATCTACCCGGGCACCACCGACCACCAGGACACGCCATCCCACGCGCGCTTCGCTTCAGGCCCGGTGCTGGACAAGGCGCTGATTGACTGGTTCTTCATCCAGTACATCGACGACGCCGACCGCTCCGACTGGCGCTTTTCCCCGCTCAAAAGCGCCGACGTCGACGGCGTCGCGCCCGCGTGGTTGGGCCTGGCCGAAGTCGATCCGCTGGTGGATGAAGGCGTGCTCTACGCCGACAAGCTGCGCGCCGCCGGCGTGCCGGTGGACCTGGAGATCTACCGCGGCGTAGTCCACGGCTTCATCAAGATGGGCCGCGCCATTCCGGAAGCGCGACAGCTGCACCAGGACGCTGCCAAGGCGCTGCGTCAGGCCTTCGGGCTGTGATGATTTACTCCTGATTTTATAGCTGCCCGCGCAGATCGCACTAGGGCCCGAGGCCCGAAAGACATAAAAACCATGCAACGCCAGGATTTCCGATTCACCCACCACCTGCGCGTGCGCTGGGCCGAGGTGGACGTGCAGAAGATCGTCTTCAACCCGCACTACCTGATGTACTTCGACTGCGCCATCGCCGACTACTGGCGGGCGCTGGCGCTGCCGTGGGAGGCGACCATGGCGCAGTTGAAGGGCGACATGTTCCTGCGCAAGACCTCGGTGGAATTCAACGCCTCTGCCGTCATGGACGACCGGCTGGCCGTGTGCCTGCGCTGCGAGCGCATCGGCACCTCGTCGCTGACCTTTGTCGGCGGCATCTTCCGCGGCGACCAGTTGCTGATCGTGGGCGAGCTGGTCTACGTCTTTGCCGACCCGGCCACCAAGACCAGCCAAGCGGTGCCGCAGGTGCTGCGCGACTGGGTGGAGGAGTTTGAGGCCGGCCAGCCCGTCACCCGCGTGCAGACCGGCGATTGGGCCAGCCTGCAGGCGCCGGCCAGCGCGCTGCGCACGGCGGTCTTCATCGAAGAGCAGGGCATCCCCGAAGCAGACGAATGGGACGACGCCGACGCGGGCGCCGTGCACGCCGTGGTCAGCAACCCGCTGGGCCAGCCGGTGGCCACCGGGCGCTTGCTGCGCGAAGGCGCTGCCGACAGCGGCGTGGCCCGCATCGGCCGTGTGGCGGTGATGCAGCCGCTGCGCGGCACCGGCGTGGGCCGCCAGGTGATCGACGCGCTGGAGCAGCTGGCGCGCGAGCGCGGCGACCGCGAAGCGGTGCTGGGCGCGCAGTGCAGCGCCGAAGGCTTTTACCGCCGCCTGGGCTACGCGCCGTATGGCGACGTGTACGACGACGCCGGCATTCCGCACATCGGCATGCGGCGCGCGCTGGGCTGAAGCGCGCGGTTGGCTTGCGGCTGTTTTCGTCGGCTCCGGCGCGCCGTGCTGCGGAAAGAGGAGCTGTCTGCGCTGTTCTGGCCTGGGTTGGTGGCGCGTGAGGGCGTTATCCCCGCGTGTGACGAGTGGCGCGGTCGGGCTTCAGCCCAGGCGCCATTTCCTTGCCCGCCTCCCGGCTTTGACGGCATCCAGCCGTTTCCCCCTACCATGCGTGGGCCGCGCCGGGCGCCGCCTGGGGCGCCGACTTGTGCCGTACCTGCTTGACGCACCATGACACCACCTGAGCCACCCAAGCCCGCAGGGCATTTGCTCGGCTTCAATGCCGGCTACGTCGACACGGCGGGCTTTCTGGCCCTGTCCGGCCTGTTTGCCGCGCACGTCACCGGCAACTTCGTGACGCTGGGCGCCGCGCTGATCAACGGCACGTCGGGCGCGCTGGCCAAGCTGATGGCGCTGCCGATGTTTTGCGTGGCGGTGCTGCTCACGCGCTTGTTCAGCCGTGCGCTGCAGACCCGCGGCGACCGCATTTTGGGCCCGCTGATCCTGGTCAAGGTGCTGCTGTTGACGGTCGCGGCGGTGATGTTGATCGCCATGGGCCCGTTCAAGAGCAGCGACGAATGGCCGGCCTTCGTGGCGGGCATGCTGTTGGTGTCGGCCATGGCGGTGCAAAACGCCATGCAGCGCATGCACATGAAGTCGGCACCGCCGTCCACGCTGATGACCGGCAACACCACGCAGGTAATGATCGACCTGGCCGATCTGCTGAAGGGCGAGGGCGGGGCGGCGCGCACCGAAGCGCTGGGCCGGCTGCGCCGCATGGTGCCGGCCATCGTCACCTTCGCCATCGGCTGCGCCGCGGCCGCGCTGGCCTACGTGGCCCTCGGTATGTGGTGCTTTGCGCTGCCGCCGGTGATAGGCCTGCTGACTTTGCCGCTGCTGCACTAGCTGCCGGTGCCGCCGGGCTGAGGGCGCCACGGCGGGCAGCGCGCGCCCGCAGCGTTGGCTTAGCGCATCGCACCCCAAGCTACAAGTCTTTTCGCCATCTGGCCCTAGAGCCACTTGCGCGGCCAGCTATCCAAAAAGTAGCGCCGCGTCGATCGTGGGCCAAAGCGGCGCTGTGGGCCGGGCGGTGCAGACGCCAGGCCGCGCACCGGGCGCGGCCGGCTGCACAACTTAGTTGTTCAGCACCAACTGCGCGATCACGCCGGTGGCGATGGCGATCAGCGCATAGTCACCGCCGACCTGCACCCAGTTGTAGCCGCGCGGTGGCGCCGACAAGTGGTAGGCGCCCCAGTTGTTGACCACGTACTGGCGGTGGCGGTAAGCCGGGGGCAGGCGGTCGCCGCGGTTCCAGCGGTGGTCCGGGCCCACGCCGCGCGGGTAGCGTTGGGGTCCGTAGCGGCCGCGGTTGTCGCTGTGACGGTACGGATCGCCGCGGCCGTGGTAGCCGTTGCGGTTGTTGTCGTACCGGTTGTCATAGCGGTTGTTGTGCCGGTTGTCGTGGCCGTAAGGCTGGGCCGCGGCAGGCAGGGCGACGGCGGCCATCGCGCTGGCCAGGGCCAAGGTCAAAAGCTTTCTTTTTTGCAGCATGGTGATCTCCTTTCGGGGCTCCTCAAGATCGAGAAGTAGCGCTTCAGTGTGCATGGATTCGCGGTCCAAGAGACCTCCGCAGGCCTAATTTCACCCGGGTTTTACCCTGTCGTTACCGAAGCTTTACGTAAGGCGTCGGACAGCGTTTGGCGGCTTTGCCAGCCAGCCGGCCACCGGGCTGTCGGACGTTGCCGACGGGCCGCGGCCGCGGCGGGCGGGTGCGTCTTGGTACGATCGCGGGTTGCCCCGAAGCGCCGCGCGCGCTGCCGGCCAGATTTCCCACCTTTTTGCCTTGGACCTTTTCCCATGCCCATGTTTTCCCGTCGCGCTCTGATGGTCGCCCTGTCCGCCGCCGTGCTGGCCGCCTGCAGCAAGCCCGACGCCAACGCGCCCGCCGCCGCCGGTTCGGCCCCCGCTGCCGCGCCCGCGCTGCCGGCCAAGATCGTGATCGGCCTGGACGACAACTTCCCGCCCATGGGTTTCCGTGACGACAAGGGCCAGCTGGTCGGCTTTGACATCGACATGGCCAAGGAAGCCGCCAAGCGCCTGGGCATCGAGGCCGAATTCAAGCCGATCGACTGGAACGCCAAGGAAGCCGAGCTGTCCGGCCAGCGCGTGGACGCGCTGTGGAACGGCCTGACCATCACCGAAGAGCGCAAGCAGAACATCGCCTTCACCGCGCCGTACATGGAGAACCACCAGATCATCGTGGTCAAGGGCGGCTCGCCGATCAAGACCAAGGCCGATCTGGCAGGCAAGCACATCGGCGTGCAGGACGGCTCCAGCGCCGTGGACGCCATCGCCAAGGACGAGGCTACGGCCAAGAGCTTCAAGGACATGAAGAAGTACGGCGACAACGTCACCGCGCTGATGGACCTCACCGCCGGCCGCGTCGACGCCGTGGTGCTGGACGAAGTGGTGGGCCGTTACTACACCGCCAAGAAGCCGGGCGAGTACGTTGTGCTGGAAGACAACTTCGGCACCGAGGAGTACGGCGTGGGCCTGCGCAAGGACGACACCGCGCTGCACACCGCGCTGGACAAGGCCATGACCGACATGAAGGCCGATGGCAGCGCCGCCAAGATCGCCGAGCAGTGGTTCGGCAAGAACATCATCAAGTAAAACGCTATCAAAAGCTGAGCTGCCTGCGCAAGTCCCACTAGGGCCCAAGCCACCATGGACTACATACTGAGCCTGCTGCCACCCCTGGCCGAAGGCTCGCTGGTCACGCTCAAGCTGTTCGCCATCACGCTGGTGCTGGCCTTGCCGCTCGGCCTGGCGCTGGCGCTGGCGCGCGTTTCCGGCTTTGGCGTGCTGCGCCGCGCCGTCAGCGGCTTCATCTGGCTGATGCGCGGCACGCCGCTGATGCTGCAGTTGCTGTTCGTCTACTACGCGCTGCCCTTCGTGCCGTACGTGGGCATCCGCCTGCCGGACTTCCCGGCGGCGGTGGTCGCCTTTGCGCTGAACTACGCGGCCTACTTTGCCGAGATCTTCCGCGCCGGCATCCAGTCGATCGACCGCGGCCAATACGAAGGCGCCAAGGCGCTGGGCCTGAGCTACCCGCAGACCATGCGCCGCATCGTCATGCCGCAGGTGATCCGCCGCACGCTGCCGCCACTGGCCAACGAGACGATCACGCTGATCAAGGACACCTCGCTGATCTACGTGCTGGCGCTGAACGATCTGCTGCGCGCCGCGCGCGGCTTTGTGCAGCGCGACTTCACCATCACACCCTTCATCGTCGCCGCGGTGTTCTACCTGCTGATGACGCTGATCCTGACCTGGGTCTTCCAGCGCCTTGAAAAACGCTATGCGGAGCAGGATTAATCCCCCTGTGGCGCTTAGGGGAGTCAACCCCCCTGTGGCGCCGTTGGCGCCTTCCCCCCTTCTGCTTCGCAAGGGGGGACAACGCCACCGCGCGGCGCAGGTCCGCGCCGGGCGCTCGCGGGCTTGGCCTGCTCCGCGGCCCCTCGATCAGGGGCGTGACGAGGCATGGCTGGGCCCATGCGAGTCGGGTGCGGCATGCCCTGCGCCTGCAGACTGAGGAAGGTGCCGATGGCTGAGTCCTCCCATTCCCCCATGGTCAGCGCCACCGGCGTGCACAAGCGCTTTGGCGCGCTGGAAGTGCTGCGCGGGGTCGACCTGACGGTGCAGCGCGGCGAGGTCGTGGCGGTGCTGGGGCCATCGGGCTCGGGCAAATCGACGCTGCTGCGCTGCCTGAACCACCTGGAAACGGTGGACCGCGGCACCATCCAGATCGCCGGCGACACCCTGGTGCAGGACGACGGGCAGGGCGGCGTGCGCTACCCCCCCGACGTCGAGGTGCGCCGCGTGTGCCGCCACACCGGCATGGTGTTCCAGCATTTCAACCTGTTCCCGCACCTCACGGTGCTGCAGAACCTGATCGAAGCGCCCGTCACCGTCAAGAAAATGCCCCGCAGCGAAGCCGTCGCCCTGGCCGAGCGCCTGCTGGCCAAGGTGGGTCTGGCCGACAAGCGCGACGCCTACCCCAACCGCCTGTCCGGCGGCCAGAAGCAGCGCGTGGCCATCGCCCGCGCCATGGCCATGCAGCCGGACGTGCTGCTGTTCGACGAACCGACCAGCGCCCTGGACCCGGAGCTGACCGGCGAAGTCCTGCGCACCATGCGCGAGCTGGCGCAAGAACGCATGACCATGCTGGTCGTCACCCACGAAATGGCCTTCGCGCGCGAAGTCGCGCACCGCGTCGTCTTCATGGACGGCGGCCAGATCGTCGAAGACCGGCCGGCGCGCGACTTCTTTGCCGACCCGCGGCACGAGCGCGTGCGGGCGTTTCTGGACCACATGCTGTAAGCGCGGCGCCGACCGAGAGCACCGGCAGCCGCGCGTCAAATATCCAGCCGAAGCGCAAACGGCAGGTGCAAGCCCGACAGCGCCGGGCCATCGGCGGCGCCCACGCGCAGGTCGGCCGCGTGCTCGGCCGACAGCTGCAGCGACACGATCACCGCGGTGCCGCCGCCGGGGGCCGGGGCGGCTTGGGCGATCAGGCCGACGGGCTGGTCGGGCGCGCTGGCGTCAAACACTTCCTGGCCCGCTTCGGCCGCGCCGGCCACGTCGGCGACGAACGCGCGGCGTTTGATGGCGCCGCGGAACTGGCTGCGCGCGACGACTTCCTGGCCGGGGTAGCAGCCTTTCTTGAAGCTCACGCCGTCGGCGCTTTCGTAGTTGAGCATCTGCGGCACGAAGGCTTCGACCACGGGCGGGACGACGCGGGCGACGCCGGCGCGGATTTCGGCCCAGGCCCAGTCGGCGCTGCTGAGCGCCGAGCCGGTGGGCGCGGGCGCGTCGGTGGGCAACAGCTGCAACGCGCGGGCGGCGCCGTCGGCGTCGGGCAGGGCAATGACCAGGGCTTGGACGTCGTTTTGGCCTGTAGTCCTAGAACCATCTGCGCGGGCAGCTATGGATTGCGTAGCATTCAGCACCCAGGCTGCGGCCGTCGGGCCGATGGCGCCATAGACGGCGAAGTCGCTGCTGGCGTCGCTCAGCTTTACCTTGGCGCGCAGCACGAACATGGACAGCCGCTTGAGCGTGGCCGGCAGCGTGTCGGCGCTGGTGACCAGCAGCAGCTCATGGGCGCTGGTTTTCAGCACGCGAAAGCTGGCCAGCATGCGGCCCTTGGCGTTGCAAAAGGCGGCCAGGCGGCTGGTGCCGACCGGCATCAGGGCGACGTCCTGCGTCAGCTGGCCTTGCAGGAACTCGGCGGCCTGTTCGCCAACGGCGCGGATCACGCCCAGGCCCGGCACGCGCACCACGCCGTCCAGGGCGGCGGCGGTCGTGGCGGAGGGATCGGCGAAGGCGGGGGAGGCGAGGGTCGAAGACATGTCTGAATTATCATGGCCGACCCTTTTCCTCGCCCGTGAAGCGCCTTTTGCGAACCCTTTTCAAACTGCTTTTCTTGCTGATCGTGCTGGCCGTCGCCGCAGCGGGCGGCGCCTGGTGGTGGCTGCAACAGCCGCTGACGCTGTCCGCGCCCAAGGTCGAGGTGTCGGTGCCCAACGGTGCCTCGCTGCGCACGGCCGCCAACCGCGCGGTGCAAGGCGGCGTGAAGCTGCCGGCCGAGCTGCTGTACGCGTACTTCCGCGTCAAAGGGCATGAACAGACCATCAAGCCGGGCGAATACGAAGTGACCCAGGGCATGACCGCGGGCGACCTGCTGGACAAGCTGATCCGCGGCGACCGCATCGTGCTGGCGGTGACGCTGGTGGAGGGCTGGACCTTCAAGCAGTTCCGCGCCGCGCTGGCCAAGGCCGACAACCTGACGCACGACACCGCCGACATGACGGGCGAGCAGATCATGAAGGCGCTGGGCAAACCCGGCGTGTCGCCGGAAGGGCGCTTCTTCCCCGACACCTACCACTACGCCAAAAACTCCGGCGACCTGGCCGTGCTGCGCCAATCGATGCAACTGATGGACCGGCGCCTGCAAGCGGCCTGGGATATGCGCGCGCCCAACCTGCCGCTGAAGTCGCCCGACGACGCGCTGGTGCTGGCCAGCATCGTCGAAAAGGAAACCGGCCAGGCCAAAGACCGGCCGGAGATCGCCGGCGTGTTCATCAACCGCCTGCGCGTCGGTATGCGGCTGCAGACCGATCCGTCGGTGATTTACGGCCTGGGCGACGCGTACGCCGGCGACCTGAAGCGCAGCCACCTCACCGCCGACACGCCCTTCAACACCTACACCCGCGCCGGTCTGCCGCCCACGCCCATCGCCATGCCCGGCAAGGCGTCGCTGATGGCGGCGGTGCAGCCAGCCGAAACCAAGGCGCTGTACTTCGTCGCGCGCGGCGACGGCAGCAGCCATTTCAGCCGGTCGCTGGACGAGCACAACCGTGCGGTCAACCAGTTCCAGCGTGGCGGTGGCGCCGGGCTGGCGGCGCCAGCGGCGTCCGTCACGTCGGCCGCGGCGCAGCCGGCGTCGGCTGCGTCAGGGGCCAACTGATGGCGGCGCGCGGCCTGTTCCTCAGCTTTGAAGGCATCGACGGTGCCGGCAAGTCGACCCACATCGACGCGCTGGCCGAGGCCTTTCGCGCCGCCGGTCGGCAAGTCACGCTGACGCGCGAGCCCGGTGGCACGCCCCTGGCCGAGAAAATCCGCGCGCTGGCCCTGCATGAGCCCATGGACGCGCTGACCGAGGCGCTGCTGATGTTCGCCGCGCGGCGCGACCACCTGCAGCGCGTCATCGTCCCGGCGCTGGCGCGCGGTGACGTGGTGCTGTGCGACCGCTTCACCGATGCGACCTTCGCCTACCAGGGCGGCGGCCGTGGGTTTGACTGGCAGGCGCTATCAACTTTGGAGCTGCTCGCGCAGGATGCTGTAGGGCTGGGGGCCGATTTCATTCAAGAACCCCTGGTCCAGCCGGATTTGACCCTGTGGTTCGACGTGCCGCCCGCCGTGGCCGCTGAACGCCTGGCCGGTGCGCGCGTGCCCGACAAGTTCGAGTCGCAGCCGGTGGCGTTCTTCGACGCCGTTCGCGCCGGCTACGCGCGCCGGGCGGATGGCCAGCCCGAGCGCTTCGCCCGCATCGACGCCGACCAGCCGCGTGACGCCGTCGCCGCGGCCGTGCGCGCCGCGCTGGTCGACCGGGGGATTTTGTGAGCGCCGCCGCCAAAACAGAGCAGGGCGCCGCCGCACAGCCCGCGCCCTTGGCGCCTTGGCTGCAGCGCCAGCTTGAAGCCCTGCTGGCCCAGCGCGGCCACGCCTGGCTGCTGCAAGGGCCGTCGGGTCTGGGTCAGTTTGAACTGGGCCTGGCCATGGTGCGCGCCTGGTTGTGCGACGCGCCCACGCCCCGGGGTGCCTGCGGCCAGTGCGTCAGCTGCCACGGCATCGACGTCCACACGCACAGCGACCTGGCCGTGCTGATGCCCGAAACCGAAATGCTGGCGCGCGGCTGGCCGCTGCCCGAAAAGGCGCAGTCCGACATCGACGACAAGAAGCGCAAGCCCAGCAAGGACATCCGCGTCGACGCCATGCGCGACACCATCGAATTCGCCCAGCGCACCAGCGGGCGCGGGCGCGGCAAGGCGGTGCTGATCTACCCGGCCGAGCGCATGAACGCCGTCACGGCCAACGCGCTGCTCAAGACGCTGGAAGAGCCGCCGGGCGACGTGCGCTTCGTCCTGGCGACGGACGCCGCGCAACTGTTGCTGCCTACCATCCGCAGCCGCTGCCTGACGCACACGCTAGACTGGCCGGCCGCCGCCGAAGGCCAGCACTGGCTGGACACCCAAGGCGTGCCGGCCGAGGAGGGCGCTGCCCTGCTGCGCGCCGCCGGTGGTCGG
The DNA here is from genome assembly GCA_023442945.1 of Pseudomonadota bacterium. Taxonomy (GTDB): domain Bacteria; phylum Pseudomonadota; class Gammaproteobacteria; order Burkholderiales; family Burkholderiaceae_C; genus Ottowia. The sequence goes on along the minus strand of JAEZWW010000005.1, from coordinate 108,385 downwards.
CCGGACGACGCGTTGGCCCTGGCTGAAACCAAAGTCACCGCGCGCCAATGGGCGATGTTGCCCAAGGCCATGGCCAGCGGCGACGTGTCGGCCATGGCTGGGCTGGCGGTGCCGGAGGTGGTCGCCCGGCTGCAAAAGCTGTGCCACGACCTGATGGCGCTGCAGGTCGGCGCTGTGCCGCGCTATTTCGAATCGGCCGATCTGCCGCACCGCCCGCTGCCCCTGGCGGCGCTGGCGCGCTGGTGGACGCAGCTGGGTCAGGCCGCGCGCACCGCAGAACACAGTCTTAATGCCGGTTTGGCGACAGAATTCCTGGTCAGCAGCGCCAAGCAGGCCCTAAACTCGAAAGGCTGAGGCTCTGGCCTCCTGTCCCTGACTGACCCCCGAACCGCCGCCATGTCGACCACGCAGAACGCCCCGCTCAACACCCCGCGCCCCAGCGTCATCCAGCTGGCCATCAAGGAAAAAGCCGCGCTGTACGCGGCCTACATCCCGATGTTCGCGGATGGCGGTATCTTCATTCCGTCGGCGCGCGAACACCGCCTGGGCGACGACGTGTACGTGCTGATCACACTGCCGGACGACCCGCAGCGTTACCCGATCGCCGGCAAGGTCGCCTGGATCACGCCCGCGCGCGCCTCTGGCAACCGCACCCAGGGCGTGGGCGTGCGCTTTCCGAACGACGAAAAGTCGGCCCAGCTGAAGGTCAAGATCGAGCAGATCCTGGGCGCGTCGCTGGGCTCCGACCGCGCCACGCAGACCATCTGACGAAGCGGCGCGCGCCTACACGCGCCCGGCGCTCGTTTCGCAGGCCGCGTGATAGCATCAATTTCGCTGATTTTTCGCCGGTGAAGACCGTCTGATGGCCCCTGCGGCCCCCGGGGTGTTGCCGGCCCGCGCATGTTCACCGACTCCCACTGTCACCTCACCTTTCCCGAGCTGGCCTCGGACTTCGCCGCTGTCCGCGCCGCCATGGCCGCAGCCCAGGTCACGCGCGCGCTGTGCATCAGCACGACGATGGAAGAGTTTCCCGACGTCCAGGCGCTGGCCGCCCGCCACGACGGCCTGTGGGCCAGTGCTGGGGTGCACCCTGACAACGAAGACGTGCACGAGCCGACAGTGGACGAATTGGTCGCCGCCACGCAACTGCCCAAGGTGGTCGCCATTGGCGAAACCGGCCTCGACTACTACCAGATGGAAGAACGCAAAGGCGGCCGCAGCGTGGCCGACTTGGAGTGGCAGCGCGAGCGTTTTCGCACCCACATCCGCGCCGCGCGCCGCGCTGGCTTGCCGCTGGTGATTCACACCCGCGCGTCATCGGACGACACGCTGGCCATCCTCAAGGAAGAGGGCGAGCAGGGCGGGGCGGGCAGTGCGGGCGGCGTGTTCCACTGCTTCACCGAAACGCGTGAAGTGGCGCGTGCCGCGCTGGACCTGGGCTTTTACGTGTCGCTGTCGGGCATTGTCACCTTCAAAAGCGCGCGCGAGTTGCAGGAAGTGGCCGCCATGGTGCCCGAGGACCGGCTGCTGATCGAAACCGATTCGCCTTACCTGGCACCCGTGCCGTACCGCGGCAAGACCAACACCCCGGCCTACGTGCCCTACGTGGCTGCCAAGGTGGCCGAACTGCGCGGGGTCGACGTCGCGCACATCGCCCAGGTCACCAGCGACAATTTCACCCGTCTATTCCCGAAAGTCAGCGTATGAAGCAGTTCAAAAGCGTGCTGGTGGCGGCCTGCCTGGCCGTGGCCGCGCCCCTGGCCATGGCGGCCGACGACGTGGTCGCCTTCACACGCGCCATCAAACAGGACAACGACTTGACCATGCGCGGGCTGCTATCGCGCGGCTTCGACCCCAATACGCCCACCGAAAGCGGCGCGCCGGGCTTGTACGTGGCGCTGCAGGAGGGCTCGATGAAGGTGGCTTCCATCCTGCTGGACTCGCCCAAACTGAAGGCCGAGAGCCGCAACGCCGCTGACGAAAGCCCGCTGATGATGGCGTCCCTGAAAGGCCAGTTGGACGTGGTCAAGCGTCTGATTGCGCTGGACGCCGACGTCAACAAGCCCGGCTGGACGCCGCTGCACTACGCCGCGACCAACGGCCACACCGACGTGATCCGCTTGCTGCTGGAGCACCACGCCTTCATCGACGCCCAGTCGCCCAACGGCACCACGCCGCTGATGATGGCCGCGTCCTACGGCAGCCCGGAGGCCGTCAAGCTGCTGCTAGAGTCCGGCGCCGACTTCACCATGCGCAACCAGAAGCAGATGACGGCGATGGATTTCGCCAAGAACGCCGCGCGGCCGGACGCGATCGATCTGCTGCAGCAGGCCGAGCGTTACCGCGCGCAGCGGCCGCCGGCGCGGTCTGCCGCGCCCGTCGCCCCTGCGGCAGCGCCCGCCGTGCCGACAACTCCACCAGCTGCGCCCAAGGGCCAGTGGTGAAGCTGCGCTGAATGTGGTCGGTCCGTCGCCGTGCTTGGCGGCGTGACTGCGTTCGGCACTCATGGCGCCTAAAAGGCGCTCAACCGGTGCTGCGCTGTGTCTGGCTGTGCAGTTGGCTTGCTGGTGTTGGGGGTGTGCGGTCCCTGCGCAGGACTTGGACATCTATTGATGCTGATTTGTGACTAAATACGATGTGTATTATGTTAATAACATGATCAATGCACGGAGCCTCTTTCAACTTGTACTTCGCAGCACGCCCCGTCTTAGCTGCGTGCACCTGCGGCCTATTTAGCCCCGCGTGATCCCGTTAGGCGCCAGTTCTGAGTCGAACTGCAGTTGCGGCGCGCGGTTCGCGCTCGACACGCGAAATGCCACCACCGGTGCGCTGAAGTCTTCAAAGCCCGCGCCCAACGAGATTTCGCCCGTCTCGTACAGCACGCATTCGTTGCGGCGCAAGGCGACGTCGGTGGCCGGGTTTTCGGCGAAGCGGACCCAGGTGCCAAAGCTGCTCATGTCCACCAGGACGACGGAGCTGCCCACCCATTCGATGCGGGCGTGCACGCGCGACACGCGCTGGTCGCCGACGACGAAGTCGCAGTCTGGCACGCGCCCAATGGTGACGGGGCCTTCGCCCAACGGAAACACCTTGGTATGGCCGAGCCAGGCGAGCGCAATTTCCATCTGCCCGGCGCTGTAGCTGGCGCCGGCGCTGTTGGCCTGCAGCGCGCTTTGCACGGTCATGAGGTCGGTGGTGACGTCGTCCGACCACTCGATCTGGAACACGGAATGTGGCTGCGCCAGGCCGCGCACCGGCACCACCCCCAGGGACCGGTAACGCACGCTGTCCAGCGGTGACAACTTCATGGGGTCAGCAGCGCTGCGGCGCGCGGCGGGGACAACCCCGCTCAGGGTGGTGATGACCGATTCGGACGCCCAGATCGCGTGCTCGCCCGCCATGTCAGACAGGCGGGACGCGAGGTTGACGGCATCGCCAAAGGCATCGCCCGCGCGCTCGACCACGGCGCCGGTGGCGAGGCCGACCTTGAGGCCCATGCGCAGCGCCTCAGGCCATTTGCGCAGACATTCGGTGTGGTTTTGCTGCAGGAAAACGGCCGCCTCGATCGCCTGACCGCCGTCTTCGAACTGGGCCAGCACGCCGTCGCCCAGAAATTTGACCGTTCGGCCGCCGTGGGCGGCGATGACGCGGTCAATCCATTGGGTGACCTTGGTCACCACGTCGGCGACCTGGGCGTTGCCCACCGCCTCGAAGGCAGACGTGCTGCCGACGAGGTCTACAAACACCATGGTTTGAGCCAGATTCATAGGTGCACTCGTGGTACGCGCGTGCCGCGAGGTTGCGAACACTCGGGGATCCTCACGCTGGCCGCCGTAACGGCCCCTCCCTCGCCCACTCTTGTTGTTCTCCTGTACGACAGCAATTATTTACCATGTTAAGTATATGGCGCCGCGGAAATGCAAGCGAACGTAGCCACTTCGCAACGCTAATACCGACTTCGTACACAAAAATGGCCTATCATGGTACGTAACCAAGTTCATCTTTTTTGTCTACTGGTTACCCCTTGTATGCGTAGGACTGCGACTGATGTTCTGACGGGGCTGGTGGCCCGGTGGACGGGTCAAAAGCCCGATCCTGAGCGCGTGGCCCATCGGCTGGAAGACATCCGGCTGGCCATGCTCGACATGCTGGGCGAAGAAGGCGCGCGCCAGTACCCGCAGGTGGCGCGGCGGATTCGTTTTGGTGGCGACGCCCAGGCGCTTTGGTACGCGCGCGCCGATCTGATGGCCGCACTGGCCAGCACGTCGGGCGAGCGCCGCGCACGCGAGCGCACGGAAAGCCTGTCGGTTTTGTTCGACGGCATGCTGCCCAAAGGCCTGATGTCGCGGCCCACTACCTTGCGTTCGTCAACCTGAGCTTGCCCGGCCGCGTGGGCTGGCCATCAGGATGGCCTCAACCAACTCCCTGTTACGTCGGGGCCCGTTGGCGACCAGTGCGGCGCAAGTCGCGCCTCAGTGCGCGTGTCCCCACAGCAGCATCGCGTCGCCCTCTTCCACCAGCAGATCGACGTGCCGGCCCACCGGCAGCAGCACCTTGGTGGGCACATGGCCGAAGGGCAGGCCCGTCAGCACCGGTACTTTCTTGAGCTGTGCACGCAGCCCGGCGACCACCTTGGCCAGGGTGAAGCCTTTGTCGTGCGGACCCAATTTGTATTCGGTGAATTGGCCCAGCACGATGGCTTTTTGCCGTGCCAGCACGCCAGCCTGCAGCAACTGCAGCAGCATGCGCTCGATGCGGTAGGGGTGCTCGCCCACGTCTTCCAGGAACAGCACGCCACCGTCGATGTCCGGCCACCACGGCGTGCCCAAGAGCGACGTGACCATCGCCAGGTTGCCGCCCCACAGCGTCGCGTGGTGCGCCAGGTGGCCGTCGCGCCGCTTGGCCAGCAGATCGCGGTCGGCCTTGGGCAGGCGCCAGCCGGTGCCCTCGCCCACGCCGCTGGCCATGTCGTCAAAGCAGGCCAGCATGATTTCGTCCGGGCCGTTCGCAGCCTGACCGCCGTGGCCGTCGGCGCGGTCGCCCGCGTCGGCAGCGCCAAAGCCCTCGCACAAAGCCGGGCCGGCCCAGGTCGTTGCGCCGGTCTTGGCCAAGAGCGCCAGCTGCAGCGCCGTGAAGTCGCTGATGCCGACAAAGCGCGTGCCCTTGCCCACTGCGCGTGCCAGGGCTTTGTACGGCAGATCGGGCAACAGGCGGGTGATGCCGTAGCCGCCGCGCGTGGTCAGTGCGATGTCGGCGCCGCTGGCCGCCGCGCGGCCGATCGCGGCCAGGCGGGTGGCGTCGTCGCCAGCAAAGCGCTCGAACGTGGCGAGCGCATCGGGGTCGACCTCCACCTCATGCCCCATGGCCTGCAGGCGCTGGAGGCCGCGGCGGAAGGCCGCGCGGTCGCGGACCGCGCCAGAGGGCGAATAGACGTAGATGTGTGCCATAGCGGTAGGGTGCGGTTACTTTTTTTTTGGTCAAAACGGCCGCCAGCCCTAGAAAGATCTGCGCGGGCAGCTATCAAATTTGTAGACATTCTAACGCGCATGCGGCGCAGCGGCGGGGCGCCGTGCCGGCGCGCGCCCTTCACACGCCGTCAAAATGGCGCAGCGCGCGCTCAGCCAGCACCGGCCCCGCTTCGGGCACGAAGTGGCCAGTGTCTGGCAACAGCCAGGGCGCGGGGCAGCCGCGCAAGCCAGCGTGCAGCGCGCGCACCACCGGCTCGCCCAGCACCGGGTCGCGCTGGCCGATGGCCATCAAGCTGCGGCCCTGCCAGTGCTCGCGCCAAAAGCTTTGCGCCTGGCGCGAAACGGCGGCGCCGTCGGCTTCCGCGTGCTCGGGCACCATGGGCGGGAAGGCGCGCGTGGCGGCGCGGTGGCCGGCGTCGGGAAAGGGCGCGTCGTACGCCGCGCATTCGGCGGGGGTGAGCTGCGGGTGGCCGCGCGCCATCAGCCGCGCGATGTCGAAGCCGGGGTTCTTGCGGCACATCTCGCGCCAGGCCAGAAAGCCGCCAGACAGCGGCGCCTCGCCCGTGGCCAGCAGCGTGTTCATGACGAACAGGCCGGCGTAGCGCGCAGGCGCAGCCATGGGCAACGTCAGGCCCAGCAGGCCGCCCCAGTCCTGCACCACCAGGATGACGCGGCGCAGGTCCAGCCGCTCGATGAATTCCAGCAGCACCTGGCGGTGCCAAGAGAAGCTGTGCGCGCTGTCTTTCTTGGGCTTGTCGCTTTGGCCAAAGCCGATCAGATCGGGCGCGACCACGCGGTCGCCGGCCGCCAGCCAGACCGGGATCTGGTGGCGGTACAGGTAGCTCCACGTCGGGTTGCCGTGCAGGCACAGCCAGGTGCGTTGCGTGGGGGCGCTCTGCCCTGCACCGCCCGCGCTGGCCGGGGTCGCGCCTTCGTCCAGGTAAGCCATGCGCAGCCCGTTCAAGGCGGGCAAGTCGCTGACGTGCTGCGGCGCCCAGGGGTAGCCGGGCAGATCGGCAAAGCGCGCCTGGGGCGTGCGCAACGCGTCGTCGCGCAGTGGCGCGCTGTTGACGCGGCGCGGCTGGAAGAAGTCGCGCAGCAGCGCCGCGCACTCGTCGGCCAAGACGCCGCCTTGCACCTGCGTCTGGTGGTTCAGGCGGGTGTCGGCAAAGGGGTTCAGCACCGATCCGGCGGCGCCGGTTTTGGCGTCGGGCGCGCCGTAGACCACCCGCGCCAGCCGCGCGTGCAGCATGGCGCCGGCGCACATGGTGCAAGGCTCCAGCGTGACGAACAGCGTGCAGCCGTCCAGCCGGTAGTTGCCGCGTGCAGCGGCCCCGGCCCGCAGCGCGGCGATCTCGGCGTGCGCGGTGGGGTCGTGCCCGCCGATCGGCGCGTTGCGGCCGGTGGCGATGACCGTGCCCGCCGCATCGACCAACACGGCGCCAACCGGCACTTCGCCCGCCGCCGCCGCGTGGCGCGCCTGGTCCAAGGCCAGCCGCATGGCCTGTGCGTCGTCGGTCACCGTGGCGCCAAGGGGCGCCGACACCGCTTCACTATTCATAGCTGGTCGCGCAGGTGGTTGTAGGGATGCAGGCCGATTTCTTTCAGAAACAGGCCTGCAATAGCCCATTCACTTGGCGTCGTCCGGCTCGGGCCGCGGCTGGTTCAGCGCGCCTTCCAGCGCCTGCTTGTACTGCTGCTGGACCTGCTGGCTCTGTTCGCGCACATTGCCCTGGGGGGCGGACGCGGGCACGCCCATCACCGCCGTGGCGTCGCGGCTGGCGACGGTCTGTTTCTTGATCAGCAAACCGATCACCAGGGCGACGATCACCAGGCCCAGCAAGCTCATGCCACGCATCACGCCACTCCTTTATCGGGCGCCGCCGCAGGTGCGGTCATGCCCAAGTCGTCCATCCAGCCGCCCAGCGCGCGTTCGTCCGGGCTGCCCGCCAGGTAGGCCGCGTGCATGGCGGCGTGCGACTCTTTGCGGTGCTGGTTCAGCTTGAGTTTGCACTGCCAGTCGGTCACCGTCAGCTCGAACGCGGTGATGCCTTGCAGCAGCTTGCCCGCCAGTTCCGGGTCCATGGCACGCCACTGGGCGGCGTACGCGGGCTCGTGGTCGCCGATCAGGCTTTTCAGCAGATCGTCCTTGCCTTGCGCGTCGTCCGCGTCCAACAGGCGCGCCGTCACCGTGGCGTGCACGGCCAGGTAATTCCAGGTCGGCACGCGCGCCAGGTCGGGGTAGACGCTGGGCGACATATAGGCGTGCGGGCCCAAGAACGTGACCACCGCGCGCGGCCGCGCCTGCAAATGCCGCCACTGCGGGTTGGGCCGCGCCACGTGGCCGAGCAGCGTGAAATGCCCTTCCGCCGCCCCCGCGTCCTGCAAGTGCAGCGGCAGGTGCGTGACGTAAGGCAAACCTTCGTCATCGGTCGTGATCAGGCTGGCGAACGGGTGTTCGCGCATCAGCCGCGCGGCCTGGGCGGGGTCGCGGCTGGCGAAGTAAGGGGGCAGGTACATGGTGGTGGGCGGCCCGGCAGTGCGATGGCGCACGGGGAAAGGCATTGTGGCGCAAGACGGTGGGCGCGCAGCCAAGGCGGCTGATGGCGCCCGTGGGCAGGCCAGACCAATGCTGGCGCGAAGGAGGCAGCTTGGGCGTCGAACCTGAAATTTGAATAAAACAGGCCTGTGGCCCTAGAACCATCTGCACGGGCAGCTACTCTATTTGTAGCAAATAGACTGAACCCAAAGCCCGTCGACGCAGTGCGTACCGCCGTCGGCAGACTGCGCCACGCCCCACGCCTGTCGGGGCGCCGACGTGCGCGCCACCAGGCCGGCACCTGCGCAGGCTTGGCGCACCCAGGGTCGGTGGGCAGAATGGTGGCCAGCGACCGATGCTGTGCCCGGTGCGGTGTTTTGCCCTCCGCCCTGCTCTACCAAGCCACCCCATGCCCGATCAGATCCTGCTCATCCGCCACGCCGAAAAACCCATTCCCCAACGCGTGCAAGGTGTGCGCCGGCGCGGTAAGCTGGACGAGCATTCGCTCAGCGTGCGCGGCTGGCAGCGCGCGGGGGCGCTGATCCGCTTCTTTCAGCACCCCTACGCGGACGGCATCCGCGTGCCGACGCACCTGGTGTCCGAGCGCTTTGACCGCAGCGCGCCCGACGACAGCCGCCGCACGCGCCAGACGCTGACGCCGCTGTCCCAGGCCATGGGCTTGCCGATCGAAGCGAACCTGATGAAGACACAGGTCGACCAGGCCGCCAAGTTCTGTCACGCGTTGGACGGCGTGGTGCTGATCGCTTGGTCGCACGAACGTATCCCCGCGCTGGCACAGGCCATTGCGCCCAAGGCGGAGGTGCCACCCGCCTGGCCGGGCGAGCGCTTTGACGTGGTGTGGGTCTTCGAGCCGGCGCGTGGCGGTTGGCACTTGCGGCAGGTGCCGCAGCAGCTGTTGGCGGGGGATGAGGCGACCGGGATCGGTTGACCTGCGCGGCGGCTGGACCGATGACAGGCTTCCCTGACGCGTGGCCCGTGCCGGTCGCGGTGTCGGTTCGTGGTGGTCGGGGTTCTGTCAACGCCTGATGGCTGCCAAAGAGCGCAAGGCGCAGCGCGTTTTGCTGCCCGCACCCGTCAGGCGGTGAGCGGCCATTCGCCCGCGCGCTCGTAGCGCGTCTTCTTCACGTGGCTCCAGATCAGCACGAAGCGCCGCGCGGTCCAGCGCAGCGGCTCGCAGGCTTGCGGCTGTACCCAGGCCTTGTGCCACGACAAGCTCATGTGCGGCTGAAAGGCCGGCTTGATCGACACCCCCGCGTCCGCCAGGGCGATGCCCAGGCGCTGGTGCAAGGCCTGCCAATCGGGTGCTGTGTGGGTGTTGGTCCACACCAAGGGACGGGCCTCGACCTGGCGGTTGGCGCGCCCAAAGCTCATGAGTTGGTCGAACGTCACCTCGAACGGCGCCAGCCGAACGCTTGCGGCGGCCGCCAGTGCACATCTCAACAGGGCTTCTGGCGGCGCGTCGTAGCTGCCCAATCCACGCAAGGAGACGTGCAGACGCGGTGGGCCGATGACCGCTCCGCCGCGAAGACCCAGCGCTTGGCGCACCGCGTCGGCCTGCGCACCAATGCGCTCGGCATCCTTGGGCTCAGGCTGAACGGCGAAGAAAAGATCGCACGTGTGGCCAGGGGCAGGCCGTGCCAAGCGAGGGGCTTCCGGCAATTCCGATGGCCCTCCAAAGAGAGAAAACTGGTCTGTCACGCGCGCCTTTCAAGGTGAGGGGCGATGTGCCGGCATCCGTTCACCCCTCTTCTACCCCAAGTCGGATGAGTCAGTGGGGTTCCAGTGAGGTCTTGACGACCACGTCGTCAGCACCGCCCTTCTGCTGGTCATGGTCGCGGCGCGATCGGCGCGGTGCCGACACCGCTCAGCCCTACCGTCGACCAGGGGGATCGTAGCGCGCTCCGACTGGGTTTGGCGCGGCCGCTGACGCTGCGTTGGCTGACGGGGCCGTCACAGCGGGCGTTCCCGCCGACTTCGCAAGCCCATTCGCACCAGAAGCCAGGGAGTCGCATGGGGTGATCGTCTGGCAATGGGCTTGGCTTGCCTTGGTGGGCCCGCGTCAGGCGCGGCGTGGTGCTTGCTGTTCGCGGTGGATCATCCATTGCTGGGCGATCGCCCCGACGATGAAGATCACCAGCCACGCCAGCACGGTGCTCTGCACCACGGGCGATTCGGGGCCGTTGCCGATCGGGTGGCTGGGCGGCAGGCGCGACAGCGTCTCGTTGATGGCTGGCACGTTCAGCAGGAAGTAGCTGGCCGCCAGGCCGAACGCCGACAGGTACGGACGCAGCCGCCCCAGAAACGCGAGGTGCGGCGCCAACGTGCCGCCCAGCGCGGCGACCAGCGCCAGGATGGCGATGACATGGCCGGGATTGAAACCGCCGGTGCTGGACAGACCGAACGAGGTGAGCGACGTCAGCACCAGGGTGACGAGGTAGACCTTGCCTGCCCCCGTCGAGACGTCGATGCGTCGGTAGCGCAGGAACAGGTAGAGGCCGGCGGCGACCGCGATGAGGCTGATCAGGGTGTGGACGATGCCGAGGGTGGACAGAGGGTTGGGCATGGGATTTTTTTTCGCTGGGTGAAAGAAGGGAGCGGGAGCGGTACTCACGCCGGGAAAAGCGTGTTATGGCGCGCCATTGGCGCGCGCGGAAGTGAGGCTTGATGGTGTTTTTGTCTCCCTATCAGTAGGTAGATTGCAGGATCAAAAAAATGCGCGATGACATCGCGCGAGACGAAACTCGTCAACGCTTCAATGCATGCGCCAATCCAGGCGGTCGATCGCGGTCTGTGCCAGTTGTTGAAACAGCGACGGACGGTCAAACGCGCGGACCGACACCATCGCGCCATGGATGGCGGCAACGATCGCGCCCGCTTCCACCGCAAGGTCGCCGCGCAGTTGCAACTGGCCCTGCGCCGCCGCCTGCTGCAACAGGCCGCCCACCCAATCCGTCAGGTCTTCAAAGTGGCCACGCACCTCGGCCGCGACTTCCTGGGGGACCATGGGCAATTCGCTGGCCAACATGGCGCAAACGCAAAAAGACAGCGCGCCGTTCTGCAGGCAGTCTGCCCAGAAGTCGACCAGCGCGGTCAGCGCTGCCAGGGGATCGGCCCACTGGTGGCTTAGCGCGCTCAGCCCTTCGCGCGCTTCGGCTCGGTACTGGGCGACCACCACCTCCACCAAGCGCGCCTTGCTGGGGAAATGGTGGTGAATGCTGGCTTTGCTGATGTGCACACGGTCGGCAATGTCGGCGTAACTGAAGCCGTTATAGCCGCCCGCAGCCAAGAGCGCACGGGCGTGCGCGGCGATCTCGGCGGCTTTGGGTGACAGGTCCGTTGGCATGGTGCAAGCGGCAGAGGAGATAGGCGTTTATGGGGTGAACGGGTGCTTCACAATGCCTGCAACTCTACTAGTCGGTAGACAACCTGTCAAGTGCAGTGCGGATGGGATCGTTGTGTCGAGCAACGGCCACTCGGCACGGCCGAGTGGCCTTGGCGGAGTTTTCGCCCCAGCGCGTCGATCAGCCCGTCTTACTGGTTGCGCAGAAACTGCAGGGCGAAATCGTCCTGGTTGGGCGCACTTTCCTGCGTGGTGAAGACCAGCTGTGCGCCCTCGCGGCGCAGGTTCAGCTTGTCGCCAAACTGGCACTGGATTTGCCCGCTCTTGCCGGCCTGCGCCTTGAAGGCCGCGTCGCTGCTGCACAGCGAACGCACGGCGTTGGCGACCGTGCCGCAGAAGCCGGAAATGCTCAGGCGCTGCAGTTGGTCGTCCTTCAGCGCGGACCAGTTCACCATCGTTTTGACCGGTGTGCCACAGGCCTGGCTGGCCGTAGCGTCGGTACTCGCCAGCGCCTTTTGCTGGGCAGCTTCAGCGGCGGGGCGGTCGAAACGCGACAGCTTTTCTTGTACGCCAGCCTTCTTTTGCTTGTCGTATTCGGCCTTGAGCGCCGTCAGGTTCAAGGCTTTCGCCGCACGCTCGTCGTAGCCCAGCGCCACGCCATCCCGCACGCCTGGCAGGTAGGCCGTGGCGCGCATCCAGCCGCGCTGGTCTTCGGTGCGCAGCAGGTTCCAGCTGCGACCGTCCAGTTGCGTGCGGTAGGCCACGCGCTCGCCCTCCACCACCTTCTCGGCCAGAAAGACGACCCCATCCACCGGATTGTTGACGCCCTTGATCTGCACCAACGCACCTTTGTCGTCGGCCGTCGGTGCCAACACCACCGTCTGCCCCTGCCCTCCTTTGAGCGAAAAGGCGTGGGGGGCCAGTGTCTGTGCAGCAGCAACGGCGGATGCGCTGGCGGCGAAGGTGAAGCAAGTGAGGCGGGCGAAGGCGTTCATGGGCAGTATCTCGATCTAGAAAAGAAGTTGATCAATACTCTACCCCAGGTGTGTACCGACGAGAGGGAGTCACTCCCACTCAATCGTCGCTGGCGGCTTGCTGCTCACGTCGTAAGTCACGCGGTTGATGCCGCGCACTTCGTTGATGACGCGGCCCGACACCTTCTTGAGCAGCGCATAAGGCAGTTCGGCCCAGTCGGCGGTCATGAAGTCGCTGGTTTGCACGGCGCGCAGCGCCACCACGTAGTCGTAGGTGCGGCCGTCGCCCATCACGCCCACGCTCTTGACCGGCAGGAAAACGGTGAAGGCCTGGCTGGTCAGGTCGTACCAGCTCTTGCCAGTAGCCTCGTCTTTGAAGTTGCGCAGCTCTTCGATGAAGATGGCGTCGGCACGGCGCAGCAGGTCGGCGTATTCCTTCTTCACTTCGCCCAGGATGCGCACGCCCAGGCCCGGGCCTGGGAAGGGGTGGCGGTAGACCATCTCGGGCGGCAGGCCCAGGGCCACGCCCAACTCGCGCACTTCGTCCTTGAACAGGTCGCGCAGCGGTTCCAGCAGTTTCAGGCCGAGCTGCTCCGGCAAACCACCCACGTTGTGATGGCTCTTGATGGTGACGGCCTTTTTGCTCTTGGCGCCGCCGGATTCGATGACGTCGGGGTAGATCGTGCCCTGCGCCAGGAAGGTGGCGCCCTTCACGCCATTACCCCCGGCCTTGAGCTTGGCGGCCTCTTGCTTGAACACGGTGACGAATTCGCCGCCAATGATCTTGCGCTTGGCCTCCGGGTCAGCCACACCGGCCAGCTTGCCCAGGAACAGCTCGCTGGCGTCCACGCGAATGACCTTCGCATGCAGCTTGCCCTCGAACATGTCCATGACCATGTCGCCCTCGTTCAGGCGCAGCAGGCCGTGATCCACAAACACGCAGGTCAGTTGATCGCCAATGGCGCGGTGGATCAGCGCGGCAGCAACGGACGAATCCACCCCGCCCGATAGGCCGAGGATGACCTCTTCGTCGCCCACCTGTTCGCGGATCTTCTGCACCGCCTCTTCAATGTGGTCCTTCATGATCCAGTCGGGATTCGCACCGCAGATGTCGCGCACGAAGCGCTGCAGCAGGGCCGCACCTTGAATGGTGTGGGTCACTTCAGGGTGGAACTGCACGCCGTAGAAATGTCGCGTTTCGTCCGCCATGCCGGCGATGGGGCAGCTGTCGGTGCTGGCCATGAGCTTGAAGCCTGGCGGCAACTCGGTCACCTTGTCGCCATGGCTCATCCACACTTTGAGCATGCCGTGACCTTCGGGCGTGGTGAAGTCGGCAATGTCCTTCAGCAGATCCGTGTGGCCGCGCGCGCGCACTTCGGCATAACCGAATTCGCGCTGGTCCGACCCCTGCACCTTGCCACCCAGCTGCGTCGCCATGGTCTGCATGCCGTAGCAGATGCCCAGCACAGGCACACCCAACTCAAACACCGCGTCCGGCGCGCGGTCATCAACCTCGTACACGCTGGCGTGGCTGCCCGAGAGGATGATGCCCTTCAGGTGCCCGTCCTTGGCGTATTCGCGCACCCACTCGCTGCTCACATCACAAGGATGGACTTCACTCAGCACATGCGCCTCGCGCACGCGGCGTGCGATCAGTTGGGTGACCTGGGAGCCGAAGTCGAGGATGAGGATCTTGTCGTGGGACATGGGGCGGTGGCAGAGGGTGGCGGTCGAAGCGGCGGGCCCCGGCCGGGAAAACGCGATATTCTACGCCAAATCGAGCGCCAGCCCGCTGTGGATCAGCGCAAGCAGCTATCTATTCGGTAGCACAAAAGCGTGCTCCAAACACGCATGGCAGCGGGTGCAACCCGTCCGTCCGTGAGCCAAGCGCGCAGGCGCTCTCCCCGCCCGGCACGCACCTGTTGCGCAGCGAACCACGCCTGGCAGCGGGCGGGGTGCTCAGGCGCCGTCCGCCTGGAACCCAAACTTGGCGTGGCTGCCGTCGCAAAACGGCTTGTTCTGCGAATGGCCGCAGCGGCACAGCCAGGTGTCGGTCACGCGGTTGACCGTGCGGCCGGTGCCACTGACCACTTCCAGCGCGCCCTGCACGTGCAGCGGGCCGTTCTTCGTCGGCGTCACCGTCAAGGGGCCGTCGCGCTGGGCCAGCGCCTCAGAAGGCTTCGTCGCCGGTTCGCCCGTCGCCTGAAAGCCGCTGCTGTTGTGGCTGCCGTCGCAGTACGGCTTGGACTGGGACGCCCCGCAGCGACACAGCGTGGCGCGGAAGCCGACCGCGTCTTGCGCCACGTCCAAAGGCGCGTGAAACGCCAGCGGGCCGTTTTCGCGGATGCGCACCAGGTTGACTTCGGGCGCCGTCTCCATCGCAGTCCCGTCGGGCCGTTGGCACTGGATGGCGCCCGACGGGCAGTTGTGCGCCAGCTCCAGCACCTGATCGGCCGTGGCTCGTTCCGGGTGAATCCAGGCGCCCTGCACGTTGGGCACGAACACGTCCGGGCGGCTGAGGACGCAGTTGCGGGCGTGGATGCAGCGTTCGCTGTGGAATTCGATTGTGCAACTGTCCGATGTGACGGTCTCGACGGGCATGGGGCGTCCTTGGCAGGGAGATGGGCACAGTATGCGAGCATCTCGCGCCGTCACCAAGCGCCGGCGTGCCAGCCAGTCCGAGCAAGCGCCGTAGGACGGGAGCCGGCGCCTATCGTCCAGCGCGCAGGCGACCGCAGGGGACGCCCGAGGCCCG
This sequence comes from Pseudomonadota bacterium, assembly GCA_023442945.1. Taxonomy (GTDB): domain Bacteria; phylum Pseudomonadota; class Gammaproteobacteria; order Burkholderiales; family Burkholderiaceae_C; genus Ottowia. Next base: position 93,288 of record JAEZWW010000005.1, on the reverse strand, counting down.
CCTGACCGGGCGTTACCCGGCGAGAAAGGCAACGCTCTGCTCAGGCTTGCGCGTCGGCTTCTAAGGCGCTCAGCTCCCCCAGCACCTCGTCCGTGTGCTCGCCCAGCCCCGGCAGACGGCCGTCCTGCCGAGCGGTCCCGGCCAGCGCCATGGGCAGGCCAGGCACGCCAATCGCCGCGCGGCCAGCGGCTTGCACCTGCACGAACAGGTCGGCGCTGACGCCCGCGCGGCCGGCCTGCACCTGGTCCATGCTGCGGATCGCACCGGCGACGATGCCGCCTTCGGCCAGCATTTGCACCAACGCGTCGGATTCGAAGTGGCTGAGGGCTTCGCTCAACTCGGCCACCAGCGCGCTGCGGTTGGCCACGCGCCCGGCGTTTTTCTCAAAGCGCGGGTCGCTGGCCAGGTCTGGCCGCCCGATGGTGGTGCACAGGCGCTGGAAGTGGTCTTGCGTGTAGGCCGACAGAACGATTTGCCCGTCTTGCGTGGCGATCACCTCGGCGGCGGGCGCAACGGTGGGCTGCCCATTGCCCTTGCGCGTGGGCACCCGTTCGGTCAGCGCGTATTCCGTCCATTGGTTGGCCAAGGCGGCAATGGCGACGTCGACCAGCGACAGGTCGACCAGCCCACCCCGCCCCGTGGTGCCGCGGCGCAGCAGCGCGGCCAGCACGCCGCTGGTCAGCATCTGCGCGGCCAGCACGTCCACCACGGTAAAGCCCACCCGCACCGGGTCGCGCCCTTGCTCGCCGTTCAGGCTCATCATCCCGCTTTCTGCCTGGGCGGCGATGTCAAACCCCGGGCGAATACTGGCGGGGCCGGTTTGCCCGAAAGCGCTGACACGGCCGTAGACCAGCCGAGGCAACTGGGCCATGAGCTGGTCGGCGCCCAAGCCTTGGCGCTCCATGACGCCGGGGCGCGCGTTGGCCAGCACCACGTCCGCCGTGTGCGCCAGGCGCAGCGCCTGGTCGCGCCCGCCCGCGTCGCGCAAGTCCAGCACGACCGAACGTTTGCCGCGGTTGTAGGCCGAAAACATGGGGCCGCAATCGTCCTGCGCCCAACCCAGGTGGCGGGACGCGTCACCGGCCGGTGGCTCCAGCTTGATGACGTCGGCGCCCAGGTCGGCCAGGGCCTGGCCCGCGGCCGGCGCGGCGATGTACTGGCCCAGTTCCAGCACGCGCAGGCCTTGCAGCGGTGAGGTGTCGTGATCGGTCAAAGGGGCGGTCATGGCGTTCAACTCATCTCGGAAGCACGGATGTATCACGCTTGCCCGAAGCGGGGCGCGCGTTTTTCAAAGAAAGCAGCCGCGCCTTCCTTGAAGTCGGCCGATGCAAACAGGCCGGGCGCGTTGTCCAGCTGGAAAGCCAAGGCTTGCTCCAGGGCGATCGGGGCTTCGCGCAGGCCGGCCTTAATGCGGCCGTAGGCGCGCGTCGGCCCGCTGGCGATCTTCTGCGCCACGGTCCACGCGTGCGCCAGTGCGCTGCCCTCGCTGGCGTGTTCGTCGGCCAGGCCCATGGCCAGCGCGTCGGCGCCACGCACTTCCGTGGCCCAGAGCATCAAACGGCGCGCCTGGGCGGTGCCGACGCGCTGGGGCAACGACCAGAACAGGCCCGCGTCGGGCATGGCGCCGACTTTGGTGAAGGCGCAGCAGAACACTGCGGTCGGCCCGGCCACGACCCAGTCGCAGGCCGTGGCCAGCCCCAAGCCAGCGCCGTACGCGGGGCCGTCCACCGCCGCCACGATCAGTTTGTCCGACAGCGCGATGCGCCGGTACAGCCAGGTGTTGCGCGTCATCCTGGCGCGCACCTCGGCTTCGGTGCCAGCCGCCAGGGCGCGCAGGTCGCCGCCGCTGCAGAACGCGCCGCCCGCGCCCGTCAGGATGGCGGCGCGCAACGTGGGATCGGTCTCCAACTGGTCGAAGCCGGCCATCAAGCCCTCGTAGACACCCGGCGTCTGCAGCGAATTGCGGTTCTGCGGGGCGTTCAGCGTGAGGCACAGCACGCCGTCGCGGCGTTCGGTCAGGACGACCGGCGCGGGGCTGTTCGGGGTCGTGTCGGCGCTCATCGGAAGGCTCCCAAAGACAAGGCGGCGAGCCGCTCGGCGTGCTGCGCCGGCGTGCCGTACAACTGGGCGGCCAGCGCCAGGCGACGTACATACTCGCCCACAGCGCATTCCTCGGTCATGCCGATGGCGCCGTGCAGCTGGATGGCCTCTTCCCACGCATGGCGGGCCACGTCGGCGGTGCGCAGGCCCAACGCGGCGGCGTGCTGCGCGTCGGGCCGCTCAGCGGCGGCCAGACACAGCGCGCGCGCTTCCTGTTGCTCGACATACAGGTCGACCAAGCGGTGCTGGATCACCTGGTTGTCGCTGATCGCGTGCCCAAACTGGCGGCGCGTGCGCAGGTAGTCCAGCGTGATGTCCAGTGCCGCCTGGGCCGCGCCCAGGGTTTCGGCGCAATGGGCGATCAGCCCCTGGTCCAGCTGGGCTTGCAGCCGGCCCAGCACGGTTTCCGCCGGGCCCTTCAGCAGCAGCCGCGCCGGCGCATCGGCCAGTTGCGCGCGGGCGGCGTGACGGCCATCGTAAAAGCTCATGGACTCGGCCGTGACGCCCGCAGCACCGGCATCAACGAGAAAGACGCCCAGCTGCCCGGGCGAACCGGCCAGGCGGGCGGTGACCACATAAGCATCTGCGCCGCTGGCGCCCGGCATCGCGCCCTTGGCGCCGCTCACACGCCATCCGATGCCGTCCTGCACGGCTTCGGCCGCTGGCAGCGCCAGTTGCGCATCGCCATCGGCCTCCCAGGCCAGCCAGGCGACGCGGCGCTTGCCCGCCGCCAGTGCCGCCAGCCATTCGCTGCGGTCATCGCCCTGTAAGCTGTCGGCCAGCAGGCCGGCGCCCAGGACGCCGCAGGCGACGAAGGGCTCGACCAGCAGTTGGCGGCCCAGTTGCTCGGCCAGCAGACAGACCTCCGGCAGGCCGGCGCTCAGGCCACCGTCTTCTTCGGGCAAACGCATGCCCAACCAGCCCAGCTCGGCCAGTTCGCGCCAGCGCTCGGGCGGGCAGCCATGCGCATGGTCCGCGGATTGCGTCCGCTGCGCCGCGGTGTTGGCCGTTTCGGCCCAGCGCCGGGCGCTGTCGACCAGCATCTGGCGCAGCTCGGCCTGGGCGTCTTGCGCCAGCGCCAGGTCTTGAGGGGTTCTTGCGTTCACAGTCCGAGCACCTGTTTGGCCAAAATGTTGTGTTGGATCTCGCTGGAGCCACCGGCGATGGTGTAGCCGCGCGCCAGAAAGCGGCGCGAGGACGCCGTGCCGGCCAGCGCGTCCTGGGCGTCAGCGCCCGGCTCTGCCTGCAGCCAGGCGGGCGACAGCGGCGCCGCGTCCGGCCCCAGCGCGTCGACGATCAGCTCTTCCCATTGCTGGATCAGCGGGCTACCGCGCATCTTCAGCATCGACACTTCGGCGCCCAGCTGCTCGCCCGCCGCCTGGCGCGCTACGTAGCGCGCGGCGTTGGCTTCCAGCGCGATCAGGCGCGCCTGCAGTTGCGCAAAGCGCTCGCGGAACCAGGGCTGCTCGGCCACCGGCGTGCCGCCGCGCGTGCGCGTCAGCGCGGCTTCGCGCGCGCGCGCCATGCGGCGTTTGCTCTCACCGATGCGGGCGAGCTTCAGGCGCTCAAACTCCAGCAGCGACTTGGCGATGGTCCAACCGGCGTTTTCCTCGCCGATGCGCTGCGCCTGCGGCACGCGCACATTGTCGAAAAACACCTCGTTGAACACCACCCAGCCATGGATGCCGACGATGGGCCGCACGGTGATGCCGGGCGTCTTCATGTCGATCAGCAGGAAGCTGATGCCCGCTTGCGGACGCGCCTCGGCGTCGGTGCGGGCCAGCAGAAAAACCCAATCGGCGTACTGCGCGTACGACGTCCAGATCTTCGAGCCGTTGACCACGTAGTCGTCCCCGTCACGCACGGCGCGGGTCTTGAGCGACGCCAAATCGGACCCCGCGTTCGGCTCCGAATAGCCCTGGCACCACCACTGGCGGCCCGACGCGATGGCGGGCAAAAAGCGCGCCTGCTGCTCGGGGTTGCCGTAACGCATCAGCACCGGGCCGATCATGTCGAAGGTGACGCTGTTCAGCTCGGGCGCGTCGTTCAGCGCCATCTCTTCGTCAAACGCCATCTGACGCGCCACGTCCCAGCCGCGCCCGCCCCAGGCGACGGGCCAGTGCGGCACCAGCAGACCGGCGGCAGCCAGGCGTTCGTGCCATTCGATTTGCAGCGCGCGTTCGGGCTGCTGGCCCTGGCGCACGCGCTGGCGCAGCGCGTCGGGCAACTCGGCCTGGACGAACTGGCGCACGGCGCGCCGGAATTCGTCAATGTCTGTCGGCAGGTCCAACACGGGGTTCTCCTGATTTACTATGTTTGTGATAGCTGGCCGCGCAGATGGTTGTAGGGCTGGAGGCCTATTTCTTTTAAAAACGAGGGGTTCAGGCGTCCAGCTGGTAGCGCAGCGCGCGCTTGGCGATGGCGCTGCGGTGCACCTCGGACGCGCCGTCGTAGATACGGAAGGGCCGCAGCATGCGCAGGATCATCGACACCGGCAGGTCTTCCGACACGCCCAGTGCGCCGCAGATCTGCACGGCCGAATCGGCGACCTGGTTCACCGCTTCGGACACCAGCACCTTGGCCATGGACGAGTGGTGGCGGATCGATTCGCCCGCGTCCAGCCGCCGCGCCACGTCCAGCGTGACCATGCGCGCCGCGTACAGCTGGATGTGCGCGTCGGCCACCATGGCCTGCACCATCTGGTGTTCGGCCAGCTTGCGGCCTTGCGATTCGCGCTCGTTGGCGTAGCGCTGGGCGATCGTCATCGCCCGCGAGGCCAGGCCGATGAAGCGCATGCAGTGGAACAGGCGCGCGCCTTCCAGCCGCAGCTGCGCGTGCGCCAGGCCCTGCCCTTCTTCGCCGACCAGCGCGTCGGCGCCCACACGGCAGTCGTTCAGGCGGATCTCGGCATGGCCGCCGATGTCGAACGGCTCCATGGTCGGGATATTGCGCACGCGCTCGAAGCCGGGGGTGTCCACGTCGACCAGGAACCACGACGGCCCCGCTTCGGTGCGCGCCACCACGATGGCGAAGTCCGCGCGCATCGCGCCGGAGATGAACCACTTGTCCCCGTTCAGCACCCAGCCGTCGCCGTCGCGGCGCGCGGATGTCAGCAGCATCGACGGGTCGGAGCCCACGCCCGGCGCGGGCTCGGTCATGGCAAAGCAGGACCGGCGTTCACCGCGCTGCAGCGGACCCAGGTAGCGTGTGCGCTGCGCGGGCGAGGCCAGGCTGTCCAGCGCGAACACGTCCGGCTGCGTAGGCGGCGCGCAGCGCAGCACGGCGGGGCCCAGGAAGCTGCGGCCGGCCTGTTCCAGGTAGGCGCAGCATTCCGTCCAGGACAAACCCATGCCGCCGTCTTCCACCCGCGCGCGCGGACTGCCCAGGCCGCGCGCGGCCGCCAGGGCCTGCAGCGGCGCGACGATGCGGTCGACGGCCTCGCTGTCCAGTGCGGCCTGCAGGTCTTCGCGCGGGATGACCTCTGAGTCCATGAAGTCGCGCAATTGCGCGATCAAGGCGGCAAAGCCTTCCGGCGCACGCGCGTTCATTTGTTCAGTACCTTGGCGGCCGCCGCCCACTGCTTCTTGTCCTTGTCGAGGAAGGCGACAAACTCCGGCGTGTTCATGAAGGCCTCTTCCCCGCCTGCCGAAATCAGCCGTTGCTTGACTTCTTCCATGGCGCAGGCGCGCCGCATGGCGTCGGCGAGTTTGGCGATCACCTCCGGCGGCGTGCCCTTGGGCGCATGCAGGCCGTACCAGGATTGCACCGTGGCGCCGGGGAAGCCGGCTTCGGCGATGGTCGGCACGTCCGGCAGTTGGCTGGAACGCGTGGCGCTCATGTTGGCCAGCGCGCGCAAGGTGTCGCCCTTGACCTGCGGGTAGGCCACGGTCGACGGCATCACCGTCATCGCCACCAGGCCATTGATCAGGTCCGGCACCGTCGGCGGCGCGCCCTTGTACATCACGGGCTCCAGCTTGATGCCCGCTTGTTCGGCGAACAGCACGGTGGAGATCTGCTGCGGCGTGCCGTTGCCGCCGTTGGCGTACTGCAGCGGCTTGGGCGACTTCTTGGCGTACTCGACAAACTCTTTCACCGTCTTCACGGGCAGCGACTTCGGCACGATGAAGTAGCTGGGTGACAGCGCATAGCGGCCGACGGGGACAAACTGCCCGTTGTTCCAGCGCAGGTTGTCCTCGAACAGGTGGGCCGAGTTCAGGAAGCTGGCCGACACGATCAGCGTGTAGCCGTCCGGCGCGGCGCGGGCCACGGCCTCGGCGGCGATGCTGCCGCTGGCGCCCGGGCGGGGGTCGACCACGATGGGCTGGCCCAACAGGCGCTCCATGGTTTGCGTGACGGCGCGTGCCTGCACGTCCACCACCCCGCCGGCGGCGTAGGGGACGATCACCTTGATCGGCCGCGCCGGGTAGGTATTGGCCTGAGCCAAGCGGGGCATCGCCAGCGTGGCGAGCGATCCGATCAGGGCGGCGTTCAGTTGTCGGCGCTGCATGGGCAAGGTCTCCTGTGTCTGCGCGGGTGGCGAGTTGTGGCTGTCAACACCTGTCATGATAGGCCGGAAAAACCAAGCTGGCAATACCTGTTATGACAGTTAAAATCCAGCGACCCTTTTCGCTTGCTGCCTCCGACACATGCCTTCACGTGCCCCCACGACCGATGTCCTGCCCTCACCGGCTGCCAGCGCGGCCGAAGACGCGGGCAGCGTGACGCCGATCGCACCCGATTCCGCCTCCCCCCTGTTCGCGCAGATCAAGGCGCGGCTGCGCCAGGACATCCTGGACAAGCGCCTGTTGCCCGGCCAGAAGCTGCCGTCCGAAGCGGCGATGCAGGCCAGTTTTGGCGTGAGCCGCATCACCGTGCGCCGCGCCGTAGCCGAGCTGCAGGCCGAAGGCCTGGTCGAAACGGTGAACGGCAAGGGCAGCTTCATCACCCGCCCGGCCGAGGCACCGCGCCTGGGCATGCTGGCCGGCTTTCACGAACACCTGCGCGCGCAGGGGCGCACCACGGGCGGCCGCCTGGTCAGCGTGCGAACCGGCCCCGCGCCAGCGCGTGTCGCACGAGCACTGAACACCCGCACGGGCTTGCCCATGACGATCAGCCGGTCGGTGCGCACGGCCGACGACGTGCCGGTGTCCTTCGCGGTGATGTACTTCATCCCCACCAACGGGCGCGAACGCCTGGCCCACCGCGTGCACGAAGAAGACGTCATGCGCCTGCTCGAAGAAGACCTGGGCTACCGCCTGGACAAGACGCAGATCAGCATCAGCGCCGAGCAGGCCGGCTGCCGCCTGGGTCAGCTGCTGCAGGTGCCGCCGACCAGCGCGCTGACCCGCATCCACTTCGTGCCCTACGACATCGAGGGCGAGCCGCTCAGCTATTCCGAAGTCTGGTTCCGCCCCGACCAGTTCACCTACCGCGCGGTGATCCGGCGCTGAGGCGCCTTGCGCGCCATTGCGCTCAGCGCCTCAGCCGCCCATCATCTTGCGCAAGCGTGCACGCGCACGGACCAGCAGCACGATGCGAACCAGGATCGACACGCCGCCCCAAGCAAAGACCCAAACCGGCCCGGTGCCGGGGAAGTAGCGCGACGCCAGCCACAGTGCGGCGACGTAGGTCAGCGGCACCATCGGCAGCACCGGAAACAGCGCGACACCGGCCTTGGGCGGGCGGCCCTGCTCCACATGCCCAATGTTGCCCAGCGCGATTTCCAGCGCAAACTGCACCGCGCAGGACAGCAGCGAAAGCAGGATGACCCCGGCCATCAGCATGGCACGTGCCGCCTTACCGGTTGACGGCGCCGATCAACGGCTGCGGCCGCGGCCACCCAGCCGCGATCAAGCGACCTGCCCCCACACCTTTTCCAGCCGCTTCACGCTGACCGGCTGCGGCGTGCGCAGCTCTTGCGCGAAGAAGCTGACGCGCAGCTCTTCCAGCAGCCAGCGCAGCTCTTGCAGGCGCGCGTCCTGCACGCCTTTGCGTTCGGCCACCAGGCGCCAGAAGCGCTGGTCCTGCGCGCGCACTTCGGCCATGCGCTGGGCGTCGCGCGCGGGGTCGGCGCGGAACTTGTCCAGACGCAGCGTGATGGCCTTCAGGTAGCGCGCAAAGTGCTGCAGCGCGGGCCACGGTGAATCGATCAGGAAGCGCTTGCCGATCAGGCGCTGCAGTTGCTCGGCCGCGTCCTTGGTGGCGTCCGGTGCGTTTTTGGTGTCCTTGATCTTGCGCGCGGCGGCCGCGTACTCGGTCAGGATCACGCCGGCCAGGCGCGCCACTTCATTGGCGATCAGCGTCAGGCGCGCGCGGCCTTCGTCCACGCGGCGCGTGAAGTCGGCCTCGTTCGTGGGCAGCGGGTCGAGCAGGAAAGCGCGGTCCAGCGCGACGTCGATGATTTGCTGGCGCAGCTCTTCAGCGGTGCCACCGCCCGCGCCGTCGGGCGTTCGTCCGACCTGCATGTAAGCCACGGCCATCTTCTGCAAGTCGGGCACGTTTTTCTCAAGGTACTTCAGCGCGTCCTTGATCTGCAGCGCGAACAGGCGCCGCAAGCCGGCGCGGTGGCGCGCGGCGGCCACTTCGGGCTCGTCAAACACCTCGATAGTGACGGCGTCGCCCGCGTCCGTCAGCGCCGGAAAGCCGACCAGCGTCTGGCCCTTGCGGCGCACTTCCATCAGCTCCGGCAGCTCGCCAAAGTCCCAGCGCGTGTGGCGCGCATCGGCCACGGCCGCGCTGCTTGCTTCTGTTTTGCTAGCTGTCCGCGCAGATGGTTGTAGGGCAGGAGCGGGTTCTTGCTCTGAATCGTCATGGCCCGCACTGGCCAGCTCGACCTTGGCCGCCTTCATGCCTGCCAGCGCCTGGAAGGCACCGCGCGCCTCACCGCCCAGCTCGGCTTTGAGCGCGGCCAGGTTGCGGCCCTGCCCGCGCTGGCGGCCGTGCTCGTCGACCACGCGGAAATTCATGAACAGGTGGGCCGGCAGCATGTCCAGCTTGAAGTCCGTGCGCTTGACATCCAGGCTGGTGGCGTCGCGCACCTGCTTGAGCAGCGCGTCGATCAGGCTGCCGTGGCCAAAAGCCTCCGGCGTGCCCAGCGTGTCGTTCAGGCGTGCGGCGCTTTCGGGCAGCGGCACGAAGCGGCTGCGCGGCTTTTGCGGCAGGCTCTTCAGCAGCGCCTGGATCTTGTCCTTCAGCATGCCGGGCACCAGCCATTCGGCGCGCGCGTCGCTGACCTGGTTCAGCACGAACAGCGGCACCGTCACCGTCAGCCCGTCCTTGGCGTCGCCGGGCTCGTGCAGGTAGGTGGCAGCGCAGTCCACGCCGCCCAGGCGGATCATCTTGGGGAAGGCGCTGGTGGTGATGCCGGCCGCTTCGTGCCGCATCAGCTCTTCGCGCGTCAGGCGCAGCAGCGTGGGCTGCGTGCGGCTGGCGTCGCGCCACCACTTTTCAAAGTCGCGCCCGTTGCTGATGCCCTGCGGAACTTGCGCGTCGTAGAAAGCGTAGATCAGCTCGTCGTCGACCAGCACGTCTTGGCGCCGGCTCTTGTGTTCCAGCTCTTCGACCTTGGCGATGGTGCGCGCGTTCTCGGCCAAGAATGGCAGGCGGCGCGCCCACTCTTCCGGCCATTCGCCGCCGACCAGCGCTTCGCGCAGGAACAGCTCGCGCGCGCCGGTCGGGTCGACCTGGCCAAAGCTCTTGCGCCGTCCGCTGTAGACCAGCAGGCCGTACAGCGTGGCGCGCTCCAGCGCGACCACGTCCTGCGCTTTCTTCTCCCAATGCGGGTCGAGCAGCTGGGTCTTCAGCAAATGCCCGCCCACCTCTTCCAGCCACTGCGGCTCGATCGCCGCAATACCGCGACCGAACAGGCGCGTGGTCTCCACCAGCTCGGCGCAGACGATCCACTTGCCCGGCTTCTTGGAGAGGTGCGCGCCCGGGTGGCGGAAGAACTTGATGCCGCGCGCGCCCAGGTATTCGCCGCTCTGCGCGTCCTCACCTTCGAGCTTGCAACCGACGTTGCCGAGCAGCCCCGTCAGCAGCGATTTGTGCAGCGCCTCGTAGCCGGCGGGCTGCGCGTTTTCCCTCCACTTGTGCTCCGCCACCACGGTGCGCAGCTGGATGTGGATGTCGCGCCATTCGCGCACGCGGCGGATGTTGATGAAGTTCTGGCGCAGCAGATTTTCCCACTGGCGGTTGCTGATCTTGTGCGCGGGGGCGTCGCTGTGGTTTGAAGTGTTTTGCGCCTCCAGCCCTACAGCCACCTGCGCGGGCAGCTTCTCTTTCGATAGCGCATCGCGCGCCTGCGCCAGCGCCAGGGCGGCGCGCTGCGCCACCGGCAGCGTGGCCACGTTGGCCGGTGTGCGGCGCTGGCCACCCTGCCCGCCTTCGCGCGCCGCCATCTCGGCGCGGGTCTTCACGACCTGGCCGCCGCGCGCGTCGTGCAGCCATTTCCACAGGCGCAGGTAACCGCTGAATTCGCTCTTCTCGTCGTCGAACTTGGCGTGCGCCTGGTCGGCCTGGGCTTGGCTGTCCATCGGCCGGTCGCGCACGTCCTGCACGCTCAAGGCGGCGGCGATGATCAGGACTTCGCGCAGCGCGCCGCGCTCGCGCCCGGCCAAGATCATGCGGCCCACGCGCGGGTCCAGCGGCAGGCGCGCCAGCTCCTGCCCCAGGGGCGTGAGCTGCAGCGCCTCGTCCACCGCGCCCAGCTCCAGCAGCAGCTGAAAACCGTCGGCGATCGCGCGGCCGGACGGCGCATCCAGAAACGGGAAGTCCTCCACCCGCCCGCCCTCGCCGCCCAGGTGCAGGCTTTTCATGCGCAGGATGACGGCGGCCAGGGACGAGCGCAGGATTTCCGGGTCGGTGAAGCGCGGGCGGCCGCTGAAATCCTTCTCGTCGTACAGGCGGATGCACACGCCGTCCGACACGCGCCCGCAGCGGCCAGCGCGCTGGTTGGCCGCGGCCTGGCTCACCGGCTCAACCAGCAGCTGCTCCACCTTGCTGCGGTAGCTGTAGCGCTTGACGCGCGCCGTGCCTGGGTCGATCACGTACTTGATGCCCGGCACGGTGAGAGATGTTTCGGCCACGTTGGTCGCCAGCACAATGCGCGGCGCGCCGTGCGATTCGAACACGCGGTCCTGCTCGGCCTGCGACAGGCGCGCGAACAGCGGCAGCACCTCGGCGCTGCGCAGCACCGGGCTGTGCGCCAGGTGCTTGCGCAGGTGGTCGGCGGCTTCGCGGATCTCGCGCTCGCCAGGCAAAAAGACAAGGATGTCGCCCGAAGCTACAGGCCCCCACGCTCCGCGCTGCGCTGCTTCGCTGCCCCCCGAGGGGGCTTGGCCTGGCTTGGGGCGGCCCGGCGCCAGGCCGCCCGCCCACAGCTCGTCCACCGCATCGGCGATGGCGTCGTTCAAATCGTGGTCGCGCGATTCCTCGAACGGCCGGTAGCGTTGCTCGACCGGGAAGGTGCGGCCCGACACCATCAGCACCGGTGCAGGACCGTTCTTGCCGGCAAAGTGCTTGGCAAAGCGGTCCGCATCGATCGTGGCCGAGGTCACGATGACCTTCAAATCCGGCCGGCGCGGCAGGATCTGTTGGATGTAGCCCAGCAGAAAGTCGATGTTCAGGCTGCGTTCGTGCGCCTCGTCGATGATGATCGTGTCGTAGGCTTTCAGCAGCGGGTCGGTCTGCGTTTCGGCCAGCAAGATGCCGTCCGTCATCAGCTTGACCGACGCGTCCTTGGACAGCCGGTCGCCAAAGCGCACCTTGTAGCCCACCACCTCGCCCAGCGGCGTGTTCAGCTCGTCGGCGATGCGTTTGGCCACGCTGGTCGCGGCGATGCGGCGCGGCTGCGTGTGACCGATCAGGCGGCCGCGCTCGCCGGGCTGGGCGTTCAGCCGCCCGCGGCCCATGGCCAATGCGATCTTCGGCAACTGCGTGGTCTTGCCCGAGCCCGTTTCGCCGCACACGATGACGACCTGGTGGTTGCGCAACGCGTCTTCAATCTCGGCGCGGCGCGCCGAAACCGGCAGGTTGTCGGGGAAATGGATCTTCAGGGGGGGGCGTGCTTCGGTGCTCATGGGGGTGCGGGATTATCCCAGTGCGGCGGGCGCGGCGCTGGCCCCGCGCGTGGCGCAAACTGTTGCACCATCAGGGACTTGATCCCTTCACCCCTGCATCTGGAGACAAGCGACCCATGTTTCAACGCCGCACCACCCGCCTCACCACCGCTGTCGCCCTGACGCTGGCGCTGGGCCTGGCCGCCTGTTCGACCACGACCGAGACCACCGTCATCGCCGCGCCCGAGAAAAACAACGGCCTGGGCGGCGATGCGCCGGTCGGCCTGGTCGACCTGGCCGCGCACCAGATGCCGGGCAGCCCGTCCGACTACGACCTGCGTGCGCGCATGCTCACCGTCGCGCCCGGCGGCGGCGTGGCCGTGCACCCGCACGCCGGCCGCCCGGGCATCGTGCTGGTCATCAAAGGCACGGTGATTGAAGGGCGCGGCAACAACCAGCGCGTGCTGCGCGCCGGCGAACACTGGCTGGAAACCGCCGAGACCAGCCACTGGTTCACCAACCCCAGCGGCGTCGAAACCGCGCAGCTGTGGGCGGTGGACATCGTGCCGAAAAAGAAGTGACAGCTGGCGCCGCGCGCGCTGACCGCGCGTGGCGTGCCGCAGCGACGGCCTTGCGGCGCAGCAGCACGCCGCAACCTAAACTATGTTTTTCATAGCTGGCCGCACAGATCCCTCTAGGGCCAGCGGCCGATTGCTTTGACAAACAACGTCGCACGCATACCACACCCTGCTTGGCAAACGCGGCGCCTTTACGCACAATCCGCCCCTTCCTTTCTCCTGGCGATCACGCCGTCCGCAACGAATGACCTTGCGGGCCACGCCCCCCACAGGAGGTTTTGAGATATGTCCTTGACGCACTTCACGCACACCTGACGCGCTCCCCATTTCAGCCCCGGCTGGGAGTGATCGTCTTCATCACTGTCCAGCCGCTGGCTTCGCAAAAGCCCTCGGCCCAGATTCTGTTGCCGGGGCTTTTTGCTTTTGGAGCGCACATGAGTGCCAAAACCTTCTCGCGCGCCGCCAGTGGCGGTGCGCGGGCCACCGTGAAACAACTTCGCCGCATGCGCGCGCCCCTGGTGCTGCAGCTGCCCGCGCCGCCGCCACGCAACCACGTGGCCCAGGCGCTGGCGCTGCGCAGTGCCAGCAGCGGCGCCGGCCGCCACATCCGCAGCCAGGGCGCCCAGCGCCGCGCCGACCGCATGGCCTTGCAAAGGGCCATGAAACAAGATTGGAAAGACTGACATGGACTTGAACGACACCCGCTTTTTGCCGCGGGAACCTTTGGACGACCACCTGGCCGAGCGCCAGGCCGAGCTGGCGACGATCGCCGCCGAGTTGAAGCAGGAGCTGTTCGGCATCGACGACGTGATCGACCGCGTCATCGACGCCGTGCGCGCCTGGTACGTGATGCCGCAGCTGATCGCCCGCCCGGTGATCGTGTGCCTGTGGGGCCTGACGGGGACCGGAAAGACACAGCTGACGCGCCTGCTGGTGCAGAAGCTGGGGTTTTACGACCGTTACGTCGAAGTGCAGATGGACGGCTTCAGCAACGGCGCCGGTTGGTACACGCCGGACTCGATCTCGGGGATGCTGGGCGAGTCGGGCATCGACGAGGGCGAGCCCGGCGTGCTGCTGCTGGACGAGTTCCAGCGCTACCGCACCATCGACAACCGCCGCCAGGACATCAAGGTCGCGCGCTACCAGGACGTGTGGGCGCTGCTGTCGGATGGGCGGCTGTCGCCCGCGCTGAGCTTTCTGCGCGATCTGGAATACCGCACCGCGTCGGCCCAGTTCGAGCTGGACGAACGCCAAAGCGACGCCGACGACACGGACAGCACGCCCGCGCCCAGCGCCGACGCCGCCACCGCAGCGCCTGCGCCCGCCAAGCCGCGCCCACGCAAGTTCAAGCTGGGGGCGTGGGAGGCGCGCGAGCTGCAGCGCACGCTGAAGCTGAACGTGCCGCTGACCGAGCTGATGGCCTGGTCGCCCGAACAGGTGCAGGCCGAGGTCGAAGCCTTCCGCGCCGACCCGGCACGCTGGCAGACCGACTACAGCAAGCTGCTGATCATCGTCACGGGCAACCTGGACGAGATGTACGAAGACCTGGCCGAGCGCGTGGAAGACTGCGACACCGACGCCGACGTCTTTCACGCCATGAGCCAGCGCCTGTCGGTGATCGACGTGAAAAAGGCACTCGGCTCGCGCTTTCGCCCCGAGCAGGTCGCGCGGCTGGGCAACCAGCACGTGATCTACCCGTCGCTGTCGCGTTCGGCCTACCAGCGCCTGATCGCCCGCACCTGCGCCCAGTACGTGGACGAGGTCGCCGTGCGTTCGGGCCTGCGCATCGACGTCGCGCAGCCGGTGCTGGACGAGATCTACGCCAACGGTGTGTTCCCTGCCCAGGGGACGCGCCCGGTGTTCTCGACCGTGCACGGCGTGCTGGGTGGGAGCCTGGTGCGCGCCGCGCTGTGGGCGATCGAGCGCGGGGCGCCGCCCGGTGCCGTGCTGCCGCTGACGCTGGGTGACGACCGCAAGCACCTGTGCGTGCGCTGGGGCGACGCCGAGCAGCGCCTGCCCGTGGTGTTCGAGCTGGAAGGCCTGCGCGAGCGCGCTTCGCTGGACTTTCGCACCCTGCTCGCGGTGCACGAGGCCGGTCACGGTCTGGTGTACGCGGTGCTGATGGGCACCGCGCCGCAGGAGGTGCGCATCAACGTCGCCTCGTTCAACGGGGGGTACGCCAGCTACGCGCCGCAGAAAGCCTGGTCGCGCCGCATGCTGCGCGACGTGATTTGCGTGAGCCTGGCCGGCCGCGCGGCCGAAGCGCTGGTGTTTGGTCCGGACGCGACCACCACCGGGGCCGAAGCCGATCGCAAGCAGGCGACGGCCAACGCCATCGCCTACGTGCGCCACCACGGCTTCGGCAGCCGCGTGTCGCGCACCGACGTCACGGTGGAAAAGGACGACGACCTGAACACCGATGTCGGCCCGACCAACGCCGAAGCCGAAGCGCTGATGAGCGCCGAAGCCGAACGCGCGACGGCGCTGCTGTGCACGCACGGGAACGCGTTCCGCGCGCTGGTGCAGCAGCTGTTGGCCACCGGCACGGTGCCGGCCGCCGAGTTCGCGAAGGTGACGGGGATCGCGGTGACCGCCGCCGCGCCCCACGCACCCAGCGGACCGGAGCCGTGGCACGCGCGCTGGAGCGCGTTTGTGGGTGACAGTGCGTGAAGCGCGGGCGGCGCGTGGTGGGTTGGGCGGCGCGCCCGCCGCGCGCCGCTCAGCCTGTTGGGACCGCAGTGGGAAGTTGGCCCCACTCCCGTCATTTGCTATTGTTAGCATAGCTGCCCGCGCAGATCCCTCTATCGCTGGCAGCTTTTTTTATGCCCAAACTCTGCGCACAGCCCGCGTGGCGGGCGCACGCGGCGCCCGGGCTCAGACCACCATGCCGGCCAGCCGCTGCGTGACCAGCTGGCGCGCTTCGGCCATGGTGCGTTCGATCAGCTCCTGCACCGTGGGGATGTCGTGGATCAGGCCGGCCACCATGCCGCAGGACCAGGCGCCTGCGTCCAGGTCGCCATCGCGCATGACCTTGGGGTAGACGCCGCCGACCTCATCAATGATGTCGGCGAAGCTGATCTTGTCGCCCAGCGCCTTTTCCTTGGCCAGCAGGCGTTCCACGCCGGCGTTGTTCAGCACGCGCTCGGTGTTGCGCAGCGGGCGCATCACCAGGCGGGTGTCCAGCTCGGTGGCTTTGAGGATGGCTTGCTTGACGTTCTCGTGCACCGGCGCTTCTTTCGTGGCGATGAAGCGCGTGCCCATGTTCATGCCTTCAGCGCCCAGCGCCATGGCCGCCACCAGCGAGCGGCCGTCCGCCATGCCGCCCGAGGCGATGAAGGGGATCTTCAGCTGTTCGGCCGCGCGCGGCAGCAGGATGAAGTTGGGCACGTCGTCTTCGCCCGGGTGGCCGCCGCATTCAAAGCCGTCTACGCTGACGGCGTCGCAGCCGATGGCCTCGGCCTTCAGCGCGTGGCGCACCGACGTGCATTTGTGGATCACCTTGATGCCCGCTTCTTTCAGCATGGGCAGCCACTGCTGCGGGTTGTTGCCCGCGGTTTCCACGACCTTGATGCCGCCGTCGATGATGCTGCGCACGTAGCCCGGGTAGTCCGGCGGGGTGCGCGCGGGCAGAAAGGTCAGGTTGACGCCGAAGGGCTGGTCCGTCATGCCGCGGCAGCGGGCGATCTCGTCGGCCAGGGCGGCGGGCGACGGCTGCGTCAGCGCCGTCAGGATGCCCAAGCCGCCGGCGTTGGACACGGCCGAGGCCAGCTCGGCCAGGCCGACGAAGTGCATGCCGCCTTGCACGATGGGGTAGCGGATGCCGAGCATGTCGGTGATGCGGGTGCGCATGAAGCAAATCTCCTGTGGTGGGTGAATCCGCGCGCGGCGGCCTTGCCCTATTGTGCGGACTGCACTTCGACTTGGGGCATGCGGCGGTCACACACGCGACTGCAGTGCAGAACAGCACACCCCATCCGATCTGCCAGCGCGTCAGAATGTGCCGAAACGCGTTGCCCGCCGATCCGCCAATTTCCCCTCCTCGCCTTCAGCCCCAACCGCATGGCAGAACCCGAAGCTCCCCCGCCCGCCGCCGTCGCAGCGCCCGCCCCGGCGCCGGTGCGCCGCATGAAGGCCGACCGCCACTTCGTCACCGCCCTGGCGCGCGGGCTGGACGTGCTGCGCGCCTTCGCGTCGGGCGAGGAGCGTTTGTCCAACCAGGAATTGGCCGAGCGCTGCGCCCTGCCCAAGTCCACCATCACGCGCCTGACCTACACGCTGACGCAACTGGGCTACCTGCACCATGTGGGCGAAACCGGGCGTTACCGCCTGGGTCTGGCCACGTTGGGCCTGGGCGGCACCACGCAGTCGCGCCTGGACGTGAAGGAGGCCAGCCACCCGCGCCTGCAGGCGCTGGCCGACCGCACCGGCACGCTGGTGGCCATGGCGATCCGCGATCAGCTGTCCATGCTCTACATCGAGTGCTGCCGCAGCGAAAGCACGCTGATCACCATGCGGCTCAACCTGGGCTCGCGCATGCCGCTGCCGACCACCGCCGTCGGCCGCGGCTACCTGGCGGCCGCGCCGGAGGAAGTGCGCCAGATGCTGGAAGAGCGCCTGCGGGCGCTGAACCCCACCGGCTGGCCAGCGCAGCAACTGGCCATCCGCCAGGCGCAGGACGACCTGGCGCAATGGGGGTGCGTGACCTCGTTTGGCGACTGGCGGCCCGAAATCAACGGCATCGCCGCGCCGCTGCGCCTGTCGGCGGACCTGCCGCTGATGGTGGTCAACGCGGCCGCGGCCACCGACACCGTGAGCGCCGACCAGTTCCTGCACGAAGTGCGGCCCGCTTTGCTGGCCACGCTGCGCGATATCGCGTCGGATTACGGCCGAACGGCCTGAGGGCGCGGCCCGCCGCGCGTCAGACCGGTGGCAGGGCCTTTAAGGGCGGGTCAATGCTCGGTTTCACGTAAAAATGGCCTGTAGCCCTAGAACCATCTGCGCGGGCAGCTATCAAAAACAGAGTTTTGCAGACGACCCGTTGCCCAGGTGCGCGCTGCACAACGGCCGCTCCAGGCTTGGCGCAAGCGCTGGGCGCGCCGAATGCACCGGCGGTCGCCACCATCCGCCTGGGCGCCCTGCCCCACCGCCCGGCTCAGCGCTTGCTCAAGCCCAGCGTGTCCAGGATCTCTTTCTGTTGCTTCATCGTCTTGCCGGCAAAGGCCTGGAAGTCGGCGGTGCCCATGTACTGCGGCTCCATCTCGTAGCGCGCCAGCGCCTGCTTGAAGGGCGCTTCCTCCATCCCCAGCTTGAAGGCGTCGTGCAAGCGCTTGACCACGGCGGGCGGCATGCCCTTGGGCCCGATCAGGCCCCAGGGCGAGGTCTCGGCGATCGGGATACCGACCTCGCGCAACGTGGGCACGTCCGGGAAGCCGGCCATGCGCTTGGGCGCCCACACCACCAGCAGGCGCATGCGCCCTTCCTTGACGTACGGCGCCCAGCCGGATGTTTCGGCCGCCGAATCGACCTGGTGCGCCAGCAGCGCCTGCATCGATTCGGCCGTGCCCTTGTACGGGATGTGGTTCAGCTGGATCCCGGCGGCGCGCGAAATGCGCTCCACCGTCAGGTGGTTGGTCGTCGCCACACCGGGCGAAGCGTAGGTCACTTTGCCCGGCTGCGCCTTGGCGGCGGCGACGTAGTCGGCCCAGCTCTTGTAAGGCGAATCGGCCGGCACGGCGATGCCGAAGGCGTAGCCGGTCAGCCCGATGATGTGGGTGATGTCGGCGTCCGGGCTCCAGCGGTTGTCGGTGGTGTAGGGCAAGCGGTACATGCCCATCGACGAGATGCCCAGGGTGTAGCCGTCCGGCGCCGCCGCCTGCAGCGCCACGGCCGGCATGGTGCCGCCGGCGCCGGTCTTGTTTTCAATGACGATGGGCTGCTTCAGGATGCGGCCCACCGATTCGGCCAGCACGCGCACCGGCCCGTCGGTGGAGCCGCCGGGCGGAAAGCCGACCATCAGCTTGATCGGGCGGGTGGGCCAGGCGTCGCCCTGCGCGGCGGCCAGCAGGGGCGTGGCGCCCAGGCCCAGGGCGGCCAGGCGGGTCAAGGCGGTGCGGCGTGTGGTGCTCATCGGGTTGTGTGTCTCCTGTTGTTGTGGTGCCGTGGTGTTGGCGGGATGGGCGTCAGGCGGCTTGGGCGCGCACGATTTCTTCTTCCACCTCGCCCAGCCGGTCCTTGCCGAAGTACATCTCTTCGCCGACGAAGAAGATCGGCGAGCCGAACGCGCCGCGGCCGTGCGCGGCCTGGGTGTTGGCCATCAGCTGGTCCTTGACGGCCGCGTCCTGCGTGGCGGCGACGAGGGCTGCGCCGTCCAGGCCGGCGCCGTTCAGCTCCGCCGTGATCACGGCCACGTCGGCCATGTTGGCGCCGCGCTCCCACATGGCGCCGAAGACCGCGTCAACGTACGGCGCCAGCACGCCCGCGCGCTGGGCGGCGACCGCGCCGCGCATGATGCCCAGGGTGTTGACGGGAAAGTGCGGGTTCATCTGAAACTGCGTCAGCTGGTGGCGCTGGATGAAGCGGCGCATCTCCAGCATGTCGTAGGCGCGCTTGAGCGGAATGTCGGCGTACGCCTCCATGGGCGAGCGGTTGTTGGCCAGCTTGAACAAGCCGCCCAGCAGCACGGGCACGTAGTCAAAGCGCACGCCGGTGCGCGCTTCGATGCCGGGGATCACTTGGTGCGCCAGGTAAGCGTTGGGGCTGCCGAAGTCGAACAGGAATTGCGCGGTGACGGGCTGGCTCATGGGCGGATCTCCTCGGGTTGGTCGGGCGGTTGGGATAAAAATAGTATAAAAATGATAGCTGGTCGCGCAGGTGGCTGTAGGGCAGAGGCCCGATAAATCACCAAGTCTCCAGCCAGGGGCGCAGTTCGGTCTCGTGGATCCAGGCGTCGCGCGGCTGCTGGTGAATCTGCCAGTACAGGTCGGCGATGTGCTCGGGGTTGACGATGCCCTGCTGCTCTTTCAGCGCGTAGCGCTCGGGGAACTGGGTGCGGATGAACTCGGTGTCGATGGCGCCGTCGATCACCGGGTGCGCGACGTGGATGCCCTTGGGCCACAGCTCGCGCGCCATGCTTTGCGCCAGCGCGCGCAACGCGTGCTTGGCGCCGGCGAAGGCGGCAAAGCCCTCGCGCCCGCGCAGGCTGGCGGTGGCGCCGGTGAAGATGATCGTGCCGCGCCCACGCGGCAGCATGGCCTTGGCGACCTCGCGCCCCATCAAGAAGCCGCCAAAGCAGGCCATTTCCCACACCTTGTAGTACACGCGGGCCGTGGTCTCGGTGATCGGAAAGCGCACGTTGGCGCCGATGTTGAAGACGGCGACTTCGATCGGGGCGATGTCGCGCTCGATCTTCGCCACCAACTCGACCATCTCTTCTTCCTTGCGTGCGTCGCTGCCAAAACCGTGCGCGACGCCGCCTTCGGCCTGGATCTGCTCGACCAGCGGCGCCAGCTTGTCGGCGCTGCGGCGCGTGACGCAGGTGATGTAGCCCTCGCGGGCAAAGCGGCGGGCGATGGCGCCGCCGGTGGCGTCGCCGGCACCAATGATCAGCGCGGCTTTTTTGGGGGTGGCATCGGACATGGGACTCCTGTGGGTGGGTGAGGGGTGTTCAGTGCGGCGTGTCGGACGTGGGCTCGGTCGATGCAGCCCGTTCGGCCATCTGCTTCATGACGGCTTTGAGCAGCTTGCCGGTGGGCGCGGCGGGCAGCTGCGCCAGCACGCGGATCTCGGCCGGCTGTTTGTAGGGCGACAGGTTGGCGCGCAGGTGCTGGCGCAGCGCGGCTTCGTCCAGCGCGCGGCCTTCGGGCACTTCGACGAAGGCGATGACCTCCTCGTTGTGGCCGACGGTGCGGCCGACCACGGCCGACTGCACCACGCCGGGAAAGGCGTTGATGACCTGCTCCACCTCCAGCGGGTAGACGTTGAAGCCGGAGCGGATGATCAGCTCCTTGCTGCGCCCGGCGATGTACAGCGCACCGTCGGCGCCCTGGCGCGCCAGATCGCCGGTGCGAAACCAGCCGTCCGCGCCCAGCACCTCGGCCGTGAGCGCGGCGTTGCGGTAGTAGCCCTTCATGACGTTGGGGCCGCGCACCCACAGCTCGCCGGTGTCGCCGCTCGGCAGGTCGGCACCGTCTGGCCCGACCACGCGCACGGCGATGCCCGGCACTGGCTGGCCCACGGCGCAGTCGCTGCGCGGCGCGTCGGCGCGCACCTGGGCGATGGTGGGCGCGGTTTCGGTCAGGCCGTAGCCGTTCAGCACCGGGTGGCCGAAGGCGGTTTCGATCGCGGTCTTCAGCCCGGGCGTCAGCGGTGAGCCCGCCACGCCGATGGCGCGCAGCTGCGGCGCGTCCAGTGTTCGGCCCTGCTCGCGCAGCCAGTCCAGCAGGCGCGCGTACATGGCGGGCACGCCGGTGAAGCTGGTCACGCCCTCGCTCAGTGCGGCCACCAGCCGCTCGGGCGCGAAACGGGGGGACAGCCACACGCCGGCACCGCTGGCCAGCGCGCCCAGCACCTGGGTCGCCAGACCGACGATGTGCGCCATGGGCAGCACGCCGTAGACCAGGTCCTGCGGATGCATGCCGCGCACGGTGCCCGCGATGCCGGCGGTGAAGATCAGGTTGGCGTGCGTGAGCATCACGCCCTTGGGCGCGCCCGAGGTCCCGCTGGTGTAGATCAGCGCCGCGACCTGCTCGCGCGCGTCGGTGTGGGTGGGCTCGGGCACGGCCTCGGCGTTCAGCGGCCCGAGGTGCATCGGCCCGAGTTGCGGCCAGTCGATGGCTTCGGCGCCATGGCGCTCGGCATGGCCAAGTGCCTCGGGCGAAACGCGCGTGGTGTAGAGCACGCGGCGCGGCGTGGCGTGCGCGATGACGCTGTCCACTTCCCGCGCAGACAGGCGCCCGTTGACGATGCAGACCCAGGCGTCCAGCCGGCTGGTGGCCAGCGCGATCAGCGGCGTGGCGGCGCAGTTTTCACCAACGATCACCACGCGGTCGCCGGCGCGCACGCCTGCAGAGCGCAACTGCCCGGCGGTGGCATCGGCGGCCTGTTCCAGCTCGGCGTAGCTGTAACGGACGTGGTCGTCGCGCAGGGCCAGGCGGTCGGGCTGTTGGTCGGCCCACGGCGCGATGAGATCGTGGAGGCGTTGGGGGCGAAACGGGGGTGGGGACATGCCAACGGGGTAGAACAGGGTCGGTCACAGTCTAGGTCGCGTGGGCCGATTTGGGGCACCCGGCGGTACCTCCAAAAACTGCAGTGCAGTCCAACCCGAGACAGTGCGTGCCGATACCCACCCACGTTCTGACCGCTTCGGGAAGCGGGGGCGTGGATAATTCCGGCATGCTTCAAGGGCTTCGCCAACGCAGAAATCTGCATACCGTGGTCTTCACGGTGTTGGCGCTGGCCTGGATGGTGGCGCTGGCCGCCGGGGTGCAGGCGCGCGCGGCGCTGCCGGTGCTCCTGCCGGTGGACGTTTGCACGTCAGCGCCGGGTGGCCATGGCCTCGGCCATGCAAGCGAGCACCCGGGCACCCCGTCCCATCACAGCGACCCAGACTGCCTGCTGTGCATCGCGCTGGCCACGCCACCGGGCTTCACACTGGCGCCGCAGCGCCCGCCACTGCCCGCGGTCGGCCCAAGCCGCACCGAGGTGGCGCTCACCGTGCCGGTGTGGCGCGCCCAGGCGCCCATGCCGGCGCGCGGGCCGCCCGCCCTCTTCCACGCCTGACTTTTCTTGCGTTCCGGCCCGACGGCGGGGCGCGGTTTTCCCTTGTCTGTCCGAATGCGGCGCGCGCCGAGGCGCGGGGCCGGCGTTCGGGCGTGGATGTCACCTCTTCATGACCACCGTTTTCTTGCCTGGGGCCGCGCGTGCGCGCCCCGCCCTCACCCCCTGCGCGCTGGCCTGCCTGGCGCTGCTGGCCGGCGTTGCCCACGCGGCCGACGACCCTGCCGGCGACGCCCCGTCGTTGCCCGACGTGGTGGTCACCGCCGTGCACGACCATTCGCCGGCGCAGATCGTGGCCGATCCCAAGCAGCCGCGCCAACCCGTGCCGGCCAGCGACGCGGCCGACTACCTCAAGACGATTCCCGGCTTTTCGGCCATCCGCAGCGGCGGCTCCAACAGCGACCCGGTGTTCCGTGGCCAGTTCGGCTCGCGCCTGCCGTTGCTGACCAACGGCACACAGATGGTCGGCGCCTGCCCGGTGCGCATGGACTCGCCCAGCTCCTACATTTCGCCCGAGACCTTCGATTTGCTGACCGTGGTCAAGGGCCCGCAGACCGTCGTCTGGGGACCGGGTGCCTCGGCGGGCGTGGTGCGTTTTGACCGCGAACGGCCCGATTTCAGCGACGGCCCGGTGCATTTCACCGGCACCTTGCAGGGCGCCAGCGCCGGGCGCAACGACCAGACGGCCGATTTCGAAGCCGGCAACGAGCAGCTGTACCTGCGCGCCACCGCCAACCGGTCGCACAGCGGCGACTACAAGGACGGGCGCGGCCAGCGCGTGCCGTCGGCCTGGAACAAATGGAACGCCGACGTCGCCCTGGGCTGGACGCCCGACGCGTACACACTGGTCGAGCTGAGCGCCGGCGCCAGCGACGGCGAGGCGCGCTATGGTGGCCGCGGCATGGACGGCACGCAGTTCAAGCGCGAAAGCTTCGCCCTGCGCTTTGAAAAGCAGCACATCGCGGCGTGGTTCCCCCAACTGGAGGCGCAGCTCTACCGCAACCAGGCCGACCACGTGATGGACAACTTCACCCTGCGCACGCCGCCCAGCACCGGGATGATGGCCGGCGGCATGGCCAGCAACGTGCGACGCACCACGACCGGTGGGCGCGTGGCGGCCACGCTGGCGCCCAGCGATACCGTGTCGGTCGTCACGGGCCTGGACTTCACCCGCAGCCCACACGACGTGCGCAACGGCACGCCCATGCGCCCCTACAGCACCCAGGCGTGGCGGCGCGACGCGCGCTTCAACCAGACCGGTGTGTTCGCCGAAGCGACGTGGCGCGCCTCGGCCGACACGCGCTGGGTCGGCGGTCTGCGCCTGGACCGCGCCGAGGCCTGGCGCTACCCGGCCGACGCTGATGGCATGGGGGGCATGGGCGGCGGTGACATGGGCGGGCATGGCACGGGAGACATGGGCGGCGGCATGGGCGGCATGGGCGGCATGTCCGCCGCGCGCGCCATGGACATGGGGGGCCCTGCCGCGCCCGCGCCCAGCAACCACCGCCAGCGCAAGGCCTTGCCCAGCGGCTTCCTGCGCTGGGAACACCAACTGGCCGAAGGGGCCACCGCCTACGTCGGCATCGGCCACGTGCAGCGCTTTCCCGACTACTGGGAGCTGATCTCGCCCAGCAACAGCGCGGCCGGCAAAGGCAACGCTTTCGGCAGTCTGAAGCCTGAAAAAACCACGCAGCTGGACGCCGGCGTGAATTGGAAATCCACCATGTCGCAGCTCTGGGCCTCGGCCTACGTCGGGCGCGTGCAGGACTACATCCTGTTCAACTACCAGGGCATGGGTTCGGCCGTGCGCAACGTGAATGCGCGTACGGCGGGCGCCGAGCTGGGCGGCAGCCACCGCCTGGGCGACGCCTGGACGGTGCAAGGCACGCTGGCCTACAACTGGGGCCGCAACACCAGCGACGGCCGCCCGCTGCCGCAGGTGCCGCCGCTGGAAGCCAAGCTGGGCCTGGACTACGCCCAAGGCCCGTGGAGCGCCGGCGCGCTGTGGCGCCTGGTGGCGGCGCAGCGGCGCATCGCCAAGGGTGAAGGCAACGTGGTCGGCCAGGACCTGGGGACCAGCGCCGGCTTTGGCGTGTTTTCACTGCACGCCGGCTACCGCATCAACAAGCAGGTCAAGCTGGCCGTGGGCGTGGACAACCTGTTCGACAAGACCTACGCCGAGCACCTGAACCTGGCGGGCAACGCGGACTTGGGCTTTCCGGGCGGCGTGCGGATCAACGAGCCCGGACGCACGCTCTGGCTGCGGGCGGACGTGAAGTTCTGAGGGTCGCCCGGCAGCGCCCGACGCAGCCTCGGCGTCGGGCGCTGGGCCGATGGCGTACAAGGTCTTGCCAGACCATGACCCATGGCGGTGCGTGCGTGCCGTCCCCACTGCCCTGGTTTTTCGTCTGGATGGCTCCGCAACCATTTGCTATTATTTAGATAGCTGGTCGCGCAGATCCATCTAGGGCTAAAGCCCGATTTCTTTCAAAAATCACCTGCCGGCCAGCGCAAATCCGCGCCCAGCGCGTCGCGCAGGCGGATCAGGTCTTGCGGCGTGTCGATGTCGGTGCTGCAGCGCGCGTGGTCCAGCGCCAACGCCTGCACGCGCTCGGCGTGGGCGCGCCGCCATTCGCGCACGCCGGTGGCGTCGGCGGCGCCCTGCACCGCCGCGCGCACCGCGGGCCCGAAGACCAGCGGGTGGCCCGGCTGGCCGGCGTGCGTGGGCACGACCAGGTCGATGGCGGCGGGCCGGTCACGCCACGCGGCCAGCACGGCGCGCAAGTCGTCCACCTCCAGCAGCGGCTGATCGGCCAGCAGCACCAGCACGCCGTCCTGCGCAGGCGGCAACGCGACCAGCCCGCAGCGCAGCGAGCCGCCCGGGCCGTCGTCTGGACGCGGGTTGTAGGTGCTGCGCAGCTCCAGCGCGGGATGGTCGGCCGCCAGTTGCGCCACGACCGGCTGCAGGCGCTCGGCGTGGTGGCCGAGCACGACCACCGCCTGGTGGATACCGGCTTCCTGCAGCAGGCGGATCTGGCGCGCCAGCAGGCTTTCGCCATCGCGCTGCAGCAGCGCCTTCGGCCGCCCGCCCATGCGCCGGCCGGCGCCGGCTGCCATGACGATGGCGGCAACGCCGTGGTCCGGCAAGGCGTGCGCGGCGGCGCTGGCCACTCAGCCCACGGTGCAGGCCGAGCCCGCGCCGGCCACGCCGTGCTGGTCCTTGAAGTGGGCCACGTTCAGCTCGCGCGGCAGCGCCAGCCCGTTCTTGACGGCCAGCACCTCGGCCATGACGCTGACGGCGATCTCCGGCGGCGTCTTGCTGCCGATGTAGATGCCGACCGGGCCGCGCAGGCGCCGCAGGCTTTCTTCGGTCTGGTCGAAATGCTCGATCAGGCGCTGGCGCCGTGCCGCGTTGTTGCGCCGGCTGCCCAAAGCGCCGATGTAGAAGGCCTCGCTGTTCAGCGCCTCCAGCAGCGCCAGGTCGTCCAGCTTGGGGTCGTGTGTCAGCGCGATCACGCAGCTGCGGCGGTCGGGCTGGAAGGCGGTGACCACGTCGTCCGGCATGTCGGACAGGACACGCGTGCCGGCCACGCTCCAGCCGCCGCGGTATTCCTCGCGCGGGTCGCACACGGTGACCGAAAAACCGCAGAACTGCGCCATGGTCGCCAGGTATTCGCTCATCTGCCCGGCACCGATGATCAGCATGCGGTACTCGGGGCCGAAGGTGTTGGTCAGCTCGCTCTCCGTACGGCTGAGCGCTGCGGGCGCGGCGGTGGGCGTCAGGCAGACCTGGCCGGTTTGCAAATCGACGCTGCGCTGCACCAGGCCGCCCGCTTCCAGTTGCTGCACCAAATCGGCCAGCGCGGTGGCGTCGGGGTCGAACTCCAGCAGCAACTCCAGCGTGCCACCGCACGGCAGGCCGAAGCGGTGAGCTTCATCAGCGCTGATGCCGTATTTGACGAACTGCGGCGCGCCGCCGGGCGCGGCCTTCAGCGCATCGGCCGCGGCAGCGTGGGTGTAGCGCGCGATCAGGTCGTCTTCGATGCAGCCGCCCGAGACCGAGCCGACCACCGCGCCGCCCTGGTCCAGCGCCATGATGGAGCCCACGGGCCGCGGTGACGAACCCCAGGTGCGCACCACGGTCGCCATCAGCGCGTGGTGGCCGGCGGCGCGCCAATCGCGCAGCGCCCGCAGCACGGTGACGTCTAGGTTTTCCATGGCCTGCTGTCTCCTTGCGCTTAGTCGGCGGCGGCCTCGTCCTTGTCGCTGCCGGTCAGTTTGGACCACATCTTCTTGAGCTTGCCGGGCTCTTCTTTCTCGCCGTCACCGGCGTTGTCAGACGGGTAGCGGCGCTGCATTTCTTCGTCAAAGCGCTTGAAGAAGGTTTCGGCCATGGACTTGGCCACGCCGTCGATCAGGCGCTGCCCGACTTGCGCGATCTTGCCGCCGACCTGCGCGTTGACGGTGTAGCCCAGCTCGCAGCCTTCGCCCTGCGGCGTCAGCGTGACCTTGGCACTGCCCTTGCCAAAGCCGGCGGCGCCGCCGTTGCCGTCGAAATTGATGGTATAGCTGTCGGGCGCCTGGATGTCGGTCAGCTGCAGGTTGCCTTTGAACTTGGCCGACACCGGGCCGACCTTGATGCCGTTGACCAGGGCGTAGGCGTTGTCGCCGGTGGATTCGATGCTGTCGCAACCGGGGATGCAGAGCTTGAGCACCTCGGGGTCGTTCAGCGCTTCCCAGGCTTGCTGCTGGGTGACGGATAGCGCGCGGCTGCCTTGCATGTCCATGGGGGTACTCCTCGGTGGGTTAACGGTGGGATGGTTGGCGCAGGAGCGCCGCGATGCCCGCGGCCAGGTCCTGCAGTTTGTCGATGTTGTGCACGGCCAGCATGCCGTCGGCCGCGCGATGCAGCTGGGTCGCGCCGCGCGCGATGGGGGCGTAGGCGTCGTAGCGCAGCAGCGGGTTGAGCCACAGCAGCGCCCGGCTGTGGCGCTTGAGCCAGCCGAGTTCACGCCCGAGCTGTTCGGCGTCGCCCGTGTCCAGCCCGTCGCTGACCAGCAGCACCAGCGTGCGCCGCCCGACCAGGCGGCGCGCGTGGCCGTGGCGCAGCGCGGCGATGGCGTCGCCCAGGTGCGTGCCGCCGGCAAAGTCGGTGATGGCCGCGCCCGCGCGCAGCAGCATGGCGTCGGTTTCGGCTTCGGCAAACGCGGCCGTCAAGTCGGTCAGCTGCATGCCGAAGGCGAACACGTCGCGCTGCACGCGCCGGCCATCGACCTGGCGCGTGGCGGCGTGCAAAAAAGCCAGCAGCAGGCGCGCGTAACGCTCCATCGAGCCCGACACGTCGACCAGCACCAGCAGCGGCAGCGGTTGCTGGCGCCGTTGCAGGCGGTGCAGCGCCATCACCTCACCGCCGGTGCGCGCGGCCTCATGCAAGGTGCGGCCCCAGTGCACGCGCGGCCCGCGGCCGCTGGCGCGCACCCGGCGCGACCGCACGGTGGGCAGCGGCAGGCGGATGTCGCGCGCCAGGCGTTCGACCAGGCGGTATTCGCTGGCGGACAACTGGTTGAAGTCGGCGTGGCGCAGCCGCGCCAGGTCGCTGGCCGTCATCGCGGCGTCAAACTGGAATTCTTTTTCAGGCGCCACGGGCGGCCTTGCGGCGGCGGGTTTGGGTGGCTGCAGTGCTTCCCTGACGCGCGGTCGCTGGCGTGGGCCGTCAGCCTGTCCTTCGGCGCGCGGCAGCATTTGCGACAGCAGCTTGTTGGCGAGTTCCGGGTCGCGGAAGAAGGCGTCGAACAGCTCACGGAAGACGGCGCGATCTTGCTCGCGGCCGATCAGCACGGCTTCGAGCGCGGCGCTGACGTCGCTGCGTCGGTCCACGCCCACGCACTGCAGCGCCTGCTGCGCCAGCGCCATGCGCGATGCGTCCACCGGCACGCCGGCGCGGCGCAGGGTGCGGCCAAAGGCCGTCAGGTTGTCGGCCAGCTTGCCGGTGCGGGCGTCGCCAAGCAGCATGACGGGGCCTTATGCCGGCGCGGGCGCCAGCGCTTCGCGGATGACGTCGGCCATCAGCGCGGCGACGTCTTCGCGCTGCTTGAACAGCACGCCGGCGGTGTCCTGCACCAGCTCGGGGTCGAGCTGCAACGCGTCCAGCGCGACCAGGGCCTTGGCCCATTCCACGCTCTCGGCGATGCCAGGCGCGCGCTGGAACAGCTCGGCGTGCGGCGTGCTGCGCAGGCGATGCACGAAGTCGGCGACCTGGTCGGCCAGGGCTTTGGGCGCTTCGGGTACGCGGGCGCGAACGATGGCCAGTTCGCGTTCGGGCTCCGGGTAGTCCAGCCAGTGGTAGAGGCAGCGGCGCTTGACGGCGTCGTTCAGCTCGCGCGTGCGGTTGCTGGTCAGCACGGTGACGGGCGGCACCACGGCGCGCACGGTGCCCAATTCGGGGATGCTGACCTGGTATTCGCCCAGGTATTCGAGCAGAAAGGCCTCGAACGGCTCGTCGGCGCGGTCGACCTCGTCGATCAGCAGCACGGCGCCAGGAGGCGGTGCCTGCAGCGCCTGCAGCAGCGGGCGGCGGATGAGGTAGCGCGGCTGGTAGACCTCCTGCTCGATTTCGTCGGCGGGGGCTTTGCCTTCTGCTGCTCTGAGGTGCAGCAGTTGCGCGGCGTAATTCCATTCGTACAGCGCCTCGCGCTGCTCCAGCCCGTCGTAGCACTGCAGACGGATCAGCTCGCGGCTGAGCACCTCGGCCAGCGCCTTGGCCAACTCGGTCTTGCCGACGCCGGGTTCGCCTTCGAGCAGCAGCGGGCGCCCCAGTTTCAGCGCCAGGAAGGCGGCCGTGGCCAAGCGCCGGTCGGCGAAGTAGCCGGCGCGCTCCAAGGCGGCGACCAGGGCGTCGATGGAGGCGGTGGCCGACGTGGGGGTCGGGTCGTTCATGCTTTTATTTTGATAGCTGGCCGCGCAGATGGTTGTAGGGCAGAAGGCCAATTTGACCCAAAAATCAATAGCCCTGCCGCGCCGGGGGTGACCGGCGCGGGCGCAGTGCACCGTCTGCGTGCGACGCGCTGCGCCGCCCTGCCCGCGCGCTCAGCCCAGCGCCTTGGCGACCGCGCGCTGCGCCATCACGCCAACCAGGTTGGCGCGGTAGGCGGCGCTGCCGTGCAGGTCGCCGTTCATGTCGTCGGCGCTGGTGGTCACACCGGCCAGCGCGTCGGCGCTGAAGTTCTTGGCCAGTGCCTGCTCCATCGCGCTGTGGCGGAACACGCCGTTGCCGCCGCCCGTCACGGCCACGCGCGCGCCATCGGCCGTGTCGGCGACGAACACACCAATCAAGGCGAACAGCGAGGCCGGCTGGCGAAACTTCATGTACGCGGCGCGCTTGGGTTGGGGGAAACGGACGGCGGTGATCAGCTCGCCGTCTTCCAGCGCAGTGGCGAACATGCCTTGGAAGTAGTCGTCGGCCGGGATCTCGCGCTGCGTGGTGATGACGGTGGCGCCCAGGCCCAGCACGGCAGCCGGGTAGTCGGCGGCGGGGTCGTTGTTGGCGAGCGAGCCGCCGATGGTGCCCATGGCCCGCACCTGCTTGTCGCCAATGCCTTCGGCCAGCGCGGCCAGCGCCGGGATCATGGCTTGCACGTCGGCGTTGCTGGCCACGTCGGCGTGGCGCGTCATGGCGCCGATGACGAGGCTGTCGCCGTCTTGGCGCACGCCGGCCAGCTCCTTGATGGCGCCCAGGTGCACCAGCTGTTCGGGCGCGGCCAGGCGCAGCTTCATCGACGCCAGCAGGGTCTGGCCGCCGGCCAGCGGCTTGCCACCTGCCTGGGCCAGCTTGACGGCGTCGGCTTGGGTGGCGGGGCGTTCAAAGGTGAATGCGTACATGGTGGTGTGCTCCTCTAAGCGGCGCGCGCTTCTTGAATGGCGGTCCAGACGCGGCTGGGGGTGGCGGGCATGTCGAGCTCGGTCACGCCCAGCGGTTTGAGCGCGTCCAGCACGGCGTTGATGACGGCGGGTGGCGAGCCGATGGCCCCCGCCTCCCCACAGCCTTTGCTGCCGATCGGGTTGTGCGTGCAAGGCGTGCAGACGTGGCCGAGTTTGAATTCCGGGAAATCGGCCGCGCGCGGCATGGTGTAGTCCATGAAGCTGCCGGTCATCAGCTGGCCGGTTTCGGTGTCGTAGATGCCGTGCTCCATCAGCGCCTGGCCCATGCCCTGCACCAGGCCGCCGTGCACCTGGCCCTCGACAATCATCGGGTTGATGATGACGCCGAAGTCGTCCACCGCGCTGAAGCGGTCGACGCGCACGACGCCGGTGTCGGGGTCCACCTCCACCTCGCAGATGTAGGTGCCGGCCGGGTAGGTGAAGTTGGTCGGGTCGTAGAACGCGGTTTCGTTCAGGCCCGGCTCCAGCTTGTCCAGCGGGTAGTTGTGCGGCACGTAGGCCGTCAGCGCCACCTGGGCGAACGGGATCTTCTTGTCCGTGCCCTTGACGCTGAATTCGCCGTTGGCAAAGTCGATGTCGGCGTCGCTGGCTTCCATCAGGTGGGCGGCGATCTTCTTGGCCTTGGCCTCGATCTTGTCCAGCGCCTTCATGATGGCCGTGCCACCCACGCTGAGCGAGCGGCTGCCGTAGGTGCCCATGCCAAACGGCACGCGCCCGGTGTCGCCGTGTACCACGTCGACCTTGTTCGGGTCCAGGCCCAGGCGCGCCGCGACCAGCTGTGCAAACGTGGTCTCGTGCCCTTGGCCGTGGCTGTGCGAGCCGGTGAAGACCGTCACGCTGCCCGTGGGGTGCACGCGCACCTCGCCGCATTCAAACAAGCCGGCGCGTGCGCCCAGGGCGCCCGCGATGTTGCTGGGCGCCAGACCGCACGCTTCGATGTAGCTGCTGTAGCCGATGCCGCGCTTCAGGCCCTTGGCCTCGCTGGCGGCCTTGCGCGCTGCGTAGCCTTTGACGTCGGCCAGTTCCTGCGCCTGGTCCATGCAGGCCTTGTAGTCGCCGATGTCGTACTGCAGCGCCACCGGCGTCTGGTAGGGGAAGCTGGTGATGAAGTTGCGCCGGCGGATCTCGTCCTGCGGTAAGCCCATGTCCCAGGCGCAGCGGGTGACCAGGCGCTCGACCAGGTAAGTCGCTTCCGGCCGGCCGGCGCCGCGGTAGGCGTCCACTGGGGCGGTGCTGGTGAACCAGCCGTCCACTTCGACATAGATCTGCGGCGTGGCGTACTGCCCGGCCAGCAGCGTGCCGTACAGGATGGTGGGCACGCTGGACGCGAAGGTGGACAGGTAAGCGCCCAGGTTGGCGTCGGTGTGCACGCGCATGGCCAGGAACTTGCCGTCCTTGTCCATCGCCATTTCGGCGTGGCTGATGTGGTCGCGCCCGTGCGCGTCGGACAGGAAGGATTCGCTGCGCTCGGCCGTCCACTTGATGGCGCAGTTGAGCTGCTTGGCGCCCCAGGTCAGCGCCACGTCTTCGGCGTACAGAAAGATCTTGGAGCCGAAACCGCCGCCCACGTCCGGCGCGATCACGCGCACCTTGTGCTCGGGCAGCTGCAGCACGAAGGCGGTCATCAGCAGGCGCTCAACGTGCGGGTTCTGGTTGGCCACGTACAGCACGTACTCGTCGGTGGCGCGGTTGTAGCTGGCGTTGGCGGCGCGCGGCTCCATCGCGTTGGGCACCAGCCGGTTGTTGGTGAGGTCGAGCTGGGTGATGTGCGCCGCATTGGCAAAGGCCGCGTCGACCGCCGCCTTGTCGCCCAGCGTCCACTTGTAGCAGTGGTTGTCGGGCGCCTCGTCGTGCAGCGCCGGGGCGGTCTTGGCGGTGCGCATGTCGATCACGGCGGCCAGCGGTTCGTAGTCGACCACCACGGCTTCGGCCGCATCCTTGGCCTGCTGCGGCGTGTCGGCCACGACCATGGCCACGTGGTCGCCCACGTAGCGCACCTTGGCGTGCGCCAGGATGGGGTGCGGCGGCTCCTTCATGGGTGAGCCGTCCGGGTTGCTGATCAGCCAGCCGCAAGGCAAGCCGCCCATCTTGCCTTCGGTGTCCTTGCCGGTGAACACGCGCACCACGCCCGGCATCTTGTCCGCCGCGCTGGTGTCTACACTTTTGATAGCTGCGTGCGCATGCGGGGAGCGCACGAAGGCCGCATATTTCTGGTTGGCCTGGTTGATGTCGTCGGTGTACTGCCCCACGCCCGTCAGAAATCGCTCGTCTTCCTTGCGCTTGAGCGACTCGCCGATGTGCGGCAGCTTGGCAAATTCGTTGGCACCCATTTTTGTCTCCTGTCCTTGTTGCATGTCTCGTTGACGCGGCCAGATCCAATCGGTCAGATGGCCGCGTAGCAGGCCGTCTCAGCGCACGCCGTGTCCGGACCTGTGCCGGACACCAGCGTGGTCCCCGCCCGAAGAGAGCGGGGGAAGGCGCGCCAGCGCCTCAGGGGGCCATCACTTGCTGCGCTTGCTGAACCGCCTTGACGATGTTCTGGTAGCCGGTGCAGCGGCAGATGTTGCCTTCCAGCTGTTCGCGGATCTCGGCCTCGTCGGCTTGGGGGTGGTGCTTGAGCAGGTCGATCGCGCTCATCACCATGCCGGGCGTGCAAAAGCCGCACTGCAGGCCGTGGCAGTCCTTGAAGGCGACCTGCATCGGGTGCATGGTGCCGTCGGCCGCGGCGATGCCTTCGATGGTGGTGATGCGCGCGCCCTGCATCTGGCCGACCACGACGTTGCAGGCTTTGATGCTGCGTTCATCGCCGCCGTCGAACTGCGCGATGACGGTGCAGGCGCCGCACTGGGCCGTGTCACAGCCCACGTGCGTGCCGGTCAGGCGCAGGTGTTCGCGCAGCAGCTGCACCAGCAAGGTGTTTTCCGGCACGTCCGCGCTGACCGCTTGCCCGTTGACCGTGAGTTCAACTTTCATCGTGGGAGTCTCCTGCTTGTTGTCGGGGAAAAACGAGAATGCACTTGGGGTGTGACAATCCGACCATTCTTGAAAACCGCCTTGGGCGGATGGCCTAGGTTAAACCCTAGTTTGGCATGGCCCGGACAAGGAAAGTCTCAGAATGAGACACGGCGGCGCGCCTGCCGCCGCCACAGGAGACACGGCTTGGGCGAAGCACATCGCTTGCAACAGATCGCGTTGGCGCGCCAGCAGGCGCTGGGCGGCGCCGCGTCCGCGACCGACGCGCTGGTGAACGCCTGGTTCGACCGCGCCTGGCTGGCGCGGTCCTGGCAGCGCTGCCTGGCCCAGGGCCAGAACCCGGCCGAGCCGGTGCGCTTTGCCACCGTGTCCGCCGCCACCCAGCGCGACACCCGCGACGCCGCGCACGCCCTGTTGGCCGCGGCCCAGCCCGAGATGGAACGCCTGGCGCGCGCCGTGGCGCCGATCCGCTACTTCGCCATCCTGACCGACGCGCACGGCACCGTCGTCGGCACCGCCGGCGCCATCGACCGCAGCAACCGCGCCACCGACGCCATCGCCCGCGTGGGCGTGGATTTGTCCGAGCGCAGCGTGGGCACCAGCGCCATTGGCGCGGCGTTGACCGAGCTGCAACCCGTCTGGCTGCACCGAGGCGAACACTTTTTTGAGGACACCGCCGTCTACAGCTGCGCCGGCGCACCGCTGATCGGCCCACGCGGCGACTGCGTCGGCATGCTGGACCTGACCGGCGTGAACGTGGCCGAGCGCCCCGAGCTGAAGCACCTGGTGGCCCAGTCGGCGCGCCAGATCGAAGACGCGCTGGTGCTGGCCGTGCCGCACGCGCTGTGCCTGCGCCTGGCCTGGTACGACGGCATGGCGCCCGCCGAGCGCGCCGCGCTGCTGTGCCTGGACGCGGGCGGCGCCGTGGTCAGCGCCAACGCCGCCGCGCGCGACATGCTGCCCAGCCTGCACGGCGGCCCCCACCCCGCGCCGCACGCCGACGAGCTGTTCGCCCTGCCCTGGGCGCAGTTGTTTGACCTGGCCCAGCGCGGCAGCGCCGTGCCGGTGCCGCTGTGGTCGGGCCTGCGCGTGACCGTGCGCGCCAGCCGCAGCGGCGCGGCGCCCGAAGGCGGCGCCGAACCCGCCGCGCCCCTGCGCAGCGTGACCGACGAGCTGATCCAGCAGGCCGTGCGCACAGCCGGTGGCAACGTCAGCGAAGCCGCCCAGGCGCTGGGCGTGAGCCGCGCCACCGTCTACCGGCGCCTGGGGCAAGCGCGCCGCCCCACCGGCGCTGTCGATTGATCTTTTAAGCGTTTTTGGCACCTGGCCCTACAGCCATCTGCGCGGCCAGCTATTGTTTCAATAGTAAAAAACCTGCGATGGCGGGCAGAGCGCAGCCTGCGCTCGCTAAAATCGCGCGCATTTCCTGGCGTCCGCCGCGTTCGCGCCCCGGCGCCGCTGGCCGCTCTGGCCTTCCCAACCCTTTCCCGCACCGATGTCCGCCGTCTTCAACTTCACCTTCGTGCCCTGGTTCCGCGCGGTCGCGCCCTACATACACATGCACCGCGGCAAGACCTTCGTGGTGGGGCTGACGGGCGAGGCGATTGCGGCGGGCAAGCTGGCCAACATCGCGACCGACCTGGCGCTGATCCAGAGCATGGGCGTGAAGATCGTGCTGGTGCACGGCTTTCGCCCCCAGGTCAACGAGCAGCTGCACGCCAAGGGGCTGGAGCCGCAGTTCTCGCACGGCCAGCGCATCACCGACATGGCAGCACTGGACGCCGCGCAGGAAGCCGCCGGCCAGCTGCGCTACGAGATCGAGGCCGCCTTCAGCCAGGGCCTGCCCAACACGCCGATGGCAGGGTCCAAGGTGCGGGTGATTTCGGGCAACTTCATCACCGCGCGGCCGGTCGGCATTATCGAAGGCGTGGACTTCAAGCACACGGGCGTGGTGCGCAAGGTGGACACGACGGGTATCGCCGACTCGCTGAACACGGGCGCGCTGGTGCTGATCTCGCCCTTCGGGTTCTCACCCACGGGCGAAGCCTTCAACCTGGCGATGGAAGAGGTGGCCACGTCGGTGGCGATCTCGCTGCAGGCCGACAAGCTGATCTTCCTGACCGAAAAACCCGGCCTGCGCGTGCGCCCGACCGAGCCCGAGAGCGACGACAACCCGATCGACACCGAAATCCCGCTGGCCGACGCCCAGGCCTTGCTGGCCCAGCTGCCGCCGCCCGAGCAGCCGCAGGACGTCGGCTTCTACCTGCGCCACTGCGTCAGCGCCTGCGTGCACGGCGTGGAGCGCAGCCACATCATCCCGTTCGCGGTGGACGGCGCGCTGCTGCTGGAGG
The DNA here is from genome assembly GCA_023442945.1 of Pseudomonadota bacterium. Lineage (GTDB taxonomy): Bacteria > Pseudomonadota > Gammaproteobacteria > Burkholderiales > Burkholderiaceae_C > Ottowia. Next base: position 57,519 of record JAEZWW010000005.1, on the reverse strand, counting down.
TGTACGTGCACGACGGCATCGGCACCATGGTGGTCGACGAGAAGCTGGAAAGCCTGCGCGAAGCCACGCACGACGACGTCGGCGGCATCCTGCAGCTGATCGAACCGTTCGAGAAGGACGGCACCCTGGTCAAACGCAGCCGCACCGAGATCGAGCGCGACATCGCCAACTACACCATCGTCGAGCACGACGGCGTGATCTTCGCCTGCGCCGCGCTCTACCCCTACCCCGAAGCCAAGACCGCCGAGATGGCGGCGCTGACCGTGTCGCCCCAAAGCCAGGGCCAGGGCGACGGCGAAAAGGTGCTGCGCCGCATCGAGCACCGCGCGCGCGCCATGGGCTTGTCCAGCATCTTCGTGCTGACCACCCGCACCATGCACTGGTTCATTAAGCGCGGCTTTCAGCCCGTCGACCCGGACTGGTTGCCCGAGGCGCGCAAGCGCAAGTACAACTGGGACCGCAAGAGCCAGGTGCTGGTCAAAAAGCTGTAAACGCCGCCCGGGCGCACCGGGCTGTTACCGCAAGGCTCGCCGCACTGTCACGGCGGCGGCCAGTTCTCCTACGGCGGGCGGCGGGGACTCTGCCTACAGTCCGTCCTAGTTCCTGCAAGCGCTGGCTGCATCGGGCGCCGCGCAACAGGCAGGACGTTCTTGCTTTCGGGGGTATCGCCATGGAAATCGTCTGGTTCTTGATCGTCGGCCTGATCGCCGGTTGGCTGGCCAGCATGCTGGTCAAAGGCGGCGGCTACGGGTTGGTCGGCGACATGGTCGTGGGCGTGCTGGGCGCGCTGCTGGGCGGCTTTTTGTTCGGCTCGCTCGGCGGCGCGGTGGGCGGCGGCCTGCTGGGCAGCATCTTGGTCGCCACGCTGGGCGCGGTGATCCTGATCGTGGTGCTGCGGGTGATCAAACGGGTGTGATGCCCTAGAAGCGCCGCTGGTCAAGGCGGTGGAAACGAAAAAGCGGCCTTGCGGGCCGCTTTTTTGCGCTCGGGGCGCGGTGCCCCGCGCCCTTCAGATCACGGGGCAATTCAGGCCGGCATGACGCCGCCCTTGGCACGCGGCAGCTTGAGCAGTGTGACCAGGATTACCACGATGAAGACGACGAACCAGACGAAGGACCAGTTGGCGATGGTGCCGCCCAGGAAGGTCCAGTCGACGGCGCTGCAATCGCCGCTGCCCTTGAAGATCATGGGGATGGCGCGCTGCAGCGGGAAGGATTCGATCATCCCGTAAATGTCGCGCCCGCAGGTGGCGAACTCGGGCGGGTACCACTGCAGCCAACTCTGGCGCGCGGCAGTGAAGGCGCCGAAACCGGACACGCCGACGGCCATCAGCCCCCAGAAGCGCCAGGCCGAGGCCTTGCCCGTGAACGCGGCGATGGCGCAGAACACGCCCACCACGATCAGCGCGTAGCGCTGCACGATGCACATCGGGCACGGGTCGAGCCCCACCACGTTCTGCAGGTAAAGAATGCCGAAGGCCAGCATGGCGGCGCTGATGACGGCGATGGCGCCGAACACGCGGCGTGGGTGGGCAAAGAAAGCACTGATCAAGACAATCCCCTGGGAACATGGCCGCCGGTTGCACGCGGCTACGGGCTGATCGCGCGCGGCCGGCGGAGGTTCCCCTGCGCTGACCGGCGGTGGTGGCCAACCGGATGGGCGGCGGACGCCTGGCGCTATCAAACGGGTAGCTGCTTGCGCCACCTGGACGGGCGATGGCGTGCGATTTTACCGCCAGAATCGCCCGGGCAGCCTTTTCTCAAGCGCTCACAAAAACGCCGGCGCGTGGCCGGCGATGGGTCTTGAATGGACCGGTCGGCCGGTGAAGGCCGTGGCGCCCCGGGGCGGCGGCAAGCTGCGCACCGCCCGCCGGGCCGCGCCAGCCGCTTACTTGGCCGGCACGAACTTCTTGACCCAGTCGACGAAGGCGTTCATCAGGCCCTGGGCGAATTCCTTGCTCTGCGGGCCAACTTCGCCGTCGACCACCAGGCCGTCCTTCCAATGGATGAAGGCTTCGTTGCCCGCCAGCGTCGGCATGGCCAGGTAGGCCAACACGTTGCGCAGATGCTGTTGCGCGAGCGCGGCGCCGATCGGGCCGACCGACACCCCCAGCACGGCCGTGGGCTTGCCGGCCCACACGCTCTTGCCCCAGGGGCGCGACGCCTGGTCGATCGCGTTCTTCAGCACGCCCGGGATGGAGCGGTTGTATTCCGGCGTGAAGAACAGCACCGCGTCGGCCGCCTTGATCTCGTCGCGCAGGCGAGCGACGGAAGGCACGGCGGGCGCGGCGTCCGCATCCTGGTCGTACAGGGGGAGGTCGTCGATGCGCACGAACGAGAATTTGAAATCCGCCGGTGCCAGCTTGACGAAAGCCTCGGCAAACTGGCGGTTGAAAGATTCCTTGCGGATGCTGCCGACGACGACGGCGACGTTGATTTGGGTCACGGGTTCTCCTCGGGTGGCGCGAAAAAGCGCCTGGGTTTGGACAGGCGCGCATCATGCGCGCATTGGCAAAACCTCGCCACCGCAGGACTTCCTGGCTTCATGTAGGACGTGCGGCCAAGGCCGATAAGATGCCCGCATGGCCACGCCACCGCCCACCGATGATGCCCCCCTCGACACCGCGTCCGACGATGCGGTCGACGCCTTGTCCGAACCCAAACGCCAGCGCCGCATCCAGTCGATTGAGGTCGGCATGCGCGTGCTGCAGGCCTTGACCGAGCAGCAGCGCCCCCTGGCGCTGAAGGAATTGGCCGCCCTGGCCGACATGCCACCCGGCAAGGCCCACCCGTACCTGGTCAGCTTCATGGCCGCCGGCATGGTCAAGCAAAGCCCGCTCACCGGCCATTACGAACTGGGTCCCGCTGCCTTACAGATGGGCCTGGCTGCGCTGCAGCAGCTGGACCCCTTGACCGAGGCCAGCCAGGAGGCCGCCGTGCTGGCCAGCCGCGCCGATTTGAGCATCGCGCTGGCGGTCTGGGGCCAGTTGGGCCCCACGGTGGTGCGTTTGGATGAACCGCGCTACCCGCTGCACGTGAACCTGCGCGTGGGCACGGTGATGTCGCTGTTCAACACCATCACTGGCCGCGTCTTTGCCGCCTACCTGCCCGAGAAGATGGTGCGCACCATGCTGGAAGACGAACACCGCCGCGTCGTCGGCGGCACCAGCGCCGACTTCGACGCGCCGGAGATCCAGCGCCTGCTGACCGACATCCGCGCCAGCGGCATGGGGCGCGGGCTGTCCATGCCGCAACCGGGCGTCAATACCTTGTGCGCCCCGGTTTTCGATGCCGCAGGCCACCTGGCTCTGGTCATGACGATGATTGGGCCGGAAGGCGCTTTCGACGCGGAAATTGACGGCCCGGCGGGGCGCCTGCTGCGTGAGCACGCCGCCAACGTCACCCGCCGCCTGGGCCACCGCGCCGCCACGCCGGCCTGATCACCCAAAGGAAAAATCCCCGTGCGCCCTGCCATGACCCGTCTGTTCGCCCCGCGCCTTGCCGCCGCTCTGATCGCCAGCGCTTGCGCCAGCGGCACTGCCCTGGCCGACGAGGCGGACTATTCCAGCACCTACCGCGCCTGCATGGAAAAAGCCGCCGGCGTGACCGCGTCGATGGTCGAATGCATTGGCGTCGAATTGCAGCGCCAGGACCGGCGCCTGAACGCCGCGTACGGGCAGCTGCTGGAAACGCTTACGCCCGAGCGGCGCAGCCAGCTGCAGGCGGTCCAACGTTTGTGGCTGCCCTTTCGCGACGCCAACTGCCGGTTCCAGGCCGACCCCGACGGCGGCACCATCGCCCGCGTGGCCGGCAGCGCCTGCCACCTGGAGATGACCGCCGACCGCGCCCGTGCGCTTGAGCGGCTGATGCCCGAGCGCTGAAAATCGGGGTCAGATTCCGATTTTCGCCTCCGCGCGCCCTCAAGCCCTCAAGCGCGCGACCAACCTTCGTTGCCGGGTTCCGCGTCCGGCGTTTCCGGCCGGCGGGCGTAGCGCTGGGCCAGCACGGCGCAGACCATCAGCTGCAGCTGGTGGAACACCATTAGCGGCAGCACGATGGCGCCGACGGCGTGCGCCGGGAACAACACCTTGGCCATGGGCACGCCGCTGGCCAGGCTTTTCTTGGAACCGCAGAAGACGATGGTGATCTCGTCTGCCTTGTCAAAGCCCAGCTTGCGCGCCGCCAGGGTGGTCAGTGTCAGCGCTAAGGCCAGCAGCACGGCGCACACCACCAGCAAGCCCGCCAGCGCCGACAACGGGACCTGTTTCCACAGCCCTTCGACCACGGCGGCGCTGAAAGCGGTGTAGACCACCAGCAGGATCGAGCCCTGGTCGACAAACTTCAGACCAGCCGCGTGGCGTTTGACGAAGCCGCCGATCCACGGGCGCAGCAAATGCCCCAGGACGAAAGGCACCATCAGCTGCAGCAGGATGCGTCCGACCGACGCCAGCGACGAGCCGCCGTGTCTCTGCACCACCAGCAGGTTGACCAAGAGCGGCGTGACGAACACGCCAAGCAAGGTCGATGCCGACGCGCTGCACACGGCGGCCGGGACGTTGCCGCGGGCCAGTGACGTGAAGGCAATGGCCGATTGCACGGTGGCCGGCAGCACGCACAGGTACAGGATGCCCAGGTACAGCTCGGGCGTGACCAGCGGCGCCAGCACGGGCTTCAGCGCCCAGCCCAGGAATGGGAACAGCACAAAGGTGCAGCAGAACACCAGCAGGTGCAGCCGCCAGTGGGTCACGCCAGCCAGAATGGCTTCGCGCGACAGCTTGGCGCCGTGCAGGAAGAACAGCAGGCCGATGGCAGCGGTGGTCAGGCCGTCAAAGAACTGGGCCACCCCGCCTGCCGCAGGCAGCAGCGTGGCCAGGGCCACGGTGGCCACCAGGGCCAGGGTGAAGTTGTCGGGGAGAAAACGCGAACGTGCCATGCGCGCCATTGGGCCAGTCGTTCATTCAAAAGAGAAATGGATTTATCTGATGAATTTATGATTTATAGCTATGAATACCCACGTCACCCTGCGCCAGCTGCGCGTGTTTCAGGCCGTCGCGCAAGAACGCAATTTCAGCCGCGCCGGCGACGCGATCGGCCTGACCCAACCTGCCGTCAGCCGCGCGATGCGGGAGCTGGAATCGCAGCTCGGCCTGAAGCTGCTGGATCGCACCACGCGCGAGGTCGCCCTGACCGAGGCCGGCGCGTCCCTGGCGGCGCGGCTGGACCGCCTGCTCGACGAGCTGGACCAGACCTTGCAGGATGTGCGCGACCTGGGCGAGGCACGGCGCGGCACCGTGCGCGTGGCCAGCAGCCCCACCCTGTCGGCCAACCTGATGCCCGGCTGCATCGCCGCCTGCGCCCGGCAAGAGCCGGACATCCAACTGCTGCTGCTCGACCGTATCCAGCAGGACGTGCTGGGCAGCGTGCGCGCCGGTGAAGTGGACTTTGGTGTGGTCATTGGGCCCTTGGCCACCGACGATCTGTACGCCGAACCGATCATGCAAGACCCCTTCGTCCTGGTCGTGCCCCCCGATCACCCGCTGGCGCGGCGCCGCACGGTGCGCTGGTCGGCGCTGTCCGGTCACCCGCTGGTGCTGCTGGACCACGCGTCCGGCAGCCGCCGCCTGATCGACGAGGCTTTGGCGCGCCATGACGTGCGCTGCGATGTCGCACAGGAGCTGGGCCACCCGACCACCGTGTTCCGCATGGTTGAAGCCGGCATCGGCATCACCGTCATGCCCGGCCTGGCGGTGCCGCCCCAGGGCTTCAGCCGCCTGGTGGCACGGCCCTTGACGCCCCAGGTCCTGCGCGACATCGTGTTGGTGCACCGGCGCAACCGCGCGCCCTCCCCCCTGGCCATGCGCGTGTGGCGCCTGATCCGCGCCACTGCGGCGGCGCCGCGTGGCACTTGAAATTAGTTATACGCAAATTCATTGACCAATGGCTAAATTGCGTTGACAATAGCCAGGAACCCGCCCCCACGAATTCACCCATTTGGAGACCCGCCGCATGGCCGAAAAGAAATTTGCCTCCCACGCCGACCTGGAAGAAAAGCAGATCAGCTGGGACAAACTCAGCGACAACGCCTATGCCTACACGGCCGAAGGCGACCCCAACACCGGCGTCATCATTGGCGACGACGGCTGCATGATCATCGACGCCACCGCCACCCCCGTGGCCGCGCAAGGCGTGATCCAGAAGATCCGCGAAATCACCGACAAGCCCATCAAGTACGTCGTCCTGACGCACTACCACGCCGTGCGCGTGCTGGGCGCCAGCGGCTATCGTGACGAAGGCCTGGAGCAAATCATCGCCAGCCAGGACACCTGGGATCTGATCGTCGAGCGCGGTCAGCAGGACATGGATTCCGAAATCGGCCGCTTCCCGCGCCTGTTCCAAGCCGTTGAAAGCGTGCCCGGCCTGACCTGGCCGACGCTGACCTTCCAGGGCGAAATGACGCTGTGGCTGGGCAAGCTGGAAGTCAAGATCCAGCAGATCGGCCGCGGCCACACCAAGGGCGACACCATCGTCTACCTGCCCAGCCAAAACATCTGCTTCTCGGGCGATCTGGTGGAAGCCGACGCCGCCTGCTACACCGGCGACGCCTACCTGGCCGACTGGCCGCAGACGCTGGACAACCTGGCCGCCATGAAGTTCGACAAGCTGGTGCCCGGCCGTGGTCCGACACTGATGACGCCCGAGGCCGTGAACAAGGGCCTGGCCTACACGCGCGACTTCGTCAGCACGCTCTACAGCAGCGCGCAGGAAGCCGTGGCCCAGGGCATGGACCTGAACGCGACCATGAAGCACACGCGCAGCAAGATGGACCCGAAGTTCGCCCAGGTCTTCATCTACGAGCACTGCCTGCCGTTTGATGTGACCCGTGCGCACGACGAGGCCAGCGGCATCCGCGACCCGCGCATCTGGACGGCGGAGCGGGATCAGGAGATGTGGCACGAGCTACAAAAGGTTTAACCCCCTGAGGCGCTGACGCGCCTTCCCCCTTTTGCTGCGCAAGGGGGACGACGCCGATGTGCGGCGCAGGTCCGCACATGGCGTCCGCTGGGCGGGGTGCGCCCTTCGCTTCCCGCACGGGGAGCTTGACGGTCCGCAACGGCGCCGGATCCCACCCCAATAGCTGCGGATTTGATAGCTGGCCGCGCAAGTGGTTCTAGGGCCAGAGGGCCAAGAGACTTGAAAAACAGTTCCGGGCGCGGAACACAGGAGACACAGGTGCAGAAGACGTTCACCTACCCCAAGTTCACATACGAGCGGCCGCCGGAGATTGCCGAGGCGCGCACGGGGCATTACCCGGTGATCGTGATCGGCGCTGGCCCGGTCGGGCTGACGACGGCGATCGATCTGGCGCAGCAGGGGCAGGACGTGCTGTTGCTGGACGATGACGACACGGTGTCGATCGGTTCGCGCGGCGTGTGCTACGCCAAGCGCACGCTGGAAGTGCTGGACCGCATCGGCTGCGACAACCGCTTCGTCGACAAGGGCGTCAGCTGGGACGTGGGCCGCACCTTCTTTGGCGAGGGCGAGGTGTTCAACTTCAACCTGCGCCCGCAGGACCGCCACCTGCGCCCGGGCATGATCAACCTGCAGCAGTACTACCTGGAAGAGTTTCTGGTGCAGCGCTCGGACGAGCTGCCGCAGCTGCACAAGCGCTTCAAGAGCAAGGTCACGGCCGTCACGCCCGGCACCGACCGCGTCACGCTGCAGGTTGAAACGCCGGACGGCGCGTACACCCTGACGACCGATTGGCTGGTCGTGGCCGACGGCGCGCGCAGCCCGATCCGCACCATGCTCGGCCTGGACATCGACGGCAAGGTCTTCATGGACCGCTTTTTGATCGCCGACGTGGTGATGAAGGCCGAATTTCCGGCCGAGCGCTGGTTCTGGTTCGACCCGCCGTTTCACCCCAACCAGAGCGTGCTGCTGCACAAGCAGGCCGACAACGTCTGGCGCATCGACTTTCAGCTCGGCTGGCAGGCCGACCCGGTGGAAGAGAAAAAGCCTGAAAACGTCATCCCGCGCATCAAGGCGATGCTGGCGGCGCAAGGGGGATCGGAGCGCGAATTCGAGCTGGAATGGGTCAGCGTCTACACCTTCCAGTGCCGCCGCATGAACCGCTTCACCCACGGCCGCGTGCTATTCGTCGGCGACGCGGCGCACCAGGTGTCGCCGTTTGGCGCGCGCGGCGCCAACAGCGGCATTCAGGACGCCGACAACCTGAGCTGGAAGCTCAAGCTGGTCATGGCCGGCCAGGCGCCGGCGACCCTGCTGGACAGCTACCACGAAGAGCGCTCCTTCGCGGCGGACGAGAACCTGCTCAATTCGACCCGCTCCACCGACTTCATCACGCCCAAAAGCGCCACCAGCAAAACCTTCCGCAACGCCGTGCTCAGCCTGGCCGGGAAGTACCCGTTTGCCCGCGCGCTGGTCAATTCCGGGCGCCTGTCCGTGCCCAGCTGGCTGGCCGATTCGCGCCTGAACACGCCCGACAGCGACGGCTTTGCCGGCGACATGATCCCCGGCGCCCCGCTGCTGGACGCGCCGGTGCAGATTGCGGGCCAGCCCGCTTGGCTGCTGCATCAGTTGGGCAACCGCTTTCAGCTGCTGTACTACACCGACGACGCCAGCCAGATCGACGCGGCAACGCTGGACGGCCTGGCAGCGTTGAACCGCCTGCCCATCGGCGTCGAAGCCGTGGTGGTCGCACCGCGCGGCCAGGCCGGCGCCGGCCTGAAGACGCTGACCGATGCCGAAGGCTGCGTGCGCGAGCGCTACGACCTGACGCCCGGCAGCACCTACCTGCTGCGCCCCGACCAGCACGTGGCCGCCCGCTGGCGCGCTTTTGACGCCGCCCGCGCCCAGGCCGCCCTGGCGCGCGCCACCTGCAACGCCTGACCCTGAGGTCCGCCATGCCCCTGAACACCGAGCCCAACTTCCGCGAAGCCGGCAAGCGCTACTTCCAGACCTTTTCGCCCGGCGACGATTTTTATGAAGCGCTGATCGAGATGCACCGCGACCTGAGCGATGAGCAAAGCGCCGTGGTCAACGCGCGCCTGATCCTGCTGCTGTCCAACCACATCGGCGACATCGCGGTGCTGCGCGAAGCCATGCAGATTGCGCGCGCCGACGTCTGATTCGGCCCTAACCGCCCGGCGCCACAGTCCTCGCTTGCTGTTACGCGCCAGCGGCCAAAAGGTCCGGCACGCGCCGCACGGCATTCCGGTCCTTCTCGCGCTCGCCCTCGCTCAGTGCGGCCCAGGGCACCAGAGACGGATGCTGCTTGCGCGCATCGTCCCGTATTTCGCCAAACGACCAGCCCTGCAGGTAACGGTGGGCGGCCCAGCGGTCGTGCTCCACCCGCGCCAGCCGCTCGTTGACCTCCTGCGCTCCGTGCGCTGACCACAGGTCCGACAGCATTTGCTTGTACGGCAGGTGGTCGGCTTGGGCGCGGTTCGCGTCCCGCGCCTCTTCACTCAGCGCATCCCACGCCGACTTGTAGGCCGCACTTTCGCTGGCCGTGCCTTGGGTCTGCCGTAGGTAGTCGGCGTGGATCGCCTGGGCCAGCTTGTCCTGGCGCTCTCCGCAGACCATCTCGACCGTACAGAACGACTGTTCGTCACCGAACAGCTGCAGACGCGCGCGCTGGCTGGTCAGCAACGCCGGCAACCCGCGGCCGTCGGCACAACGCACGTAGATCGGGAACGCGGCGGACTCGTTGGCGTACAGCAGCTCGGCCGCGGCGGTGAGGTCCACCTCGTCGTCGCCGGAAGCGCAGATGACCAGCCGCGCAGTGCCGGGGTCCGACGCAAGCCAGCGTTCCACTACCCGGCGGCAGTGACCGCCTGGGGCGTCGAATTCGACCTCCGCCACGCTCGATGCCATGGGGTAGCTGGCTGCCCACTGCGTCTGGCTTTCGGTCGGCTTATCGGTCCAGACCCGCCATGCCACGCCACGGGCAAGGCCCAGGTGCAGCACCCGCAGGCCCTGTAAAAGAATGGCGCGCGCTTCCGGCCCCCAACCCACCAAGTCGATCTCTAGTCGATCCGCCTCCTTCAGCACGGCGGGCAGCGCGGGCGTCATGCCTTCGAAGAGACCGCGCGCCACCATCTTGTGCAGATTGAAGAAGTGCACGCGCACCGCGTGGTCTCGGTCAGACCGCCCGCCCAGCAGGTCCACCAGGCGCGGGTTGTCCAGGTGGACGTAGCAATCACACCCCTCACCCGTCTCCGCACGCGCGGCCCACAACTGGCGCACACGGCCCGCGACCTGGATCCCCAGTTGCTGGTCCTGCGCAAAGCAGATAACGCGCCGTGCTTTCAAAGCGCCTGCGCTGCGCAGCGTGTCGCTTCGCGTGACGTCGCCAGTCACCACCACGTGGCCGTCGTCCTGGAGGCTTTTGGACGCACTGCTTTCCGCACGTTCGACCACCACGACGGTCTCGCCGCGGGCCGATTTCAGGTCATTGGCGAGCACCTGGGCCTTGCGGCCTGCGCCGACCACCAGGGTGGGGTTGGGCTTCAACCACACGCGCAGGTTCTGAACGTGTTCGCTGAACACGCTCGACACCAGTTTCACCAGCGCGCGCACGAGCAGAACGCAGACCAGCACTTTTGCTGCAATCAACTGCCACGCCAGATCGCGCGCTTCCAGCCCACCGCCCAGCGGATCGTTGCCCATCAAGGTCTTGAGCAGGCGAAACACCCGGTCGGGCAGGTACCGCGCGCTTTCGATTTCCGGGTAAGTGCGCGCCAGGCCGACCCAGGTGAGCACCAGGATGGCCACCACCACGGTGGTCCAGATCAGGCTGGTGAGCTTTCGTGACAGTCTCATGGGTGCGAAGCCTCCTCGTTCACCTGGCGCGGCGTCAGCGCGCCGTGGCGCTTGCACGCGCCTTGTCGAGCCAGACCTTAGTCTGACCGGCCAGGCGTGCGCTGGCGGCTTCGCCGCGCTTTTGCGCGTCGTTCTGCAATTGAAGTTCGGTTGTGCGCACCAGCAACGCCGCCAAGGCGTCCAACCCGGGCTGGCGCGACAGGTATTCCGCGATCCCCGCCCGCGCGAGCGGGTGGTACAAGGACGTGCCTGCGAGCGATTGCATGTCGCGCCCCGATTTCAAGGGCAACTGCGCCTCGATGTCGTCGATGACCGAGGTCCTTGCGCTCGGCGTGACCGACCGCGTGTAGGTGTCCTCAAAGAACCAGGATCGGAAATCGGTGCTGGCCGCGTGCGCTTGAATGGCGCCGCTGTCCTCATCGTATTTGCGTCCGTAGTAGTTTTCGAGGTCGTTGGCGATCTGCTCGGGCGCCATCTGCAAGCCGCCAGGAACGCGCCACCGCCGGGCCACCACGCCGCCCACGTCGACATCGATGGTGATCAGCTGCGTGTCATCGCTCGCCAGCATCACCTCCTGGTGCAAGCCGTTGGCGAACGGCATGGAAATCAGGTTACCGTTGTGGCTGTCCACCACTTTGATGGATGGCGTCAGCCCACCGCCCACCGCGTCCTGCACGAACAAACGCCGGCCGTCGGACGAAAACTCCAGCCAGCGCGTAGCCGAAGACACCGGAATCACCTGACCGATCACTTGGCCGGTGCCGGTGTTGACCAGTTTGAGTCGCCGCGCGTCTTCCGAAACGACGAGCACCTTGCCGTCCGGGCTGAAGCGCAGCATCGGCGTCGCGATGCTGGGCACGGAAAACGCGGCCTGCCCCTTATCCACGTCCCAGACGGTGACCTTGCCGCTCTTGTCGGCCATGGCCAACAGCGCTCCGTTGGGCGAGAACGCCACCAGACTCGGCGCTTCCTGGCCTTCGAGCAGGACCTTGCGCGACGCCAGGTCCGTGACACGCCAGCGCCCAGGATCGGCGTGCAGCATCCGCTTGAAGCTCGGGTCCAGGATAAACGGCGACAGCGGTCCTTCGGTTTCCCACTTCAGCACTTCCCTGCCGTCGGCGGTTTGCCACACCGACATCGACTTGGGTCCGGTGCGCAGGCTGACCTGGCTACCGTCGTGGTTAAACATCGGCCGCCCTTGGCCCTTGAGCGCAACGACCGCATCGGCCTTGGCGCCGGCCGCGTGGATACGCGCGGTGTGGTCGGCCAGCACAGTGGCGAGTGCACCGGACTTCAAGGGCACGATGTTCTCGATCTCTCCCGGCTCCACCAGGAAGTCGGGCTCCACCACGTGCGAGTCCAGTTGCCCCCGGGCGACGCTGCGCGCCCCCTTGTCGAAACTGTACAAATACTTCCCCTGTGCGTCGGCAGCGATGCGCTTGGTTGTGCCGGCGTAGGTCAACTGGGCTTCCAGTGCCGGGGTGGGACCCAACTGGTGCAGGAAGAGGCGGGCGTTGCGGGTCACCGCTGCGTGTGCGGCGTCCGGTGAGGCCGTGTTGGAAATCCGGTCGGGCAACAGCGACTTGATCGCCTCAATGGGCACCCGGTGCTCGTTCAACAGGGCGCCGTCACTGACGCGGAGCGTCTGGGTCTTCGCATCCTGTACCGCCGCAAGGGATTCGCCGGCGGCGTTGAACCCCACCCAGCGCAAGATCCCGTCGACGCGCTCCATCTTCTTCAGCTCGCCTCCTCGCCAGACATCCAGCGCATCGCCGCGCCAGAACGCGACCGCCTGCCCCGCCGGCGAAAAACTCACCCAGCGCGGCGCCTTGTTCAGCGTCACCGTTTGACCTTGGAGCTTGTCCGGGCCGTTCAGGGGCACGATCAGACAGGTCGACTCTCGCTCCGCGCTTTCGGCGCACAGCGTCGCCAGTGAACTGTTGGGTGCAAAACTGATGTCACCGACCGCTTGCGAGGCGTCGTCCAGCTTCGCGACCGGCGCTTGCCCGCCCACGGCCACCAGCCAGTGGCCCACCTGGTAGCGCCATAGTCCCAACCAGGCGCCATCCGGGCTCACACCGTCGAGGCGCAGCGACTGGCGTTCCGGGTTCTCAAAAACGGTCTCAGTCTGCTGGGCCGCCATGTCGTAGCGGCGCACGCGGTACTGCTCGTCCGAGAAATACACGCGGTTCCGGCTATCGAAGTGGGGACGGCCTGCGGCGCGCACCATCGGCTCCGGCACTTCCGCCAGCATCTTGCGCTGCTTGACGTCCCAAATTTGCAGACGTTGCGCGCTGGCGCCCAGTTGCGAGCGCCCGGCCAGGTAGCGTCCGTCCAGGCTGAAGCTGACTTCGCTCAGGCCGATGTTGGGCAAGGGCGTCAGGTCCTCCCGGCTGGCCAGCATGGACTGCGCAAACGCCGTGGCGTTGGCGTTGCCGCCGCGCACCGACGCGGCGATGTACGCGGCCGGATCGCCATACTCGTTCTGCGCCAGCTTGTTCAAGCCCGACGTGTACAGCGTCAGGGCAAAGTTCTGCTGGGCCTGGCCCTTTTGCTGCCAGGCGACAAAGCCTGCCCCGCCGGCGATCAGCGCCAAGGCGCCCATACCGGCGGCCACGCCCAGCACCACCCGGTGGCGGCGCCGCATCCGCTCCAGCTGGTAGGTCTGGTCGCGGTGGGTCAGGTCGGCAAGCGGCACCCCCAGGATGGTGCTGATCACCTTGAGCTTGGCCAGGTTCAGACGCTCACCGTACGCCTGCGTGCGCGATTTGATCTCGGCGCTCGGGACGCCCTGAGCCGACAGGTGCTGGCGGTACGCCTCCACCGAAGTGAAGCCCTCGTCCTGCGAGTGCGGCAGGCGCACGTCGGCCGCCAGCGCTTCATCGGTGTGCGCCCTGTCCAGCTGGCCATCGCTGCCGACGCCGTAGCGCAGAACGTCCGGGAAACACTGCGCATCCGTCGTGGTCTGGCCGTACTCCGGCTCCCCCCGCAGGATCACGGCGATGATCTGCTTGGCTTTCCCAGCCTGCTTGAAGTGCCTGATCTCTTCCTGCACGTACACCGAATTCGCCGAGCGGGGCGAGGCCAAAAACACGAGAAAGGCCGAGCGGTCCAGCGCGTCCTTCAAGGAAGCACTCAGGTCCGCGTTGGCCGACAGCTCCTTCTCATCCTGAAACACCGGGAAGATCTGGGCGGGGATCGGCTGCCCCTGCGCGTTCGGCTTGCCGATGAGGTCCGCGGGGATCTCGTAGGTCTCCAGGCTGTGGTGCAACCAGTCCGCCCATTGCCGACCCACCTCGCGGTTGTCGCCGTGGCTGTAACTGATGAACGCGCGGTAATGGGTTCTTTCGGAGGGGTCGCTGGTGGTCTCTTGCATCGGTTTGAATCGGTCGGCCGCCGTCATCCATCGCGGCGCGGGCCCGTGTCTACCATCCGCGATCTGCACCCCAGCTCCCGAGGTGTGTGCATTTGTGGGCGGCGCGTTGCGCGTCGGGCGGAGCTTTTGAGAAGCCGCGCGACCTTGACCCAATGACACACCCAATAGGGCCAATTCACATTCTTCTCCTGCCTGTAAGGGGTGTTTGCTCGACAGCCGCGCGTTGCGCATGGGTCACGACTGACGACCTTCACCACACCGCGCGGCCCCACGGGGCCAGCTTTTCAGTTGCGTTCTGACACAATGTCAGGCCTTCGGGCAGCGATTGGCCGTGCGCAGCGGCCCTTCCGGGCTGCGCCGCGGCCGAACCTTCTTCAGCACATGACCGCACAGCTTTCCGCCCCTTCGCCCCTCTCTGACGACGATGACCGCCCGGCGGCGATCGCGCCGTTCTGGCAGCGGTTGAACAACTTCTTCCTGTTCCCGTTCCAGATCGAACCGCTGATCTTCATGTCGCTGCTGGCGCTGGGCAGCTTCGGGCTGTTTCTGCCGCTGATCGCGCGCATCCTGATCGCCATTGGCCTGCTGCTGGGCGCCAGCCGCTACGCCTTCAAGGTGGCGGCGTTGGCCTCGCGCGGCGTGCTGCACAGCCGCGACTACACCAACGCGCTGAACGACCCCGACTGGAAGGTCCTGCCCTGGAAGTTCTTCGCCATCTTGCTGGTGCACGGCCTGGCGATCGGCTTTCTGGGCAGCCAGAACGAGTGGCTGGGCTTGCTGGCGTCCCTGGTGTCCTCGCTGCTGCTGCCCGCCACGCTGATGGTGCTGATCCAGTCGGCCAGCCTGCGCGCGGCGCTCAACCCGTTCGAGCTGCTGGGCACCATGACCGACATCGGCGCGCAGTACCTGCTGCTGTGTCTGTTCCTGTTCCTGCTGCAGGCGGGCTTTCCCAAGGCGGTCGAGCTGCTGTTTCCGATCACGCCCAGCTGGCTGCTGCTGCCCATGCTGACTTTCTGCGCGGTCTATTTCCTGTGGGTGATGGCCGCGCTGATCGGCTACGTGATGTACCAGCACCACGGCGCGCTCGACATCGACCTGCTGCGCGAGCCCGAACCCGACGCCGCCACGGTGGCCGCGCGCCCGGTCAAGACCGAAGCGCAAGTGCGCGACGCGGAAGTGTCCGAGCTGGTGCAAAAAGGCGATCTCAACGGCGCCATCGCGCAGGCGCGCGAATGGGCGCGCGTCGGCTTTGACAACGTGGCCGACCAGCGCCGCTACCACCGCGTGCTGCTGCTGGACGACGTGCATTCCGGCCGCCTGCGCGACCACACGCAGCGCTACCTGCCGCTGCTGCTGATCCGCAAGCTCGGCCCCGAGGCGCTGGAGGCGCACGCTGCCGTGCTGAAGCTCATCCCCGACTTCGCCATCGACAAGCCCGACACCACACTGGCCCTGGCCGAACAGGCCTGGAAGCGCATGGACGCCAAGCAGACCATCGCCCTGCTGCGCGGCTTTGACCGCCACTACCCTGGCGTGGTGGAGATTCCGCGCGCCTACGAGCTGATCGTGCGCGCCCTCAAGCAGGGCCTGGGCAAGGGCGAGAAAGCCATGCCGGTCATGCAAGCGCTGCAGCGCCGTTACCCCGACCACCCGTCCACGCAAGAAGCCGCGTGGGTGATGCGTGACGAGCTGGAAAAGCTATCTTCTTGATAGCTGGCCGCGCAGGTGGTTGTAAGGCAAGAGGTCGATTTGGCTTGAAATCCGCCAAGTGATGCGGCGCGCGGGCTGATTGCGGCCGCGCACCCTCAGCCCGCGCCCTGCCCCGCCAGGCGCCGCGTCAGCGCTTCGTGCGGCGCGTGCCGTTCCAGCAGCGGCAGCCAGGCCTGCGCCTGCTGGTGGCGCCCGGCCTTCATCTGCGCGTTGATCAGCAGTTCAAACGTGTCCAGCCAACCTTCGGGCGGTGGCGAGCTGCGCGCCAGGGCGCGCGCCAGCTGTTCAGCGTCGTTCAACTCGCCCTCCAGCACGAAGCTGCGCACCAGCTGCTGCAGCGTCGCCGGGCTGATGCGGATGCTGGGCTTGGCGCGGTCCAGGTACACGCGGTAGCTTTCCACCTGCAATTGACGGTTGGGCGCGTGGCGGGTGGACAGCTTGAAGATCTGCCGCGCCGCGGCGTGAAAGCTGTCGCTGGCCGGGTCGTGCCGGGCCGCGTCAAACCAGGCGCGCAGCAGCTCCGGGTCGGTTGGCGCCAGGCGCGCGGCGCGCTGCCAGACCTGGGCGGCGTCGGCAAAGCGCAGGCTGTGCGTCAGCGCGCGGGCCTTGTCGACCAAGGGTTTCAGCTCGGCCTTTTGCGCCGCAGCCGCAGCGTCGGCTGCGCTGGGCGCGGGGGCGCTGGGCGCCTCCACGCGGCGCGTGGCCATGATCAGCGCCATCAGCAGTGCGCCGGTGATCAGCCCGCCCAGGTGCGCCATGTAGGCCACCTGCGCGCCGCCCATCAGGTGCTGCACCAGCTCAAACGCCATCCACACCGGCAGCATGACCAGCGCCGGCCAGCGCGCGTAGTTGAAGTAGAAGAACAGCATGTAGAAGAACGGGATGCGGCGCAGCCGGTACAGCACCACGTACATGCCCATCAGCGCCGACACCGCGCCCGACGCGCCCAGGCCCAGCCCGCCGTTGCCCGCGTACACCCAGGCCGCCAACGCCGACGCGCCAATGCCGCCCAGCAGGTAGCACGCCAGGTACAGCCCGCGCCCCAGCGCCATCTCCAGCGTGAAGCCGAACAGGAACAAGAACACCATGTTGCCCACCAGGTGCCCGACGCCGCCGTGCAGGAAGGTGTTGGTCAGCCAGGTGACGGGGCGAAACGGCGCGTCGGCGTCGTGGTTCTGCGACCAGCGCTCGGTGAAGCGGTCGGGCTCGGTCGGCGTGAAGGCGTCGCGCGCGGCCTTCCATTCGGCGTAGCGCGCGTCACCCGGGCGGATCAGTTGGCCGCCCAGCAGGCGTTCGCGGAAGGCGTTGTCATGCCACATGGCCTGGTAGACCAGCTCGATCATGTCTGCGCGCTGTGCCTGCGCCACCGCTTCGGCGCGCTGGCGGTCGCGCGACTTGCCCGATACCTCGGCGCGCCGCGCCGTTTCCTTGGCATACAGCGGCAGCTCGATCTGCGGCAGCGGCGTGTGCAAGTAGCGCTCGGCCGCGCGCTGCACGCCGCGCTCTTCCGGCACCTGCCAAGCAAAGAACACCCAGCAGTTGATGGCGATCAGCAACAACGTCATCCACGGCGGCGAGCGCCAGGACGGCTTGGTTTCCAGCGGGATGGCGATGAACATGGCGCGAGGCGCCCTCTCCTGCGCCGTCCGGTCGGGGCCGTGGCGCACCCGATCCAGGCGCGCGCCAACCGCGATTCGCTACAACTTGTAATGAACGGCGATTCTAGGCGGCGTCACGCCCGCCAAGGTTGGCGCGGGGCCATCCCACGGCCATGGAGATAGAAATACGGCTGGCGCCCTGGTGGGACTTTGTGCGGGCAGCTACGCTATTCAGAGCGCATGCCGGATTGGGCGGTGAGGTTGCAGCAGTCAGCGGGGCAGCGCGCCGCTCGCCGCGTCAAAAGTCGAAGAAGTCGAAGATCGACCAGTCCACGCTGGGCAATTCCAGCCAGGACAAGTCCCAGTCAAAGTCCAGCCAGGACGCCGTGTCGACCGACACGTTGTCTGCGGTCAGCGCCTCGGTCAGCTCGGCCTTCATGGCGGCGTAGTCACAGGCCTCGCCGTGGCCGGCGTGCAGGCGGTCGAAGTCGGCATGGGTATTGAAGAAAGCGTGCGACCAACAGCCCACGTCCAGCGGGATGGCCTGGCGCTGGTTGGCGCGCCGCACTTGCTCCACCGTGTAGTAGCGCAGCTTGCCGTACTGGCGCACCAGCTCGTCGCCCACCTTCTTGATCTGGCGGCGCGCTTGCAGCGGGCGCGTGCTGCAGGCAGGCGGCAACGGTGTGCTCGGTGTCTGGCCAGCGCGGGTGGTGTCGGTGGGGCTGGGGTTCATGCCATCTTCACGGCGGTGCCGCTGACCGACACCATCATCATGCCGTTGGTCTCGCCCATGACTTCGTAGTCGAAGTCGATGCCGACGATGCCGTTGGCGCCCAGCTCGCGCGCGGCGGCCTTGGCTTCTTCCAGCGCCGCTTCGCGCGCGCCGGCCAGGGCGCGTTCGTAGCCGCTGGCGCGCCCGCCCACCACGTCGCGCACGCTGGAAAACATGTCGCGGAAGATGTTGGCGCCGATGATGGCTTCACCGTTCACCACGCCCAGAAACTGCGCGACCTGCGCCCCGCCCTGCCCTTGCGGCACGACGGTGGACAGAAAGAAGTCGTCCGACGACTTGGAAAACCAGCCCATGCTTCACCCTCCTTGAGGGCGGCAGCGCCAGCGTCGGCGCTCCGCCTGACCACCCCGCGCATACGACAGGTCACGCAGCGGGTCACTACATTTTACATAGCTGCCCGCGCAGATGGCACTAGGGCCACCGGCCGAAATCACCTTGAAAACGCGAATTCAGCGCCGCCCTGGCACCCCCCGAGCAGGCGCGTCACACCTTAGCCAACGCCTGGTCCAGATCGGCAATCAAATCGTCGATGTGCTCGATGCCGACGCACAGGCGCACCGTCTCTTCCTTCACGCCGGTCTTGGCCAGTTCTTCGGGCGACAGCTGGCGGTGCGTGGTGCTGGCCGGGTGTGTGGCCAGGGACTTGGTGTCGCCGATGTTGACCAGACGGGTGAAGAGCTGCAGCGCGTCCAGAAAGCGCGCGCCGGCGGCCCGCGCGTCGTCGCCCGCGGCCGACTTCACGCCAAAGGTGAACAGGCCGGACGCGCGCCCGCCCATGTACTTTTGGGCCAGCGCGTGGTCGCGGTGGTCGGGCAGACCGGCGTAGCTCACCCACGCCACCTTCGGGTGCTTTTGCAGCCATTCGGCGATCTTCTGCGTGTTCTCGCCAATGCGGTCCATGCGCAGCGCCAGCGTCTCAATGCCTTGCAGGATCTGCCAGGCGTTGAAGGGCGACAGCGCGGCGCCCATGTTGCGCAGCGGCACCACGCGCGCGCGGCCGATGTAGGCGGCGGCGCCCAGCGCTTCGGTGTAGACCACGCCGTGGTAGCTGACGTCGGGCTCGTTCAGGCGCGGAAAGCGCGCCTTGTGCTGGCCCCAGGGGAACTTGCCGCTGTCGACGATCACGCCGCCGATGCTGGTGCCGTGGCCGCCCATGTACTTGGTCAGCGAATGCACGACGATGTCGGCGCCGTGCTCGAACGGGCGCAGCAGGTAGGGGCTGGCGACGGTGTTGTCGACGATGACGGGCACGCCGTGTTGGTGCGCGATGGCGGCGACCTTGGCGATGTCGGTCACGTTGCCGGCCGGGTTGCCGATGGATTCGACGTACACCGCCTTGGTGCGCGCGTCGATCAACTTCTCAAAACTGTCGGGGTCGTTGTGGTCGGCAAAGCGCGTCTCAATCCCGTACTGCGGCAGCGTGTGCGCGAACAGGTTGTAGGTGCCGCCATAGAGCGCGGTGCTGCTGACGATGTTGTCGCCCGCCTCGGCAATGGTCTGGATGGCGTAGGTGATGGCCGATTGGCCCGACGCGACAGCCAGCGCGCCGATGCCGCCTTCCAGCGCCGCTACGCGCTTTTCCAGCACGTCGTTGGTCGGGTTCATGATGCGCGAATAGATGTTGCCGGGCACCTTCAAATCGAACAGGTCGGCGCCGTGCTGCGCGCTGTCAAAAGCATAGGCCACGGTCTGGTACAGCGGCACGGCCACGGCCTTGGTGGTCGGGTCGGGCGTGTAGCCGGCGTGCACGGATTGGGTTTCAAACTTCCAGGTGTCGGACATGAATGCTCCTGATGGTTGCTATTGTTTGAGTAGCTGGCCGCGCTGATGGTTGTAGGGCCAGAGGCCGATTTCTTTCAAAATCCGGCTTGTGCAGACGCATGGACAGCGGAATCTCGCAGTCTAGTGCCCCGGCGCGGCGCGGGCATGGCCGCGCTGAGACGCTTTCGTCATGAGCTTATCCGGACAAACATCCGCTTACACTCTGACCCATAAGGGAGAGGAGCCAGCAGATGAGCGAGACCGGATACCGCCGCGCCATGATGGTCGGCATCGCCGCGATGATGGCCTTGATCGTCGCTTTCGTGCTGCGCGGCACGCTGTGGCCCGACCGCATGGGCCCGCGCCTGCCGGCCCAATCGGGCGACACGGTCTGGCTGGTCAGCCACGGCGCGCTGCACCAGTTCGACGCGAACGGCCACCGCATCAAGAAGATCGACTGGGCTGAATTGCCGCTGTCCGACAACGCCAGCGCGCTGCAATTCACCGCGCCCGACGTGTTCTGGACGCACGACCAAAGCCGGGTGCAGCGCTGCACACTCAGCACCCGCCGCTGCGACGTGCTGGACCTGCCCGAACTCAGCACACGGCGCGACTACCGCTGGATCCGCGTCAGCGACGACACGCGCGAGCTGACGGTGTCCGACGCCTCAGCGCACCGCATCCTGGTCTACCGCCGCAATGCCGACAACGCGCCCTTCACCCTGGCGCGCGCTTACACGCAAGGCCTGCGCTTTCCCAACCAGACACTGGCGGTGGGCGGGCAGCTGTGGGTGGCCAACACCAACGAACACGCCATCACCCAGCTGGACGCGCAGGTCGCCACGCGCCCGCCGCTGGCCAACTTCCCCGTCAACAACCTGGCGCTGCGCGCCGGCCACCGCTTTCCCTTCGCCATGCAGCGCGACCACCTGCAGCGCCTGTGGGTGCTGGTGGCCGGCCCCGGCATGGACAAGGCCGACCTGCTGCGCCTGGACGCCGACCTGAAGCCCGACCGCGTCGTGCCGCTGGATGCGAAGCAGGACCCCAACGCCCTGCTGTGGACCGGCAAAGAGCTGCTGACCACCGATATGACGCGCTTTCGCGTCGACCGCATCTCGTCGGACGGCCAGCCCCTGGGCACCTTTGGCGACGCCGCCTTCCTGGCCGAGCTGGACGCCGCCCGCGCCGACCACGCCTGGGGCAGCCGGTTGCCGAGCTTCCTGATGGGCGGCATCGCCCTGCTCGTGCTGCTGTGCAGCTGGTTGGGCTGGAAAGCCGGCGAATTCCGCAAGATCGGCGGCGCGCGCTGGCAAAAGCCCTTACCCGTGTTCGCCCCGGCACCCGACCTGCTGCGCCCCATGGGCACACCCGCGCAGCACCCCGTCTTTGGCCACGCGCCCGCACGCGGCGCGCTGACCCGGGTGCGCGCCCAGCCCGGTGCCACGGGGCAGCGCCGGCAGGTGCTGGTCGGCATGGGGGTGATCGGCGTGCTGGTCGTCGCGGCCATGGTGTACTGGGCCTGGCCCTATTTCTACCAACACGATTGCGGCCCCAACCAGGTGTGCGACCCCTCCGGCGCCTTGCGCGGCGCGATGCTGTTGGCGGTGCTGTCACTGGCGGGGGTGTACGGGCTCGCCTGGCACTTGCTGCGCCAGCTGGAATCCACCGAAATCGCCACCAACGGCGAGCAACTCGCCGTGCGCACCGGCAGCGGCAAGCGCTACAAGCGCCCGGCCGACCAGGTCACGCTGACCCGCCAGCACCTGCTGATCGGCCCACACACGCTGCCTTTGCGCGTCAACGGTAGCCCGCTGTTTGACGAAGCGAAGCTGCAGCGCGACATCTTCGCGCGCCTGCCGCACATGCAGGTGCTGGACGGCGCGTGGGACATGGGTTGGCTGAAGCACCAGTGGCGCTACGGCGGCGTGAGTGGGCGCGTCCGGATCATCCTGGCCGCCGTCGCGGCGCTGGGCGTGCTGACGCTGCAGGTGCTGCGCCTGGTGCGGCTGGCCACGGGGTGACGCCGCGCGGGCCGGTGCGCTGCGGGCACCGGCCAAAACTATCAATTCAGTAGCTGGCCGCGCAAGTGGCTGTAGGGCCAGACGGTGATTTGACCGATATTCCGGTCAAGCCAGCCGGGCGTTGACACACGGCTACGCGCCTTCTCGCAGCGCCACGTTGTTCAACTTGTCCAAGCGCTCCGGCCACGCGCCCGGCCCGTGGGTGGTCGCGCCTTGCAGCAGGATGCGGGTCCAGGCGACCCAGGCGTCCCATTGCACGCGTTTGTCCCAGGCGTTGCCCCAGCTGCAGAACGCTTGCAGGGCGCTTTCTGCGGCGCGGGCGGCGTCGGCGCGGCGGCCCGCGCTGAGGTAGAGCTGGGCCAGCACCATCTGCGGCTCGCCGACCCAGGGGTTCAGGCGCACGGCCTGTTCCAGCACGCCGGTGGCCACGTCCAGATCGGCCAGCGGCTGGTCTTGCTGGATGACGGACCAGTACAGGCTGGCGGCGGCCGCGTCGTCGCCGGCGCTGAACTCGGCGCTGCAGGCGTCAAACACCGGCGGCATGGGCAGGCGCCCTTTCAGCCCGGGGTGCTGCAGGGCCAGCGCCAGCCGGTTGATCTGGTGCAGCATGCGGCCCGACGGGCGCATCGGGCCGGGCCAGAGGGAGGCCATCCAGTGCACGCTTTGCTGGCGGGTGGTGTCGGTGTCCGGGAATCGCGAATAGATGTCGTCCTGCCAGCTGAACCACTGCTCGATCGTGTCGGCCATGCTGACCACCAGGAAGGCGGCCACCACGTCCGGCGCCAGAATGATCGGCTCGCCCTGGTTGGTGTGCAGCGGCAGGCTGCCGTCGGCTTCAATCTGGCCGGCCAGCACCTTCTGCACAAATTCGCGGCGCGAGGCGGTGCAGAACAGGTACACCAGCGCTTCCTCTTCCTGGCCGACCAGCGCCTGCAGGCGCCCGCGTTCGGTCGCCATGTCGAACTTGACCAGGTCGACGAAGGCGTTGCCGTACACGCTGTGCAGCAGGCCCAGCAGGCGCACGGCGCGCGGCTGCTGCCACAGCGCCAGGCTGCGCGCCACGCCGATCAGGTGGTGGCGGAAGGTGCCGGCTTTGTGCCAGTCCTGCCCCACGCCGCGCGCCAGCACGGTGGGCAGCACGGGCGCCAGGTCGGCGTCGTGCGCCAGCCAGTCGTCGTCCAGCAAGGTCTGGGCGCGGGCGAACAGGTCGGGGTCGAGAGCGTGCAGCGGCAGGGTCATGGGGCAACGGTCCGGTCTGAAAGGGCCAAGTCGGCCCACCGAGCATAGCGCCGACCCGCTGGCGCCCCGCGCGCGCTCAGTCCAGCTCTTCGGCCCAGGGCGCGTTCATGAATTCCTGCACCGCGTGGTCGATGAAGGCCTGCACCCGCGCCGGCCGGCTGCGCCCGGGCGGGGTGACGATGTGCAGGCCGATGGCGTCGACTTCCCAGCCGTCCAGCGCCGTCTCCAGCCGGCCGTCGCGCAGTTCCTGGTAGACCAGAAACGACGGCTGCAAGGCCAGGCCCTGCCCGGCCAGCAGCGCGGGCTGCAGCGCCTCGGCGTTGTTGACCCGCAGCTGCATCGGCAGCACCTGGGTGAAGTCGCCGTGCTCGGGGTGGCGGAAGGTCCAGTTCATGCCGTAGCGCGCGTAGCTGTACTGCAAGCCTTTGTGCTGCGCCAGGTCGCGCGGGTGCTGGGGGCGCCCATGGCGTTCAAAGTAGGCGGGCGAGCCCACCAGCAGCACCCGCACCTTGCACAGCTGGCGCGCGATCATGCTGGAGTCGACCAGGTTGGCGATGCGCAGGGCGATGTCGAAGCGGTCGCGGATCAGATCGACCTGGTCGTCGCCGAAGTGCAGGTCCAGCTCGACCTCGGGGTGCGCCTCCATGAAGGCCGGCAGGATCGGTGACAGCCGCGGCACGCCAAACGACATCGGCGCGGTGATGCGGATCTTGCCGCGCAGGGCGCTGGACTGGTCGGCCACCTCGGACTCGATCGCCTCGCCCTCCTGCAGGATGCGCACGGCGCGCTCCAGCGCGCACTGCCCCGCGTCGCTCAACGCGATCTGGCGCGATGTGCGGTGAAACAGGGTGATCTTCATCCGGCGCTCCAGCCGGGTGATCGCCTTGGAGACGGTGGCTTGCGACAGGCCCAGCTCGGCCGCAGTGCGCGCGAACGAACCGGTCTCGGCCACCTTGGCAAAAATGGCCCAGGCTTCCAGATCAGGCAACTTGCTCATGGGTCGAGGATTGTCCTGCACGGAGGACGAAAAAAACGGAAAGCTTGCTTTTCGGATTCTTCTATGTCCGGCGCTGCCAAACGCGCCTAGACTGAAATTCAGCACTCAACGCAGGGGGCGCGACGCCACCCCGCCATCAAGTTTTTAACCTACCCCCCCGAAAGCCCAGCGTATGCCCAACAAGCGCTACCAGGAACTGCTGACCCCGCAAAACAGCCAGCTCATCTTCATCGACCAACAGCCGCAGATGGCGTTTGGCGTGCAATCCATGGACCGCCAGGCCCTGAAGAACAACGTGATCGCTCTGGCCAAGGCGGCCAAGGCCTTCAACATCCCGACCACCATCACCACGGTGGAAACCGGCAGCTTTTCCGGGCACACCTACCCGGAATTGCTCAGCGTCTTTCCCGACGCGCCGCTGCTGGAGCGCAGCTCGATGAACTCCTGGGACGACCAGAACGTGCGCGACGCCCTGGCCGCCAACGTGGCCAAGGGCCGCACCAAGATCGTCGTGTCCGGCCTGTGGACCGAGGTGTGCAACACCACCTTCGCGCTGTCGGCCATGCACGACAAGGACTACGAGATCTACATGGTGGCCGACGCCTCGGGCGGCACCTCGCTCGACGCCCACAACTACAGCATGCAGCGCATGGTGCAGGCTGGCGCCGTGCCCATGACCTGGCAACAGGTGTTGCTGGAATGGCAGCGCGACTGGGCCCGCCGCGACACCTACGACGCGGTGATGGACATCGTGCGCGAGCATTCTGGTGCCTACGGCATGGGCGTGGACTACGCCTACACCATGGTGCACAAGGCGCCTGAACGCGCCCAGCACGGCCCCAGCATCGGCCCCACCCCTGCCAAGGCTTGACCCCGCCAGAACGCCCGCCCTTGCCGCCCGCTGAACGGGCGACGCGGCGGCGGCACGCACAAGGAAAGCGCGCATGAAGATGTATGTACTGTCGTTGGGTGCCGGCCTGTTGATCGGCTTGATCTACAGCCTGCTGCAGGTGCGGTCGCCTGCGCCGCCGCTCATCGCCCTGGCCGGGCTGCTGGGCATTTTGCTGGGCGAGCAGATCATCCCCGTGGGCAAGCAATTGCTGGCCGGCACGGCCTTCAAGGCGGCGTGCGAACAGACGCAGGCCACCGAACATGTGCTGGGCCCGCTGCCCAGCAACCAGGCCTGTCAGTCCACCGTCGCGGCGCGCGACACCCCGTCCAGCTGATCCGCAGCGCTGCGCCGACCGGCGTCTGAGCCTGGCGGCCTGCCATTTGTTCATCTTTCCGTACTTCATCAACCTATGACTTCACGTCGCAAAGTCCTTGGTGCCGCCACGTCGGTGGCGCTGGGGGGCCTGGTCGGCTGCGCCGGCAGCGCACCCTCTCGTTCAGGAGCATCCATGTCCACCGCCCCAGAGATCATCTTCCACAACGGTCAGATCACCACGCTCGACAAATCCCGCCCCACGGCCACGGCCGTTGCCGTGCGGGACGGCAAGTTCGTCGCCGTCGGCTCCGACGCTGAAGTGCTGGCGCTGGCCGGCGACGGCACGCGCAAGATCGACTTGCAGGGCCGCAGCGCCCTGCCCGGTCTGTTCGACAACCACACCCACGTGATCCGCGGCGGGCTGAACTACAACCTGGAGCTGCGCTGGGACGGCGTGCGTTCGCTGGCGGACGCGATGGACATGCTCAAGCGCCAAGTCGCGATCACGCCGGCGCCGCAGTGGGTGCGCGTGGTGGGTGGCTTCACCGAGCACCAGTTCGTCGAAAAGCGCCTGCCCACGCTGGAAGAGATCAACGCCGTCGCGCCGGACACCCCGGTGTTCCTGCTGCACCTGTACGACCGCGCCCTGCTCAACGCCGCCGCGGTGCGCGCCGTGGGCTACACCAAGGACACGCCCGAGCCGCCGGGCGGCGAGATCGTGCGCGACAGCAGCGGCAACCCGATCGGCCTGCTGGTGGCCAAGCCCAACGCCACCATCCTGTACGCCACGCTGGCCAAGGGGCCCAAGCTGCCCTTCGACTACCAGCTGAATTCGACGCGCCACTTCATGCGCGAGCTCAACCGCCTGGGCGTGACCGGTGTGATCGACGCTGGGGGCGGCTACCAGAACTACCCGGAGGACTACGAGGTCATCAAAAAGCTGGACGAGCAAAAGCAGCTGACGGTGCGCCTGGCCTACAACCTGTTCACGCAAAAGCCCAAGGAAGAAAAAGAAGACTTCATCAAGTGGACCCAGACCGTCAAGTACAAGCAGGGCAACGACTACTTCCGCCACAACGGCGCGGGTGAAATGCTGGTCTATTCGGCGGCCGACTTCGAAGACTTCCGCCAGCCGCGCCCCGACATGCCGCCCAACATGGAAAGCGACCTGGAAGGCGTGGTCCAGGTGCTGGTGCAGAACAAGTGGCCTTGGCGCCTGCACGCGACCTACGACGAGACGATCAGCCGCGCGCTCGACGTTTTCGAGAAGGTGAACCGCGAAACGCCGATCACTGGCCTGAACTGGTTCTTCGACCACGCCGAGACGATTTCCGACCGCTCGATCGACCGCATCGCCGCGCTGGGTGGCGGCATCGCCGTGCAGCACCGCATGGCCTACCAGGGCGAATACTTCGCTGAACGCTACGGCGCCAAGGCGCTGGAAGCCTCGCCGCCCATCAAGAAGATCCTGGAGCGCGGCGTGAAGGTCTCGGCCGGCACCGACGCCACCCGCGTAGCCTCGTACAACCCCTGGGTGTCGCTGTCCTGGATGGTGACGGGCAAGACGCTGGGCGGTATGAAGATGTACCCGGAGCGCAACCTGCTCGACCGCGAAACCGCCTTGCGCATGTGGACCGAGAACGTTGCCTGGTTCAGCAACGAGGTGGGCCAGCGCGGCCAGATCAAGATCGGTCAGTTCGCCGACCTGATGGTGCCCAGCAAGGACTACTTCAAGGTGCCCGAGGACGAAATCTCCTTCCTCACCTCCGACCTCACTGTGGTCGGCGGGCGTGTGGTCTACGGCGCGGGCCGGTTTGCGTCGCACGACGACAACCCTCTGCCGCCCGCCATGCCCGACTGGTCGCCAGTGCGGCGCTTTGGCGGCTATGGCGCCTGGGGCGAGCCCGAGGGCGCGGGCAAGAACTCCCTGCACCCGGCGCGCTACCGCCAGATGGCGGCGGCCTGCGGCTGCGGCACGGCCTGTGGCATGCACGGCCACCAGCACGCCGACGCCTGGGCGTCGAACGTGCCAGCGTCCGACCTGAAGGGCTTCTTCGGCGCGCTGGGCTGTTCCTGCTGGATGGGCTGAATGGCCACGCCGACCTCCGCCCCCACGCGCCTCACACAGGCCGTGCGGCCGGTGCTGGGCAGCACGGCCGTCCGCTGGCTGGCCTACCTCGGCCTGTGCGCCGCCTACCTGCAGGGCGGGCTCAACAAGCTGACGGACTTCCCGGGCGCCGTCGGCGAGATGACGCACTTTGGCCTGTCGCCCCCCGCGCTGCTGGCGGTGCTGGTCATCGCGCTGGAGTTGGGCGCGTCGCTGATGATCCTCACGGGCCGGCTGCGCTGGCTGGGTGCCATGGCGCTGGCGGCCTTCACGCTGATGGCGACCTTCATCGCGCTGCGCTTCTGGGAAATGCCGGTGGGGCAGGAGCGCTTCATGGCGGCCAACAGCTTCTTCGAGCACCTGGGCCTGGTCGGCGGCTTTCTGCTGGTGGCCTGGCTGGACGTGCGCGAGCCGCGCGGCGCCTGAACGCCCGCGCGGGGCTGGCGGCGCAAAGCCCCCGCGGCGCCTGCGGTTGCGCGGCGCGGCGCGCGCGGCCGACTTGCTACAGTGTTGGGTTCTGATTCCAACTGCCCCCCGGGACTGCGGTGCAACGACACCCACCCGCGGGGAACAACCCACACGAAGGACCCCTCCCATGGCACGCATGGTCAACTGCATCAAACTGGGCCGCGAGGCCGAAGGCCTGGACCTGCCGCCCTACCCGGGCGAGCTGGGCAAGCGCATCTGGGAAAGCGTGAGCAAGGAAGCCTGGGCCGACTGGCTCAAGCACCAGACCATGCTGGTCAACGAAAACCGGCTGAACCTGGCCGACCAGCGGGCGCGCGAATACCTCAAGCGCCAGATGGAAAACCATTTCTTCGGCGCTGGCGCCGACGCGGCGGCCGGCTACGTGCCGCCCGCGGCCTGAGCCATCCGCACCGCGGCCGACGCCCCCGCGCGGCGTGTCTCTTCGACCGATGAACGCCGCCACATCACAGGACGACGGCCCGGCCCCAGCGCGGGGCAGGTCGTCTGCTGACGACGCCAGCGATGCCGCGCTGCGCGCCCTGCGCGTGCAGTACCACTTCCGCCCTGGCCCGGCGGGCGTGCGCGCCTGGCACGTGCACCGGCTGATCCGCCTGTCGCGCGCGCTGCCGGTGCAGCAGGTGCCGCTGGCCCAGATCCGCGAGTTGGACGAGAACTGGTGGTTTGCCCACGGCGACGACCTCCCCACGCCGCGTGCCATCGTCGAACACGTGCGCCTGATGGACGCGGCCGACCTGCGCTGGCCGGTGATCCTCAGCGCCGACGGCCGCGTGATGGACGGCATGCACCGCATCGCGCAAGCGCTGCGCCGGGGGCACACGCACATCGCCGCGGTGCGCTTTGACGTTGACCCGCCGCCCGACCACGTCGGCGTGGACCCGGACGCGCTGGACTACGGCTGAGCGCGCACGCCGGCCGCCGTGGCGGCGCTGCACCGGTCCAGGCCAGCGGAAGGCCATTTTTAAGCAAAATCGCCCTCCAGCCCTACAACCCATTGCGCGGCCAGCTCCTTAAACAATAGCAAAATGGCGAACCCGACGGTCCTGTGGCAAGCAGACGGCACGCCCTTCAGCCCGCGCTTTGGTGATATCTACCGCAGCAGCAGCGGCCTGGCGCAGGCGCGCCGGGTGTTCCTGCAAGGTTGCGGCCTGCTGGCCGGGCCGGGCAGCGTGGCGCCGGGCGTGGCGTTGTGGACCGACGCGCGCCGCTGGTCGGTGCTGGAAACCGGGTTCGGCCTGGGCCTGAACTTTCTGGCCACCTGGCAGGCCTGGCAAAACGACCCGCACCGGCCGCACCGCCTGTTCTACAGCGCTGTTGAAGCCTTTCCGCCCGAGGCCGATGACCTGCTGCGCAGCGCCGCGCCCTACCCTGAATTGCGGCCGCTGGCCCAAGAACTCGCCGCGCAATGGCACGGCCTGCTGCCGGGCGTGCACCGCCTCCGCCTGGACGGTGGTCAGGTACAGCTGACGCTGGCCGTGGGCGACGCACGCCCCGCGCTGGCCGAGCTTTCCGGCGAATTCGACAGCATCTACCTCGACGGTTTCGACCCCGAACGCAACCCCGGCATGTGGGGCCTGCCCGTGCTCAAAGCCGTCGCGCGGCTGGCGCGGCCGGGCGCACGCGTCGCCACCTGGTGCGTGGCCGCGCCCGTGCGCGAGGCGCTGACGACCTGCGGCTTCGAAGTGGAACGCGTGCGCGGCCCCGCCCCCAAGGGCACGGTGCTGCGCGGCGTGCTGGCGCCGCGCTGGTCGCCGCGCCGCCGCCCGTCGGCCGACGCGCCAGTGCAAGTCGCCGCCCCCAGGCGCTGCATGGTCGTGGGCGCGGGCCTGGCCGGCGCTTCGGTCGCCTACAGCCTGGCCGTGCGCGGCTGGCAGGTCACCGTGCTGGACCGCGCCGACGCG
Organism: Pseudomonadota bacterium; assembly: GCA_023442945.1. Classification (GTDB taxonomy): domain Bacteria; phylum Pseudomonadota; class Gammaproteobacteria; order Burkholderiales; family Burkholderiaceae_C; genus Ottowia. Next base: position 27,479 of record JAEZWW010000005.1, on the reverse strand, counting down.
CCCGCCACCGGCGCCTCCGGCCTGCCGGCAGGCGTGGTCGCGCCGCACGTGTCGCCCGACGACCGGCCGCTGTCGCGCCTGACCCGCGCCGGCGCCCGCGCCACCTTGGTGCGCGCCGCCGCCCTCTTGGATGAAGGCGTGGACTACGGCGCCACCGGCGTGCTGGAGCGCCACGCGCCCGGCGAACGCCGCCTACCCGCTGCGTGGCAAGACGCGCCCGCAGACGGCGCGACCGCCCCCGAATCCTGGCCCGACACCGACGCGCGCACCCGCGCACGTGCCCAAGCCGCCCAGGTCCCGCTGGACGACACCCAGCACGCGCTGTGGCACCGGCACGCCGGCTGGGTCCGCCCCGCAGCGCTGGTGCGGGCGATGCTGGCCGCACCGGGCATCGCCTGGCGAGGCGGCCAGGCCGTGTCCCGCCTGCGCCCGCACGGCGCGCAATGGCAGGTGCTGGGTGCGGGCGACGCCGTGCTGGCCGAGGCCGACCTGGTCTTCGTCACCGCCGGCTTCGGCTCGCTCGCCCTGCTGCCGGAACGCGGCGACGCTGCGCTGCCCCCGCACGCCCTGCGCGGCCAGGTCGCGTGGGGTCCCATGCCGGACGACGCCACCGGCCTGCCGCCTTTTCCCGTCAACGGGCACGGCAGCCTGATCGCGCACGTGCCCGGCGACGCCGGCCCGACCTGGGTCACCGGGTCCACCTTTGAGCGCGGCGAAAGCCAGCCGCTGCTGCGCCCCGAGGACCACGCGCACAACCGCCAGCGCCTGGCCGAACTGCTGCCCGCCGCCAGCGCGCGCCTGGACGGGCAATGGCCCGGCGGCCAGGCGCAAGCCTGGGCCGGCGTGCGCGCCACCCTGCCCGACCGCCTGCCAGCCGTGGGCGACTGGGGAACAGCGCATTCGATCAATTTGGATAAAAACAGGCCTCTGGCCCTACAACCATCTGCGCAGACAGCTACGAATTCGGTAGCAAATGAACCACCACTGCCCGTCCACATCCTGACCGGCCTGGGCGCCCGCGGCCTGACCCTGGCCGTGCTGTGCGGCGAGATCGCGGCGGCGTGGCTGCATGGCGAGCCGCTGCCGGTCGAAGCGTCGCTGGCGCGCAAGTTGCGGGCTGGGCGCTTTTCGTCCGCCTCTTCACCCCAGCCTTCATCCCCCTCTTCGTCCCATGTCAAAACGCCTTGAATCCAGCAGCAAGTTCTTGAGCCTGGTGCTGCGCCACCAGCCTGAGGCCATCGGCCTGACGCTGGACGCGCAGGCTGGGCCGCCGTCGACACCCTGGCCCGGCTCGCCAACGCGCCGGGCACGGCGCTGACGCGCGCCTTGGTTGAAGAGATCGTGGCCAACAGCGACAAGCAGCGCTTCGCCATTGACCCCACTGGCCAGCGCACTCGCGCCAACCAGGGCCATTCCGTCGCCGTCGACCTGCAACTGACGCCCACCGAAGCGCCGGACACCTTGTTTCACGGCACGGCGACCCGCTTCCTGCCGGCCATCCGGGCAGGTGGCCTTATCCCAGGCGCGCGCCAGCACGTGCATTTGTCGGCCGACGCGGCCACCGCGTCTCAGGTGGGCGGGCGCCATGGCAAGGCGGTGGTCCTCACGGTCCGCGCCGGCGACATGCAGCGGGACGGCCGGGTGTTTGTCCGCTCGGCCAACGGCGTGTGGTTGACCGATGCGGTGCCGCCGCCCTACCTGGTGTTCCCCGATGCGCCGAACGACGGGGGCTGACGCGCCGGTCCGGCAGGCCGTCGCCTCCTAGCGCGGGCAGTTAGCGGGCCTCGACCTTGTCCTGCATCGGGAGCAGCGCCCCGGCGTAGCCCATCACGGGGCCGAGCACCGGCGCCACCACCTCCACCGAAAAGCGGTACCGCCCGTCCTCGATGCTTTTGGACGCGATGGTGGTAGGCATCAGCGCCCGGGGCAACGGTACACCCCACCAGCGCGTGCCCTGGTGCACCCAATGCCAGCCGCCCGCCTCCACCCGCACGCCCAGGCGCAGGGACAGACGGCCGGACCGTTCCAGCCAGTGACCATGGGGATGCCGTCCGACGGGTTCAAAGCGGGAATGGAAGGCCTTTTGCCGATCAAAGCGGCGCACCCAGTGCAGCACGCCGCCTTCGCTGTAAATATTGACCTGAAAATCGTGCTGCCCAGGCATGGTCGGCACACCCAGGCGCGCGGCCAGGCGCCGGCCGACAACGCCCGCGAATCCGCGCGCGAAAGTCACTTCAACCGGCCCAACCAGCGTGCTGGGCTGGCGGTGCAGCGCCTGCAGCAACGGGTGCAGGTCGTGGAACGCGGGGCCCAGCCAGTCTTCTGCGGAGCTGCTCATAAGGCGATAGCCGTGGGAATGTGCCGGGCCAGCGCAAGCGCCGCGCCAAAGAAAAAGCCACCCCGAAAGGTGGCTGGGCTGACGAGGCCGGCGATGGCGGCATACGCGCCACCGCCTGGGGCCAGCATCAGTTCAGGGGCGACTTCTTGCCGTCCTTGTAGACGTACAGCGTGATGGCGGCGTTTTTCAGCTCGCCATTGGGCTCGAAGGAGATCTTCGAGGTCACACCGTTGTAGTTGGACTCTTTCAGCTTGGGGATGTAGACCTTCGGGTCCCACGAGTTGGCACGCTTCATGGCGTCGGCCAGCAGCATGGTGGCGTCGTAGGTGTACGGGCTGTACACCTGGAACTGGTTGGGGTACTTGGCGTCGTACTTGGCCTTCCAGGCGGTGCCGCCCGGCATTTTCTGGATGGATGCGCCACCTTCGGCGCAGACCACGTTGCCCAGGGTCTTGGCGCCGCCGGACAGCTTGGCAATTTCAGCCGTGCAGATGCCGTCGCCGCCGAAGTACTTCACGTTGGCCATGCCCAGCTGTTCCATCTGGCGCAGCATGGGGCCGGCCTGCGGGTCCATGCCGCCGTAGAAGATGCCGTCGGGGTTCTTGGACTTGATGGCCGTCAGGATGGCCATGAAGTCGGTGGCCTTGTCGGTCGTGAACTGCTCGTCGACGATCTGGATGCCTTTCTTCTTGGCCGTGGCCTTGAACACATCGGCCACGCCCTGGCCATAGGCCGTGCGGTCGTCGATGACGGCAATCTTCTTGAGCTTGAGCGCATCAGCCGCGTAGTTGGCCAAACCAGCGCCCAGGGCGAGGTCGTTGGCGATGATGCGGAAGGTGGTGTTGTAGCCAGGCTTGGTCAGCGCCGGGTTGGTGGCGGCGCCCGTCACGTGCGGGATGCCGCAGTCGTTGTAGACCTTGGAGGCGGGGATGGTGGTGCCCGAGTTCAGGTGGCCCACGACGCCGGCGACCTTGGCGTCGCACAGCTTCTGGGCAGCCGCGGTGCCCTGCTTGGGATCGGCGGCATCGTCTTCCGCCTGGATTTCCCACTTGATCTTCTTGCCGTTGATCGTGATGTTCTGCGTGTTCAGCTCTTCAATGGCCATGCGCGCGCCATTTTCATTGTCCTTGCCGTAGTGGGCCTGCGGGCCGGACACCGGGCCGACGTGGCCGATCTTGATGACTTGGGTGTCCTGTGCCATCACCGCACCTGCCACCAGAGTCAGTGCTGCGGCCGCGGTCAATTTCAGCTTCATCTGCATAGAAATACCTCCGAGAAAGGATGGGGTTGAGGTGTGTTCGTGAACTCAACGGGCTCGAAAGGTATCGCAATTCGTGTGCCAACACATCAGGGAACACGATAGGGTGTCGGCGCCCCAAATTAGGGGTTTTTCCTGTCACCGTCACCGTGTGCACTGCGGGTGTGCGCCGTCGCGATGGCGTCGCGCACCACTTCGGCGACCGCCTTTTGGACCCGGCCGTTCAAGCCCAGCATCTGCTCGTGCAGCACGCGGCCAATGGCCTCGCTGATGAGGCGGTCGAGGTCGGGGCCCAGCAGCGCCAGCAAGGCCTGGGCGTCGGGCGCGCCCGCGAGGGCGGCTGTGGGCGCAGCCTGCGGCGTGCCCTCGCGGACCGGCGCGTCGACCGCGGCGTCGGCGCCGACGACTTCGGTCAAGGTAGGCACGTTGCGTGGCACGCTGCGCGCGGGTGCGTTGTCGGCGTCCTGCATGGGCTCGGGGGTCTGGTCTTCCTGAGACATTGGTTCGTCACTCCTTCGCGGCCACGTCGTGCCGTTGGATGGGGTACCCCCTGTCCGCATAGTGGCGCCATCGCTGGCGCGCGTGCGTGCGGCCGGCCTGGTCTGTGCCGACCAGTTCAATCAGTCGCGCGTAACGTTCGAAGCCCGTGGGCACTTCGTCGCCCAGATGCACCAGCACTTGGCCGTCCTCCACCGCCAGCGCATCGGTCGCCAAGACGATGGGGGTATGCGCCAGCACCTCGGGCGGAGCCGACGCCGAGCAATGCGGCAGGAAGTCCAGCGCCGAAAAGGTCCACAAGGCGGTGTCCAGCGCCTGCAACTGCTCGGCCGAGCCCACGACAACCGTGCGCCCGCCCACGGCGTACGCCTTGCGCACCAGGCGGCAGGTGTAGGCCAGCCGGTCCGGCACGTTGAAATGAAAGGCCACTTCGGTCATGGCGTCGGGGTGTCGGCGCTGCGGGATGCGAATACGGCGCGTTGGGCACGCGCCGTGGTGGTGGTCAGCGCTTCTTGGTGGCGGTCCGCTTGCTGCCAGTGGCCGGCTTGGCTGATGCGCTCTTCTTCACGGGGCGTACCGGTGCTTTGGCCGCGCCCTGCCCGGCGCAATCCAGCAGGTATTGCGTGAGTAAGCCCACGGGCCGGCCGGTGGAGCCCTTGGCCGCGCCGCCTTTCCAGGCGGTGCCGGCGATGTCCAGGTGGGCCCACGGGTAGGCGCTGGTAAAGCGCTGCAGGAACTTGGCCGCTGTGATGGCCCCAGCGGGGCGACCGGCCACGTTGGCCACGTCGGCAAAGTTCGTCTTCAAACCTTCCGCATAGTCGTCGTCCAGCGGCAGGCGCCAGCACAGGTCCTGCGCCTGCTGACCAGCGGTTTGCAGCGCCTGGGCCAGCGCGTCATCGCTGGCGAACAGGCCGCTGCGCACGCCGCCCAGGGCAATCACGCAAGCGCCGGTCAGGGTGGCGATGTCGATCACGGCGCGCGGCTTGAAGCGCTCGGCATACGTCAGCGCGTCGCACAGCACCAGGCGACCTTCGGCGTCGGTGTTGAGGATCTCGATGGTCTGGCCGCTCATGCTGGTGACCACGTCGCCTGGCTTGATGGCACCGCCGTCCGGCATGTTTTCGCAGGCCGGGATCAGGCCCACCACGTTCAGCGCCGGCTGCAGCTCGCCCAGCGCGCGGAACACGCCCAGCACGCTGGCCGCACCGCCCATGTCGAACTTCATCTCGTCCATTTCGGGCGCCGGCTTGAGCGAAATGCCGCCGGTATCAAAGGTGATGCCCTTGCCCACCAGCACCACCGGCGCGTCCGCCTTGGCCGCGCCCTGGTAGCGCAACACGATGAAGCGCAGCGGCTGCACGGACCCTTGGGCCACGGCCTGGAACGCGCCCATGCCGAGTTTGGCGACTTCCTTGGGGCCCAGCACCTCGCAGCTGACGCGTGCCGCCTTGGCGAGTTGCTGCGCCGCTTGCGCCAACAGCGTCGGCGTGGCGTGGTTGGCCGGGCGGTTGGCCCATTCGCGCGCGAACTCGACGCCGCGGGCCACGCCCAGCGCGCGCTGGAAGGCGGCGCGCACGGCCGGCGCGTCGGGCACGCCGACCACGATTTTCTTCAGCTGCGCCTTGGCGACCATGGCCGCTTTGGACTGCCCTTTGGTAGCCGTGTACTGGTAAGCGGCTTCGCTTGCGGCGCAGACCACAGCGGCCACCGCATCGGCCGAGGCCTGGCCGGCAAAGCACAGCGTCAGCGCGTTCGCCGGGCCACGCTTGCACTGCGCCACGGCCGTGCTGACGGCTTTACCGACCTGCGCGGCGCCGCCGTTGCCGACGCCCACCAGCACCAGTCGGTCGGAGGTCACGCGCGGTGCGCCGTAGCTGCTCAGCACGGCACCCGCCTCGGTCTTGAAGTCGCCGCTGGCCAGCGCCCGCTGGATGAAGGCGGACAGCGCGTCTTCGCCGGGCTCGAAGCCATCGGCCACCAGAACCGCCAGCGCGGGGGATTTGTAAGCCGCTGCTTCAGGCAGCCGCAGCGTCTTCAGTTCGAAGTCCATAATCAGCGTTTTCCTTTCGACCGATGTTATTCGATTCCTCCCTACGCAAGGAGCTGGGCCGCAGCTTCGGCGCGACCCTGGTGGTGCTGGTGACCATCGTCGTCACGGTGATGCTGATCCGCACGCTCGGTCAGGCCTCGGTGGGCCGGGTCAACCCCTCCGAAGTCATGCTGGTGATGGGCTACACCGTCCTGGGCCATTTGCCCACCATCCTGACGCTCAGCCTGTTTGTCGCCATCACCGCCACGCTGACGCGCATGTACGCCAGCAGCGAGATGGTGGTCTGGTTCTCGGCCGGCCAGAGCCTGTTGAGCTTTTTGCGCCCTGTGCTGCGCTTTGCCGCGCCGGTGCTGATCGCCATCTTCGTTCTGGCGCTCTTCGTCTGGCCATGGTCCAACCAGCAGATCCGCGAGCTGCGCGACCGCTTTCAGGGCCGCAACGACATCGAGCGGGTAGCGCCCGGCCGCTTCATCGAATCGGCGGGTGGCCAGCGCGTGTTCTTTATCGACAAGGACACGGCCGACGCCGATTCGGGCAACAACATCTTCATCGCCTCCAACGACCGCGGCAAGGAAAGCGTGACCACCGCCGCCAGCGGCCACCTGGCCACCGTGAAGGGTGAGCGTTACCTGATCCTGGAAAAAGGCAATCGCCTGGAAACCGAGATCGACACCGGCGCCACCCGCGTGAGCGAGTTCGCCCAGTACGGCAACCGCATCAACGCGCGCGCCCTGGGCCCGACCGACAACAATTCGCCCACCATGAAGCCCACGCGGGTGCTGCTGGCCGACCCGAACCGCGACAACATGGCCGAATTGTCCTGGCGCATTGGCCTGGCACTGGCCGCCATCAACTGCGTGCTCATCGCGCTGGCGGCCACGCGCGTCAACCCGCGCGTCGGACGCAGCGGCGGCCTGGTGTTCTCGCTGTTCGCTTTCGCCAGCTACTACAACCTGCTGAGCGCCGGTCAAAGCTGGATCGGCAACGGCCGCATCGGGCTGGTGCCCTTTTTGATTCTGCTGCACGGCGGCATTTTTGCACTGACCATGGCCTGGCTCCTGGCCCGCAACGGCAACTGGAGCCTGCCGCGCCTGCGGCGCAAGGAGGCCGCGGCATGAGGACGATCCGCCGCCTCATCTACAGCGAAATCCTGCGTTCGGTGGGCTTCGTCACCGTCGCCTTCCTGGCCCTGTTCTTCTTTTTCGATTTTGTCGACCAGTTCGGCGAGCTGCGCCGCGGCGCCGAGCACGGCTACAGCGTCGGCTACGCGCTGCTGTACGTCGCGCTGCAGTTGCCCAACCACTTGTACGAGTTGCTGCCGATCACCGTGCTGATTGGCACGATCTACGTCATGGCCCGGCTGGCCGAAAGCTCGGAATACACCATCCTGCGCACCAGCGGCCTCGGGCCGCAGCGCGCCCTGGCCACACTGCTGTCGCTGGGTCTGGGCTTTGTGGTGCTGACCTTCATCTTCGGCGATTACGTGGCACCGGCGGCCAACAAGGCGTCGCAGCAGCTGCAGGCGCGCTTTCTGGGTGACATCACCGTGGGCCGCACCGGCGCCTGGATGAAGGACAAGCAGGCCGCGCACAACTACTCGGTCAACGTCGGCTCGCTGGCTTCGGACGGGTCGATGGGGCAGGTCCGCATTTTTGAATTCGATCCGGGCAGCGGCCGCCTCACGTCGGCCACGCGCGCAGCCAAGGGCTCGTTCGAGCGCGACGGCTGGCAGTTGCAGGACGTGGTGCGCCGCTCCTACGAAGTCACGAGCCCGAACGACGCCAAGTTGACGGTGACCAAGCTGCCCGAATGGCGCTGGCCGACCACCATCACCCTGGACATGGTGGCCGCCGCCCTTCTCAGCCCCGACAAGATGCAGACGCTGGATCTGTACCAGTACATCAACCACCTGCAGGCCAACGGCCAGAGCGCTCAGCGCTATGAAATCGAGTTCTGGCGCAAGGTCTTCTACCCCTTGAGCTGCCTGGTGATGATGGTGCTGGCCCTGCCCTTTGCTTACCTGCACTTCCGCTCCGGCAACATCGCCGGTTACGTCTTCATGGGCGTGCTGGTCGGCATCAGCTTCTTCCTGCTCAACAACGTGTTCGGCTTTGTCGGCAACCTGCGCAATTGGGAGCCCTGGGTCGCCGCGGCCTTGCCAGGGATCCTGTATTCCATCCTCTCGCTGGGCGCCTTCAGCTGGCTGGTGCTGAGGCGTTAGCGGTGACCACGCCCGCACCGCGCCACGCCACCGTGCTGTTCGCCCACGGCTCGCGCGACCCGCTCTGGCGCGCACCGATCGAGGCGGTGGCCGCACGCATGCGCCAGCTGGCCCCGGGCACGCTGGTCGCCTGTGCCTACCTGGAGCTGACCGCGCCCGACCTGGCCACGGCGGTGCAGGCCTTGGAGGGTGAAGGCGCCACCTCGATCACCGTCTGGCCGATGTTCCTCGGTGCCGGGCGCCACGCGCGGGAAGATCTGCCGCGCCTTCTGGCCGAGCTGCGCGAGCGCCACCCCGACCTGTCGATGGACCTGCGCCCGGCCATCGGCGAGCACCCGGACGTGCTCGACACCATGGCCCGCACGGCGCTCGGATCGCCTTAGGTGTCAGGAATCTTTAGAACCTATACGGCATAATAAACAGGTTCTATATTCCAAACACCATGAACCTGCACCAGTTTCGCTTTGTTCAGGAGGCCGTGCGCCGCAACCTGAACCTGACCGAAGCGGCCAAGGCGCTGCACACTTCGCAGCCCGGCGTCTCCAAAGCCATCATCGAGCTGGAAGAAGAGCTCGGCATCGAGATCTTCACCCGCCACGGCAAGCGCCTCAAGCGCGTGACCGAACCCGGTGAAAAAGTGCTGGAAGCCATCGCCATCATCCAGCGCGAAGTCGGCAACCTGAAGCGCATCGGCGAGGAATACAGCGCGCAGGACACCGGCACCCTGTCGATCGCCACGACCCACACCCAGGCGCGCTACGTGCTGCCGATTCCCGTGGCCAAGCTGCGCGAGCGCTACCCCAAGGTCAACATCAGCCTGCACCAGGGCGCGCCCGACCAGGTGGCGCGCATGGTGATCGAAGAAACGGCGGAGATCGGCATCGCCACCGAATCGCTGGCCAACTACCCCGAACTGGTCACCCTGCCCTGCTACGAATGGCAGCACGTGCTGGTGCTGCCGCGCACCCACCCGCTGGCCCAGAAGGCGCGCCTGTCGCTGGAAGACATCGCGGCCGAGCCGCTGATCACCTACCACCCATCCTTCACCGGCCGCACCCGCATCGACACCGCGTTTGCCCAGCGCCAGCTGACGCCGCGCATCGTGCTGGAGGCGATCGATTCCGACGTCATCAAGACCTATGTGCGTCTGGGCCTGGGCATCGGCATCGTGGCCGAGATGGCGGTGGAGGCGGAAAAAGACCCCGACCTGGTGACCCGCCCGCTGGGCCAACTGCTGGGCCAGAACGTGGCGCGCATCGCCCTGAAGCGCGGCGCCTATTTGCGCGATTTTGTCTACCAGTTCGCCAGCCTGCTGTCCGACCGGCTCGACAAGGATTTGATCCTGCGGGCGATGAGCGGGCATGTCGCTGACTATGAACTCTGAGCTCCCCCCTGTGGCGCTGACGCGCCTTCCCCCCTCTCTCTTCGCGCTGCGCGCTTCGGGAGGGGGGACAACGCCAGTCGCCGCCGCAGGTGCGGCGACGGCGTTTGCTGGTTTTGGGGGTGTGCGGCGCTGACGTGCACTGCGGGCGTCGGTGCGTTGCCAACGCCCTCATGCTCTTAATTTTCTAGCTGGCCGCGCAAGTCCCCCTAGGGCTGGACGGCGATTTCGTTTGTAAAACACCTTTTCACCTCTCGCGATTCCGATGACGACGACGACGCCTATTTTTCCTTCCCGGCTGCCGAACGTGGGCACCACCATCTTCACCGTGATGTCGGCGCTGGCCACCGAGCACCAGGCGGTGAATCTGGGCCAGGGCTTCCCCGATTTCGACTGCGACCCGAAGCTGGTGGACGGCGTGAACAACGCCATGCGCGAAGGCCTGAACCAGTACCCGCCGATGACCGGCGTGCCGGTGCTGCGCGAGGCGATTGCCGGCAAGATCCAGGCCCAATACGGCCGCGCCTACGACGCGGGCAGCGAGATCACCGTGACCGCCGGCGCCACGCAGGCGATCCTGACGGCCATCCTGTGCTGCGCCGGCCCAGGCGACGAAGTCATCGTGCTCGAGCCCTGCTACGACAGCTACGTGCCGAACATCGAGCTGACCGGCGCCACCGTGGTGCGCGTGCCGCTGACACCCGGCACCTTCCGGCCGGACTTCGACAAGATCGCCGCAGCGCTCAGCCCGCGCACGCGCGCCATCCTGATCAATTCGCCGCACAACCCCAGTGGCACCGTCTGGTCGCCGGCCGACATGCAGCGCCTGGACGCGCTGCTGGCGCCGACCAATGTGCTGGTCATCAGCGACGAGGTGTACGAGCACATGGTGTTTGCCCCGCTGCAGCACGAAAGCGTCGCGCGTTACCCGGGCCTGGCCGCGCGCAGCTTCATCATCAGCAGCTTCGGCAAGACCTTCCACGTGACGGGCTGGAAGGTCGGCTACGTCGCCGCGCCCGCGGCGCTGACGGCAGAATTCCGCAAGGTGCACCAGTTCAACGTGTTCACCGTCAACACGCCCATGCAGCACGGCCTGGCGCGCTACCTGCACGACCCGGCGCCCTACGTCGACCTGCCCGCCTTCTACGCCGCCAAGCGCGACCTGTTCCGCCAAGGACTGGCGTCGACCAAGTTCCGCCTGCTGCCCTGCGAAGGCACGTACTTCCAGTGCGTCGCCATCGACGGTTTGGGCGTGCCTGAGCGCGATTTGAGCGAAGCCGACTTCTGCCAGTGGCTGACGCGCGAAATCGGCGTCGCCGCCATCCCGCTGTCGGCCTTCTACGGCAACGGGTTCGACCAGAAAGTGGTGCGCTTTTGTTTCGCCAAGAAGGACGACACCTTGCGCGCGGCGCTGGCGCGGCTGGCCAAGCTGTAAAAAGCAGCGCCAGAACGCTATACTTTGAATAGCTGGTCGCGCAGATGGTTGTAGGGCCAGCGGCCGATTTTCCTTGAAAACCCCCTGAACCACCTGTCGGCGAGCTTGGCGCGCGCGGGAGGCGCCCGCCCGCACAGGCGGTGCGCCGCGGGTCCCGCCGCTCGCACTGGGCGCGCACAATGCGCCCATGCCCCGCGCTCCCCACCCCGCCCCTGCCGCCGACGCCGATGCTGATCGCCCGCCGCGCTACTGGCTGATGAAGTCCGAGCCCGACGAATGCAGCATCGACGACGCCCTGGCCGCGCCTGACCACACCGTGCCCTGGACCGGCGTGCGCAACTACCAGGCGCGCAACTTCATGCGCGACGACATGCACGTGGGCGACGGCGTGCTGTTCTACCACTCCAGTTGCCCCGAGCCGGGCATCGCCGGCATCGCGCGCGTCGCCTCCGCCACGCGGCCCGACCCGACGCAGTTCGACCCCGATTCGCCCTATTTCGACCCCAAATCGCCCGCCGACCAACCGCGCTGGCTGCTGCTGGACGTGCAGGCGCTGCGCAAGACGCCGCTGATCAGCCTGGCCGCGCTGCGCGCCGTGCCCGCCCTGGCCGACATGCGCGTGCTGCAGCGCGGCAACCGCCTGTCGATCACCCCGGTCACGGCAGCGGAATGGGCGCACATCCTGACCTTGACTTGAGGCGCTGCGCCACGCGTCGCCCCACTGCGCAAGACCGCCCGCGCGGGGCCACGCCCTGGCGCTCCCGGCATTTGCGCCCTTGGCTGACGCGCAATGCATGCTCCATCGGGTATTTTCGGCGGCATCGACCCGCTTTTTTGGAGCCTGCATGCCGCCCACTCTCCGCCATCTCGCCCCCAGCGCCATCGCCCTGGGCCTGGCCCTTGCCCTCAGCGCCTGTGGCGGCGCTGGCACCTCGCCGCGTGCCAGCACCGCGCCGTCCACCGCGGCATCGACCGCCGCCCCGGCCGCCAGCGGCTGGCGCCTGACGCAGGCGCAGATGGAAGAGATCGCCAACGCCAAGAAGCTGCCGCACCGCGTCTTCTACGGCAAGCCCTCCACCGGGCCCGACGCCGCCTGGTTCGACGCCGTCAAGCGCGGCGACACCGCCACCGTCAAACGCATGCTGGACGCCGGCCAAAACATCGAAGCCAAGGACGAAGCCAGCCAGGGCCAGACCGCGTTGGGCTGGGCCGCCTTCATCGGCTACGAGGACATGTTCGACCTGCTGGTTGCGCGCGGCGCCAACCTGCGCGCCACCGACCGCGGCGACGTGTTCAACGTGTTCAAGTCGGCCGTGCTGGGCAACAGCGTGGCCCTGGTGAAGAAGTCGCGCGCGCTGCTGAAGGACGACATCCAGATCAACGACCAGAAAAGCGACCGGGAGGGCGAAACCTTCGTCATGGTCGCCGCCAGCAACAACCGCATGGACACGGTGAAGTACTTCATCGCCGAAGGGGCCGACTTGAACCTCGTGTCCAAGGTCAAGGACCAGAGCGCGCTGAGCTTTGCCTGCGACAACGGCTACCCCGACATGCAAAAGCTGCTGATCGCCCACGGCGCCATCAACCACCGGAGCGGCAAGCCCAGCTGCTGACCGCGCGGCGGCCAGGCCCGGCGCCGTCCTACAGCTGGGCGCGGCGTGCCGGCCTAAGCTGAAAGTTCCCCGTTCAGCCGGCCGCGCACCGCAAGCCATGCCCAAGACCCCCGCCACCACCACCGACGAAGACGACGCCACGCCCCGCGCCCAGGCGCGGGTGGTGTGGAAGGGCGCGATCAGCTTCGGGCTGGTCCACATCCCCGTCGCGCTGTACACCGCGACAACCAGCGGCGGCGTCGACTTCGACTGGCTGGACCGCCGCACCATGGAGCCGGTGGGCTACAAGCGCATCAACAAAAAGACCGGCAAGGAGATTGCTGCGGCCGACATCGTCAAAGGCGTGGAAGTGGAAGACGGCCAGTACGTGGTGCTGAGCGCGGACGAGATCAAGGCGGCCTTCCCCAAGACCACGCAGACGATCGAGATCGAAAGCTTCATCCACGCCAGCGAGATCCCGTTTGTCTACCTGGAGCGCCCGTACTACCTGGCGCCCATCAACCGCGGCGAGAAGGTTTATGCCCTGCTGCGCGAGGCGCTGCTGGAGACCGAGCGCGTCGGCGTGGCCCGCGTGGTGATCCAGACCAAGCAGCACCTGGCCGTGCTGGTGCCCAGCGGGCCGGCGCTGATCCTGAACCTGCTGCGCTGGGGCGGCGAGATCCGTTCGTTTGAAGCGCTGAAGCTGCCGCCGGCCGGCGTAAAGGCGGCGGGTTTGAAAGAGGGCGAGCTGAAGATGGCGCGCCAATTGATCGAGGAGATGACGGCGCCGTGGGACGCGGACGAATTCCGCGATTCCTTCCGCGACGAGATCATGCGTCTGGTGCGCCAGAAGGCCGAGTCGGGCGAGGTCAAGAGCGTCGAGAAAGTGGCGCCGGCCACCGAGGGTGGCAGCGCCAAGCCGGGCGCCGAGATCATCGACCTGACCGAGCTGCTCAAGCGCAGCCTGCAAGGCGGCGCGAAGGACAAGGACGACGATGGCGAGCCCGAAGCGCCCCCCGCCAAAGCCAAGCCGCGCGCGCCACGCAAGCGCGCCTGAGGCGCTGGGGTCCACGGCCCCGCAGCCGAAGCGCCGTGCGCCGGCGAAGGGCGATTTCAAGTCAAATCGCCCTTCTGCCCTAGAACCACCTGCGCAACCAGCTTCTCTTTCGATAGCAAAAGACATGCCGGACGCGCTGCGGCCCTACCGCGCCAAGCGCAATTTTGAGCGCACACCCGAGCCCGAAGGCACCGTCGCCGGCCCTACCGCCGCCGGCCTGCGCTACGTCATCCAGAAGCACTGGGCCAGCCGCCTGCACTACGACCTGCGGCTGGAATGGGCCGGCACCATGCACAGCTGGGCCGTGCCCAAAGGCCCCAGCCTGGACCCGGCCGACAAACGCCTGGCCGTGCAGGTCGAAGACCACCCCATCGCCTACAACGACTTCGAAGGCCAGATCCCGCCCGGCCAGTACGGCAGCGGCCGCGTCATCGTGTGGGACCGCGGGACCTGGGCGCCGGTGGGCGACCCGGCGCAGGACTTCGTCCAAGGGCACATCAAGTTCGACTTGCACGGCGTCAAGTTGCGCGGGCGCTGGGCGCTGGTGCGGCTGAAAGACCCCGAGGCGCGCCAGCCGCCGTGGCTGCTGATCAAAGACCGCGACGCCGAAGCGCGCCCAGTCAGCGCATTCGATGTGACCGCCGCGCTGCCCGATTCGGTCGGGCCGGCCAGCGACGCTGCAACCAAGGCGCCGGGGCCGGCGCGGGCGTCTCCACCGGCCGCAGCGCGCGGGCTGAGTCCATCTGCGCAGCCGTCTTCGCCCTCACCCGCACCGCAAGCGCCCCCCTCGGCTGGGCGTCGACGCAGCGTCCCGGCGCCAACCATCGCGCCGCTGCCCGACATGCTGTCGCCCGAGCTCGCCCAGTTGGTCGAAGCGCCCCCTGCCAACCCCGCCGACTGGCAGTGGGAGATGAAGTTCGACGGCTACCGTCTGCTGGCGCGTGTGGACGCTGCGGGCGCCGTGCGCCTGATCACCCGCAACGGCCTGGACTGGACGGCGCGCATGCCCGCGCTGGCGCAAGCCGTCGCCGCGCTGAAGCTGCCCGGCAGCTGGCTGGATGGCGAGGTTGTCATGCCGAACGACGACGGCGTGCCCGACTTTGCCGCGCTGCAGCGCGGGTTCGATGAGCGGCGCGCGGGCGATCTGGTGCTCTACCTGTTCGACGCGCCCTGGCTGTGCGGCGTGGACCAGTCGGCCCGGCCGCTGGCCGAGCGCCGCGCTGCCCTCGAAGCCGCCCTCCTGCCCAGCGCAGGCCCGGTGCGCCTGTCTGCCGTGCTGCCCGGCGACCCCGCCAGCCTGCTGGACAGCGCCTGCCGAATGGGGTTGGAAGGGCTGATTGGCAAGCGGCTGGACGCGCCTTACCGCGCCGGCCGCTCGGGCGACTGGATCAAGCTGAAGTGCCAGCAGAGCGACGAATTCGTCGTCGCTGGCTTCACCAGCGGTCAGGGTACGCGCAGCGCCCTGGGCGCGCTCGTGCTGGCCGCGCACGACGACCAGGGCCGGCTGCGCTGGGCCGGAAACGTCGGCAGCGGGTTTTCTGGCGCGACGCTGGCGGCGTTGCAGCGTCGTCTGGCCCCGCTGACGCGCGCCACCAGCCCGCTGGCGCCGGTCGATAAAGTGCCGGGCCGGGTGCAATGGGTGGCGCCCGATCTGGTCGCCCAGGTGCGCCACGCGGGGCTGACGCCGCAGGGTCACGTGCGGCAGGCCGTGTTCCTGGGGCTGCGCGAGGACAAGGCGGCAAGGAAAGTCGAATTACCCGGTGTTTCAAAGAAGAATCGCCCTCTGGCCCTACAACCACCTGCGCAGGCAGCTACCAAACAAGGAGCAACCATGCCCGCCTCCCCCACTCTCGACGGCCAGCAGTTGACGCACCCCGAGCGCGTGATCGACCCCGCGAGCGGCACCACCAAGCTGGCGCTGGCGCGTTACTACGCCACCGTGGCGCCGCTGATCCAGCCGCACCTGACCGACCGCCCAGTCGCGCTGCTGCGCGCGCCCGATGGCCTGGACGGCGAGCTGTTCTTCCAGAAGCATCTGCAAGGGCGCCCGATCGCCGCCGTGACGCAGCTGCCCACGGAACTGGACCCTGGCCACGCGCCGCTGCTGGCGATCGACAACGCCGCCGCGCTGCTGGCGGTGGTGCAATTCAACACCGTCGAGCTGCACACCTGGAACGCCACCGCCGACAAGATTGAACGGCCCGACCGCTTCGTGCTCGACCTCGACCCCGGCGAAGGCGTGGCTTGGGCGCAGGTGCAGGAAGCCGCCCAACTGGCGCGCACGCTGCTGACCGAGCTGGGCCTGGTGCCGTTCCTGAAAACCAGCGGCGGCAAGGGCTTGCACGTGGTGGTGCCGATCAAGCGCCTGCAGAGTTGGGACGCGGTCAAGGACTTCAGCCGCGCGTTGGCCGAGCACCTGGCGCGCCTGATGCCGGACCGCTTCACCGCCATCAGCGGGCCGAAGAACCGCGTCGGCCGCATCTACCCGGACTACCTGCGCAACGGCCGCGGGGCGACGACGGTGGCGGCGTGGTCGGCGCGCGCGCGGCCCGGCATGGGCGTGTCGGTGCCGATCGCCTGGGACGAGTTGGCCCGGGTCAGCGGCGGCGCGCACTGGACGGTGGGCAACATCGAAGAGCGCCTGCACATTGGCAACGCGCCATGGGACGGCTGGGCCGCATCCGCGCGCGCCATCGGTGCGGCGGTGAAGACGCTGGCGAAGGCGTCGCGCTGATGGTCGGCGCTCAGCCGGGCGCGCGGTACACGATCACCTTGAGCGAACGTGCTTCGTCCCGGTCGGCAAACGCCGGCGGGTTGGGCAGCCGGCCCACGCGCTGCAGACTGGGCGCTTGTTCGCGCATCGCCTCGTCAATGAAGTCGGGGCCCAGCTCGGGCGCATTCAGGCACAGCAGCGCCTGACCGCCGGGCGCCAGCAGATCGGACAGGCGGCGCATCAGGCGCGGGTAGTCCGTGGTCGCGATGAAGCTGCCCTTCTGGTAGCTGGGCGGGTCGACGATCACCAGGTCGTACGGCCCGGCGCGGCTCAGCTTGCCCCAGGTGCTGAAGATGTCGTGCGCCAGAAAGCTGGCGCTGCCCTGCCCTGGCCCCAGCAGCCCGTTCAACCGGTGGTTTTGCTGGCCCACGACCAGCGCGCCGCGCGCCATGTCGATGTTGACGACCTGCGCCGCGCCGCCCAGCAAGGCCACGACGGAAAACGCGCAGGTGTAGGCGAACAGGTTGAGCACACGCGCCCCGCCGCCATCGCGCTCGGCCAGCGCCGCGCACTGTTCGCGCACCCAACGCCGCCCCTCCGCCATGTCCAGAAACAGGCCGTGGTTTTGCCCGCGCAGCAGCTGCAGGCGGTAGCGCGCGCCGGCCTCCTCGGCAGTGTGCAGGTCGGGCAGCGTGCCCGCCATCAGCCGCGTATCGGCCTGCCCGCCCGGCGCGCGCGACTGGAACACCCAGGTCAGCGGCGTGCCGGTGGCCAACGCGTCCCAACGCGCCTGCAAGCGCGCGCCGATGTCGGCCAGCTGCGCGTCGGTCACCGTCTGGAAGCTGGTGACCACCAACGCCGGCGGCAGCGCGTCCAGCGTCCACTGCTCCTCCCCCACAAACCGGCCGCCGCGCCCGTGGAATAGGCGCTGCGCCTCGGTGCAGAGGGGCATCGTGTCGATGGCTTGGAGCAGGTGCTGCATGCGAGAGCGTGATGAAAGCGGGGACGGCGCCGATCCTAACGGGCGCGGCAGTGCTCAGCGCCCGACGTCACCCGGCGTGCTAACCAAGCGCGCCCAGGTGCGCTCCAGCACGCGGCGGCTGTTGGCCTTCACGCGGTAGGCCGCGATGTCGATGTCGATCGACCAGCGACCGCCACCCAACGGAACCAGACCGGGGTAGCGCCCGCCGACAAAGCTGCTGTCCGGCAGCCACGCCACGCCCAAGCCTTCCTGCGCCATGCTGGCCAGCACATCGGTCATGGCCGACTCCACCGCGGGAAAGCCGTGGACGCGCGCGTCCGTGCCGTCCAGCACGGTGTCGACCACGCGGGCGAAGTAGACGCTGGGCGCGTACATCAGCAAAGGCACGGGTTGCACGGGCGTGCCCGGAAAGGCGTGCAGCGGCTGGCCGTCGCGCGCGGCAGCGTAAGGCTGCAGCCGCTCGCTGCCCAGGCGCAGCACGTCGTGGCGGCTGACGTCGGCCAGCGCCGGGCTGGACGCGTGGGTGTAGGCAATCACCAAGTCGACCCGGCCTTCGGACAAGGCTTGCAAGGTGTCGTGCACGTTGCCCGTCTCAACCTGCAGCTGCACGTCCGGGTCCGGGCACCAGTGGCGCCACCAGCCGGCCAGGCGCGTCGCCGCCAGCGCAAAGGGCAAGGCCACCTTGAGCCGGCTGCCCGACTGCTGGCCAGCCACGTCGGCCTTGGTGTCGGCGATCTGGTCCAGCAAGGCCACGGCCGCGGGGCGAAAGCGCTCGCCGGCTTCGGTGATGCGCAACGGGTAGCAGGTGCGGTCAACCAGGGTGGTGTCCAGCCACTGTTCCAGCGCCTGAATGCGCCGGCTGAAGGCGGCCTGCGACACGTTGCGCAATTCGGCCGCCCGCGTGAAGTTGCGCACTTCCGTGAGGGTCACGAAATCCTGAATCCACCGCGTTTCCATCGTGCTGCTCTTCCGCCGGCTGCTGTACCAGCGGCGCATCGTAGCGCCGCGCCACGGCAGGTCGCCCTTTGCAGCATCCTTTCCGATCCGATTGCTGCATGTGTCATGCGTTTGGCGCATGGCGCGATTTGCGTTTTTGACGTTGGACGGGAGCGCATCGCGGCTCGAATACTGCGCTCATCTGCAACCCAACCCAGCAAGAGGCACCGAGATGAACAGCGATTTGAGGCGAGCCGCCAAGGAGTACATGGTCCGCTACGGCGGCGACACCTTCCCCAACCTGTTTCGCAGCGCCAAGGGCTGCATCGTGGTGGACGACACAGGGCGCGAGATCCTCGACTTCACCTCGGGCCAGATGTGCGCCACCATCGGCCACAACCACCCCGCCATCGTTCAGGCCGTGCAGGAGGCCGGCGAGAAGGCGTACCACATGTTCAGCGGGATGATCCCCGAAGTGGTCGCGCAGTTGGCCGAGACAATGGCCAAGGACTGGATGCCCAAGGGCCTGAGCAAATCCATCTTCATCAACACCGGCTCCGAGAGCAATGAAGTGGCCATCCGCATGGCCAAGATGCACAAGGAAGGCTTCGAGATCCTGGCTGTGGGCGGCTCCTGGCACGGGGTGACTGGGGGCGCGTCGGCGGCGTCCTTCGCCAGCGACCGCAAGGGTTATGGCGTGCACGTGCCGGGCGTTTTCGTCATGCCGGAGCCCAACGTCTACCGCCCGTACATCAAGGACATGGAGGGCGAAGCCTCGGCCCTGGCCTGCCTGGAGATGGGCCTGAAGATGTACGACATGGCGTCCACCGGGCGCAAGGCGGCCATCATCATCGAGCCCATCATCAGCGCCGGCGGCGTGCTGGTGCCGCCCAAGTCGTACATGAAGCGCCTGCGCGAAGCCGCGACCGAGCGCGGCATGCTGCTGATCTTTGATGAGGCGCAAACCGCCTTCGGCCGCATCGGCCACCGGCACGCGGCCGACTACTTTGGCGTGACGCCCGACATCATCTCGGTGTCCAAAACCATGGGCGGCGGCCTGCCGCTGGCCGCCGTGGCCACCACACCCGAAATCGAAGAAGACATCCACAGCAAGGGCTTCACCTTCTACACCAGCCACGTGTCGGACCCGCTGCCGGCCACGGTGGGCCTGGCGGTGCTGCGCACCATCCAGCAGGAAAACCTGATCGAAAAAGCCCGCACCACCGGCGCCTACCTGCGCCAACGCCTGCAGGAACTGCAGTCGCGCTATGAAGCCATTGGCGACGTGCGCGGCGAAGGCATGTTGCTGGGCGTCGAGCTGGTCAAGGACCGCGACACACGCGAGCCCTACCACGCGCTGGGCGCGCTGACCACGCAGCGCTGCTACGAAATGGGCCTGAGCATGAACATCCGCCGTCGACCCGAGCGCGGCTCGGTCTGGCGCATTGCCCCGCCATTGACCGCGACCCACCAGGAAATCGACCGCGGCGTCGACATTCTGGACGCAGCCCTGAAAGCCAGCCTGGACGAAATCAGCCGAAACAAGCTGGTCGCGGCCTGAACAGCCAGCGACCCAAAACCAAGAAAGACGGAGACAAAACGCATGAACCGCATTGCAAAGACCCTGGCCTTGGGCACCGCCTTCGTGGCCTGCGCCGCCGCAGCCCAGACCGGTGTGTTGGACAAGGTCAAGGCCACCAACACCCTCACCCTGGGCGTGCGCGAAGCGTCCGCGCCGCTGGCCTACAACGTTGGCGGTGGCAAGTACGTGGGCTACCACGTGGAGCTGTGCGAGCGCATCGCCAAAGCGGTGGCGCCGGGCGCCCAGCTGCGCTACCAGCTGGTGACGGCGCAGAACCGGATCGCGCTGGTACAAAACGGCACGGTGGACATCGAATGCGGTTCCACCAGCAACACCGCCGCGCGCAAGGAGCAGGTGGACTTCGCCTACACCACCTACATCACCGAGGCGCGCTACGCGGTCAAGGCGAATTCGGGCATTGAATCGGTCGAACAGCTGAACGGCAAGACCGTGGTGACGACCACCGGCACGACCCTGGTGCCGCGCCTGCGCAAGCTGGAACGCGACGGCCTGAAGTTCAACCTGATCCTGGCCAAAGACCACGCCGACAGCATGCTGATGGTGCAGCAGGGCCGCGCCGACGCCTTTGCCATGGACGACAACACCCTGGCCGGCAACATCGCCAACTTGGCCAACCCGCAGGACTACAAGATCGTGGGCGCGCCGCTGGGACAGGAGCCGATTGCGCTGATGCTGCGCAAGGGCGACGCGCCGTTCCAGACCGCCGTCGACGCGGAGATCAAGAAGCTGATGGACAGCGGCGAGTTGCGCAAGATGTTCGACAAGTGGTTCACCCAGCCCATTCCGCCGCGCAACACCGCGCTCAACCTGCCCTTCCCCGCGGCACTGGAGGCGGCCTTCAAAACTCCCAACGACAAGCCGGCCGAGGCGTACAACTGAGAGGCGCGCCGGTGACGGCGCGCGCTGCTTCAAGCCCGCGTTGACCACCCCCAAAAAGGCGCCCTGGGCCCAGGGACGGCCGGCGCCTACGGGTTGCACCCCTTGTCATACGCCACCGAGCACCTCTAGAGTGGTTCGAGCGCGGCATGTCGCCGCAGCAGTACCACCGATTGGAGACCCCGCATGGCTGTAACAGGACTTTGGACCCGACGTCGAATCGCACAAGTCAGCGCCGCCTGTCTGGCGGTGTGCGCCCTGGGCGCATCCGCCGAGGCCAATTACCCTACCAAGCCGGTGCGCGTGGTGGTGGGCTTCTCGGCCGGCGGCACCACCGACATCGTGGCGCGCATCATGGCCAAGGAATTGACCACGGCGCTGGGCCAGTCCTTCGTGGTTGACAACAAGCCGGGCGCGGGCAGCAACATCGCCACCGACATGGTCGCCGCGGCGCCGCCGGACGGCTACACTCTGCTCTTCGTGGCGGTAACCAGCGCCATCAACCAGACGCTCTACCCCAAAGTCAAATTCGACCTGAACCGCGACTTCGAAGCCGTGGCCCTGGGCGCCAAGGTGCCCAATATCCTGGTCGTCAACCCCAACGTGCCGGCCAAGAACGTCAAGGAATTCATCGCCTGGGCCAAGGCCAACGAAGGCAAGATTTCCTACGCTTCGTCCGGCAGCGGCACGTCGATCCACATGGCGGGTGAGATGTTCAAGGTCCGCACAGGCCTGAAGACCCAGCACATTCCCTACAAGGGCAGCGCCCCCGCTGTCACCGACCTGATTGGCAACCAGGTGCAGTTCATGTTCGACAACATGCCCGCATCCTGGCCGCATGTACAGGCGGGCAAGCTGAAGGCGCTGGCGGTGACGACCAAAACCCGTTCGCCTTCCGCGCCCGACTTGCCGACGATGGAAGAAAGCGGTGTCAAACCCTTCGACGTGAGCTCGTGGTTCGGCCTGATCGCGCCCAAGGGCACGCCCAAGGACATCGTGGACAAGCTGAACAAGGCGATGAACGCCGCCTTCGACAAGCCCGAGGTGAAAGAGGCTTACGCCAAGCTCGGCGCCGTGGCCGAGAAAAACACGCCGCAAGACTTCAGCAAGTTCATCCGTGCCGAAGTCACCAACTGGGCGCCGATCGTGAAGGCGTCGGGGGCGACGGTGGATTGAGAGGCGATACCGCGGCTTGGCAAATCAACACTCTAAGCCGCTGTAAGTGCTCGCGGTGCCTGGTTTGACACTGGCCATGTCGCGAGGAGAAGGACGCCGGCGCGCTGCGACCATCAATCGGTTTCGAGCTCTGGCCGATTGGCGTCCTGCCAATCGCGCTCGCTCACCTGAGCGCTGCTCAAGCGGCTCATGTCGACCGAGCGAATCACCTTGCCATTGCGGTACCAGCGCCAGACGCCTGCGGGCGACCAATCGCATTCGGTACATCGGTGCGCTGACCACCGCCGCGTGACCTGTTCCTGTTCGTTGAACTCCGTGACCTGGCGAACCAGGTCGGGCACGCCTTCAAACTGCAGTGTTCGGCTGGGCCCAAGTTCTATTTGGTGCGACAGGGAACCGTCGAGGCGATAAAACCGTTGAACGCCGCTGACGACACACGGAAGCACGGGCGGACACTGTTGGAGACCGACAAACACCAGGTGCGTCCCGGCGTATTTCAACGTGACCGTGCGGTGGTCACCGATCTCCAAACGGTCCACGCGAAAGCCGGCTTCTGTCGCCCTCGCCAGCTCCGGGACTGCCGCCGCAGCGAAGCACAGCGACACGAGCAGCGCGCCAACTCCGCAATGCGCCCGGCCAGCGCACGGCTCATGCTTGGACGCCCGGCGCGATTTGCCAACCGGGAGACTGGCTTTTTCATGGCCTACAAACACCACCCACCCTGCTGCAATGAATAAGATAAAAAAAGCCGCGCAGCCCTAGAAGGACTTGCGCGGCCAGCTACCGATTCAATAGCGCTACTTCTTCTGCGGCGGCAAATCCGTGCAGCTGCCGTGCGCCACTTCCGCCGCCATGCCGATGCTCTCGCCCAGCGTGGGGTGCGGATGGATGGTCTTGCCGATGTCGACCGCGTCAGCGCCCATTTCGATGGCCAGGGCGATCTCGCCAATCATGTCGCCGGCGTGGGTGCCGACGATGCCGCCGCCCAGGATCTTGCCGTGGCCGTGCGCTTCAGGGCTGTCGTCGAACAGCAGCTTGGTGAAGCCTTCGTCGCGCCCGTTGGCGATGGCGCGGCCGGACGCGCTCCAGGGGAACAAGCCCTTCTTGACCTTGATGCCCTGCGCCTTGGCCTGGTCTTCGGTCAGGCCGACCCAGGCCACTTCGGGGTCGGTGTAGGCCACGCTGGGGATGACCCGCGCGTTGAAGGCGCTGCGCGCCAGCGCCTCGTCGCCCTTCAGTTCACCGGCAATCACTTCGGCCGCGACATGCGCTTCGTGCACCGCCTTGTGCGCCAGCATGGGCTGGCCGACGATGTCGCCGATGGCGAAGATGTGCGGCACGTTGGTGCGCATCTGGATGTCGACGTCGATGAAGCCGCGGTCGGTCACGGCGACGCCGGCCTTGTCGGCGCCGATCTTCTTGCCGTTGGGGCTGCGGCCGACGGCCTGCAGGACCAGGTCGTAGGTTTGCGGCGCGGGCGCGCCCTCGCCTTCAAACGTGACTTCAATGCCCGCGTCGGTGGCCTTGGCGCCCACGGTCTTGGTCTTGAGCATGATGTGGTCGAAGCGCGGCGCATTCATCTTCTGCCAGACCTTGACCAGGTCGCGGTCGGCGCCCTGCATCAGGCCGTCCAGCATTTCAACCACGTCCAGGCGCGCGCCCAGCGTCGAATACACCGTGCCCATCTCCAAGCCAATGATGCCGCCGCCCAGCACCAGCATGCGCTTGGGCACGCTCTTCAGCGCCAGCGCGCCGGTCGAATCGACCACGCGCGGGTCGTCGGGCATGAAGGGCAGGCGCACGGCCTGGCTGCCGGCGGCGATGATGCAGTGCTTGAACTGCACCACCTGCTTCTTGCCGGTCTTGGCCTGGCCGTCGCCCGACGTCTCATCCACTTCCAGGTGGTGCGTGCCGACAAAGTTGCCGTAGCCGCGCAGCACGGTCACCTTGCGCATCTTGGCCATGGCGCCCAGGCCACCGGTCAGCTTGGCGATGACCTTTTCTTTGTGCGTGCGCAGCTTGTCGATGTCGAGCTGGGGCGCGCCGCCGTAGTCGATGCCCAGCGCCGCCAGGTGGCTGACTTCGTCCATCACCGCGGCCACGTGCAGCAGCGCCTTGGACGGGATGCAGCCCACGTTCAGGCACACGCCACCCAGCGTGGCGTAGCGCTCGACCAGCACCACCTTCAAGCCCAGGTCGGCCGCGCGGAACGCCGCCGAATAGCCGCCGGGGCCGCCCCCCAGCACCAGCACGTCGCAGTCCAGATCGCTCTGACCGCCAAAGGCCACGCCGGGCGCAGCACTCGCTCGCGGCGCGTTTGCTGCAGAAGCAGGAGCTGCTTGCGCCGGCTGCGCCTGGGCTGGCGCCGCATTCGGCTTGGATTCGGCCGCAGGCGCAGGCGCCGCAGCGGGGGCCGATGCAGTGGCGCCGGCCGCGTCCAGCGACAGAATCACCGAGCCTTGGTTGACCTTGTCGCCGATCTTCACCTTGAGCTCTTTGACGACGCCAGCGTGGCTCGACGGGATCTCCATCGACGCCTTGTCGGATTCGACGGTGATCAGCGACTGCTCGGCCGCGACGGTGTCGCCGGGTTTGACCAGCAGTTCGATGACGGCAACGTCCTTGAAGTCGCCAATGTCGGGGACCTGGATATCAATGGTGGTCATGAAGTCCGTCCCTCCTCACAGCAGGATGCGGCGGTAATCCGCCAGCACCTGACCCAGGTACGCGTTGAAGCGCGCCGCGGCAGCGCCGTCAATGACGCGGTGGTCGTAGCTGAGCGACAGCGGCAGCATCAGGCGCGGCACAAAGGCTTTGCCGTCCCACACCGGCGTCATGCGGCCCTTCGACAGGCCAAGGATGGCCACTTCGGGGGCGTTGATGATGGGCGTGAAGTGGGTGCCGCCAATGCCGCCCAGCGAGCTGATCGACATGCAGCCGCCCTGCATGTCGGCCACGCCGAGCTTGCCGTCGCGCGCTTTCTTGGCCAGCTCGCCCATCTCCTGGCTGATCTGGATGATGCCTTTCTGGTCGGCGTCTTTCAGCACCGGCACCACCAGGCCGTTGGGCGTGTCGGCCGCAAAGCCGATGTTGTAGTACTGCTTGTAGACGAGCGTATCGCCGTCCAGGCTGGTGTTGAACTCGGGGAATTTCTTCAGCGCCGCGACCACCGCCTTGATGACGAAGGCCAGCATGGTCACCTTGACGTCGCTCTTGGCCTTGGCCGCTTCGGCGTTCGTCGATACGCGGAAGGCTTCCAGGTCGGTGATGTCGGCTTCGTCGTTGTTGGTGACGTGCGGGATCATCACCCAGTTGCGCGACAGGTTGGCGCCGCTGATCTTCTTGATGCGCGACAGCTCCTTGCGCTCGGTCGGGCCGAACTTGGCGAAGTCGACCTTCGGCCACGGCAGCAGGTCCAGGCCCACGCCCGAGCCGCCGGCCGGTGCCTTGGCCGCCTGCGCCTTGGTCTGCACGGCGCCGGCCATCACCTGTTGGGTGAAGGCCTGCACGTCGTCGGCGGTGATGCGGCCCTTGTCGCCGGTGCCTTTAACCTCTTCCAGCGGCACACCCAGCTCACGCGCGAACTTGCGCACGCTGGGGCTGGCGTACGGCAGCTGGCCCGTGGGCGCGGCCGTGGGGTTGTGCGCGGGCATGGCCGCCGGCGCGGATGCGGCGGGCGCTGAAGCCGGGGCAGCCGCGACGGCGGCGGCCGCTGGCGCTGCGGCGGGCGCCGCTGCAGGGGCACTGGCCGGTGCGGGCGCAGCCGCTGGCGCGTCGGCGCTGCTGCCTTCCACGATCGCCAGCAGGTCGCCGATGTTGAGCTTGTCGCCGATCTTGACCTTCAGCTCCTTCAGCACGCCGGCGGCGCTGGAGGGGATTTCCATCGAGGCCTTGTCCGACTCGACGGTGATCAGGCTTTGCTCCAGCTTGACGGTGTCGCCGGGCTGCACAAAAACCTCGATCACGGCGACGTCCTTGAAGTCGCCGATGTCGGGCACACGCACCTCGATCGGACCCTTTGCAGCAGCTGCGGCCGGGGCTGCGGCCGGTGTCGGTGCGGCTGCAGCGGGAGCATCCGCTACAACATTGCTAGCTGCTTGCGCAGGTGTATCTACGGCTGGAGCAGCTTTTGATTCAGAACCTTCGGCCGCATCCAGCACCAGGATGACGCTGCCTTCGCTGATCTTGTCGCCCAGTTTGACCTTGAGCTCCTTGACCACGCCGGCGTGGCTCGACGGTATTTCCATCGACGCCTTGTCGGATTCCACGGTGACCAGGCTCTGCTCCACCTTGACGGTGTCGCCGGGCTTGACCAGCACTTCGATCACCGCCACTTCTGCGAAGTCGCCGATGTCGGGGACTTTGACTTCCACCATTGCCATGCTCGTCTCCTCCGGGTCAGGCGTGCAGCGGGTTGATCTTGTCGGCCTGGATGCCGTACTGCTTGATGGCCGCCGCCACGCGGTCCATCGGGACCTTGCCTTCGTTGGCCAGCGCGTGCAGCGCGGCCACGGTGATGTAGTGGCGGTCAACCTCGAAGTGCTCGCGCAGGCGGTAGCGGAAGTCGCTGCGGCCAAAGCCGTCGGTGCCCAACACGGTGTAGCTGCGCCCTTCGGGGATGAAGGGGCGGATCTGCTCGACGAAGCTCTTCATGTAGTCGGTGGACGCCACCACCGGGCCGGCGTGCGGCTCCAGCTGCTGGGTGACGAAGGCCTTCTTCGGCGTTTCCAGCGGGTGCAGCAGGTTCCAGCGCGCCACGTCCTGACCTTCACGGCCGAGTTCGTTAAAGCTGGGGCAGCTCCAGACATCGGCGGCGACGCCCCAGTCTTTCAGCAGCAACTCCTGCGCGGCCATCGACTCGCGCAGGATGGTGCCCGAGCCCAGCAGCTGCACGCGCGGCGCGTTGCCCGCCGCCTGCGGAGCGGGCTGGCACAGGTACATGCCTTTGATGATCTCTTCCTCGGTGCCGGGTTTCAGGCCGGGCATCGGGTAGTTTTCGTTCAGCAGGGTCAGGTAGTAGTAGACGTTTTCCTGCTGCTCCACCATGCGCTTCAAGCCATGGTGGATGATCACGCCGACTTCGTGCGCGAAGGTCGGGTCGTAGCTCACGCAGTTGGGGATGGTGCCGGCCAGGATCTGGCTGTGGCCGTCTTCGTGCTGCAAGCCTTCGCCGTTCAGCGTGGTGCGCCCGGAGGTGCCCCCCAGCAGGAAGCCGCGCGCCTGCATGTCGCCCGCGGCCCAGGCCAGATCGCCCACGCGCTGGAAGCCGAACATCGAATAGAACACGTAGAACGGCATCATGATGCGGTTGCTCGTGCTGTAGCTGGTGGCCGCGGCGATCCAGCTGCACATGCCGCCGGCTT